>JAATFX010000087.1 GCA_015654925.1 Enterobacterales bacterium | reverse complement strand
CGGCAAAAGCACTATTGGGCGTCAGTTGGCTCAACAACTTAATATGGAGTTTTTCGATTCTGATCAAGAGATTGAGCGACGCACCGGGGCTGATGTAGGCTGGGTATTCGACGTGGAAGGCGAAGATGGCTTCCGCGATCGTGAAGAAAAAGTCATTAACGAACTTACTGAAAAACAAGGGATCGTATTGGCTACAGGCGGTGGATCAGTAAAATCGCGTGAGACACGTAACCGCCTTTCTGCCCGTGGTGTGGTCGTTTATCTTGAAACCACCATTGAAAAACAGCTGGCCAGAACCCAGCGCGATAAAAAACGACCCTTGCTACAGGTTGAAGCCCCGCCGCGCGAAGTGCTGGAAGCGCTGGCCAGGGAACGCAATCCTTTGTATGAAGAAATTGCGGATGTTACCATTCGTACCGACGAACAAAGTGCTAAGGTTGTTGCCAACCAGATTATCAATATGCTGGAAAGCAACTGATTTAGTGTGTAACGAGATGCCGAAAAGGTCATTAAGCACCCCATGGAGAGGATTACCGTAACACTAGGGGAGCGCAGCTACCCGATTACGATCGCAGCCGGGTTATTCAACGACCCGGCTTCTTTCATGCCGCTTAAAAACGGCGATCATGTGATGGTGGTGACCAACGACACGTTGGCGCCGCTTTATCTGAATTCAATCCGGGCGGTTCTTGAACGCGCCGGGATAGTCGTCGATCACGTTATCCTGCCCGACGGTGAGCAATATAAATCACTGAGCGTGCTCGATCAGGTGTTCACGGCGCTACTGAAAAAACCTCATGGCCGCGACACTACCCTTATCGCCCTTGGCGGCGGGGTAATCGGCGATATGACCGGTTTCGCCGCCGCCAGTTATCAGCGCGGCGTCCGTTTTATCCAGGTCCCTACAACGCTGCTCTCCCAGGTTGATTCTTCGGTCGGGGGTAAAACGGCGGTTAACCATCCCCTCGGTAAAAATATGATCGGCGCGTTTTATCAGCCGGCATCGGTGGTGATCGATCTCGACTGTCTTAGCACCTTGCCGCCGCGCGAATTATCCTCCGGATTGGCGGAAGTCATTAAAAACGGCATTATTTTAGACTATGCTTTTTTTGTCTGGCTTGAAAAACACCTGGATGAAGTGCGTGCGCTGGATGTCGGCGCGCTGTCTTACTGCATCCGCCGTTGTTGTGAACTGAAAGCCGAGGTGGTTGCCGCCGATGAACGTGAAAATGGGCAGCGGGCTTTGCTGAATTTAGGCCATACTTACGGGCATGCCATTGAAACCCATATGGGGTACGGAAACTGGCTGCACGGTGAAGCGGTTTCGGCGGGCATCATGATGGCCATCCGCGCGGCGCATCGTTTAGGCCAGTTCCACGCCGATGACATAGAGCGCGTTCACGCGTTGCTGATCCGCGCCGGCCTGCCGGTCACCGGACCGGAAGAAATGCAGCCGGAGGACTATCTGCCGCATATGATGCGTGACAAGAAAGTCATTTCCGGCCGGTTACGGCTAGTGCTGCCGCGGGGCCTGGGCCAGGCGGAAGTGCGCGCCGATGTATCAAATGATATCGTATTGGCATCTATCGCCGATTGCCAGGCTTGAGTCAGGGCCGTCGCCCTTGTCCCCACTGGGGATCAAGGGGATGAAATTGATTTATTCGCATTAACCCTTCCCGCGTCCCTGGACGTGTGGAAATATCTCTCGGTTGGAGAGTTCTAGATGGATGAGTTCAAGTCGGAAGACGAACTGAGACCCGATAGCAGCGATCGCCGCCCACCCCGTCAACGGAAGGGCCCTTCAGTTCCCAAAGTGGCCATGTCCAAGCAACATCTGATGATTGGCATCGGTATTCTGGTATTGCTGCTGCTGGTCATTGCCATTGGCTCGGCGTTAAAAGCCCCAACCCAGTCCGATGCCAACCAGCAAAACCCTAATGTGGCTGAAAAGAGCATCGATCTGCCCGGCGCCGCCAACACGGCAACCAATAACGGCACGCCCGTGCCAGACGCCGCCAATCCTGACGTGAACAGCCCCGGCAGCACCACCAACGGCGCCACTCCCGACGCTCCCGCTGGCACCGTCAATGGCAGCAACGGTACCGCCACGCAGCCGCAAATCCTGAACGCGCCGCCGGTAGCCGCTACGCCGACCCAGGCTCCGCCTGTTACCGCGCCCGGTACCCAGCATCGTATCGATCTGCCGGGGAATATGGCCGATGCGTTATCCCAGCAAGGGGATAGGGTGAACGGTATGGCCCAGCAAATGAACAACGACCAGCCGACGTCAACGCTGCCCACCGCGCCGGCTACGGTTGCGCCGGCAGGCAAGGAACCGGCTCATAAAGCCGCCGCCGCCAGCCGTCCCGCGGCCGCCCATAAAGCGCCGAAGCCGGTTGAGAAGGCGCCCCGCGTTGTCAGCCCGGCGCCGGCCCGCACCGTCAAGGCCCCTGCGGCGCAGCAGGTCGCGCCGTCTACCCCGGCGGGTTCAGCCCAGCACACAATGGTGATCCCGCCGAGCCATCCGACAGCCGCTGCCCAGCGTGCTCCGGCTCCCGCGGCGGCAACCCAGCATGCTCCGGTGCCCGCCGCCGGGTCGATTCAAAGCGCCCCGGCTGGTTATTACACCGTGCAGATCAGCAGCGCTTCGCAGGCCACCACGCTCAATGCCTATGCTAAAAAGCAGCAGCTGAGCCAGTACTGGGTATATGAAACCCGGCGCGACGGCAAACCCTGGTATGTCCTGGTGAGCGGCGTCTATCCGTCTTCGGCCCAGGCCAAAAGCGCGGTGGCCCAATTACCGGCCGATATCCAGGCTAAAAAGCCGTGGGCCAGGGAAATAGGGCAGGTCAAACAGGATCAGAATAAATAGTTCCTGAATTTAGCGCTGCTGTATGGGTCTAAACAGAGTACAATCCGCGGCTCTTGAGAGTGTGTGAGTAACAATCGACGGCATGAAGAAGAACCGCGCGTTTTTAAAATGGGCAGGCGGGAAATATCCGCTAATTGAAGATATCCGCCGCCATTTACCCGCGGGGGATTGCCTGATCGAGCCCTTCGTCGGCGCGGGGTCGGTGTTTCTTAACACCGACTACGAGAAGTACATTCTTGCTGATATCAACAGCGATCTAATCAACCTCTATAATATCGTCAAAGAGCGTACCGTCGAGTTCATCGGCGACGCTCGTTTGCTGTTTGATGAAGACGCCAACACCTCGCTGATTTACTATCAATTACGTAGTGAATTTAACCTTTGCACCGATGCTTATCGGCGCGCGATACTTTTTCTTTATCTCAATCGTCATTGTTATAACGGCCTGTGTCGTTATAACCTAAGCGGCGAGTTCAATGTGCCGTTCGGCCGCTATAAAAAACCGTATTTCCCGGAAAACGAGCTGCACTGGTTTGCTGAAAAATCGCAAAAAGCTATTTTTGTATGCGAGCATTACCAGCAGACGCTGGAAAAAGCCGCGCAGGGATCGGTGGTATATTGCGATCCGCCTTATGTGCCGTTGTCCACCACGGCAAATTTTATGGCTTATCATACCAACAGCTTCAATAACCTTGAGCAGCAAAACCTGGCGCGGATCGCTTATCGGCTGGCCAGCGAAGAGCAGGTCCCGGTGTTGATCTCAAACCACGATACCGTGCTGACACGGGAATGGTATTGTGACGCGGTGCTGCACGTGGTGAGAGGCCGGCGCACCATCAGCCGCAATATCCTCGGGCGCAGCAAAGTGGATGAACTGCTGGCGTTGTATTATTACGCGGATCAGCCCCGCGCCGTTAAACGCGCCGCGGATAGCGCCAATAAACAAGCCATTGACTGACCATTAATGATTGGAGACGCGGATGAAAAAATTTTTAATCGCCCCATCCATCCTGTCGGCGGATTTCGCCCGCCTGGGCGAAGATACCGCCCGGGTATTGGCGGCCGGGGCCGATGTGGTGCATTTTGATGTGATGGATAATCACTATGTACCCAACCTCACGATGGGACCGATGGTGCTCAAGGCTCTGCGCAATTACGGCATTACCGCCCCTATCGATGTGCATTTGATGGTCAAGCCGGTCGATCGCATCATTCCCGATTTTGCCGCCGCCGGGGCCAGCTATATCACCTTTCATCCCGAAGGCTCGGAGCATGTGCACCGCTCGCTGCAACTGATAAAAGATCACGGTTGCAAAGCCGGTCTGGTATTCAACCCCGCGACGCCCCTGAGCTACCTCGATTACGTCATGGATCAACTGGATATCATTTTGCTGATGTCGGTGAATCCCGGTTTTGGCGGCCAGTCGTTTATTCCCGGTACGCTGGATAAACTGCGCCAGGTGCGCCGGCTCATTGACGATAGCGGCCGCGATATCCGCCTGGAAGTGGACGGCGGGGTCAAAATCGATAATATCGGCGCCATCGGCGCGGCCGGGGCGGATATGTTCGTCGCCGGGTCGGCGATCTTCGGCCATTCCGATTATCAATCGATCATCGAGTCCATGCGCCGCGAGTTAACTGCGAGCAGCCTTGAGCCAGGTAGCAGCCTTGGGCCGGGTAGCAGCCATGAGCCGGGTAATCGCCATGAGTAATCTGGCGAAAATCCGCGGCCTGGCCTTCGACCTCGACGGCACCCTCACCGATACCGCCCCGGGCCTGAGCAGCGCCCTCGACCAGGCCCTGCAGGCGCAAGGGCTTGCCCCGGCGGGGCAGGCATTGGTCTCCACCTGGATCGGCAACGGCGCCGACAAACTGGTCGAGCGCGCCCTGATTTGGGCGGGCGCCCAGCCTGAAGCGGCGTTATGTCGCGAAACCCGGGTGCTGTTCGACCAGTTTTATGCCCGCACCGTGGAGCAGGGCAGCCGGCTGTTCCCGCAGGTGAAAGAGACCCTGGCCCTGTTGGCCGCCCAAGGCTGGCCCATGGCGGTAGTCACCAACAAGCCTACGCCGTTTGTGGCCCCCTTGCTGGCTTCGCTGGGCATCGACAGCTATTTCTCGCTGATTATCGGCGGCGACGACGTGGCGGCGAAAAAACCTCATCCGGCCCCTATCTATCTGGTGCTCGGCAAGCTGGGACTGTATGTGGACGAACTGCTGTTTGTCGGTGATTCACGCAACGACATCGTGGCGGCCAAGGCGGCCGGCTGTCCTTGCGTCGGCATGACCTATGGTTACAACTACGGTGAAGCGATCACCCTGAGCCATCCGGATTACATCCTGGATCGTTTTGCCGATCTTCTGCCCATTCTTGGGTTGTCATCTTTAGATAATCAGGAAGCGTAAAATGAGTAAGCCCATAGTATTTAGCGGCGCGCAGCCGTCTGGCGAATTGACCATCGGCAACTATATGGGTGCGCTGCGTCAGTGGGTAAATATGCAAGACGAGTACGACTGTATTTATTGCATTGTCGACCTGCATGCCATTACCGCGCGGCAGGATGCGCAGAAATTACGCCATGCCACGCTGGATCTGCTGGCGTTGTATCTGGCCTGCGGCATCGACCCGAATAAAAGCACCATTTTTGTCCAGTCGCACGTGCCGCAGCATACGCAACTGAGCTGGCTGCTGAACTGCTATACCTATTTCGGCGAGCTGAGCCGCATGACGCAGTTCAAGGATAAATCCGCCCGTTATGCCGACAATATCAACGCCGGGCTGTTTGATTACCCGGTGCTGATGGCGGCGGATATTCTGCTCTATCAGACTAACCAGGTGCCGGTGGGCGAGGATCAGAAACAGCATCTGGAGCTGAGCCGCGATATCGCCCAGCGTTTTAATGCGCTTTACGGCGATATTTTTACCCAGCCCGAACCCTTTATCCCCAAATCCGGCGCCCGCGTGATGTCCCTGCTGGACCCGACCAAAAAAATGTCCAAGTCCGATGACAACCGCAATAATGTGATCACGCTGCTTGAAGACCCGAAATCGGTGGTGAAAAAACTCAAGCGCGCCATGACCGACTCCGACGAGCCGCCGGTAGTGCGCTACGATCCCAAGGCCAAACCGGGCGTGTCGAACCTGCTGGATATTCTCAGCGGCGTCACCGGTAAACCCATCGCCGAACTGGAGCGGGAGTTTGACGGTAAAATGTACGGCCACCTCAAAGGCGCGGTGGCGGACGCCGTATCCGGCATGCTGATCGAATTGCAGGAACGTTTTCACCATTATCGCGCCAACGATGACTTGCTCAACCAGATTATGCGCGACGGCGCGGCTAAAGCCAGCGCGCGCGCGCAGCAAACGCTGGATAAGGTTTACCAGGCCGTGGGTTTCGTCCCCCGTCCGTAAGGCGATTTTTCCCGCCGGGCCGGTTGGTCCGTCCCCGGCGCCGGTGTCCCACCTCAATCCGGCTATCAACTCCGCTATTAGTCGCCTTATCAATCGTCCTCTTCGACCCGTCGGCGAATTCACCGGCGGGCGGCGCTTTTCATGTAAATTGGCCGCCGGGTGCGCTAAGCTTTGCTTAATAACCGTCCCTCCCCGCCGCGTAATGAGGTGAACCGTGTCAAAGCCGTCGCTGCAAATAATCAATAATGTCCGGTTGCCCCAGCGTGAAGGTCTATGGCTGATAGAAATAGATCGGGATCGCATAGGGCAAATACGCGCCGCGCAAGCGCGGCCGGATACCTCCCCGGACGTGCTGGATGCTCAAGGCGGACTGGCGATACCGCCGTTTGTCGAGCCGCATATCCATTTGGATACCACGCAAACCGCCGGCGATCCGCATTGGAACCAGTCCGGCACCCTGTTCGAGGGAATAGAGCGTTGGGCCGAACGTAAGGCGCTGCTGTCCCATGAGGATGTTAAACAGCGCGCCTGGCAGACGCTGAAATGGCAAATCGCCAACGGCATACAGCATGTGCGCAGTCATGTGGACGTATCCGACCCCGCCCTGACGGCGCTCAAGGCCATGCTGGAGATTAAGGCGGAGGTGGCTCCATGGGTGGATTTGCAACTGGTGGCCTTCCCGCAGGAAGGTATTTTGTCATATCCGCAGGGCGAAGCCCTGTTGGAGGAGGCGCTGCGTTTGGGCGCCGATGTGGTGGGCGCCATCCCGCATTTTGAATTTACCCGCGAGTATGGGGTAGAGTCGCTGCACAAAGCCTTTGCCTTGGCGCAGAAATACGATCGCCTGGTGGATGTGCACTGCGATGAGATCGACGATGAGCAGTCGCGTTTTGTGGAAACCGTCGCGGCGCTGGCGCACCGCGACGGCATGGGCGCGCGGGTCACCGCCAGCCACACCACCGCGATGCACTCCTACAACGGCGCCTATACCGCGCGCCTGTTCCGGCTGCTGAAATTATCCGGCATCAATTTCGTTGCCAATCCCCTGGTGAATATCCATTTGCAGGGCCGCTTTGACGATTATCCCAAGCGCCGGGGAGTGACGCGGGTCAAGGAACTGATGGCGGCGGGCATCAACGTCTGCTTTGGCCATGACGATGTCTTTGACCCCTGGTATCCGCTGGGTACCGGCAATATGTTGCAAGTTCTGCACATGGGGCTGCACGTTTGCCAGCTAATGGGGTATGAGCAAATCAACCAGGGCCTGGATCTGATTACGGTCAACAGCGCCAAAACCATGCATTTGACCGACTATGGTATCGCGTCGGGCAACAGCGCCAACATCGTGATCCTGCCGGCGGAAAATGGTTTTGACGCCGTACGGCGGCAGACCCCGCCGCGCTACGTTATCCGTCGGGGACGGATAATTGCCGAAACGCGGCCCGCGCAAACCACGCTGTTTCTGGATACAGCGGAAAACGTCGATTTTAAACGCTAAGGATTCACCTCGCTTAGCTGCTGCTTGATGGTATCGCCTATGGTTTTCACCGCCGCCTCGATGTCATCGGTAAGCTGGATGGCAAAACTCAGGCGCAGGCAGTGGCGATATTTGCCGGAGGCGGAAAATACCGGGCCAACGGCAATCTGGATCGACAGTTTTTCCAACTGGCGGTTGAGACGCAGGGAATCGAAATGCGCGGGTAATTCTATCCACATCAAAAATCCCCCCTGCGGTCGGCTGACCCGCGTTTGCGGTGGGAAATACGCCTTGACCCAGTTGGTCATAATGTCGCAGTTGAGCTGATAGCGGGCGCGCATGCGCCGCAGATGCTTGAGGTAATATCCGCCCCGGACAAATTCGGCTACCGCCAACTGGGGTTGCAGGGCAGTGGCGCCGGTGCCGATATACTTCATATGAATCACTTTTTCCATGTAGCGACCGGGAACAATCCAGCCGACCCGCAGCCCCGGCGCCAGGGTTTTGGAAAATGAGCTGCACAGCAGCACCCGTCCGTCTTCGTCGAAGGATTTTATCGTGTGCGGGCGGGGATAGCGGTAGGCCAGATCGCCATAAACATCATCTTCGATAATCGGCGTATCGTAGCGCTGCGCCAGGCATAGCAGCGCCTGCTTGTGGGTATCGGGCATAATATAACCCAGCGGATTATTACAGTTCGGCGTGACCTGGATGGCCTTGATCGGCCATTGTTCCAGCGCCAGCTCCAACGCTTCCAGGCTAATGCCGGTTACCGGATCGGTGGGGATTTCCAACGCTTTGATGCCAAAGGCCTTCAGGGTTTGCGTGACGCCGTGGAAACTGGGCGAGTCCACCGCCACGATATCCCCGGCCTGGCACAAGGCATGGATGGCGATCGACAACGCTTCATGGCAACCGGTGGTGATCATGATATCTTCCGGCAGCAGCAGGCTGCCGCTGTCCACCAGCAGGCGGGCAATCTGCTCGCGCAACGTCGGGGCGCCGGCGATATCCCCATAGTTCATACCGCGCAAATCGGAATGCAGGGCGGAGCGGCTGAGCAGTTTCATCAGCGGCCTGAGGGTAGGGGAAGTAATATCCGGCATACCAGGCCCCAGATGCACCATCCCGTCATTCGGGTCCGATCGCAGCAGCTTAAGCACCAGATCCCACTGGGAAATCTCCACCGGCCGCTGGGCCGGGCGGCACATGGCGGGCAGGGCGGCCAGCTCATGCTTTTGGCTGACAAAATAGCCGGACTTGGGCCGCGCCTCGATCAACCGCCGATCTTCCAATACCCGGTACGCCTGCTGCACGGTGCTGATGCTTACCGCATGTTCCAGGCTCAGCGCCCGTACCGACGGCAGCCGCTGCCCGCAGGTATATAACCCTTGTTCAATACGTTCGCCGATGATACCGGCCAGATTATCGTAACGCGTCATGGCAGCCTCATACAGATTTATTTTTTATGTCAGTGAGCAATACAGATTGGATGAAATCATAGCATGACAGCGCGGGTTTTCTCTTTTTGTATGGTAAAAAAAATTAATTTCTGAATCTGTACGGTTTGCGGCGGCTACTGCATGCTAGTTACTCCACCGGACATCGAGGAGCGACCATGAGAAACCCGCCAAATGTGAACCGATCTATTGCCGCGCAGTGCGATCCGCGCCAAACAATCGCGGGCGACCATCCCTTTGGGAAGAAGCACCTGGTCACGCATTACCTGTCCAGGCAATACCTGGCGCTGAAAAGCTGGTATGCGCGCCGGCGCAACCGTCGCATCCTGCTGGCGCTGAGCGACGATCAACTGAAGGATATCGGCATCTCCCGCAGCGACGTGATGGATTATGACGATAAATCTTAATGCGTATCGCCGGGCGACGGCCGTATCATCCGCCGCCCTCGCTTTCCAGCATCCGTCTTTTCCCTGCTGTTTCCCCTGGTGAAAACCGTCGGCGCCTGCTATCTGGTTTATCTGGCCTGGCGGATCGCCAATACGGCGCCGGCGTCAGGGACAACCGGCCGCGCCATTGCCCCGTTGGGCTACTGGGGCGCGGTATTGTTCCAATGGTTGAATCCCAAAACCTGGCTGATGGCCATTGGCGCCGTCACCGCTTATGCCCCCGAACGGCATCATTTCGGGGACCATTATTTCGGGGACATAGTGCCGATCGCGCTGGTATTTACCCTGATTAATGCCCCCTGCGTCAGCGCCTGGGCGGCCTTCGGCAGTTTGCTGAAACGCAAACTTGGCCATGCCGACCGGCTGCGCCTGTTTAACCGTCTTATGGCCGCGGCGCTGGTGTTGTCGTTTTATCCGGTACTGATCCGCTAGCGGCATGGCCGTGCAGCCGGTGGCGGGTGACAAAACCCAACAACAGGCACAGGACAAACACGGCCAAATACAGCGCATTTGACGTGGTCAGGGCGGCTTTCACCCCGTGGTTGGCCACGATGGGTCCGGTGACCACAAACGTCAGCATGGTGCCGATGGTGCCGCAGGTGAGGATAAAATTAACCAGCTTCGGCGACGTAACCCGGGTCTGTTGTGAACCCAGGGTGATGAGGGTGGTATAAATGGCGCTGGAAATAAATCCGAGTCCGAATAAATAGTAGTGCAGGTGCTCGGGCCGCTCGGCGGCGATAAATAAATACATCATGACGGCGGACAGGCCGGCGAGCAGCGTAACGATGCGTTGCAGATCCGCAAAGCGCAGCAGGGCGCTGAATACCCACATGCCGATCATATAGGCCGTCCAGAAATTACCCACCAGGCCGCCGGCCTCTTCAATGCCCATCCCGAAGTTGCGGGTGGCGTATTCCGGCACCCAGGAAATAAACCCCAATTGCCCGAGGATATAGCACAGGGCGGCGGCCGAAAGCAGCAGGACGCCGACGCCCCATTTCTCTTTTACCGGTGCCGATACGGGCTGGCCCGCCGCGGCCTGGCTGCGTTTGCCCAGCACCGGGAAATCCGACAGCAGCGTCAGCACGAAAATCGCCACATAGACCACGCCGATACAGGCATAAACCCAATACCAGGCGATATGGCGCGCCAGCAGCACGCCCGCCAGCATGGGGAACAATGCGCCGGCCATGCTGAAAAAAGAATCGGTAAACAGCAACCGCGAACCCCGTTGCCGGCCTGCGTAAAGATAGGTTATCAAATAGGTGCCGATGGACATGGTGATGCCGCTTACCACGCCCAGGACAAACATCGACAGCGAAAAAATCGTCAGGTTATGCCCGCTCATTAACCCCAGCACGGCCAGCACCATCAGCACAAAACCAAATATCAGCTGCCGTTTCAAGGGAATAATTTCCATTAACCAGGCATTAAGGAAAATAGCCATTAAAATGCCGGAATTTAAAAAGGTGAAGGTAGTGCTCATTGCGGAAACGGGAACGTGAAAATATTCGGCGATATTACCTAATACCACGCCGGTGACAATCACCAGGGCGCCGGTCAATCCATAGGAAAAAAAACTAATCCACGTTAGCCGCAGACGATTATGGTTATTCATGATAAGCCTATTTAAATGAATCCTGTGGCCGGCGTAGCGCCAGCCAGCGTAACGGTTGCTTTACTGTTGCCGATAAGTGACAAATACTATCATGGCAATTTATACGATGGGTATAAAAGGCGCCCGCAAGGGATATTTCGGCGAAATATGTAACATCGGTTTGGTAAACCCGTTTTTCGGCCCCGGGAAAGCGGTAATCCCGGCGCCGTTATAAAGCTGTTACGTAAAAAAAGGTAAATGGGTAGCGTTACTGCGGCCTGCTCTTTAGAATCAAAGCCCTTCCTATAGCCCAAGTATTAACAAGGAACCCTCATGTTGAAACGAAACCTGGCCACCGCCGCACTCTTTTTTTCCCTGGCGGTCATATCTTCCCCAGTCCTTGCCGCACAGCAAGATGCCCGCGTGCTGCTGACCACCTCCGCGGGTAACATCGAACTGGAACTGGATAATCAAAAAGCGCCAGTAGCGGTTAAGAACTTCGTCGACTATATCAACAGCGGTTTTTACAATAACACCATTTTTCACCGCGTGATCCCGGGCTTTATGGTGCAAGGCGGCGGTTTTGACCAGGACCTGACGCAAAAAACCACCCAGCCGCCGATAAAAAATGAAGCGAACAACGGTCTGCGCAATTTACGCGGCACCGTCGCCATGGCGCGCACCGACCAAGTCGACAGCGCCACCAGCCAGTTCTTTATCAACGTTGCCGATAATGCTTTCCTCGATCATGGGCAACGGGATTTCGGGTATGCGGTATTCGGCAAAGTCATCAAGGGCATGGATGTTGCCGATAAAATTGCCCAGGTGCCCACCAAAAACGTCGGGCCTTACCAGAATGTTCCGGTGAAACCGGTCGTTATCCTGTCGGCGAAAGTTTTACCGTAACGCCCTTTCGCCACCTGTAGCGGGAAAGGCCGCCCCGGCCTTTCCCACGCTTTTTTCCGTGCCTGTCCCCGTCCCCTTTCCCGTTCATATCGCCGCGCTCCCGGCGAACCTGCCAATGCTGGTTATACTTTATTGGCTACGCTCGTTTCATTACCCCGGTGCTCCGGCGGGTCGCAAATAAGGAATGCCTTATGAAAAAAATGACTGACAAACAAAAATCGCGGTTGTTTCAACAGCGGCGCAATGAAAATTTCCAGGCCAGCAACCGCCTGGAAGGCTTTGATACCGAACTGGTTACCCTGGCGGCGGAAGAGGCCTTGCAGCGCATCAGCGAACTCAGGAGCCATTATGAACGATAAATTCGGCGATGGACGCGATCCCTATTTTTACCCCGGTATCCAAGTGCTGCGCAACAAGCTCGATATCCATGAATCCGCGGGCCTGCGCGAGGCCGAGCTTGCCCTGACGCCGCTGCGGGCGGCCACCGTGGAACTGGGCGCGCCCAATATGGGATTGCCGTGGTTATGCGCCATCCACCGGACGCTGTTCCAGGATATTTATGAATGGGCCGGACAATTGCGCACCGTGGATATCTACCAAAATGAAACCCGCTATTGCCACTTCTCCTACTTGGAAAAAGAGGGCAATGCGGTGATGCAGCGCTTGGAGGATGAAGACTATTTGCGCGGGCTTGCCCTGGATGAAATCTGTCCCCGCCTCGGTCATTATTATGCGGACATCAATATGTTGCATCCGTTTCGGGAAGGCAATGGGCGGGCTCAGCGGATCTTTTTCGAACAGCTGATCATCCATGCAGGTTTTGATGCCCGCTGGGAACCCATCGAACGGGAAGAGTGGATTAACGCCAACGAGGCCGGCGCATTCGGCGACTCGGCCCCGCTGGCGGCTATTTTTGCCCGGGTGGTCAGCGAACCGGGGGAACAGCCATAACGCCGGGTCAACACCGCTGTCAGGCGGGATTGAGTTCGATGTTATCGACGCGATCCGGATAGAAGGCCATATAATTCTTGATGGCGGCGACGGACTTATAAGGTTTTTCATAGCTCCATATGGCGTTCACCGACCGCGGTCCGCCCGCGGTAATGCTGTAATAAGAGCATTCCCCTTTGTAGGGGCAATAGGTGCTGTGGCCGGTCTTTTCCAGCAGCGACCAAGCGACATCCCCGCGCGGGATATAGTGAACCGGCGGATAATCCGCTTCGCGCAGGGTTAGCGCCGCGCGGGTGTCGGCTACGATCTGGCCCGCGACGGACACGACGATATGCCCTGGGTAAGCTGCAAGGGTAATGGGGTGATCGGGGCCGGGAATTTTTACAGGCTTAGCGGTCATGATGGCGGTTCCTCTCTGGATTAGCGGATTATTGCCCGTTTTTTCAGCCTACGCGCTTGCCCGCCGGATGCGTTACCCGGCGTGCCTTCTGGTTATCTGCTATTATAGCGCCCTCGATCAGGCCGGCGGCGTAGCCGGCGCGCGTACTTCGCGGCGCTGCTGCTGCCACATGGCAGCATACCGGCCGTCCGCCGCCAACAGCGCCTGGTGGCGTCCGCGCTCGGCAATGACGCCCGCTTCCAGCACGATGATTTCATCGGCATCAATGATCGTCGACAGGCGATGGGCGATAATCAAAGTGGTGTGGTTGCGGCTCACTTCACGCATCTGGGCCTGGATTTCCCGTTCGGTATGGGTATCCAGGGCGCTGGTCGCTTCGTCGAAGATCAATATCTCCGGGTCTTTGAGCACCGTGCGGGCAATGGCCACCCGCTGCTTTTCGCCCCCGGACAGCTTCAGCCCCCGTTCACCCACCCGCGTATCATACCCATCCGGCAGACCGGTAATAAAATCATGGATATATGCCATTTTGGCTGCCCGCTCGATCTCTTCGTGGGTGGCGCCGGTATTGCCATAACCAATGTTATAACGCAGGGTATCGTTAAACAGTACCGTATCCTGCGGGACGATGCCGATGGCCTGGTGCAGGCTTGCCTGGGTCACATCGCGGATATCCTGCCCGTCCAGGCATATCGCCCCAGCGGTCACATCGTAAAAGCGGAACAGCAGCCTGGCGAGGGTGGATTTGCCCGCCCCCGACGTCCCGACGATGGCGACGGTTTTACCGGCCGGAATGGTGAAACTGACCTGGTCCAGGATCGGGCGCCGCGCGTCGTAACCGAAGCTGACCCCGGAAAAAACCACCTCTCCCCGGGTTAACCGCAGGGCCGCGGCGCCGGGACGGTCTTCGATTTCCCGTTTTAACGACAGCAGGTCGAACATGTTATCCATATCAATAAGCGCCTGGCGTATCTCCGAGTAGATAAAACCGAAGAAATTCAGCGGTTGATACAGCTGTAACAAATAGGCGTTCACCAGCACGAAATCCCCCAACGTCATATGCCCTTGCACCATCCCCCGTGCCGCCATGGCCATCATCACCACCAGACCGACCGAAATAATGACCGTCTGGCCGATACTGAGCAGCGTGAAGCTGACCTGGTTTTTGATCGCCGCGTACTCGTAATGCCGTCGCGACATATCAAAGCGCCGTGCCTCGAACTCCTCGTTGCCGAAATATTTAACGGTCTCGTAATTGAGCAGGCTGTCGAGGGACTTATTATTGGCATCGGCGTTAGCCTGGTTTAATTCGCGCCGAAAACGCGTGCGCCACCCCACCGCGGTAATGGTAAACAGAAGATAGCCGCCGACGGTGGTTAATACGGCCACCGCGAACCAGATATTCAACAGCCGCCACAAAATGACGGTCACCAGGCTGATTTCAAACAGGATCGGCAGGATGGAAAACAGTACGCGGGAAAGTACGGTGGACACCGCCTGGGTTCCACGCTCTATCGACAACGATAGTCCGCCGGTCTGGCGCTCCAGATGAAAGCGCAAGCTCAGGTTATGCAGTTGCCGGAATACCCTCAGTCCCAGCAGCCTGGTGGCGTTTTGGCTTACATGCACGAACATGACGTTGCGCAGCTCTTCAAAGACGGATGCGCTGACGCGGGCCAGCCCATAGCTGGCAATCAGGCCCAGGGGAATGGCCAGCAGCCTGGCGTTTTCGCCATTAAGGTTATCGATAATGGCTTTGTAGGCCAGCGGCACCAGGGAAGTGCTGACCTTGGCCGCCACCATGAACAGCAGCGCGGCGATCAGGTAATAACGTAACTTCGGCTCCGTCTTGGGCCAAAGATAGGGAGTAAGTATTTTCAAATGGCGAAAACGGTACATAGGCTTATTTTATCTGTCCCAAAGAGATTGGCTCAATTAGAGTAAGTCATTATGGCCTGGGTCGCGCGGGGCAGGTAAGCGTTGCGCAGGCGGGCATAGCGAAATATCACACACCCTTAAGCGGCATGTCCAGGCAAAGCGTCTCCCATCCCCGCCGCCGGGCCGTTATACTGGGCGGTGCCTTATCCTTGGCGCACGGCGCGGCGGAAACGCCACCAGACGCATAATATTTAAATATCAATCCATTAGGTTGTCCATGCTGCTGATTATCGATAATTACGATTCATTTACCTACAACCTTTATCAGTATTTTAGCGAGCTTGGCGCACAGGTAGAGGTATGGCGGCATGATAAATTGGAGCTTGCCGACATTGAGCGTTTGGCTCCCGATCGCCTGGTGATCTCCCCCGGCCCGGGCACACCTGACGATGCCGGCATCTCCCTGGCGGCTATCCGGCATTTCGCCGGCAAGGTACCGATTCTCGGCGTCTGCTTGGGACACCAGGCCATTGCCCAGGCCTTCGGCGCCCGCATCGAGCGCGCCCGGCAGGTCATGCATGGCAAAACATCCGCCATTACCCACGACGGGCGGGGCGTATTCGCCGGTCTGGCCGCGCCCCTGACGGTGACCCGTTATCATTCGCTCCTGGTCGCCGCTGACAGCCTGCCTGCATGCCTTGAGGCGACCGCCTGGAGCATGCGCGCGGGGGGGCGGGACGAAATCATGGGCATCCGCCATCGGACCTTACCGCTCGAAGGTGTACAGTTTCATCCTGAAAGTATTCTCAGCCAGCAGGGCCATCAACTGCTGGAAAACTTTCTCCGCCAGTCTTTTTCCGGCGCCGGCGTTGTGAGAAGCTGAAAAAACATCGTCAGGCGTGGCCCGGCGGCCAGAATATTTTTTTACCATTGAATAGCGATAAAAGATTGCATCGAACTGATTTTTTATTCATATTTTATGACTATAATTTCAGTTATCCTTTTGTTACGGACCGAGTAAACAGCTTATGAAAAAAGATGATAGCGCAGTAACGCGGGCAACCTTCGATCGGGTTATTTTGCCGGTTTATGCACCGGCGCAGTTTATTCCGGTCAAAGGCAAAGGCAGCCGGGTGTGGGATCAGGACGGCAAAGAATATGTGGATTTCTCCGGCGGCATCGCGGTAACCGCGCTGGGACATTGCCATCCGGCGCTGGTGGCGGCGCTGAAACAGCAGGGCGAAACCCTGTGGCACACCAGCAATGTCTTTACCAACGAACCTTCCCTGCGCCTGGCCAGCAAGCTAATCGACGCCACCTTTGCCGACCGGGTGTTTTTCGCCAACTCAGGCGGCGAAGCCAACGAAGCGGCGTTTAAATTGGCCCGCCATTATGCCATCACCCGCCACAGTCCCTACAAAACCAAAATCATTGCTTTCCATAACGCTTTCCATGGCCGCACGCTGTTTACCGTTTCGGTGGGCGGACAGCCTAAATATTCCGATGGGTTCGGCCCGAAACCGGCCGATATCATCCATGTGCCGTTCAATGACCTGGCTGCGGTAAAAGCGGTTATGGACGATCATACCTGCGCCATCGTGGTAGAGCCCATTCAGGGGGAGGGCGGCATCATGCCGGCCACGCCGCAATTCCTGCAAGGCCTGCGCGATCTGTGCGACCAATACCAGGCGCTGCTGGTGATGGACGAAGTACAGTGCGGCATGGGCCGTACCGGCCAGCTGTTTACCTATATGCATTACGGCGTATCGCCGGATATCCTGACCACCGCCAAAGCGCTGGGCGGCGGTTTCCCGATCAGCGCCATGCTTACCACCGAAGATATCGCCTCGGTGATGGCGGTGGGCACCCATGGCACTACTTACGGCGGCAACCCGCTGGCCTGCGCGGTGGCGGAGGCGGCCCTGGATGTGATTAATACGCCAGAGGTGCTGGCGGGCATCAACGAGCGGCACGATCGGTTTATCCGTGCGCTTGAGGCGATAAACGACAAATATCATTTGTTTGCGGAAGTCCGCGGCATGGGGCTGCTATTGGGCGCGGTATTGCAGCCGCAGTACCACGGCCGCGCGCGGGAATTCCTGCATGCCAGCGCCGCCCAGGGCCTGATGATCCTGGTGGCCGGTCCGGACGTGGTGCGGTTTGCGCCGTCGCTGGTGGTGGAGTTCGAAGATATCGAGCTGGGCATGGCGCGGTTTGAAAAAGCGGTGGCCCAGGTGCTTGGCGCCGACGCCTGATAATCCGCCCGGGACTAGCCGCGGGGTTCGCTTAACCGGCGCGACAGCCAGCGGCCGTGTTGCGGCCGCTGGCGCCAGGCCACCGAGGAAATGGTATGCATCACGCCCAAATGGAACAAAATACGCTGTAAATGGCGCTCCATCAGGGTCGTCGAGTGGGTCTGGGTGTCGGCGGCTTGCGCTACCGGGCTTTCACCGCTCGGCCCGTCGTATTCCAGCCGCTGCTGGCAGCGCTGCAGGGCCACTTCGCAGGCCGCCAGGTATTTCTGGGCCAGCGCCGGCGTCAGCATATAATGATCCCGCGCCAGGATGGTCATGGCGTTGATGTGTTCGACGATAAACTGGCTATGCGTCACCCATAAACGCATATCGGACAGGTAGCGGGAGTTGAAAGCCGGCTCCCGCATCGCCTGGCTGAGCGAGGTAAACAGCGCGTTATGGCCCTGATTGACCCGCATGCGCGCATAGGCCAACGCCGCCGGTTCCGCCACCGGCTGCAACAGCAGGCGCAGCGCTTCCTGATCCCGCTCCAGCGCCAGATGCGCATTTTTGCGCAACAGCCCGCTTTGCCACTGCGGCCACAGCCACAACATGCCGCCAAACGCCAGCATACAGCCAAGCAGCGTGTCCACCAGCCGCGGCACCAGGAAATGCGCGCCGTTAAGCGACAGCAGTTGCAGCGTATAGACGGCGGTCACGGTCATACCGGTCATCGCCAGGCCATAGTTTTTGCGCAACACCAGATAGGCCGCCAGGGTCAGTACCAGCATGCACAGCAAAATCGTACCGTCGCCCAGTTCCAGCTGCAGGGTGCCGGCGGCGATAAACAAACCCGCCAGCGTCCCCAGCGCCCGGTGCTGGATGCGGACCCGGGTGGCGTTATAACCGTTCTGGCTGACGAACATCACCGTCATTAAAATCCAGTACGGTTTGGGCAGGTTAAACATCAATCCGAAACTGCTGCCGATCGCCAGTATCACTCCCAAACGGGCGGCGTTGCGCAGGGCCATGGACTTCAGGGAACAGTAGCTTATCAGCGCGTGCCAGAACGAAAGCCGCTGCTGATTGTCGGCCATCACGTCGCGGCGGTATAGGGGACGCTGGGTGCGCAGCAGGCGCGCGATGCGGCTGAAGTGATAATAACAAAAATGGCCGACCGGATTGTCGGGGTTGCGTTCGGCGATTTTTTCCAGCGCCGAGAGTGCGCCGGCCATGGTAAAGCGCCCCGGCGGCCGGTGGTACAGGATATCGTCGGCCAGCACCCGCAGCCGCGCCGCAATCACCCGCGCGTTATAGCGGATTACCGCCTCCGCGTGGCTTTGTTCTACCAGCTTTTGCACTTCGTCGGGCTGATGCAGGCTGACGGCGATATGTTCCTGTAAATCCAGCGCGACCTGGAAGGCGCGCAGCAGGCGTTTATATTGCTGTTGATGAGTGGCGGAGAGCAT
Organism: Enterobacterales bacterium; assembly: GCA_015654925.1. Taxonomy (GTDB): domain Bacteria; phylum Pseudomonadota; class Gammaproteobacteria; order Enterobacterales; family Enterobacteriaceae; genus Acerihabitans. Next base: position 1,369 of record JAATFX010000087.1, on the reverse strand, counting down.
ATGCAATTGCTGATAAACCTGCGCTATCAGGTCAATCACCGTTTGCTGGCGGGCAAACAGCGGCGGCAAAGCGGTCTCCGGGTCGGTATGCTGCGTCAGCAGGCTATATTTCGCCTCGATATAATCCGCCAGTTCCCGGTACAGCAGGCTGAGGGTTTCCCGCATCGGCTGCTCTTTCCACAACCAGAACCACAGGCCGTTGAATAATCCGTACCAGGCGGTACCGGCAATATATAACAGCGGCGGCACGCCAAAAGGCACATTGCCGGCCAGGCCGAGGGTAAAGATGGCGGCGATAAGGGCGGCGGGCAATAAGCGCCCGTGCAGCGGGCTTATCTCGCCGGTCACGCCGAACAGCAGCGCCAGGCCGAACATAACCACGGGCAGCGGCACCGCCAGATGCAGCAACACTTGGATAAGCGTACTGCTAAGGGCGAACAGCAGGCCGCCGATGGCCAGGCGTTTAAAAAAACGTTTATGCAAGGTATCCAGGCCGGCGATATTGCAACAGGCGGGCACCAAAGAGAACAGCAGGCCGTTTTGCAGGCTGCCGAATAGCAGGCCTACCGCCACGGGCAGGCATAATACGATTGTTTGCCGTAAGGCGTAGTTAACTTCGGGGTGATAAATCAGCCTGCGCCACATAGGATCTATGGGCAAACCGTCGGCCGGCGGAAAAAGCGTGGCACAGAGCACCACGCCTGTCTTAAAACGCTATCAGCGCGTACCGTAAACGACAATGGTTTTACCGTGTGCGGAGATAAGGTTCTGATCTTCCAACATTTTAAGGATACGGCCTACTGTTTCACGCGAACAGCCGACAATCTGACCGATTTCCTGACGGGTAATCTTGATTTGCATGCCGTCGGGATGCGTCATGGCGTCGGGTTGCTTCGCCAAATTCAGCAAAGTCTGGGCAATGCGCCCGGTAACGTCGAGGAACGCCAAGTTACCGACTTTTTCCGAGGTCACCTGCAAACGGCTGGCCATTTGCGCGGATAAACGCATGAGGATATCGGGATTGACCTGTATGAGCTGCCGGAATTTTTTATAAGAAATCTCGGCCACTTCACAGGCGGTTTTAGCCCGTACCCAGGCGCTGCGTTCCTGGCCTTCCTCGAATAAGCCTAATTCACCGATGAAATCCCCCTGGTTGAGATAGGAGAGAATCATCTCTTTGCCTTCTTCATCTTTAATCAGCACCGCGACGGCGCCCTTGACGATGTAGTAAAGCGTTTCTGCTTTTTCGCCCTGATGTATAAGCGTACTCTTCGATGGATACTTATGAATATGGCAATGAGACAGGAACCATTCGAGAGTAGGGTCTGTTTGCGGTTTGCCGAGAACCATTCGCTGTTATCCTCTTTTG
>JAATFX010000074.1 GCA_015654925.1 Enterobacterales bacterium | reverse complement strand
TGATGGCCTATGTATTCCTGTGGAGTAGAGATTTCTCCTGATGCAGACATGATGCCTCTTACCCTTTGTTGTTAATTACGGCCGGTGCCAATATCTGCACAATCAGCACCGATAAATAGGTCAGGCCCAGTGGAACAAACGCTGCCCTGAACATCCCAAGCGCCACTATCAGCAAGGCTATGGTGGCGACTACCTTGAGCGCCTCTCCGATGGCGAACGACCAGGCTACCCGCCCCGCGGCCGGAACGCTCACCTGATGGCACGAGGTAAATAGCACAAACAACACATTCGGCAGCCAGGCCGCCAGTCCCCCGCCAAGGGCGGAAACGCCCCACTGCGGACTCCGCAGCGCGAACAGCGCGCTGAGCAGGACCAACGCCATTAGCTGGATAAATAATAACTTTCCAGCAACTTTCCCGCTATAGAGGGATAAGGACATATGTTCACTCCCCCCTACCCGTTCTGGTCAGATTGCAGGTGTATAAAACTGCCTTTAGCGCCATGAGTCAAGTAACGAAAAACGTGCAAATTATACGGGTAGACACTACGAATTCAATGCATAAGTAGCGAAAAGGTGAACAATAATTTAAATCCCTTCGTTTTAGCCCTTTTTCCCCTTAAAGCGCGGGAATCATACCATGCATAACTTTATACTGCTTGAGCAATTATTGCTTACGAAACTGTGCGCGTGATCACGTTAAAAGGGGGGAATGTTTTTACAACGCGGATTCCCTTTTTTCGCCGCTGGGTGAAGCTAAATTAATAAATATATCAAATTCATGCAGTTATATATTTTTTTATAAAAAACAGGCTTTATATCCCGCCAATCCCCTCTGACGCCCATAAGACCGCTTATTTTCCGGCAATCAGGCGGGTAATAGCGTAGACATGTTTAGACATATATATTTTACATAGTGACTATTAGGACTAGAACTAATTTTATGCCGCCGGATAATGCTAATAGAATGTAAATTTTAAGTAAACAACATTTAAAATAGTTGACTGCTAAAATTAATTTACCCTACCAAGACGGCATTTATTCTATTCAATCTTTTATTGATAAAAAACAAATTTAACGTGGCCGGATGACCACTAAATGCCGTTCGCCTTGCAGTTGCGGAACGGCTAACTCAATCACCGCTTCCAGGACGAATGTTGCCGGCAGCGCGGCCAGCTCATCGGTCGGCACCACGCCTTTAAGCGCGTAGAACCGCCCTTGCCCCGCCGCGGGTAAATGATGGCACCATGCCAGCATATCGTTTATGGAGGCGAAGGCGCGGCTGATAACGCCGTCAAATGGCACGCCCGGCTGATACTCTTCCACCCGGCTTTGTACCAGTTCGATATTATCCAGCCCAAGCTCATGCTGCGCCTGGCGCAAAAACCGCATGCGCTTGCCCAGGCTATCGAGCAAGGTAAAGCGGGCATCGGGCCGCACAATGGCCAGCGGTATGCCCGGCAGGCCGGCGCCGGTGCCCACGTCGATAAAATCGCGTCCCTGCAAATGGGGGTTCACCACAATGCTGTCGAGGATGTGGCGCACCAGCATTTGTCCGGGTTCGCGTACCGACGTCAGGTTGTAGGCTTTGTTCCACTTGTTCAATAGCTCAACATACAACACAAGCCGCTGTTTTTGATCATCGGTAAGCGTTATTTCCGCTTGGGCGAGTAATGATTCCAGTTTAGCCAGCATGATGAGTCCCTCGTATACGGCACGGCCGGCGTTAATACCGTCGCGGATAATGTGGTGTGTTATATAAAAAAACAAAGCCGCCGGGAAGATCCGGCGGCAAAGGTTCAGAGCGGGCCGATCAGGCGCTGCGGCGCAGCAACCCCTGCTTTTTCAGCCATACCAGCAGGATCGAGATCGCCGCGGGCGTCACGCCTGAAATGCGTGACGCCTGGCCGATAGAGTTGGGCTTATGATCGTTTAGCTTGGCAATGACCTCGTTGGACAACCCCGCCACCTGCAGGTAATCCAGCTCTACCGGCAGCAGGGTGTTCTCATTGCGCAGCTGGCGGTCGATCTCATCCTGCTGGCGCGTAATATACCCTTCATATTTGATCTGGATTTCCACCTGTTCCGCTGCCCGCGCATCGGTTAACCCCGGCGCAAACATCGGCAAAGCGGTCAATATGTCATAGGTCATCTCGGGGCGGCGCAGCAGCTCTTCGCCGCTGGCTTCGCGGGATAACGGCGCTTTTAACAGTTGGTTGACGCTGGCGATATCCTCGGTACGGGGATTAACCCATACGTCGCGCAAGCGCTGGCGTTCCCGTTCGATATTTTCCAATTTCTCGCTAAAGCGCGCCCAGCGTTCATCGTCAACCAGCCCAAGTTCACGGCCGGCGGCTGTCAAACGCAAATCCGCGTTGTCTTCGCGCAGTAGCAGGCGGTATTCGGCGCGGGAAGTAAACATACGATAGGGTTCTTTGGTGCCGAGGGTGCAAAGATCGTCCACCAGCACCCCGAGGTAGGCCTGATCGCGCCGCGGCGACCAGCCTTCCTGTTCATTGGCCAGACGTCCGGCGTTGATACCGGCCAGCATGCCCTGCGCCGCGGCCTCTTCGTAGCCTGTGGTGCCGTTGATTTGCCCGGCGAAGAACAACCCGCCGATATATTTGCTTTCCAGGGTGGGCTTTAAATCGCGCGGATCGAAAAAGTCATATTCAATGGCGTAGCCGGGACGCACGATGCCGGCATTTTCCAGACCTTTCATCGAATGCACGATTTTCATCTGCACGTCGAACGGCAAACTGGTGGAAATGCCGTTAGGGTAAACTTCATTGCTGGTCAGCCCCTCGGGTTCAAGGAAGATCTGATGGGAATCGCGATCGGCAAAACGCATCACCTTGTCTTCGATAGAAGGGCAGTAACGCGGGCCTACGCCTTCGATCACCCCGGCATACATCGGGCTGCGATCCAGATTTTGGCGTATTACCTCATGGGTGCGTTCATTGGTGTAGGTAATGTAGCAGGGTACCTGACGCGGATGCTGTTCCACCGAACCCATAAACGAGAAGACCGGCAGCGGCATATCACCCTGCTGCGTGGCCAACTGGCTGAAATCGATCGTCCGGGCGTCCAGGCGCGGCGGGGTGCCGGTTTTCAGGCGTTTGACCCTGAAGGGCAATTCGCGCAGGCGCTTGGACAATGAAATCGATGGCGGATCGCCGGCGCGGCCGCCGCTGTAATGATCCATGCCGATATGGATCTTGCCGTCCAGGAAGGTGCCTACGGTCAATACCACCGCTTTAGCCCGGAATTTCAGACCCATCTGGGTGACGGCGCCCACGGTCCGATCGTTCTCGACGATAAGATCTTCCACCGCCTGTTGAAAGATCATCAAGTTGGGTTGGTTCTCCAGCGCGGTCCTGATCGCCAGCCGGTAAAGCAAGCGATCGGCCTGGGCACGGGTGGCGCGCACGGCCGGCCCTTTGCTGGCGTTTAGTATCCTAAACTGAATCCCCGCCTGGTCAATTGCCTTAGCCATCAGGCCGCCCATGGCGTCGATTTCCTTGACCAAATGACCTTTACCGATCCCGCCAATTGCCGGATTGCAGGACATTTGTCCAAGCGTATCAATATTATGCGTCAACAGCAGGGTTTTGCATCCCATGCGGGCTGACGCCATGGCCGCTTCCGTACCGGCATGGCCGCCACCAATGATGATGACGTCAAATTGATCGGGATAGAACATGCTAAATAAACCTCGCTTGGGGCGAAAGATCGTCAAGGGCCTTCGGGAAAGTGGATTCTACTCAACTTTGGCAGTGAAACAAGCCCCGGGGATCGGCAGGTAATTAAAGAAAGATCTTTTTATTTAAAGATCTCTTTATTATGTCTACTACTATGATCGCGATCCTCTGTGGATAAGCCTTTTTTCATCTGCGAAAACAGATCGTTATCGACGATCGTTTGCTGTGAATGATCGGTGATCCCAATCGGTATAAGCTGGGATCAAGATCGGTACTTATCCACTGATTGAAAAGCGAACAAAGGTTATACAGTGGATAAATACCGGTTATAGGCGGGTTTTAAGCCTGGTTATCCACAGAAAAAGAGCGATCTTTTTTTAAATTATATTAACTCGATCCAGCTTTTCACCCACTCTTCCGCCGGATCTTCAGGAATTTCATGTTGGGTGATATCGATCTTCAAAATAGTGCCGACCCGTGACGCCCCGCGTTCGATCATCTGGCGATCGATACTGTCGATAGCGCCGCAAAACGTGTCGTATTCGCTGCTGCCGATGCCGATAGCGCCATATTTCACCCCGGCCAGCGAAGGTTGCTCGGCGGCCAGCTGTTCAAACAGCGGTTGCAGGTTATCGGGAAGATCGCCCGCGCCGTGGGTCGAGGAAACGATCAGCCAAACGCCTTGCGGGATCAGCTCTTCAAGTTCAGGACCGTGCAAGACATTGGCCGTATGCCCCTGTTGTTCAATAATACCGGCGAGATGCTCCGCCACATACTCGGCGCTGCCCAGGGTACTGCCGCTAATGATCGTTACGTCGGTCATAATCGTTCCGTCTGAATAAAGAGCCGATATTGTACGCTGTGTATCGCCTGGGATCTACCTGTGGATAATAGGGGTATAAGAAATTACTGTCAGGGGACGATGGTGCGGCTGATGGGGTTCTGCAGGGAGATCAGCGTTTCAGTGGACTGGATCTCGTCGATGGTTTGGATCTTGTTGATAAGTACCTCTTGCAAGGCATCGATGGAGCGGCACATGACTTTAATAAAAATGCTGTAATGTCCCGTGGTGTAATAGGCTTCGACCACTTCTTCCAGCGCGTCGAGCTTTTTCAGCGCCGACGGGTAATCCTTGGCGCTTTTGAGGATGATGCCGATAAAACAGCAGACATCATAACCCAAATGCTTGGCGCTCACATCCACCCGGGCGCCGGTAATAATGCCCGCCTGCTTCATCTTCTCCACACGCACATGAATGGTGCCGGCGCTGACCATCAGCTGTTTGGCCAGTTCGGCATAGGCGGTGCGGGCATTGGCCATCAAGGCCTGTAAAATGGCGCGATCGAGCGTATCTATCTGATAACTTTCCGGCATTATTTCCTCTGTATCAACGGTGCCAGCGGCGTAATAAACGGTGTTTAAAATCGGTGTCGAAATGCCAGACATGATCGAATATCTTCAGGATACCCGGTTTTCCCAGCGATGATAGGGCGACCGCGTGGAAACGCTGCTGCTGACCCCGCTGTTTTTGTTTTATGCGGGCGATAAGCGCATCAGGCAGCCGCTGGGCGATAAAATCCGATATCACCACCGCGTCGGCGTCCCGCCAATCCGCGGTATCCAGGCGATCGGCCAAAGCGGCGATGCAGGCGCTGAGGTCGGTGCCGCCGCTAAAGCGCTGGCCAAGAAAACGGATCGCCTGTTCCAGCCCCGAGGATGCGCTAAGTTCGTAGCTGACCATGCCGGTGGAGAATAAGGTAATAAAGCAACGGCGATTATCCGCCAGCGCGATGCGCATCAGCGCCAGGCAAAAAGCTTTTGCGCACTGCTCGTTAAACCCGCCCATCGAGCCGGAGGTATCGACACAGACGACAAAGGGTCCTCTGGGCTGCGTCTCGCGGTGTTCGCTGTGCGCCGAACGTTTTACCATCCGTTCTTCCCACCCTTCGCCTTGTAAACGGTAGGTGAGCAATCGCTTTTCCAGCAACCGGCGATAAAATTCAAACTCCAGCTCGTCAATGCCCAGGGTGGCCAGCTCTGTGGGTAATAATCGCAGCAAATCGTCGCTTTGATGAATACCGCTGACTTCTTCCGGCTGTACCGCCGGTACGCGCATGCGCAGGCGGACCCAGCGCTGCGGGGCATCGGGAGCCGCGACGGCATGGGCTTCGCGACTGCGTCCCAGTTGATCCGCCAGTGAGCGCAGTTCCGGCTGTCGCTGCAAAAACTCGCCGTAATGGACTAACAGCCGGTAATCCTGCCGCTGTCGCTGCCCGGCGGCCATATCCCATAATCGCCCGGCGGAGGCATCGTTTTCCACCATTAAAGGCGCCAGCGCACCGCTGATGGCCAATTGCTGCTGCAATTCATTAAGCAGCATCTCCCGCTCCTGTTCCAACAGCCGGCGGTGCAGGGTTACCGCCCGCATCGTCAGGCTGATGCGCCAACGTTGCAAAAACAGCAACTGGAAGCTTTCATCGGGGCGGTCGCCTGCAAAGCTTACCGCTCCAGCCAAATGCCCGGCTTCCGCATAAAAATCCGAGTGCAACTGCCCCAGCCGTTCCAGGGTCGGGGCCAGCCCGGTCCTGAATTGTCCCAGCGGCATAAGCTGATTTTGCTGGAATAGATAGAACTCCGCCGCCAGTTCAGGTGATACCCGGGTTTCGGTCAGCGCCTGTTCCAGGCGTTGTTTAACCAGCGGTATCCGCTTGAGCAGCGCTTTTTTAAACGGCGGGTATTTTTCCAGGAATACCACCAGCTGCGGGCTGGCAAGCAGCGTCAGGATAAATTCATCCAGCAGTTCGCTTTCGTTAATCGATAAAAACAGATCGAGCGTGGTTAACGCCAGCATAATGGGTCAATCCTGCCCGGCGTGCTGCAGTTGCCGCGAAACGTCCAGTAAACTGGCTTCAATTTTCGCTACCCACTCTTTAGGAATAAACAGGCAGGATTGGTGCTCGCTGAAACGGTTGCGCTGCTGATGGAATTGCCGCTCGACCAGGGCCATGGCTTCTTGCAACTCCGGCGTGAGCTCCAGAGACGGTTGCTGCCCTGCCGGGGCCAATAACGCAGCCTGCCGGCTGATATCCAGGACTTCCAGCTGTCCCTGGGCGGTAATGCGCGCCTCCAGGGATTGGGCAAAACCAATATTGTTTAACCTAGCCTTCAATTGGCCGCCTTTTTGTAGCCAGTGCTGCAAGGCGTCCCGCTCAAGGGAAATATGGGTCACCGTGATGTCATGTAAAATCAGCGGCGTTTGCAATATCAATTGCAGGGTGGCGGTGGTAACGCTATCAGGCAGGGAATAAACCGCTTTGCGGGCCATCATTCCTTTTTTCGCCTCCAGGGTCAGGGCCTGTAACTGCTGGCGTGCACGGCGTTGCTCCACTCTTTCCCGTTCGATATCCTGAATTTTCATTATCATGGCCTGTTGCTGATAGCCTTGCTCCACCATCAGCAGTTCCACTTGATTGGCCACCAGCGCCAGGCTGTCCGGGTCATGCCACAGACAATCCTTTAACAGGATAAGATCCACCGGCGCGATAGCCTGGCGGTCGCTGAAAAAGGCGCTCGCCTGCAATAGACGCAATGCTTTTTTCCAACGCCGGTCGGACACATAGGGCGCCTGCGCCAGGGCATCCAGTCGTAGGCGGAGCTGATAGATCAACTCAAAACAGTCCGTCGGCAACGTTATCCGGTCGATTTGCCCCTGCCAGGCGAGATATTCCTCATCGCCGATGCGCAGGGACTCGGGAAAGGCGTGTTCATCAATATCATTATTATGCGTAAGCAGGGCGTGGAAATTGCTTTTATCCTTGACCTTATGCAGCCAGAGACGAATCAGCATACGGTCATAAAGCGCTTCCAGGCCGCTATCGGCATCAGGTAATTCATTCGACGCGGTAATTAACAGACGCAACGGAAGGACTTGCTCCGTATCGCCGTTACGAAACCGCCGCTCGTTAATGGCGGTCAATAAGGTATTCAAAATCGCCGGTCCGGCTTTCCAAATCTCATCGAGAAACACGATTTCCGCTTCCGGAAGATAACCCCTGGTTAAGCGGTGGTATCGTCCTTCCTCTTTCAGGGCCTGGATGGAGAGCGGGCCGAAGACTTCTTCCGGTGTGGAAAAGCGCGTCATCAGGTAATCAAAAGCCCGGGCGTGGCGGAAGGCATGTTTGAGGCGCCGCGCTATCAGGCTTTTGGCAATGCCCGGCGGCCCTAATAAAAAGACGCTCTCGCCGCATAAAGCCGCCAGCAGGCAGAGCCGGATAGTATGCTGTCGCTCGTATAACCCGCTTTCCAGCGCGCTACTCAGGCGATAAATTCTCTCAACCAGCGGGGACGAATGAGCCATAATAAATGCGTTATCCCAATTAATAATGATGACGAAACAATAAACCACCGCTTTTTATAATGATAGCGCCGAAATAACGCGCCGGGTGGCCGGATTTCGTATCGTTTTGGCGGTTTGTAACGGATTGAAGCGGATATTAGATTAGGTATTCTACAAGTTTCATGCATACTGTGCGCTTTTTGATGAGCTACGGATCGAGCCCACCAAACGCTTACGGATATAAAACAGCGCGAAGAGGTTATGAGCAAAGAGAATAAGCAATCCTTGCCAGCGGTGACATTGGCAGCAATCGGCGTGGTTTATGGGGATATAGGTACCAGTCCTCTATATACCTTAAGAGAATGTCTGGCGGGACACTATGGCTTTGGCGTTGAGCAGGGTGCGGTGCTCGGCTTTCTCTCATTAATTTTTTGGCTGCTGATCCTGATCGTTTCATTTAAATATCTCAGTTTCGTTATGCGCGCGGATAACGCGGGCGAAGGCGGGATATTAACTCTTATGTCCCTGGCCGGTAGAAACACGTCCGCACGCATGACCTCGGTCCTGGTTATTATGGGATTGATTGGCGGCAGCTTTTTTTATGGCGAGGTTGTGATTACGCCTGCCATCTCGGTGCTTTCGGCCATCGAAGGGTTGCAAATCGCCGCGCCGTCGCTGGACACTTATATCGTCCCCTTATCTATCGCCGTGCTGACTTTGCTGTTTCTGATCCAGAAAAAAGGCACCGGTGGCATCGGCAAGCTATTCGCCCCCGTGATGGTGGTATGGTTCCTGACCCTGGCGGTATTAGGGGTGCGCGGAATTATCAGCAATCCGGAAGTGCTATATGCCCTTAATCCCAAATGGGCGGTCAGCTTTTTTATCCAATATAAAACTATCTCGTTCTTTGCCCTGGGCGCCGTGGTGCTGTCGATTACCGGGGTTGAGGCGCTGTATGCCGATATGGGGCATTTCGGTAAATTGCCGATCCGCATCGCCTGGTTTAGCGCGGTATTGCCTTCGCTGGTGCTCAATTATTTCGGCCAGGGGGCGCTATTACTGAAAACGCCCGCGGCCATAAAGAACCCCTTCTTTTTATTAGCGCCGGATTGGGCGCTGATCCCGCTGCTGGTGCTGGCCACCCTGGCGACGGTGATTGCCTCCCAGGCGGTGATTTCCGGGGTGTTCTCTTTAACCCGCCAGGCGGTCCGCCTGGGGTATCTGCCTCCTATGCGTATTGTCCATACTTCCGAGATGGAATCCGGGCAGATTTATATTCCTTTTATTAACTGGCTGCTCTATGTCGCCGTAGTGCTGGTCATTATGAGCTTTGAGCATTCCAGCAACCTGGCGGCGGCCTACGGTATCGCCGTTACCGGGACCATGGTGCTGACCAGTATTTTGTCCTGTACCGTGGCGGTAAAAAACTGGCACTGGAACCGTTTTCTGGTCATGGTATTGCTGGTGTTATTGTTGGCGATGGATATCCCCATGTTTGCCGCCAACGCCCTCAAGATTTTCTCCGGCGGCTGGTTGCCGCTCCTGCTGGGTTTCCTGATGTTTATCGTCATGACCACCTGGAAAAGCGAGCGGTTCCGGCTGCTGCGGCGCATGCATGAGCACGGCAATTCCCTTGAGGCGCTGATTGCATCGCTGGAGAAATCGCCGCCGGTCAGGGTGTCGGGCACGGCGGTATTTATGTCGCGGGCGATGAACGTGATCCCTTTCGCCATGCTGCACAACCTCAAGCACAACAAGGTGCTGCACGAACGGGTCGTGCTGCTGACCTTGCGGACCGAGGATGCGCCCTTCGTACATAATGTGCGCCGTGTGACCATCGAGCAGCTTTCCCCGACCTTTTGGCGGGTGGTGGCCAGCTACGGGTTTAAAGAAACACCGGATATGGAAGAGATTTTCCATCGCTGCGGGCTGGAAGGATTATCGTGCCGCATGATGGAAACGTCTTTCTTTATGTCCCACGAATCGCTGATCTTGGGTAAACGTCCCTGGTATCTGCTAATCCGCGGCAAACTGTTTATCGCCCTGAGCCGTAACGCCCTGCGCGCGCCAGATCAATACCTTATCCCGCCTAACCGGGTGATTGAACTGGGCACGCAGGTGGAAATTTAAGCCAGCGCCGCGCCTTGTTTATTCCTCAGTCATTCCCTGCCAGTAATCGCTGGCAGGCCGCCATAGCCTCCCTGGCATCGGACGCCAATATCGCGTCCACGATGGCCTGGTGCGGATCGGGTTTTACCCGATCATCGCTTACGATGGCGCGAAAATAGTTCTGATAAATCGAACTGAACAAATTGGCAAATGAAGATAAGAAAGGATTACCGCTTATCTCATAGATATGCCGGTGGAACTGCGCATCGACGCTTATCCAGCGTTCGCGGTCGAAATGCTGGTGCAAGGCGTGCATCTCTTCCATTATCGCGGCCAGCGTACGTTTCTCCTCCCCGGTGGCATGGATGGCCGCCAATGCGCAGGCCTGAGGTTCCAGGCTGGTGCGCATAACCAGGAAGTGCTGCATGACCTCCTCGAAGTTCTCGCGGGTCAGCCACCATCCCAGCAGCTCCTGATCCAGGAAATTCCACTGGTGCCGCGGCAACACCCGGGTGCCGATGCGCGGGCGGGGCAATAACATCCCTTTGGCCGCCAATATCTTTACCGCTTCCCTGACCGCGGTGCGGCTTACTCCGAAAAGTTCCCCTAACTCGATTTCTCCGGGCAAGATCTCGCCGGCGACGTATTCCCCCGCCAGGATGCGTTGGCCCAGTTTCTCGGCCAGGAGATAGGAAAGGTTTCTTTGTGCGGCTTGTTGTTGCGGTGTCAAATGCATCGCGGCCAGTCCTGTGCTGTTATAATTCTCTTCATAGTATGCCCGCAGGCCGTTATATGGCGCGGCAAATGTTGTAAATGTCGCCTCGATCCCTGAATTTAACCCACATTTGTTGAAAATTAAACCGATCGGCTTATTTTTTCAAATTAGGCCTTGTCAGGCCTGAGAAAGTCCCTATAATGCGCCTCCACTGACCGGGAACAAACGCTAACGCGACGCCGGGTCGGGAAGGGAAAAGCGCTCCGCCGCACCACGGCCGGAGCAAATAAAAGCTTGACTCTTCAGCGGGAAAACGTAATATACGCAACCCGCGCCAGGTGAGTTTTATGTCACGCTGGCCATGCTCTTTAACAATTTATCAGACAATCTGTGTGGGCACTCACAAGACGGTATCGAAACAC
>JAATFX010000104.1 GCA_015654925.1 Enterobacterales bacterium | reverse complement strand
GTGTTTCGATACCGTCTTGTGAGTGCCCACACAGATTGTCTGATAAATTGTTAAAGAGCATGGCCAGCGTGACATAAAACTCACCTGGCGCGGGTTGCGTATATTACGTTTTCCCGCTGAAGAGTCAAGCTTTTATTTGCTTCACCGAAGCGCTTTCCCCTTCCCGACCCGGCGTCGCGTTAGCGTTTGTTCCCGGTCAGTGGAGGCGCATTATAGGGACTTTCTCAGGCCTGACAAGGCTTAATTTGAAAAAAGCGGCTGATTGCTCAATATTACGCCAAACGGCGCTTTTTCCTCTTGAAAACGATGGCCAGTGCATAAAAAAGCCCCGCCGATTAACGGCGGGGCTGATATCTGCATTACCGGGACTATCAGAAACGCTGGCCCGGCAGCAGGATAGCGAGTTATTGGGTCGCCACGATATGGCCGTCCTTCACTTCCAGCCGGATAGGCACGCCGGGAACCAGCGTTCCGGCCAGCATCTGCTGCGACAGCGGATTTTCGATCTCCTGCTGGATCGCCCGTTTCAGCGGCCGCGCGCCGTATACCGGATCAAATCCGGCTTCGCTGAGCAACTCAAGCGCCTGCGGACTCAGCGTCATGGTGTAGCCGCGATCTTCCAGGCGTTTGTACAGCCGCTGCAGCTGGATTTGCGCAATCTCGGCAATATGTTCCCGACCCAGCGGATGGAATACCACCACTTCGTCCACGCGGTTGATAAACTCCGGACGGAAATGATGGCTGACCACACCCAGCACCATATCCTTCATTTCCTGGTAGTTCATCTGGCCAAAGCGTTCCTGGATAACATCGGAGCCCAGGTTGGACGTCATGATCACCACGGTGTTGCGAAAATCCACCGTCCGCCCCTGCCCGTCGGTCAAGCGCCCGTCATCCAATACTTGCAGCAGGATGTTGAACACATCCGGATGCGCTTTTTCGATTTCATCCAACAAGATCACCGAATAAGGGCGCCGGCGCACCGCTTCCGTCAGGTAGCCCCCTTCTTCATAACCGACATATCCCGGAGGCGCGCCCACTAACCGCGAAACGGAATGTTTTTCCATGAACTCGGACATATCGATACGCACCATGGCGTCATCGCTGTTAAACAAAAAGGTGGCCAGCGCTTTGCACAGTTCGGTTTTGCCCACGCCGGTCGGGCCTAGGAACATAAAGGAACCGATGGGCCGGTTGGGGTCCGCCAAACCGGCGCGGCTGCGCCTGATGGCATTGGATACTGCCTCCACCGCTTCGTTCTGGCCGATGACCCGCTGATGCAGTTCCTGCTCCATGCGCACCAGTTTATCCCGTTCGCTTTCCAGCATGCGCGATACCGGGATACCGGTCCAGCGCGCCAGGACTTCGGCGATCTCGGTATCGGTGACGCGGTTACGCAGCAGGCGCATGGTTTTGCCTTCCGCCTGGGACGCCGCCGCCAGCTGTTTCTCCAGCTCGGGGATCTTGCCGTACTGTAATTCGGACATGCGCGCCAAATCCCCTACGCGCCGCGCCTGCTCGATGGACAACTTCGCCTGTTCCAGTTCGGCCTTCAGGTTTTGCGTGCCGGAGAGCGAGGCCTTTTCGGCTTTCCACTCTTCTTCCAGCTCGGAATATTCCCGTTCCTTTTGGGACAGCTCGGCGTTAAGCATATCCAGGCGTTTGATACTGGCGTCATCGGACTCTTTCTTTAACGCCTGCTGCTCCAGCTTAAGCTGGATGATACGGCGTTCGAGCCGATCCAGCGCCTCCGGCTTGGAATCGATTTGGATACGGATGCTGGAAGCCGCTTCATCAATCAGGTCGATGGCCTTGTCAGGCAATTGCCGGTCGGAAATATACCGGTGGGACAAGGTCGCCGCGGCCACGATGGCCGGGTCGGTAATCTGCACATGGTGATGCAGTTCATAACGCTCTTTCAGGCCGCGCAGGATGGCGATGGTATCCTCCACGCTCGGCTCGGCGACAAATACCTTTTGGAAACGACGCTCCAGCGCCGCGTCCTTTTCGATATATTGCCGGTATTCGTTCAGCGTGGTGGCGCCCACGCAATGCAGTTCGCCGCGCGCCAGGGCGGGCTTGAGCATATTGCCGGCATCCATGGCCCCGTCGGCTTTACCCGCCCCGACCATGGTGTGCAATTCATCGATGAACAGGATGATATGGCCTTCCTGCTTGGACAAATCGCTCAACACCCCTTTGAGGCGTTCCTCGAACTCCCCGCGATATTTCGCGCCGGCCACCAGCGACCCCATATCCAGCGACAGCACCCGGCTGTTTTTCATGCCTTCGGGCACTTCGCCGTTAATGATACGCTGCGCCAAACCTTCGACGATGGCGGTTTTACCCACCCCGGGCTCGCCAATCAGCACCGGGTTGTTCTTGGTGCGGCGCTGCAGCACCTGGATGGTACGGCGAATTTCTTCATCACGGCCGATGACCGGATCAAGTTTGCCTTGCTCCGCCCGCTCGGTCAGATCGATGGTGTATTTTTTCAATGCCTGCCGTTGGTCCTCGGCCCCTTGATCGTTCACGTGATCCCCCCCTCGCATTTGTTCAATGGCCTGGGTGATTTTTTCCGCGGTGGCGCCGGCTGATTTCAGCAGGTCGGCCAGGGTGCCGCGCGACTCCAGCGCAGCCACCACAAACAGTTCGGATGAAATAAAGCTGTCCGCGCGTTTTTGCGCCAGCTTATCGCACAGATTCAATACCCTGACTAAATCCGCGGAAGGCTGGACGTCGCCGCCGGTGCCTTCCACCTGCGGCAGGCGCTCGGTAGCCTGTTCGATAAGGGTGCGCAGCGACCCGGGATTAATGCCGGCGGATTGCAACAATGGACGTACGGTGCCGCCTTCCTGATTGAGCAAGGCCTGCATAACATGTAATGGTTCGATGAATTGATTGTCGCGCCCGAGTGCAAGGGACTGGGCATCGGCGAGGGCAAGCTGGAATTTATTGGTAAGACGATCCAAGCGCATAACTCCTCCCATATTGGTCAAAATTGCTACTGGAGATTAAATAAGGTCGTTTATTTAAAATTCAAGGATATTTCGCCAATATAGTTGGGAGACACCCGTCATCCGCCGTGGACCGTCTTGGTGAAAGAGATTATATCAGCCAGACCAAACTTGCCATACGTCCGGTGACTCCATCGCGCCGATATGAGAAAAATGATGCTGACTGCGTCACGGTGCAATGGTCCGCGCCATAGATGCGCCAGACTCCGGCGGCGCGCAGCCGCAGCCGGGCCAACTGATAAATATCGGCGAAATATTTATCCCCGTGGGCGATAAAAGCGCCCGACGCCTGGGGATCGTGGGCGACAAACGCCGCTTTGACCTCCGGACCGACTTCAAACGCCCGCGGGCCTATCGCCGGCCCCAGCCATGCCATCAGCGCAGCGGGATCGGCCTCAAAGCGCGCCAGCGTCTGTTCCAGGATGCCGGCGTTCAATCCGCGCCAGCCGGCGTGGGCCGCCGCCACTTCCCGGCCGTCCTGGTCGCACAAAAGCACCGGCAGACAATCGGCGGTCATCACCGCGCATACCTGTCCGGGCAGGCGGGTATATACCGCGTCGGCCCGGCATGGCGCCGCCGACGCGCCGTCAAGGGCGCCGTCCAGGGTGATGACATCCGTGCCGTGCACCTGCTCCAGCCAGCGCGGCGCGGCGGGCAGCCCCGCCATGGCGGCCAGGCGCCGGCGGTTTTGCAACACCGCGTCCGGACTGTCCCCCACATGATCGCCCACGTTCAGCGACGCATAGGGTTGCCGGCTTACGCCGCCCCCGCGGGTGGTGGAACAAGCCCGCACATTAGCCGGCGCGGGCCAGTCGGGAACCAATAGATGGCCCATGGCTAGTCCATTTGATCGTTGAACATTTCGGTATCCGCTTTCATCGCGGCGATTAAATCCACCATATCCTGCGGCAACGGCGCGTGCCACTCCATTTCGATCGAGGTAATAGGATGATACAGCCGCAGCATGGTGGCGTGCAGGGCCTGGCGATCGAAACCGCGCAACAATTCAACAAACGCGTCCGATGCGCCTTTGGGCGGACGCGGACGGCCGCCGTACAGCGGGTCGCCCACCAGCGGATGGTTGATATGGGACATATGTACCCGGATCTGGTGGGTACGGCCGGTCTCCAGGCGCAGCCGCAGCCGGGTATGGGCGCGAAAATGCTCCATGATCCGGTAGTGGGTCACCGCGGGTTTGCCCATCGGGTGCACCGCCATATGGGTGCGCTTGGTGGGATGGCGTGAAATTGGTTGTTCCACGGTGCCCCCGGCGGTCATATTGCCGATGGCGACCGCTTCATATTCACGGGTGATTTCCCGCGCCTGCAGCGATTCAACCAGCCGGGTTTGCGCCGGTACGGTCTTGGCGACTACCATCAGGCCGGTGGTGTCCTTGTCCAGGCGGTGGACGATACCGGCCCGGGGCACTTCCGCAATGGCCGGATAATAATGCAGCAACGCGTTGAGAATAGTGCCGTCGGCATTGCCGGCGCCCGGATGCACCACCAGATCGCGGGGTTTATTCAACACCAGGATATCGTCGTCTTCATAAACGATATTCAAAGCGATATCTTGCGCGGCCCAGCGCGTATCTTCTTCAATAATCGAATCGATTTCAATGCTCTCGCCGCCCAGGACCTTTTCTTTCGGCGTGGGGGTGACCTGTCCGTTGACCCGTACCCTGCTGTCGAGTATCCAGACTTTTATGCGCGATCGTGAATATTCAGGGAACATTTCGGCCAAAGCCTGATCTAATCGTTGCCCAAGTTGTGATTCATTCACCGTTCCGGTGAGGAGTTGTTGTTGTGCCATATGCAGCTTCTTCGTTATCGTTGGGTTTTCACGGCAATGCCGTTTAGAATAATATGCTATTGTAGCTGGTCTCATTCGGGAACTTAACGGACAGTCTCCCGGAATAACACTCTGAGGATAAGCAAAACGTCATGATGCGTATGAAATATCTGGTGGCAGCAGCCACATTGAGCCTGATGCTGGTCGGTTGCTCCAGTTCCAAGGATGCCGTTCCCGATAATCC
>JAATFX010000061.1 GCA_015654925.1 Enterobacterales bacterium | reverse complement strand
TTTATCGCCAGATAGAGTATAACAACATTAAGCGTTCGGCTGTGCTATGAGAACGCACTGATTATTGCCGGAATAACGTCCTTTGCGTCGTTCAGATTAACACATAAGAGTTAATGCAAAGGCGGGGGATACGATAGGGAAAGATTTATTTTATCCCGGTTGACCGTCTTTGTCTTTAAGATTCAGGAGAGTGCATGGAGTTCAGTGTAAAAAGCGGTAGCCCGGAAAAACAACGCAGTGCCTGTATTGTCGTCGGCGTCTTCGAACCGCGCCGTCTGTCGCCCATCGCTGAACAGCTCGATAAGATCAGCGACGGCTACATCAGTGCCCTGCTGCGCCGCGGCGAACTGGAAGGAAAAGTGGGTCAGACCTTGCTGCTGCACCATGTTCCCAATGTGCTGTCTGAACGCATCCTGCTCATCGGATGCGGAAAAGAGCGCGAGCTGGATGAACGCCAGTATAAGCAGGTGATCCAGAAAACCATCAATACGCTGAATGACACCGGGTCCATGGAAGCCGTTTGTTTCCTGACCGAACTGCATGTCAAAGGGCGTAACACCTATTGGAAAGTGCGCCAGGCGGTGGAAACCTCCAAAGAGTCGCTGTATACCTTCGACCAGCTTAAAAGCAATAAAGCCGAACCGCGCCGGCCGCTGCGCAAAATGGTATTCAACGTCCCCACCCGCCGCGAGCTGACCGGCGGCGA
Organism: Enterobacterales bacterium; assembly: GCA_015654925.1. Taxonomy (GTDB): domain Bacteria; phylum Pseudomonadota; class Gammaproteobacteria; order Enterobacterales; family Enterobacteriaceae; genus Acerihabitans. Next base: position 49,534 of record JAATFX010000061.1, on the reverse strand, counting down.
GCGCGCCATCCAGCACGGCCTGGCCATTGCCGCCGGCATCAAAGCCGCCAAGGATTTGGGCAATATGCCGCCCAATATCTGCAATCCGGCCTACCTGGCCTCCCAGGCGCGCCAGCTGGCGGATAAATACGGTAAAACCACCACGACCCGCGTTATCGGCGAGCAGCAGATGAAAGAGCTGGGCATGAACGCCTATCTGGCGGTGGGCCAGGGTTCGCAAAATGAATCGCTGATGTCGGTGATTGAATACAAAGGCAGCCCGGACCCGGAAAGCCGGCCGATCGTGCTGGTGGGCAAGGGGCTGACCTTCGACGCCGGCGGCATCTCCATCAAACCCGCCGACAGCATGGACGAGATGAAATACGACATGTGCGGCGCCGCCACGGTCTATGGCGTGATGCGCATGGCCATGGAATTGAGCCTGCCGCTGAATATCGTCGGCGTGCTGGCCGGCTGCGAGAATATGGTCGACGGCCGCTCGTTCCGTCCCGGCGACGTGCTGACCACGCTATCCGGCCAGACGGTGGAAGTGCTTAATACCGACGCCGAAGGGCGCCTGGTGCTGTGCGATGCGCTGACCTACGTCGAGCGCTTCGATCCGGACGTGGTCATTGACGTGGCCACCCTGACCGGCGCGTGCGTGATTGCCCTGGGCCATCATCTGACCGGCTTGATGTCGAACCACAATCCGCTGGCCCATGAGCTGATCGCCGCCGCCGAACAATCCGGCGATCGCGCCTGGCGCCTGCCGCTGGGCGATGAGTTCCAGGAACAGCTGGAATCCAATTTCGCCGATATGGCCAATATCGGCGGCCGTCCCGGCGGCGCCATCACCGCCGGCTGCTTCTTGTCCCGCTTCGCCCGTAAATTCAGCTGGGCGCATCTGGATATCGCCGGCACCGCATGGCGCTCTGGCAAAGCCAAAGGGGCCACCGGCCGGCCGGTGTCGCTGCTGGCGCAGTTCCTGCTCAATCGCTCCGGCCTGAACGGTGACGAATAAGCTTAAAAAAGGTATGCTTGGACGGGCGGCGCGGGCCGCCCGTTATTTTTTCCGTCATTCCCCTCAGGCTTAATAAATACGGCACATGAAAAACGCAACCTTTTATCTGCTCGATCGCCAGGATATCCAGGACGATTTGTCCGCCGTGGAGCGGCTTGCCTGCGAGTTGGCGGCCATCCATTGGCGCGCCGGGAAAAGGGTGCTGATCGCCTGTGGCGACGAGGAGCAGGCGCTGAAACTGGATGAAGCCCTGTGGCAGCGCGATCCGGAGGCTTTCGTCCCGCATAACCTGGCGGGCGAAGGGCCGCGCTACGGCGCGCCGGTGGAGATTTGCTGGCCCAAGCGCCGGGGCAACGCGCCGCGCGACCTGCTAATCAGCCTGTTGCCGCAATGCGCGGATTTTGCCTCTGCTTTCCATGAAGTGATAGACTTCGTTCCAGATGAAGACGATTTAAAACAGCTGGCGCGCGATCGGTATAAAGCCTATCGCAGCGTCGGCTTCCAATTGACCACGGCCACGCCGCCAACGCAGTGAAATATACGCATAATGGAAAAGACATATAACCCGCACGACATCGAGCAGCCGCTCTACGAGCACTGGGAAAAACAGGGCTATTTCAAGCCGCATAACGATACCAGCAAAGAGAGCTTCTGCATCATGATCCCGCCGCCGAATGTGACCGGCAGCCTGCATATGGGTCATGCCTTCCAGCAGACCATTATGGATATTATCGTGCGTTACCAGCGCATGCAGGGCAAAAACACCCTGTGGCAGGTGGGCACCGACCACGCGGGCATCGCCACGCAAATGGTGGTGGAGCGCAAAATCGCCGCCGAAGAGGGTAAAACCCGCCACGACTACGGGCGCGAAGCGTTTATCGAAAAAATCTGGCAGTGGAAGGCGGAATCCGGCGGCACCATTACCCGCCAGATGCGCCGCCTTGGCGCGTCGGTGGATTGGGAGCGCGAGCGCTTCACCATGGACGCCGGCTTGTCTGACGCGGTGAAGGAAGTTTTCGTCCAGCTGTTTAAGCAGGATTTGATTTACCGCGGCAAACGCCTGGTGAACTGGGACCCGAAATTACGCACCGCCATTTCGGATCTGGAAGTGGAAAACCGCGAGTCCCAGGGGTCCATGTGGCACCTGCGTTATCCGCTGGCCGACGGCGCCAAAACCGCCGACGGCAAGGATTACCTGGTCGTCGCCACCACCCGCCCGGAAACCGTGTTGGGGGATACCGGCGTGGCGGTCAACCCGGAAGACCCGCGCTATAAAGACCTGATCGGTAAAAGCGTGATCCTGCCGCTGGTCGGCCGCCGCATTCCCATTATCGGCGACGAACATGCGGATATGACCAAGGGCACCGGCTGCGTGAAAATCACTCCGGCCCATGACTTTAACGACTATGAGGTCGGCAAGCGCCACGCCCTGCCCATGATCAATATCCTGACCCTGGACGGCGATATCCGCGAGCGGGCGGAAGTGTTCGACACCCAGGGCGAGGCCAGCGACGCCTGGAGCGGCGATATCCCGGCCGAATTCCGCGGCCTGGAGCGTTTCGCCGCCCGCAAGGCGGTGGTCGCGGCGTTTGACGGCCTGGGCCTGCTGGAAGAGATCAAACCCCATGCCCTCACCGTGCCCTACGGCGATCGCGGCGGCGTGGTGATTGAGCCTATGCTTACCGATCAATGGTATGTGCGCACCGGGCCGCTGGCCAAGGTGGCCATTGCCGCGGTGGAAGACGGCGAGATCCAGTTCGTGCCCAGGCAGTATGAAAATATGTACTTCAGCTGGATGCGCGATATCCAGGACTGGTGCATCTCCCGCCAGCTGTGGTGGGGCCATCGCATTCCGGCCTGGTACGACGCCGCCGGCAAGGTCTATGTGGGCCATGACGAGGCCGAAGTGCGCCGGGAAAACCATCTTGACGCGTCGGTGACGCTGCGCCAGGACGAAGACGTGCTGGACACCTGGTTCTCGTCCGGCCTGTGGACCTTCTCTACCCTGGGCTGGCCGGAACCGACCGAAGCGCTGAAAACCTTTCACCCCACCAGCGTGCTGGTGAGCGGTTTTGATATTATTTTCTTCTGGATTGCGCGCATGATCATGTTGACCATGCACTTTGTCAAAGATGAAAACAACCGTCCCCAGGTGCCGTTCAAGACCGTTTATATGACCGGTTTGATCCGCGATGACGAAGGCCAGAAGATGTCGAAATCCAAAGGCAACGTCATCGATCCGCTGGATATGGTGGACGGTATTTCCCTGGCGGAGCTGGTGGATAAGCGTACCGGCAATATGATGCAGCCGCAGCTGGCGGATAAAATCCGCAAACGCACCGAGAAACAGTTCCCGCAGGGCATCGAGCCGCACGGCACCGACGCGCTGCGCTTTACCCTGGCGGCCCTGGCCTCCACCGGCCGCGATATCAATTGGGATATGAAGCGGCTGGAAGGTTATCGCAACTTCTGTAATAAGCTGTGGAACGCCAGCCGGTTCGTGCTGATGAATACCGAGGATCAGGACTGCGGGCAGCAGGGCGGCGAGATGACCCTGTCGCTGGCCGATCGCTGGATACTGGCGGAGTTCAACCGCACGGTGAAAACCTATCGCGACGCGCTGGACGGCTACCGTTTCGATATGGCCGCCAATATCCTGTATGACTTTACCTGGAACCAGTTCTGCGACTGGTACCTGGAACTGACCAAACCGGTAATGGCCGGCGGCGGCGAAACCGAGCTGCGCGGTACCCGCCATACGCTGGTGGAAGTGCTGGAAGGCCTGCTGCGCCTGGCCCATCCCATCGTGCCGTTTATTACCGAAACCATCTGGCAGCGGGTGAAAGTGCTTAAAGGCATCGACGCCGATACGCTGATGCTGCAACCCTTCCCGGTGTTCGACGCCACCCTGGACGATACCGCGGCGCTGGCCGACGTGGAGTGGATCAAGCAGTTGATTATCGCCGTGCGCACCATTCGCAGCGAAATGAATATTTCCCCCGGCAAGCCGCTGGACGTGCTGGTACGCGGCGCCACGCCGCTGACCCGCCGGCGCATCGACGCCAACCGCAGCTTTATCCAGACGCTGGCCCGGCTGCAAAGCCTGGATATCCTGGCCGACGGCGATAAAGGCCCGGTGTCCATCGTCAAGCTGGTGGATGAAGGCGAACTGCTGATCCCGATGGCGGGCATTATCGATAAAGCGCTGGAGCTGGACCGCCTGGCCAACGAAGTGCTGAAATTGGAAACGGAAATCGGCCGCATCGAAAGCAAGCTGTCCAACGAAGGGTTCGTCGCCCGCGCGCCGGAAGCGGTAGTGGCGAAAGAGCGGGAAAAAATGGCGGGTTATGTGGACGCCAAAGCCAAGCTGCTTGAACAGCAGGCGACCATCGCCAATCTGTAAATAGCCCCTTCCTCCTCCCGCCAAGGCGGTTGTCATAAATCAGCCGGAGGTTTATCCTCCGGTTAATTTAATTGCATCATCGGCATCGGCGATGCTATTAATCATAACGATTAACCCGATTTTTTTGTTTCACTTTCTTGGGTAATGACGATGTCCTTTGCTACTTCAGTCAATATTCTGGTGCGTCCCATCACGCCGGAAGATAACCATGCCATCGCCGACGTGATTCGCCAGGTATCGGCCGAGTTCGGCCTGACGGCGGATAAAGGCTATACCGTATCCGACCCTAACCTGGATAAGTTATATCAGCTCTACAGCCAGCCGCGCAGCGCGTACTGGGTAATCGAGTTCGAAGGACGGATTGCCGGCGGCGGCGGGATTGCGCCTTTGGCCGGGGCCGGGGCGGATATTTGTGAATTGCAAAAGATGTATTTTATGAGCGCCCTGCGCGGCCGCGGCCTGGCCCATGAGCTGGCATTGCGGGCGCTGGCGTTTGCGCGGACCCAGGGATTTACCCACTGCTATCTGGAAACCACCGCCACCCTGACCCGGGCGATAAGCCTCTATGAGCGGCTGGGATTTGTGCATATCGACGGTCCGATGGGCACTACGGGGCATGTGGACTGCGAAGTGAGGATGTTGAAAGCGCTGGGTTAAACATGCTGGACTGAGCGACGCGCCGGACGCGGCCATAACCGTGTCCGGCGGTTGGGGACATTAATGCGCCCCCTGATGACGATGATTAGTGGCGGGTGCCGTTATCGTCCTGGTCGATAATGCCGCGCACCGGCGGGGTGCCGTCAACGCCTTCTTCGGCGTCATCGCCGTCTTCACCTTCGTCTTCGTCCTCGCCGTCTTCGAAGTAGGTGCCCCAGCCGTCATAGTTGACGCCCAGGCGCTCCGCCAGCGTAAACAGCTGCTCGACCTGCGCGTCGATCAGATCCGCATTAAGCGCGATTTCACTGACTGCGTCGCAACACATCAGCACGGAACCGTCTTCCACTTCCAGTTCTTCGGCATCGGTGACTTCATAACCCAGTTTAAAGGCTTCAACAGCGGCTTTTTCCAAAATATCGAAATTCTCGGCGGAAAAATGGTGCTCGATGGTATAAAGCGCTTCGGGATCGCTGCCATCTTCCAGCAGTTCTTCGATAATCAAACGTGTTTCATCACGCTGCTCTTCCAGAAATTGATGTGCCATGCCCCTATCCTCAATGCGTCGGTCGGCCTGTTAGGTTTCTATTTTCCCACAGCGGCGGTTAAGGCTCCAGCTTAAACATGAAAGAATTGATATCAATGCTTGAAATTGAATATTCATACATATAAAGTGAATTTAAATTCATATTAATTAAAATTATGTCCGGAGAACCGTGCTTATGAGTCAGTTCTATCAACGCCATTTTCTGAAGTTAATGGACTTTACCCCCGCTGAAATTCTCGATTTGCTGGCGCTGGCCGCCGCGCTGAAGCGCGAAAAACGCGCGGGGCAGGAAAAACCGCGCCTGGCCGGGAAAAATATCGCGCTCATCTTCGAAAAAGACTCGACCCGCACCCGCTGCTCTTTCGAAGTTGCCGCATTCGATCAAGGCGCGCGCGTCACCTATCTCGGCCCGAACGGCAGCCAAATCGGCCACAAGGAATCAATCAAGGATACCGCCCGGGTGCTGGGCCGCCTGTATGACGGCATCCAATACCGCGGTTACGGTCAGGAGATCGTCGAGACACTGGCGCAGTACGCCGGCGTGCCGGTATGGAACGGTCTGACCACCGAATTCCATCCGACCCAGTTACTGGCCGATCTGCTGACCATGCAAGAACACTTGCCGGAAAAAAGCTTTGGCCAGATGAAATTCGCCTACGTCGGCGACGCCCGCAACAATATGGGTAATAGCATGCTGGAGGCGGCGGCGCTGACCGGGCTGGACGTGCGGCTGGTGGCCCCGCGCGCCTGCTGGCCGGAACCGGAGCTGGTGGCGCGGTGCGGCGAGGCGGCGCGGCTTAACGGCGGCAAAATCACCCTGACCGAGGATGTCGCCGCCGGCGTGGCGGGCGTGGATTTTATTTATACCGATGTCTGGGTATCCATGGGCGAACCTAAAGCCATCTGGCAGGAGCGCATCGCCCTGTTGCGCGCTTATCAGGTCAATATGGCCATGATCCGCCAGACCGGCAATCCCCGGGTTAAATTCCTGCACTGCCTGCCCGCGTTCCATGATGACCAAACCACGGTGGGCAAGGAAATGGCCGAACAGTACGGCTTGGCGGGGGGCATGGAAGTGACCGATGAGGTGTTTGAATCGGAATGCAGCGTGGTATTCGATCAGGCGGAAAACCGGCTGCATACCATAAAAGCGGTGATGGTGGCGACGCTGGCGCAAGCGTGATCCGTCAGCGGATTATTTAACGGGCGCCCGGCGCCCGTCATCGTCCGGCGCTGACTTAACGGACCAGCGCGGTATCGATTTTTACTACCGCTTTGCGCACGTGGGCCGGTTCGCCCACCGCGCACAGCGGCTTGTGGACTTCGCCGGGGTAATACACCACGAAGTCGCCGCTGTGCATCACAAACTGTTTTTCCTGCTCGCCCGCGGCCAGGAAGGCGATATCTTTGTCCGCCAGCCAGTCGGTATCGGGCTTGCCCGCCGGCAGGTTGCTGAAGGTCATGCCTTCCACGCCGTCGAGGATAATCTGGATATCCAGGTATTTGGCATGATATTCGGCGCGACGGTTTTCCAGCAGGTCGGTGCTGTCGTTGGAAATCAGCACAAACACCTGGTTGCCTTCGATATCATGCTTGCCCAGCGGCGTTTCCGGGGTGATATGCTGTTTGACATATTCGATGGCTGCGCGGAGTTTGGCCGGCAGATAGGGTACGAGATCCAAATGGTTGATGTTACCGGTGATCATAATTGTTCCTTAAAAAATGAAATAACGTTTCATTGTAAAACAGCTGCCGATCGGAAAGTGAGAGTTATTTAACACTTATTTTGATTAGCTGGCCAATCGTTTGCTTAATCATGAAAATGGTCTTTTTTGCGCTTGAAGTGTCCCGTTACGCGAGTATAATTCCGGGCAGTTTGCCGGGAGGATAAATGAACAGCACTGTTGTTTTGGACGCGGTATTCGACGCCTATGACGATCGCCCCCTGCCCGTTGGCAGCCAACGGCCATTGCTGCTCCCGTTGCCCTTTTTATTATTTCAGTACAGGCCCCTCGTTGAGGGGCTTTTTTTTGCGCGGTATTCAGGGCGCAATCTAAACTTGCGTCAGGCATCGGCGTTACCGACATCCGTAAGGAGGAAAAAAACATGGCTAATCCACTTTATCAAAAGCACATCATTTCCATTAATGACCTGAGCCGCGAAGAGCTGGAGCTGGTGCTGCGCACCGCTGCCGATCTGAAAGCCCACCCGCGGCCGGAGCTACTGAAACATAAGGTGGTGGCCAGCTGTTTTTTTGAAGCCTCCACCCGCACCCGCCTGTCGTTTGAAACCGCCATCCACCGGCTCGGCGCCTCGGTGGTTGGATTCTCCGACGCCGGCAATACGTCCATGGGCAAGAAGGGCGAAACCCTGGCGGATACCGTGTCGGTAATCAGTACCTATGTCGATGCCATCGTCATGCGCCATCCGCAGGAGGGCGCCGCCCGCCTGGCCACCGAGTTTTCCGGCGGCGTCCCCATCCTGAACGCCGGGGACGGCGCCAACCAGCACCCTACCCAGACCCTGCTGGACCTGTTTACCATCCAGGAAACCCAGGGGCGGCTCAATAACCTGAATATCGCCATGGTCGGGGATTTGAAATATGGCCGCACCGTCCACTCCCTGACCCAGGCGCTGGCCAAGTTTACCGGCAATCATTTCTTTTTTATCGCGCCGGAAGCCCTGGCGATGCCGGCGTATATCCTGCATATGCTGGCGGAAAAAGAGATTACATTCAGCCTGCACGCCACCATTGAAGAAGTGGTGCCGGAGCTGGATATCCTGTATATGACCCGCGTGCAGAAGGAGCGGCTGGACCCGTCCGAATACGCCAACGTCAAGGCGCAGTTCGTCCTGCGCGCCGGCGATTTGCACCATGCCCGCGACAATATGAAGGTGCTGCATCCGTTGCCGCGGGTCGATGAAATCGCCCATGATGTGGACAACACGCCTTACGCCTACTACTTCCAGCAGGCGGGCAACGGCATTTTCGCGCGCCAGGCGTTGTTGTCCCTGGTACTTAACGATCAACAGGCAGGCTAACAGGGGGAATATGATGACTCAGGATACCAAATTGCAGGTCGAAGCGATTAATCGCGGCACGGTTATCGACCATATCCCGGCGCAGGTGGGTTTTAAGCTGCTGACGCTGTTTAAGCTGACCGCCACCGATCAGCGCATCACCATTGGCCTGAACCTGCCCTCCAACCAATTGGGCAAAAAAGACCTGATCAAGATCGAAAATGTCTTTCTCACCGAACAGCAGGCCAACCAGTTGGCCATGTACGCCCCCCATGCCACCGTCAATCGGATTGATAATTACGAAGTGGTGCGCAAGCTGACGCTGTCGCTGCCCGATCGCATCGACGGCGTGCTGACCTGCCCCAACAGCAATTGCATCAGCCGCAGCGAGCCGGTCGCCTCAAGCTTTACGGTAAAAAGCCGGGGTAACCAGGTGCACCTCAAGTGCAAATACTGCGAGAAAGAGTTTGAGCATCAGGCCGTGATCCAAAACGCCTGAGCTGTGCATTCGCCGCTTAAGTCCTTATAATAAGCGGCAATGTTTCGTTCATATACTTATCAACACCAGGAGCCAGCATGTCCCGTATTATCAATACCGAAAACGCACCGGCAGCCATCGGACCCTACGTACAGGCGGTGGATCTCGGCAATATGGTGTTTACCTCCGGCCAAATCCCGGTCTGTCCGAAAACCGGCCTGGTGGCCGATAATATCGCGGCGCAGGCGCGGCAGTCCCTGGACAACGTGCGGGCCATCATTGAAGCGGCCGGGCTGAAAGTGGCGGATATCATTAAAACCACGGTGTTCGTCAAGGACCTGAACGACTTCGCCACCGTCAACGCCACCTACGAAACGTTTTTCAACGAGCATAACGCGCCGTTCCCGGCCCGCTCATGCGTGGAAGTGGCGCGTTTGCCAAAAGATGTGCAGATTGAAATCGAAGCGATTGCCGTGCGGCGGTAAAATCCAACGTGCGATAGCGCAGGCGCGCGGATGACGGCGCGCCTGACATAAAACCTGAAATAAACTAACTAAGCCAGTTCTCCACCAACAAACCGTTTATCCGGTCATATTCCCGGGTATTGTTGGTTATGACGATCAGTCCCTCGCTACGGGCATGAGCGGCGATATGGATATCGTTGACGCCGATTGGCGTACCTTTGCGTTCTAGATCGGCTTTGATGTCGCCATAATGCATAGCTGCTTTACTATCATAATTGAGAACATCCAAACGGGACACAAATTCGTCAACAGCTCGTTGATTTCGCACCGGCGCATCGCTTTTCTCCACGCCATACAATAACTCGGCATAGGTAATCGACGAAATCACCATGCGCCCGGCATTGACGTTAAAAGCTGCAAATACCTCCATGGGACGGCGCTTAATAACAAAAATGACAATATTTGTATCGAGCATGTATTTATACATTAAAAAGACTCGCGCTCTTTTTATTCCTGAGATGGCCGTTCATCCATAAAGTCATCAGTGGCATGCTCGTCTGAGAAAAAGAAACTATCCCAGGTATGCCCAGCGGGCGAAATTATTCTTTCATGGCCCAAGGCCCTGACGGTGACAACCTTAATATCATCTGCGAAACGCATCTCCGCTGGAATTCTTACTGCCTGGGAGCGGTTATTGATAAAAACCGTGCTTTGCGACATATCACTACCTCCACATGGTGCTTATAGAAAAATTATAGCAATTTTGATGTTTAGCGTACGCGGGCAATGTTAATTTCTTGCCCTTTTTTGGCTATAAAAATCCCCCTGCGCAACCGGCCGCACCATTACCATGCAAACCTGCCTCGGGTACGGTAATTTTTCCCTATGGAAACCAGCGCCGCGCTGGCGCGCTTTATGCATGGTGCTGTTATCAGCGTTGATGGGCCAGCAAAGGTATGCAGATGATAAACATAAATCTTTCCGGGTCGCCGTTTTTTGATGAAATGGTCTTGGCCGATGGGACGCACCGCGGCCATTACAATGCGTATTGGCAATGGTTGCAGCAGGCCGATCGGCAGGCCATCCAGCAAAAAAAAGAAGAAGCTGAATTACTGTTCCACCGGGTGGGCATCACCTTCAATGTTTACGGCGAAGAGGGGGGAACGGAGCGTTTAATCCCGTTCGACAGCGTGCCGCGCATTATCCCGGCCAAAGAATGGGCGTGGATGGATCGCGGCATTCGCCAGCGGGTAAAAGCCCTGAATGCGTTTCTCTATGACATTTATCACGAACAACATATCCTCAAAGCGGGCATCGTGCCGGCGGAACAGGTGCTGGCCAACGAACAATACCAGCCCTGCATGCACGGAGTGGACCTGCATAATAATACCTATGCGCACATTATCGGCACCGATATGGTGCGCAACAGCGACGGGCATTATTATGTGCTGGAGGATAACCTGCGCACCCCTTCCGGCGTCTCCTATATGCTGGAAAACCGCAAAATGATGATGCGGCTCTATCCGGACTTGTTCGCCAGCCAGCATATCGCCACCATCGAGCGTTACCCCTTTGAATTGCTGCAAACCCTGCGCGAAAGCACGGCGGTGGAAGACCCCACCGTAGTGGTGATGACGCCGGGCCGTTTTAACAGCGCCTATTTCGAGCACAGTTTCCTGGCGCAGCAAATGGGGGTGGAACTGGTGGAAGCCGCCGACCTGTTTGTGAAGCAGGGCGCGGTATTTATGCGCACCACCGAAGGGCCGTGCAAGGTGGATGTAATATACCGGCGCATCGATGATGCCTATATCGACCCGCTGGCGTTTCGCGCCGATTCCACGCTTGGGGTGCCCGGGCTGCTATCGGTATACCGCGCCGGGGGAGTGGTGCTGGCCAATGCGCTCGGCACCGGGGTGGCGGATGATAAATCCATCTATCCCTATGTGCCCGAAATGATCCGTTTTTACCTCTCGGAGGAGCCCATTCTGGGCAATATCCCCACCTGGCAGTGCCGCGATCCCAGCGCTTTATCCTATGTCCTGGCCAACCTGGAAAAACTGGTGGTGAAGGAGGTGCACGGCGCCGGCGGCTACGGCATGCTGGTCGGGCCGAAAGCCTCCCGGGCGGAGCTGGCCGAATTCCGCCAGCGGCTGCTGGCCAACCCGAGCAATTATATCGCCCAGGAAACGCTGGCGCTGTCCACCTGCCCCACTTTTGTGGAGGAAGGGCTGGCGCCGCGTCATATCGATTTACGCCCCTTCGCCCTGACCGGCGACGAAATCCGGCTGGTGCCGGGCGGATTGACGCGGGTGGCGCTCAACGCCGGCTCGCTGGTGGTGAACTCGTCCCAGGGCGGCGGCACCAAGGATACCTGGATAATGGAGGACGACCCATGTTAAGCAGAACCGCCAGCGAACTCTATTGGATGGCCCGCTACCTGGAACGGGCCGAAAGCATCGCCCGGGTGCTGGACGTCACCTATAAATTATCCCTGATGCCGATCCGCAACCAGCAAAACGAGGATTTAACCCTGCCCTTGAACCTGACGGGCGGCCATGCGCTGTTTGAAGAGCATTACTCCCGCCTGACCATGACGAATCTGCTGAATTTTTTTGCCCTCGATCCGCGTAATCCCAGCAGCATCTACAGTTGCTTTGAAATGGCCTGGAATAACGCCCACGCAGTGCGCGGCAGCCTGTCGTCGGAAGTCTGGGAAAGCATTAACGCCACCTGGATTGAAATGAAACTGATGCGCAGCAAAGGCGTGGCGAAAGTGGGCACCGATGCTTTTTTTGACTGGGCCAAGGAGCGGGCGCACCTGTTTCGCGGCGCGATGTTCGGCACGCTGCTGCGTAATGACGCCCTGTGTTTTATCCGCCTCGGCACCCTGATCGAGCGCGCTTATGCCACCGCGCAATTGTTGGGCGTGAAAGATCAGCAGTTGGATACCGACCCCGATCCGGTACGGGAATATTATCGCCTGGATACGCTGTTACGCGCGGTCAGCGCCCGCGAGGCCTATCACAGCCTGTATAAACATCCGATCAGCCGCGAAACGGTGGCCGAACTGCTGGTATTGCGCAACGATATGCCCCGTTCGCTGCGCGCCTGCGTCGGCGATGTGGTGCAGCAACTGGAGCGCATCGGCGGCCAGCGGGCCAATGTGCCCCGGCGCCTGGCGCATACGCTGCACGTGGAGCTGCGTTTTAGTTCGCTTGATGAGGTGCTGGAACTGGGGCTGCAGGCATATATGATGCAGTTCCAGGGTAAAATCAACGCCCTGGCGGAAAGCATTAACCATACCTATCTGGAGGCGTTATGAAACTGGCCGTCGATCACCTGACGCATTATCGTTATGATCATGAAGTCAAATTCAGCACGCAGTATCTGCGCCTGACGCCGCAAAATACCGCCCGGCAGCGTATCGTCGAGTGGTCGCTGAACCTGCCGGAGCAGGCCACCCGGGTGGTGGACGGTTTTGGCAATCTGCAGCATGTGCTGACCCTCGACCGGCCCCATGAGGTGATCGCCATCCGCGCCAAAGGGGTGGTGGAAATCGCCGATAATAGCGAAGCGATCCTGGAGGAGTGCGGCCCGCTATCGCCGCTGGTGTTTTTGCGCTCCAGCCCGCTGACCCAGGCAGACGAGGCGATCCGCGCCTTCGCCGCCCGCTATTACCGCGCCCAGGCGGCGGACGAAAGCCTGCGGGAGCTCATGGCGGAGCTGCGCCAGCGTATGCCTTATACGCCGGGCGCCACCCAGGTGCAGGATTCGGCCGCCAAAGTCTTTGCCGCCCAGCACGGGGTTTGCCAGGATCACGCCCACGTTTTTCTGGCCTGTTGCCGCAGCCTGCGTATTCCCGCGCGCTACGTGAGCGGGTATATTTATAGCGAAGATACCAAACATGTGGCGATGCATGCCTGGGTGGAAGTCTGGCTGAATGAGCATTGGCAAAGCTTCGATATCACCAATAATACCTGCAACCCCAGCCAGCACCTGAAGCTGGCGGTCGGGTTCGATTATCTCGATGCCTGCCCGGTGCGCGGTTCGCGTATCGGCGGCGGCTACGAAGAGATGTTTTCGGAGGCGACCGTGGAGCAAACCGAGGAGCAGCAGGCTGGTGGCCAACAACAATAACGTCATTTAAAGGATATCAGCGTATGACCTACTGCGTGGCGATGCGCCTGGCGGACGGCCTGGTTTTCGCGTCCGACTCCCGCACCAATGCCGGTGTGGATCATATTTCGACCTTTCGCAAGCTGCACGTCCTGCATCAGGATAGCGAGCGCACGCTGGTGCTGCAAAGCGCCGGCAACCTGGCGACCACGCAGAGCATCATTAATCTGCTGCGCCTGCGCGCCAAGGACCCGGAGCGGCCGAACCTGCTCACCGTGCCCACCCTGTTCGATGCCGCCAGCCTGGTTGGCGAAACGGTGCGGGAAGTGATTTTCCGCGACAGCAGCGCGCAGCAAAGCGGCAGCAGCACCGATTTTAGTTGCAGCATCCTGCTCGGGGGGCAGATTGCGGGGGAAGGGCCGCGGCTGTTCCATATTTATCCGGAGGGCAACTTTATCGAGGCCACGGAAGATACGCCGTATTTCCAGATTGGCGAAAGCAAATACGGTAAGCCCATTATCGATCGGGTGCTGACCTTCGACACCTCGCTGGAACAGGCCATGAGCTGCGCGCTGATCTCCATTGATTCCACCCTGCGCAGCAATTTGTCCGTCGGCCTGCCGCTGGATGTGATGATTTATCGGCGCGACAGTTTTGCCAGCGACGAGCAGTACCGCATTACCGAACAGCACCCCTATTACGCCACTATCCGCAAAGCCTGGGCCGAAGGGCTGTTGAACACGTTTTTGAAGTTGCCGCCGCTACAGCTCAAAGAGAACTAGGGCCCGCCCCGGCCGGCCGGGCCAGGGCGCGAATATAATCCGTGGCAAGCATGGAGCTGATTTTATGGTTAAAGCGCGCATTGGCCGCTTTAAACTGCGCCGAAGCGAACTGGTCGGGCGGCCCTTGGTTTAATTTGAAATAAATCTCGTTCGTGCTACATATCATGCCTATATATTTAGTCCGCATATAATTTTCCAGCTCGGGGCGGCCAGTTCGCCTGGCCTGCTTGATTAGCGCCTTGACCAATGGGGTTTTCCAGGTCTGCATATCATAATAAGGCACCTCCCCTTTAAGGGATAAAAACTCGCTCAACGATTGATCGCCGCTCATGATGCCCGACCGGCTTAACGCGATAAAATCATGGAACAGGTTATTGGGCAGCATGGGGCAAAAAACAATATTAATATTCTTCTTGCCGCTGCCCTGGACCGTGATTAAAGGGCTAAGGCGGTTTTCGTCGGGAACGCAGAGCATCATTTTGACCCGGCCAAAATAGGTGTTGTAGTTGAAATTATCATCCGCCGGCTCCAGCAGCACATTCTCCATGGCCGCCGGCAGCCTGCCCATACAGTTATCCAGTTCCCGTACCACCAGGATATAGTTCATATCCGCCTCGTCCTGGGCGTGCTCGAACAGGGTATTGACCACAAAGGTTTGCATGGCGGTAACCGGCGTTTCCGAGCTGATGTAACCAATAAAATAATGGCTGCTTCGGTCCAGGGTCAGATTAAGGCTATCAAACAGCAGCTCAAGCTCATGCCTGCATCGTTGCTTAATATCATTTATGGCGGCGTTATCCAGCGGTAAATAACCAATAGCGGCATCGCTGAAACCGAGCCGGTAAAACCGAACCTGCCTGAAGCCTATATCCCTCAGGGAATTGACGTAATGCGTCGGGGTTTGCAATAAGGCCACATTGCTGTCCATTTCGTCGATTAGTGCGATATCTTCGGTGGGAAACTCATATTGATCCGCAATGGATTTTATCAATTGATTCATTATTTGAGGGGGCATGATGCTGACGGGGGAAACCAAAAACAGCGGGTTATGCAGCACCGCGAGATCCTGATATCCCTTGCGCGCCGGGAATGGGCAGAACGTCTCCTGAATGCAATCAAAAGACAGGATGCTGACCCGGCATCCTTCTTTGGCGAGGATAAATGAAATTTTATCGGCTAATACGCGATCGCCGTTTCCTGAGCAAAAAGGATTGAGCAATACGATGTCGCGCCCGTTAAAAGCGGCGGGTATAAACTGCCCAGGATGGCTGGCTGCGGGGGCCTCGGCGACGCTGATATCGTATGGAATGCTATAGGAGTGAATTTTCATCCAGTTAATCGCTGCAAAAATTGAAGCTCTCTGGTTAATGAATAAATGCGGCTGGGCGGGGAAGGTATATGACGTTCCTCCCCGCTTGCGGTATATGCGTTATTGCCAGCCGTAACGCCTGGCATACCAGCCTTTCATGGCCTGTACCAGCCCCATATAACCAGCCAGGATCACCGCCAACCACGGAAAATAGCCGGCCGGCAGCGATTGCAGGTGTAAAAATCCGGCCACCGGCGTAAAGGTCATGCCGATAACCAGCACCATTACCGTCAGGGTGGTAATCCCCAAAGGCCATGACGGGCGGCTTTGCAAAAACGGTATTTTGCGGGTGCGCAGCATATGGACAATCAGGGTCTGCGACAGCACGCCCACCACAAACCAGCCGGTCTGGAATAATGTCTGCTGGTCGATGGTATTGGCTTTGAACACCCACCACATCAGGCAAAATGTCAGAATATCGAATATCGAGCTAATCGGTCCGAAAAACACCATGAAGCGGCCCAAATCCCCGCTGCGCCAGCGCTGCGGCTGGCGCAGCTGATCTTCATCCACCTTATCGAACGGAATAGCGATCTGTGAAATATCATAAATCAGGTTTTGTACCAATAAATGCAGCGGCAACATGGGCAGAAAGGGCAAAAATGCGCTGGCCACCAGCACGCTGAACACATTGCCGAAATTGGAACTGGCGGTCATGCGGATATATTTCATCATATTCACAAAGGTGCGGCGTCCTTCGACCACCCCTTTTTCCAGCACCATCAGGCTTTTTTCCAGCAGAATGATATCCGCCGCTTCCTTGGCGATATCCACCGCCGAGTCCACCGAAATACCGATGTCGGCTGCGCGCAGGGCGGGGGCGTCATTGATGCCGTCGCCCATGAAGCCCACCACGTGCCCCGCGCGGCGCAGCACCCCCACAATGCGCGCCTTTTGCAGGGGGGCGAGTTTGGCGAATACCGTGGTTTCGCGGGCGGCATGGGCCAGCTCGGCGTCGCTCATGGGTTCGATATCCTCGCCCGTAAGCACCCTGCTGACCGACAGGCCCACCTCTTTGCAGACTTTGGCCGCCACCCGTTCGTTGTCGCCGGTCAGGATCTTGACCGTGACCCCATGTTTGGCCAACGCTTCCAGCGCAGGGGCGGCGCTCTCTTTCGGCGGGTCGAGGAAAGCGATATACCCTTCGAGAATCAAATCCGACTCATCCCGCCGGCTGAAATCGGTACGATCCCGGGCCATGGCGCGGCTGGCCACCGCCACCACCCGCAGGCCCTGGCGGGTCAGTTCGCCGGTCACCGCGCCGATACGCGCCATCAGCTCGGCGGTGAGCGGCATGATGTCATCATCGTGGCGCACCCGGGTGCAAACCCCCAGCATTTCTTCCAGCGCCCCTTTGCAAATCAGTTGGGGAATCCCCTGCTCATCGGCCACGATTACCGACATGCGCCGGCGCTCGAAATCAAAAGGGATCTCATCGATTTTACGCCAATCGGGCTGGGCCAGGCCGGGACGCTGGTCGCTCACGCTGGCCAGTACCGCCGTATCCAGCAAATTCTTTAATCCGGTCTGGTGATAGCTGTTAAGCCAGGCGCTTTGCAATACCCGATCGCTGGGGGAGCCAAACACGTCGGTATGGCATTCCAGCACGATCTTGTCCTGGGTCAGGGTGCCGGTCTTATCGGTGCACAGAATATCCATGGCGCCGAAATTCTGTATGGCGTCCAGCCGTTTGACGATCACCTGCTGGCGCGAGAGCTGCACCGCCCCTTTCGCCAGCGAAGAGGTGACAATCATCGGCAGCATTTCCGGGGTCAGCCCGACGGCCACCGACAGCGAGAACAGCGCCGCTTCCCACCAGTCCCCTTTGGTGAAACCATTGACCAGCAGCACCACCGGCGTCATGACCAGCATAAAACGGATCAGCAGCCAGCTTACCCGGCTGATCCCCAGTTGGAAGGCGTTGGGCGGCGCCGATCGCTGCGTGGAATGGCCGGCCAGCTGGCCGAACCAGGTATTGTCGCCGGTACCGATAACGATGGCCCGGGCCGTGCCGCTAATGACATTGGTCCCCATGAAACACAGGTTGGCGCACTCCAGCGGCGGAGTGTCGGGGTCCGACAAAGGCCGGGCGTTTTTTTCCACCGGCAGCGCCTCGCCGGTTAAGGCCGCCTGGCCGATAAACAGATCCCTGGCCTGTAAAATCCGCAAATCAGCCGGGATCATATCGCCCGCGGCTAATTTGACCAGATCGCCTGGCACCAGCAGATCGATGGCGATCTCCCGCCAGGCGCCGTCATCGCCCGCCCCGTCGCTGCGCAATACCGTGGCCGTATTGCCCACCATCTTTTTTAGCGCATCAGCGGCCTTATTGGAGCGCGATTCCTGCACAAAATAGAGCAGCGTGGCAATCATCACCATGATGGCGATGACCGCCGCGGCAATGCTGTCGTCGGTGCCGTAAGAGACGATACCCAATACCGTTAACAAGATATTGAACGGGTTGCGATAACATAACCATAAATGCCGCCACCAGGGCAGCGGCTGCTCGCGGGCTATGCTATTGAGGCCGAACCGCTGGCGCGCCGCCTCGGCCGCCGGTTCGCCAAGACCCAGCCGGCTGCTGGCAAAACGCGCAAAAAGTTCCGGCCCATCGGCCCGGGCACAGGCCATGCAGCTTTGGGCCAGGGCCGCCGGTACGCGGCGGTTATCGCTTTTATTGAGTCCGTCCAGCATGACGTCGCGTTGGAACAAACGACGGGGTAGATGACGATAAAGCCGGGTGAACAGTTGCCGGGAAATGATGTTGAACATGATGCTGTATTCCTTGCCCCGCCGGGACGCAATGCGCCGGGTAAAGGCAAAAGCTTAAGCAGCAGAAGAGTTATGCTTCTGCCTACCGTTTATCAGCCGGTAAGCAGACACGAAAAATCGGGACGGGTTACCGGCTGGGCGAATGACAATCAGGATTCGGTGCGGGGTCCATATAGGTGAAACACCTCCGGTTAAATACGGGAAACAGGTCATGGCCGGCAAATCCGGCCGCCAGATGACGAAAATGCTGTCCCTGGCGTAGCAACTTCTTTAGGGTGGTAAGCTGAAGGCTATATGATTAACTGCGGACTATACGGTCAAAAACATCAACGCTAAATAAACAACATGCGTTTTGTGCGTTTAAAAACCACAGGGTCCGGCTAAGGATGACACCAGGGAGAACGGCACATCATCGATCATAGCGAAACAGGCGGCGCCCCGGCCGTTGGATACCGGCAGCGTAACGGGTGGTTATCATGACCTCCTCCTGGTGGCGCAGCGGGGTGATATACCAGATTTACCCAAAAAGCTTCCAGGACAGCACCGGCAATGGCTTCGGCGATTTGGCCGGCATTACCCGGCGTCTGGATTATTTGCATACGCTAGGGGTGGACGCGCTGTGGCTGACGCCGATTTTTGTTTCTCCCCAGGTGGATAGCGGCTACGACATCGCCGATTATTATGCCATCGATCCCGCCTACGGCACGATGGCGGACTTCGACGCGCTGGTGGAGGCCGCCCATCGGCGGGGCATGCGCATCGTGATGGATATGGTACTCAATCACAGCTCCACCTCGCATCCCTGGTTTATCGCCTCCCAGGACCCCGCCAGCCCCTATCGCCCGTTTTATTTCTGGCGCGACGGCAAGGGTTCCGGCCCGCCCAATAACTGGGTGTCCAAATTTGGCGGCAGCGCCTGGCATCAGCCGACCCCCGGCGGCCAATATTATTTGCATCTTTATTCCCGCGAACAGGCCGACCTGAACTGGGCGCATCCGCCGCTGCGCGCCGAACTGAAAAATCTCTGCCGGTTCTGGGCCGACCGCGGCGTGGACGGACTGCGCCTGGATGTGATTAATGTGATTGCCAAGCATCCCCGCCTGCCCGACGCGCCAATGGGCGACGGCCGGCCTTATTATACCGATCGTGCCCAGGTAGAAGAGTACCTGCGGGAGATGAACCGGGAGATATTTGCGCCGCTGGGGCTGATGACCGTGGGGGAAATGTCGTCCACTTCTCTGGCTAAATGCCGCCGCTACGCCAACCTTAACGGCGAGCAGCTCTCGATGGCGGCCCATTTCCATCATCTCAAGGTGGATTATCCCAACGGCGAAAAATGGTCGTTGGCGGCCCCGGACTATGTTTTGCTCAAGCAGATTTTCAACCGCTGGCAGCGGGGTATGCATAACCGGGCCTGGAATACGCTGTTTTGGTGTAACCACGATCAGCCGCGCATTGTTTCCCGCTTTGGCGACGAGGGCGAACTGCGGGTCGTATCGGCCAAAATGCTGGCCATGGCGCTGCACGGCATGCAGGGAACGCCGTTTATTTATCAGGGCGAGGAACTGGGCATGACCGACCCCGGTTTTACCGCCATCGATCAATACCGGGACGTGGAAAGCCTGAATATGTACCACGGCGGCGTAGCGCAGGGAAGCGATGCCGGACAGTTGCTCAAAATCCTGTCCGCCCGCTCGCGGGACAACAGCCGCACGCCCATGCAGTGGGATGCCGGTAAGCACGCGGGGTTCACCACCGGCACCCCCTGGATCGACGGCTGCAAAAATGCCGATCTCATCAATGCGCAGGCCGCCTTGGCGGATAGCGATTCGGTATTTTATTGTTATCAGCAGCTTATCGCCCTGCGCAAATCGTTGCCGGTGCTGGCCGCAGGGGATTACCGCGATTTATGCCCCGAACATCCCGCGCTTTGGCATTACCAGCGAACTCTGGGCCGCCAGCGCCTCATGGTACTGGCGAATTTGAGCCGCCAGCCCCAGGCGTGGCAACCGGCCAAGGCGTATACCGGCTCCTGGCGGCGCCTGATGGGCAATTATCCCGACGATATTTCCCCGGTTCCCCGGGCGTTGACGCTGCGCCCCTATGAAGCGGTTTACTGGCTGCGCGGGTAATCGCGGCGGGGCAACCATCGCCATTATGCGGCGGCGCCCGCATACACTACCGGAGAAAAAATTGCCGGTGAAATCGCAATAAATATTTTTTTGCGGCGTTTGCCGGCCGCCCGGAAATTTAATGATTTATTTTCAGTAGCATAAATCAAGCCTTGCCGTTTTTTGCTTAAAAACCACGCTGTACAACACTTCGACCGGGTATGTTTTTTATTGAGCAAGGTCAAGTTTAGTTACATTCTCCTGGCTCATACTCTACATCTAGTGGCATAGTTAATTTTAACAAACTAGATATAGTGGTTGCCTTCTCTACCGGTAGCAACGCACGGTTAACGCCCCAAGCGTGGCGTAGCCTGAAAACCATCGGCGGCGAAAGCAACCCATAACCCGCATACAGGAGTCGCATCGTGAAACCGGTAGTGATCAAACGAGACGGTTGTCAGGTTAATTTCGATGAAGAACGGATTTATCAAGCCATCCTCCATGCCGCGCAAGCCGCCGGCGTAGAGGACGACGATTACTGTGCCACCGTCGCCGCCCTGGTGGGCCAGCAGATGAATTCGCGCTCCCATGTGGATATTCGCGATATCCAGGATGCCGTGGAAAACCAGTTGATGGCCGGTCCGCATAAGACCCTGGCCCGTTTGTATATTGAATACCGTCACGATCGCGATGTCGCCCGCGAGCAGCGCGGCCGCCTGAACCAGGAGATCCGCGGCCTGGTCGAACAGAGCAATATGGCGCTGCTCAATGAAAACGCCAATAAAGACAGCAAGGTCATCCCCACCCAGCGCGATCTGCTGGCCGGCATCGTCGCCAAGCACTATGCGCGGCAGCACATCCTGCCGCACGACGTGGTGCTGGCCCATGAACGGGGCGAAATCCACTATCACGACCTGGATTACGCGCCGTTTTTCCCGATGTTCAACTGTATGTTGATCGATCTGGAGGGCATGCTGACCAAAGGGTTTAAAATGGGCAACGCGGAAATCGAGCCGCCGCGGTCGATTTCCACCGCCACCGCGGTCACCGCGCAGATCATCGCCCAGGTCGCCAGCCATATCTACGGCGGCACCACCATTAATCGTATCGATGAAATCCTGGCGCCTTACGTGGCCGCCAGCTACGACAAGCACCGCAATACCGCCACGCAGTGGAAAATTCCCGATCCCGAAGGCTACGCCCTCTCGCGCACGGAAAAAGAGTGCTACGACGCCTTCCAGTCGCTGGAATATGAAGTCAACACCCTGCATACCGCCAATGGGCAGACACCGTTTGTCACCTTTGGTTTCGGCCTGGGCACCAGCCACGAGTCGCGCCTGATCCAACAGTCGATCCTGCGCAACCGTATTGCCGGCCTGGGTAAAAATCGCAAGACTGCCGTGTTCCCGAAACTGGTGTTCGCCATCCGCGACGGCCTGAATCATAAATTCAGCGATCCGAACTACGATATCAAGCAACTGGCATTGGAATGCGCCAGCAAACGCATGTACCCCGATATCCTTAATTACGATCAGGTCGTGAAAGTGACCGGTTCGTTCAAGACCCCGATGGGTTGCCGCAGCTTCCTCGGCGTTTACGAAGAAAACGGCAAGCAGATCCACGATGGGCGCAACAACCTCGGCGTTATCAGCCTGAACCTGCCGCGTATCGCCCTGGAAGCCAAACGGGACGAAGCGCGTTTCTGGGAATTGCTGGACGAGCGCCTGGTGCTGGCGAAAAAAGCGCTGATGACCCGCATCGCCCGTCTTGACGGCGTCAAGGCCCGGGTAGCGCCGATTCTGTATATGGAAGGCGCCTGCGGCGTGCGGCTAAAAGCCGACGATGATGTCGCCGAGATTTTCAAACATGGCCGGGCGTCGATTTCGCTGGGTTATATCGGCGTGCATGAAACCATCAACGCCCTGTTCGGCGGCCAGACCCATGTATTTGATGACCAGCAGCTGCGTGACAAAGCCGTGGCCATCGTCGCCCATTTAAAAGCGGCCACCGATCGCTGGAAAGACGAAACCGGCTACGGTTTCAGCCTCTACAGTACCCCGAGCGAAAATTTGTGCGACCGTTTCTGCCGCCTGGACGCCGCCGAATTCGGCATCGTCGCGGGTGTCACCGACAAGGGCTACTACACCAATAGTTTCCATTTGGATGTGGAAAAACAGGTCAATCCTTACGATAAGCTGGATTTCGAGTCGCCCTATCCTCCGGTCTCCAACGGCGGGTTTATCTGCTACGGGGAATACCCCAATTTGCAGCACAACCTGAAAGCGCTGGAAGATGTCTGGGATTATAGCTACACCCGGGTTCCTTATTACGGCACCAATACGCCGATTGACGAATGCTACGAATGCGGCTTCACCGGCGAGTTCTCCTGTACCAGCAAAGGGTTCACCTGCCCAAAATGCGGCAATCACAATCCGGCCAAGGTATCGGTCACCCGCCGGGTATGCGGTTATCTGGGCAGTCCCGACGCGCGTCCGTTTAATGCCGGCAAACAAGAGGAAGTGAAACGGCGGGTCAAACATCTGCCCAGCGGGCAATTGGGTTAATGCCGCGATGAATTACCATCAATACTACCCGGTGGATGTTATCAACGGCCCGGGCACGCGTTGTACGCTGTTCGTGGCCGGCTGCGAGCATCAGTGCCCCGGTTGCTATAACAAAAGTACCTGGCGCCTCAATTCCGGCGTGCCTTTTACGCCGGCAATGGAAAACCGCATTATCAGCGACTTGCAGGACACGCGCATTCCCCGCCAGGGTCTGACCCTGTCCGGCGGCGACCCGCTGCATCCGCAGAACCTGTCCGCGGTGCTGCATTTGGCGCAGCGCGTACGTGATGAGTGCCCGGGCAAGGATATCTGGGTCTGGACCGGGTATACGCTGGCGGAATTAAGCCCGGCGCAGCAGCAGGTGACGGCATTGATCAATGTGCTGATCGACGGCAAATTCGTGCAGGAGCTGCGCGATCCCGCGCTTATCTGGCGCGGCAGCAGCAATCAGGTAGTGCATCATTTGCGATAAGTGATTCATTATTTGTCAGTTACTGCAAATTATTCCGCATGCGGGCCGCTCATCCATCGAAAATTGACATGCATCAATAAGGTATCCCGCCTTTTCGCGTTCACTTAAGCCTGCCGGCGCCGTTTACGCGCCGGCGGTTACCCCGCTGCCCGTTTGGCCGCGGTTTAATCGGCTGCCCGATATTGATAACCAGGGAATTATATTGTCTTCCGCTGCAGTAACTGAATTCATGGTGAAACTACGCTGCCGCAGGCGGCGGATATTCGCCTTGATTCTTTTAGCCTTTTGGCTGTTGCTGAACGCCCAGCTGGCCCTGGCCAGCCATCAATGCTCGATGCCGATTACCGCCCTGCCGGCGGCTCTTGAACATACCGAGCAGATGCTGCATGGCAATACCATGCAGTCGCCCGCGCATGCCGCCGCGCCCGGCCTATTGTGCGACAAGCACTGCGTGCCGGACTCCGCGCAAAAAGATACCCAGCACGCCCCCTTTGTCGTCCTGCCCAGCCAAACCGATCTTCTGGTGGCGCAATGGCGGGACGAACCGCGCATCACGGATGTCGCCTGGCTCACGCCGCCGATTGTAGGGCCGCCGGCAGAGA
Source organism: Enterobacterales bacterium (assembly GCA_015654925.1). Taxonomy (GTDB): domain Bacteria; phylum Pseudomonadota; class Gammaproteobacteria; order Enterobacterales; family Enterobacteriaceae; genus Acerihabitans. The sequence goes on along the minus strand of JAATFX010000061.1, from coordinate 25,179 downwards.
TTCAATTCTGCCGGTACCGGTTATAGCACCTGACATAACGCCAATGGTTGCCTCGCACATAGTGTGATGGCAGTGTTTGACTTATGCTCAGGAATTCACTCAATGCGTACATTATTCATTATCATCGTTTCCGCTTTATCTCTCTTCAATTTGCCCGCGCAGGCCGACGGCATGGGCGACATGTCCAACATGAACATGTCCGAAATGCATCACGACCACAATATGATGGCGACATCCGACGTAGCTACCCCCGCGGATTACCGCTCCCAGGGCGTGATCAAGCGCTGGGACGCCCAGCGGGTGGCCATCGCCCATCATGCCATTCCCGCCCTGAACTGGCCGCCGATGACCATGACGTTTACCGTGCCCCAGGCGCTCGCCGGCCAGAAACTGGCCGTGGGCACCCAGGTGGATTTCAGTTTCCGCCAGGATGACCAGGGCTACTCGCTCACCGCCATTCATTCCATCCAGCCTTAAGCGAGGATCGTATGTTGATGCCATGCTCCCATCGGGCGTGGTTGGTGCTTATGCTGTTCGTTTCCGCCGCGTCTAGCGCAGCGCAAATGAGTTTGGATGAGGCACTAACCCAGGCCGAACATTATTCAGCGGATCTTTCCGCCAATATCCATCAACGCCAGGCGCTGGAAAACCAGGCCGACTCCGCCACGCAGCTTCCCGACCCGAAGCTGAAATTCGGCATCGATAACCTGCCGGTGGGCGGCAGCAATGCCCGGCGTTTCACCCGCGAAGACATGACCATGCAGCGCGTCGGCATCATGCAGGATTATGTCAGCAGCACCAAGCGCGAGAGAAAAGCCAACGCTTTTCGCGCCGAAGCCGCGTCCACCGCCGCCGGTTCTCAAAACCTGCGCGCCCGGTTGCAGCGGGATACCGCCCAGGCCTGGCTGGATATGGCCCTGGCCCAGCAGGCCGTGACGGCGGCCCAGCGCCTGCTGGCTGAAAGCGAACGGCAAATTGCGGTGCAGCGCGCCGCGGTGGCCGGCGGCGGCAGCGCCGGCGCGGTACTGGACGGGCGCCTGGTGGTTATCGAGATGCGCGATGCGCTGACCGACGCGCAGCGTGATGTGGCGGTGGCGCAAGCGCGGTTGACCCAGCTTACCGGCATCAGCCAGATCCAGACCGACGGCCCCATGCCGCGCTTTGATCGCCTGCCGGCGGACCCGGCTACGCTTGCACAGGGGATTGCGCTGCATCCCGAAGTCTTGCAGGCCAAACGCGAGTCGGAAGTATCCCAGGCCCGGGCCGCGCAGTCGGAGGTGGCGGCCATTCCGGACGTCGGCGTCGAGGTTTATTACGGCAAACGCGCCGATGGCCTGGACGATATGGCCGGGATAATGTTTACCGTGGATTTGCCTTTATTCCAGTCGCAACGCCAGGATAAAGACCATGCCGCCGACCGGGCGCGCACCTTTGAAGCCAACGATCGCCTGGCGCTGACGGTGCGCGACCACACCGCGCAACTGGACACGCTGGTAGCCCAATACCAGGCCGCGCAGACGCGCTGGCTGCGGCAACGGGACGAGGTGCTGCCGCTGCAAACACAGCGGCTGCAACTGATCCAGGCGCAGTACCGCACCGGCAGCGCATCGCTCGCCGACCTTCTGAATGCCCGCCGCGCATTGCTGGAAAGCCAGCTTAATGAGAACCGCGCAGCGCGCGAGGTGGCGCAAAACTGGGCCGCCATCCGTTATCTTATCCCGCAGGAGAACAGACTATGAGCCGCATGACCTTCGGCCAAACCACCGGCCGTGTCGTGGCTGCCGTGCTGATAGCGGCCGCCTTCGCCGCCGGCTATTTCTTCGGGCGCCCGGCTCCTTCACCGGCGGCTGCCGACGCTTCGTCCGCCGATGCCGGCGGGCGCAAGGTGCTGTATTGGTACGATCCGATGTCGCCGGGGCAGCGTTTTGATAAACCAGGCAAATCCCCCTTTATGGATATGCCGCTGACGCCGCGCTACGCCGACGAGGCCCAGGAGGACGGCGGCGTTACCGTCAGCGCCCGCCAGCAGCAGAACCTGGGCGTACGCGTGGCCACGGTGGAACAGCGGATAATGCAGGGGCGCTTCGAGGCGTTCGGCACCGTCAGCATCGACGACCGCGGCATACAAATTATCCCGGCGCGGGCCAACGGCCTGGTGGAAAAGCTGTATGTGCGCGCCGAGCAGCAGCAGGTAAGCAAGAACCAGCCGCTGGCCAGGCTGTGGATACCCGAATGGAGCGCCGCCCAGCAGGAATATTTGGCGGTGCGCCATTTGGGCGACCCGTTGCTGAGCGCCGCGGCGCGGCAGCGGTTGCAACTGCTGTTTATGCCGGAAGAGATTATCCGCGCGATTGAAAAATCCGGCCAGCCGCAAACCCGCATTGAGATTCGCGCGCCCGAGCAGGGGTTTATCAGCAAGCTGGATGTACGCGAGGGCAGCCAGGTCGGCGCCTCGCAGGCGATGTTTGAGCTGTCGTCGCTGGACCCGGTGTGGGTAGTGGCGGATTATCCCGAATCGCAGGCCGGCGCGGTTGAACCGGGCAGCGAGATTATCGCCACTACGTCGCGCTGGCCCGGGGAAACCTTCCATGGCCGGATTGCGGAGATGTTGCCGGTAGTGGATAACGCCACCCGTACTTACCGGGCGCGCATCGCGCTGGAAAATCACAACGGCCGGTTGCAGCCCGGCATGTACTTAAATGTGCAGCTAGCCCAGGCGGCCAAAGGCGAAAAGGTACTGGCGATGCCGCAGGACGCGCTGATCCAGACCGGCAGCCGCAATACCGTACTGCTGGCCCAGGGCGACGGGCATTTTACTCCGGTAAATGTTATCGCCGGCCGCGAATTCGGCGATTGGGTCGAAGTGCGCCAGGGACTGTCCGCCGGCGATCGGGTGGTGACTTCCGGCCAGTTCTTGATTGACTCCGAGGCCAGCCTGCGCAGCGCCCTGCCGCAAATGGCGGGCAGTACGGCGGATGCCGGCGGGACGGCGGCGGCAGATAGCGCCGCCCCCCAACCCGCCGCCATGGCTGATCCGTCGGCAACCGGCCACGCTGAGCATACCGGCGGCAATAATACCGCACCGGCCATGGATGCCATGCCGGCGAACGGCGCCGGCATGGCATCCATGGCCCATTCCCCGGAATATGCCACCGAAGGGGTGATCGATGCGGTTAACGGCAATAGGGTTACGCTATCCCATCAGGCCGTGCCCGCGCTCAAATGGCCGCCGATGACCATGGACTTTATTTTGCCCGCCGGCGGTCTGCCTGACGGTCTCGCCGTCGGTTCCCGGGTCATGTTCCATTTTACCCTGGATGACGGCGGCGCGCAGATCACGCAAATGATGCGGATAGGGAGCGCCAAATGATCGCTTTTATCATTCGCTGGTCGCTGCGCAACCGGCTGCTGGTGCTGTTAAGCGCCGTGTTGCTGGCCGCATGGGGCGTTTGGGCCTTGCAGCGTATGCCGGTGGACGCGCTGCCGGATCTGTCCGATGTGCAGGTGATTATCCGCGTCAGTTACCCCGGCAAAGCGCCGCAGGTGGTGGAAGATCAGGTCACCTATCCGTTGACCACCACCATGCTGTCGGTGCCCGGCGCCACGACGGTGCGCGGGTTTTCGATGTTTGGCGACTCATATGTGTATGTCTTGTTCGAGGACGGCACCGACCCTTATTGGGCCCGTTCCCGGGTGCTGGAGTACCTGAGCCAGGTGCAGTCTACGCTGCCGCCGGACGCCCGGGCCACCCTTGGGCCGGACGCCACCGGGGTCGGCTGGGTCTATGAGTATGCGCTGGTGGACAAGACCGGCCGCCACAGCCTGGCGGATTTGCGCGCTATCCAGGATTGGATGCTGAAGTTCGAGCTGAAGACCGTGCCGAATGTGTCGGAGGTGGCCAGCGTCGGGGGCATGGTGCGCCAGTACCAGATCCTGCTCAAACCGGACCGGCTGCGCGCGCTGAATATTTCCCATCAGCAGGTTATCGATGCGGTAAAACAGGCCAACCAGGAGGGCGGCGGTTCGGTATTGGAAATGAGCGAAGCGGAGTATATGGTGCGCGCCCCGGGTTATCTGAAAACCACGGATGACTTCGAGCATATCGTCATTACCTCCCGCGGCGGCATCCCGGTATTGCTATCGGATATCGCCAGCGTACGGCTCGGGCCGGAAATGCGGCGCGGCGTGGCGGAACTGAACGGCCAGGGGGAAGTGGCCGGCGGCATCGTGGTTATGCGGTATGGCAAAAACGCCCTGGATACGATTAACGGCGTTAAACAGAAACTCAACGAGATCCGCCGCAGTTTGCCGCCGGGCGTGGAGATCGTGCCGGTATATGACCGATCCAACCTGATCAAGCAGGCGATCGAGACGTTGTCCCATAAACTGCTGGAAGAGTTTATCGTGGTGGCGCTGGTGTGCAGCCTGTTTTTGTTTCATTTCCGTTCGGCTTTGGTGGCGATTATCACCTTGCCTTTGGGCATTCTCGGCGCCTTTATCGTCATGCACTACCAGGGGGTCAACGCCAATATCATGTCCCTGGGCGGCATCGCCATCGCCATCGGCGCCATGGTGGACGCCGCCATCGTGATGATTGAAAACATGCATAAGGTCATGGAAAAGTGGCGCCATGAACATCCCGGCCAGACCCCGGCGGGCGACGATTACTGGCGGATTTCGGCCCAGGCGTCCACCGAAGTCGGACCGGCGCTGTTTTGTAGCCTGCTGATCATTACCCTCTCTTTCATCCCGGTATTCTCGCTGGAGGCGCAGGAGGGCAAGATGTTCGGTCCGCTGGCGTTCACCAAGACCTATGCCATGGCGATCTCCGCCGGATTGGGTATTACCCTGGTGCCGGTCTTGATGGGTTATTTTATCCGCGGCCGCATTCCCGATGAACATGCCAACCCGATCAACCGGGGGTTGATTCGTCTGTACCAACCTTTATTGGATCGGGTTTTAGACTGGCCGAAAACCACCCTGGCCCTGTCGCTGGCGCTGCTGGTGGTCACGTTATTGCCGCTTAGCCGTTTAGGCACCGAATTTATGCCGGCCCTGGACGAAGGGGATCTGCTGTATATGCCCTCTACCCTGCCGGGGATTTCGGCGCGCGAGGCGGCCAGGCTGTTGCAGCAAACCGACCGGCTGATTAAAACCGTGCCGGAAGTGGCCACCGCTTTCGGCAAGGCGGGACGAGCCGATTCCGCCACCGACCCGGCGGCGCTGACCATGCTGGAGACCACCATCCATTTTAAACCCAAGGATCAATGGCGGCCGGGCATGACCACCGACAAACTGGTGCAGGAATTGGACCGGGCGGTGTCGCTGCCGGGGGTGGCCAATGTGTGGGTGCCGCCGATCCGCAACCGGCTGGATATGCTGGCCACCGGCATTAAAAGTCCGGTGGGAATTAAGGTCAACGGCAATAACATCAACCAAATCGAGGAGGTGGCGCAGCAAATCGAGCGGGTGGTGAAAAACGTTCCCGGCGTAACGTCGGCCCTGGCGGAAAGGTTAAACGGCGGGCGTTATATCGACATTAATATCGATCGCGTGCGCGCCGCCCGCTACGGCGTATCGGTGAGCGAACTGCAATCCATCGTGGCGTCGGTGGTGGGCGGCGATAATATCGGTGAAACCATTGAAGGCCGCGAGCGCTACCCTATCAATGTGCGTTATCCGCGCGAGCTGCGCGATTCGGTGCAAAAACTGCGCGACCTGCCGGTGGTGACCGCCGCCGGCGCCCAGGTGACGCTGGCGGATTTGGCGGATATCCGCGTCAGCGACGGGCCGCCGATGCTGAAAAGCGAGAATGCCCGCCTGTCTGATTGGATCTATGTGGATTTACGCGGCCGCGATTTAAAATCCGCCGTGCAGGAGATGCAACAGGCGGTGGCGCAGCAGGTAAAATTGCCGGAAGGCGTATCGTTAAGCTGGTCGGGACAATTCGAGTACCTGGAACGCGCCAACGCCAAACTGAAAATCGTGCTGCCGTTTACCCTGGCGATTATCTTTGTTTTGCTGTACGTCACCTTTGGACGGGTGCGGGACGCGCTGCTGATTATGGGTACGCTGCCCTTTGCGCTAATCGGCGGGGTCTGGTTGCTGTACCTGCTCCATTACAACCTGTCGGTGGCCGCGGCGGTGGGGTTTATCGCCCTGGCGGGGGTCGCGGCGGAGTTCGGGGTGATTATGGTGCTTTACCTGAATCATGCCATGGAAAATCACCGTACCGGCCCCGGGCCGTTAACCGAGCAGCAGATGCTGGCGGCGATCCGTGAAGGGGCGGTGTTGCGCGTCAGGCCCAAGGTAATGACGGTGGCCACCATTATGGCGGGGTTGCTGCCCATTATGTGGGGCGGAGGCGTTGGGTCGGAAGTGATGCAGCGGATTGCCGCGCCGATGATTGGCGGCATGGTCAGCGCGCCGCTGCTGTCAATGCTGGTGATCCCGGCGTTATACCGGATATTGCACCGGAAAGGATAAACTTGGCGATGCGGCGCTGGAACAGCGCCGCTTTTTTATGGGGTTTTACACCGGCAGCGAGGGGGTTTCCCGCAGCGCCAGCAGCTGTTTTTCATAGGCCATGGCTTTGTCGCCGTCGAACTGGTTTTCCCATTTGGCGATCACCAGCACCGCCAGCGCATTGCCCACCACGTTTAGCGCGGTACGGGCCATATCCAAAATGCGATCGACCCCGGCGATAAACGCCAACCCTTCCAGAGGGATGCCAACGCTGCCAAGCGTCGCCAGCAGCACCACGAACGAGACGCCCGGCACGCCGGCGATGCCTTTCGACGTCACCATCAGGGTCAGCACCAAAATGATTTCCTGGCCGATGGACAGATTAATGCCATACAGCTGGGCGATAAAAATGGCGGCGATACTTTGGTACAGCGTGGAGCCGTCCAGGTTAAAAGAGTACCCGGTCGGCACTACAAAACTGGTGATGGCCGGCGGTGCGCCATAGGCTTCCATTTTTTCGATGATCCGCGGCAGAACGCTCTCCGAGCTGGCGGTGGAATAAGCCAGGATCAGTTCCTCTTTCAAAATGCGGATCAGCATCCAGATACGCAAATGACATAAGCGCGCCACCCCCCCCAGCACCACCAGGGCAAAAAACACAATCGCCGCGTAAACCAGCAACACCAGCTTGGCCAGCGGCAGCAGCGACGAAAACCCGAAGTTGGCGACGGTCACCGCAATCAGCGCGAATACCCCGACCGGCGCGTAGCGCATGATCATATGGGTCACTTTGAACATGGTTTCGGCCACCGCTTTAAATACATTAAGCAGCGGGGTTTTGGTCTCGACCGGCAACGCCGCCAGGCCCAGGCCAAACAGCACGGAGAAAAAGATCACCGGCAGCATTTCCCCGCGCGCCATGGCGGCGAAAATGTTCTGCGGAATAAGGGAGAGAATAGTGCCCACCAGGCTATGACCGCCGCTTTGTATCTGCTCGGTGGTCTTTTCGTACTGCGATATATCCACCGCCGACAGCGTGGACATATCGATCCCGTGCCCCGGCTGGAAAACATTGGCCAGCGTAATGCCCAGCACGATGGCAAGCGTAGTGATGATTTCAAAATAAAGAATGGTTTTCAGGCCCAGGCGGCCTAACTTTTTGGCGTCGCCGACCCCGGCAATGCCCACGATCAGCGTGGAAATCACGATGGGCACGACGATCATTTTAATCAGGCGGATAAAAATATCGCCGGCCGGCGCAAGTATATTGCCGATAAGCCACTCGCGGCTCTCCACCTGGTTATGTAGTATCGCGCCTAAGCCGATGCCCAGAATCAGGGCCAACAGAATTTGCCAGGCAAGCGTAATTTTTAACTTTCTCATAACAATATCATTTTCCCGAAGTGAGCCCGCCGGGGCCAATTATTATCCTGGCTGGTGGTGGTCAGCGCTTTTTTACACCATTTAAACATGCGCGGCGGGGTCTGTTTTCAAAAGGCCTAAACCCGAGGACGTAACTCTGTACCATCTCAAAAAGCCTCAATGCAAGCATTGATTTATACGCGCTTCGCATTGATTTATCCTTCATAGGGGATAATCACAAGTAACAAAATAATAACTACATGTAAATAAACGAATAATTTATTTAAATAATTCATTATTTAATGCATAGGCACACCTATTTCAATGCTTTTATTTTGCTTTTGCGGCGGTTGCCGCTTGGGGTGCATTGCGCAAAAAAACATCAAATGTATGACAACTATGTGGGTTGGAACGCCCGCAAATTCCGCCCCGGCGACAGATTTTTAGCCGCCGTAGCAAACCCTCAACAAAGATGCGTGATCTAACGCGCAAAAAAGAAACAAAGGCCCGTGAGCTGGTTCAATTAACCTGCGCTTGACATATCATTAACAAATACAAGGAGGAAACCATGAGCCAACCGCACACTTACCCGATTCCGGCTGATATTGCGCAACGCGCCCTCATTTCCGAGGAGCAATATCGCCAGCTTTATCAGCAGTCTGTGACCGACCCCGAGGCTTTTTGGGGAGAACAAGGCAAGATAATCGATTGGATCACCCCGTATAAAACCGTTAAAAACACGTCTTTCGATCCCGGCCACGTGCGAATCCGCTGGTTTGAGGACGGTACGCTGAATGTATCCGCCAATTGCCTGGATCGGCACCTTGCGGAACGCGGCGATCAGACCGCGATTATTTGGGAAGGGGACGACGCCGGCGAAAGCCAGACCCTGACCTATCGGCAATTGCACCAGGCGGTCTGCCGTTTCGCCAATGTATTGAAATCCCAGGGTATCGCCAAAGGCGATGTGGTGGCGATCTATATGCCGATGGTGCCGGAAGCGGCCGTGGCGATGCTGGCCTGCGCCCGCGTCGGCGCCATTCACTCCGTGATTTTCGGCGGTTTTTCGCCGGAGGCCATTGCCGGGCGTATCGTCGATTCCAGCGCCAAGCTGGTGATTACCGCCGATGAAGGTATCCGCGCCGGCCGTAAAATTCCGTTGAAGAAGAATATCGACGACGCGCTGAAAAATTCGGCGGTGAAAACCATCGAGCGGGTCATCGTTTTCAAGCGCACCGGCAAACAGATCGACTGGACGCCGAAACGGGATCTATGGTGGCACGACGCGGTGGCGGACGCCTCGGACGACTGTCCGCCGGAGGCGATGAACGCCGAAGATCCGCTGTTTATTCTGTATACGTCCGGTTCCACCGGCAAACCCAAAGGCGTGCTGCATACCAGCGGCGGCTATCTGGTTTATGCCGCCCTGACCTTTAAGTATGTCTTTGATTATCATCCCGGCGACATTTATTGGTGTACCGCCGATGTGGGATGGGTGACCGGCCACAGTTATTTGCTGTATGGCCCCCTGGCCTGCGGCGCCATTACCCTGATGTTCGAAGGGGTGCCCAACTGGCCGGACGCAAGGCGCATGGCCCAGGTGGTGGATAAACACCGGGTCAATATCCTTTATACCGCGCCGACGGCCATCCGCGCGCTGATGGCGGAAGGCGATAAAGCCATCGAAGGCACCAGCCGGGAATCCCTGCGCATCATGGGTTCGGTGGGCGAGCCTATCAATCCCGAAGCCTGGGAATGGTATTACCATAAAATCGGCAATGCCAAATGTCCGATCGTGGATACCTGGTGGCAGACCGAAACCGGCGGCTTTATGATCACGCCGCTGCCGGGGGCCACGCCGTTAAAAGCTGGCTCGGCTACGCTGCCGTTCTTCGGGGTGCAGCCGGCGCTGGTGGATAACGGCGGCGTCGCCCAGGACGGCGCGGGCGAAGGCAACCTGGTGATTACCGACTCCTGGCCCGGTCAGGCGCGCACCTTATATGGCGATCATGACCGCTTCGAGCAAACCTATTTCTCCACCTTTAAAGGCATGTATTTCAGCGGCGACGGCGCGCGGCGCGACGAAGACGGCTATTACTGGATCACCGGGCGCGTGGACGATGTGCTGAACGTTTCGGGCCACCGCCTGGGCACCGCCGAAATCGAATCGGCGCTGGTATCCCATCCGAAAATCGCCGAAGCGGCGGTGGTCGGTATTCCGCACAATATCAAAGGCCAGGCCATTTACGCGTATATCACCCTTAATCACGGGGAAATGCCCACCGCCGAACTGTATAACGAAGTGCGCAGTTGGGTACGCAAGGAGATAGGCTCGATTGCCACCCCGGATATCCTGCATTGGACCGATTCCCTGCCCAAAACCCGCTCGGGCAAAATTATGCGGCGCATTTTGCGCAAGATCGCCGCTGGCGATACCAGCAATCTTGGCGATACCTCGACCCTTGCCGATCCCGGCGTGGTAGAAAAGCTGTTAGAAGAAAAACAATCCATGAATATGCCTTCATAAAACCCTCGCCGCCCGCGGGCGGCGCTTTCCGATCATTACCTCTACCCTACTGGAGAATCCCTGATGAATGACACCATTTATCAAAGGATAGCGAGTAATCCGCATTTCAAAGAACTGGTGGCGAAACGCCAGCGTTTTGCGATGCTACTCTCGCTGATTATGTTGGTGCTCTACTATGGCTTTATCCTGCTTATCGCTTTCGCACCAGGCTGGCTGGGCACGCCATTGCATGAAGGCACCAGCATTACCCGCGGTATTCCGCTGGGCATCGGTTTAATTGTGATCTCTTTTATCCTCACCGCGGTCTATGTCATCCGGGCCAACGGGGAATTTGAACGTTTAACCCAGCAGTTGCTGCGGGAGGTAGGGCATAATGAATAAATCTTTCAAGTTCCTGCCGGGTTTGCTGCTGGCCATGCCGTTACTGGCGCAGGCGGCGCCGGCCGACCGGCCGCAGCCGCTGAATGTACAGGCCATCATCCTGTTCGTGGTGTTTGTGGCGCTGACGCTCTATATCACTTATTGGGCGTCGAAAAGAACCCGTTCGCGCAAAGATTATTATACCGCCGGCGGCAATATCACCGGTTTGCAGAACGGGCTGGCCATCTCCGGCGATTTTATGTCGGCCGCCTCGTTCCTCGGTATTTCCGCGCTGGTCTATACGTCCGGCTACGACGGTCTGATTTATTCACTGGGCTTCCTGGTCGGCTGGCCGATAATCTTGTTTTTAATCGCCGAGCGTTTGCGCAATCTCGGCCGTTATACCTTTGCCGACGTGGCATCCTACCGTTTAAAGCAAAAGCCTATCCGTACACTGTCCGCCTGCGGTTCGCTGGTGGTGGTGGCGCTGTACCTGATTGCCCAGATGGTGGGCGCGGGCAAGCTTATCCAACTGCTGTTCGGCCTGAACTATCATGTGGCGGTGGTGCTGGTGGGCATATTGATGGTGATGTACGTGCTGTTCGGCGGCATGCTCGCCACCACCTGGGTGCAGATCATCAAAGCGGTATTGTTGCTGGCCGGCGCCAGTTTTATGGCGCTGATGGTGATGAAAACCGTGAATTTCAGCTTTGATACGCTGTTTTCCGAAGCCATGAAAGTGCACAGCAAAGGCGCGGCCATCATGCGGCCCGGCGGCTTGGTGTCCGATCCTATTTCCGCGCTGTCGCTGGGCCTGGCGCTGATGTTCGGCACCGCGGGCCTGCCCCATATCCTGATGCGGTTTTTTACCGTCAGCGATGCCAAGGAAGCCCGTAAAAGCGTCCTGTATGCCACCGGCTTCATGGGTTATTTTTATTTTTTAACCTTTATCATCGGCTTCGGCGCCATTTTGCTGGTGGGGGCCAATCCGGTGTTCAAGGACGGCACCGGCGCGCTGCTGGGCGGTTCCAATATGGCGGCGGTGCATCTGGCCAATGCGGTAGGGGGCAACTTCTTCCTGGGCTTTATCTCGGCGGTGGCCTTCGCCACTATTCTGGCGGTAGTGGCCGGTTTGACCCTGGCCGGCGCCTCGGCGGTCTCCCACGACCTCTATGCCAGCGTGATCAAGGAGGGCAAGGCCACCGAGCGGGATGAACTGCGGGTATCAAAAATCACCGTGGTCATCCTGGGGATCGTGGCGATAGCGCTGGGCGTACTGTTTGAAAATCAAAATATCGCCTTTATGGTGGGATTGGCATTCTCCATTGCCGCCAGCTGTAACTTCCCGATTATCCTGCTATCGATGTATTGGTCGAAACTGACCACGCGCGGCGCGATGGTGGGCGGCTGGCTGGGGCTGATTACCGCGGTGGCCCTGATGATCCTGGGGCCGACCATCTGGGTGAAGGTGCTGGGCCACGCGGCGCCGATTTACCCTTATGAATATCCGGCGTTATTCTCCATGCTGGTGGCGTTTATCGGTATTTGGGCGTTTTCGATCACCGATACGTCCGCCCAGGGGGCCAAAGAGCGCGGCCTGTTTTTTGCCCAGTTTATCCGCTCGCAAACCGGCGTGCGGGAACCCGCGGCCTTGCGGCCTGAGACCGCCGCCCCGCCGCGTTTTAACAAAGAGGGCAAGATCATAAAAACGCCGTAACGAACGCGCCGTTAACTCAGCCCCGCCAGGGCGGCGCTCATCTTTGGGCGCCGCCCTGGCGAAACCGGCGGTTCGCGTCGTTCAACCGCGTTGCAGGTGCCGGCGCATGCGTTCGCGGCGCACGGCGTGGTTACCACATCAGATGGCCGATAAGCGGCGCCACCATGACCGTCACAATGCCCGCCAGCATCATCACCAGACTGGACACTACCCCTTCTTCATTGCCCATTTCGTAGGCCCGCGCGGTGCCCGCGCCGTGGGATGAGGCCCCAAGCCCGGCGCCTTTGGCCATTTTAGCCCGCACCGACAGCCGCAAAAAAACGATATCGCCAATCGCCATGCCGAATACCCCGGTGATCACCACGAACAGCGCCACCAGATCGGGCTGGCCCCCCATCTGCTTTGCCGCTTCCAAGGCAAAGGGAGTGGTAATGGAGCGCACCGCCAGGCTGCGCTGGATCACCTCCGGCAGCGCCAGCAGACGCGCCAGCCAGACCGAACTCACCACCGCCACCAGCGTAGCGGTAATAACGCCGGCGCTCAGGGATAGCCAATGCTGGCGAATCACCGTCAGGTTTTCATATACCGGCACCGCAAAAGCGATGGTGGCCGGTCCCAGCAGCCACAGCAGCCAATGGGTTTCCACCAGATAATGCTGATATGACACATGGGTGACCGCCAGCAGGGCCACCAATACCGCCGGGGTAAATATCAGCGGCATCAGCATTAAATGGTGATGCTGGCGATAAAGTTTTTTATTGGCGAAATAAAGGACCAGCGTCACAAATAAGCAGACCACGCCCAGGATAATATCAATCATGCTGGGATACCTTGCGCGCCGCCAGCCATAGCTCAAAACGATAAACCCGCTCTACCACCAGGCCGGTAATTCCCAGCACCAGGGCGGTGCTCACCGCGATCACCAGACAGATGCGCCACCCGTCCACCAGCAGCAACTGGGTATAATTAATCACCGCCACTACGGCGGGGACAAAAAACAACAACATTTCCGCCAGCAGCCAGCGCGCTCCGGCCGAGACCCACCGCACCGGCAACACCCCGGAGACAATCAGCGCCAGCAGCATAAACATGCCGACCACATTCGCCGGCAGCGGCAAATGATAGCGATCCACGACTTGCTGGGCCGCGAGAAACAAACCGATATACAGCGTTACCTGAATCAATAACTGAACCTGCAGCACACACAGCGGCATGGTCACACGCCCCGGCAACAACATGATCCGTTCCTTTTCACGACAAGAGAGCCTGCATTATAGGCGGGGCGGCAATCGTGCTGAAAATGAATTAATATCATAGATATCATTCCCACCAGGAATAGTAATGGATATCCGTACCCTGCGGTATTTTGTTGAAGTGGTCCGGCAACAAAGCTTTACCCGCGCCGCGCAGACGCTGTTTGTCACCCAGCCGACCATCAGTAAGATGCTCAAGCACCTTGAAGAAGAGCTGGACTGCCGTTTACTGATTCGCGACGGGCGCAAGCTGCGGCTGACCGACAGCGGCCAGGCGGTATATAACCGCGGGTTGGCTATTCTTGATGAGTTTCGCCAGCTCCAGGCGGAGCTGGAAGATATCGGCTCCTTGAAAAAAGGCCGGCTGCGCCTGGGCATACCGCCCATGGTGGGTACCCAAATGGCGGATTTAATCAGGGATTTTCGCCGCTTATATCCCGGCATCGAGCTGCAAATCGCGGAGTTCGGCGGCCTGACGGTGCAGCAGGCGGTACTGTCGGGGGAACTGGATCTGGCGCTGACCGCCCTGACCGTCGATACCGAAGCCGACCTGACCGTGCTGCCTTTATTCAACCATCCGCTATGCGCGGTGGTGCCGCGCACCGCCCCCTGGCTTAACCGCACGTCGGTACCGCTAAGCGAGCTGGGGCGCTGGCCGGTGCTGATTTATAACGAGGATTTCGCGCTGTACCGGCAATTAATATCGGCCTTCCAGGCCGAGGGAATCAACCCGCAAATCGCGGTGCGCAGCGGACAGTGGGATTTTCTGGCGGCCATGGTGGAAGCCGGGATCGGCATCGCCATACTGCCGGAGCCTATCTGCCAGCGGCTGGATAAAAGCCGCCTGCTCTGGCTGCCAGTGGCCCCGCTGATGACCTGGCAACTGGGGTTGATTTGGCGGCAGGGCAGCTATCTGCCCCACTGCGCCCAGGCGTGGATCGCCGCCTGCCGCAAACACTGGCCGCAGGAGGAACGGCCCACCCTGCTGCCATAGCCGGTATTATTCGCTTTCGATCAGCAGCGCTTCCAGCAAATCGAGATCGTGCAGCAGTTTGACCAGGGTTTCATTGCTGATTTTTTGCTGCGCGCGCAGGTGATAATACTCGCCCCGCTCGGCGCGCAGGGCATTGAGCCGCATGCGGCGCTCAAGGTTTTCGATCAGCAAGGCGTTGCCGGGGTCGTTTTTGCCGTCAATGCGCCGGCGCAGATTGCCGATTACCCGGGAGCTGACCTCGGAAAGCACTTGGTCATCAATATTTTCTTCCTGATCGAGCGCCAGTCGTTCCTGCATCTTATGCAGGCTTTCGATGGCCACTTCGGCGGCTGCGGCCCGCGCCATGCGCTCCTCCTTGCGGTGCAGCGCTTTATCCGCCACCACGATGCCGCGCAGCAGCAGCGGCAGCGCGATCACCCCGCAAATCAAAGAAAACAAAATCACCCCGGCGGCGATAAACACCAATTGATAGCGCGAGGGAAACGCCGAACCGTCGCTGAGAAACAGCGGAATGGACAATACGCCGGCCAGGGTAATCGCCCCGCGTACGCCGGCGAACGAGGCAATCAGGATTTCACGCATGCTGTAGTCGCCGAATACCATCGGCCGTTTTTTCAAAAACCGCTGGCTGAATTTTTTCATCAGCAGCAGCCAGCAAAACCGCAACAGCATTAGCGCCCCGTAGATCACCACGATATCGGTAAACAGCATCCAGGTTTCAATGGTGGGGTCCAGTTCGGCCTGGGTAATGGAGGTGGATAGAATTTCCGGGAACTGCAGGCCCAGCATAATAAACACCATGCCGTTGAAGACAAATTCCAGCATGGCCCAGACGCTGTTGGCTCGCAGGCGCATGGCCAGCGGCGCATTACGGATAATGCCGGACTGGCCGATGGTCATGCCGGAGGCCACCGCCGCCAGGATGCCGGAGACGCCGAGGTGTTCGGCAATCAGGTAGGAGGCAAAGGGCAGCAACAGCAGCAGTACCGTCTGGGTGGCCGGGTCGTCGCCGCTCCAGCGGTTAATCAGACGCAGCGATTTGCTGTAGGCCCAGGTTACCGCCACCCCGGCCAGCAGTCCGCCGGCCGCCACTTTCACGAATTCCAGCGACGCGCCGCCCACGGTAAACACCATGGTGCCCATCGCCACGGCAATGGCGAATTTCAGCGAGACCAGGCCCGACGCGTCGTTCATCAGCGCCTCGCCTTGCAAAATATCCATCAGTTTTTTGGGAATGCGGCCTTCGCCCACGATGCCCGAAAGCGCCACCGCATCGGTGGGGGACAGCACCGCCGCCAGCGCCAGCGCGGCCACCAGCGGAATACCCGGCACCATCCAGTAAATCAGGTAGCCCACGCCGACCACGGTAATCAATACCAGCACCAGCGCCAGGGCCACGATTTCGCCCCCATGGCGCAAAAACTCCCGCGCCGGGGTTTTCCAGCCGTCGGCGAACAGCAGCGGCGGGATAAACAGCACCAGGAATAGTTCCGGATTAAAATCCACATGCAGGCCAAACTGCGGCCAGGCCAATAGCGCGCCCAGAGCGATTTGCATTAACGGCAGCGGAATTTGAAACGGGAGAATGCGCGTAATCACACCCGACAAGGATACGATCAAGGTGAGAATCAAAATGGTAAAAAAGATTTCCATGCTTACCTTAGTCTTCAGATCTGTCTACGTCCACAGTCCGGCCCGGGAAGATACAGGCCCGTAACGCGAGCCTTGATAGTAGAACATTTTGGCAAAAGTTAAAAACCTGTTATCGACCAGCGGCGGCATTTTTTAACTTTATTTTGGCGGTTTATTACGGACATAAAAAGTCGGGCATAAAAAAGCCGCCCCGGTTGAAAACCGGGGCGGCCAGATGATGAGCCTGATTAAAGACGCGCCCGAGCAGGCTGTGGATATACCGTCGCCGCGCAGGTGGATGCGCCAGGCGTCAGATCGCCCAGCCACCGGCATAAAAGGTAACCAGGGCAACGGCGATAATGACCGTGCCGAGGTTGAGTTTACGCCATTCGCCGGCAAAAACGCGGCCGATAACCAGCGACCCGAACCCCAGCATGATGCCGGTGACGATATTGCAGGTCAGTACGATAAAGGTCGCGCACAGCAGGCCGGACATGGCATCGACAAAATCGCTGAAATCGAGTTTGGCGACATTGCTCAACATCAATAGCCCCACATACATCAGCGCCGGCGCGGTAGCGTATCCCGGCACCAAATAAGATAGCGGCGACAAAAATAAAATCACCAGGAACAACAACCCGACGATAGTGGCGGTCAGTCCGGTTTTACCCCCGGCGGCGGTGCCGGCGGCCGATTCGATATAGACCGCGGCGGGGGATGCCCCGACCAGGGACGAAAAGATGCTGCTCAGGGAATCCGCCGTCAGCGCCCGGCCGCCGTTGATGATTTGTCCATCTTTATCCAGCAGGTTCGCCTGGCCCGCCACCGCGCGGATGGTGCCGGTGGCGTCGAACACCGCCGTCATAACCAGCGCCAGCACGCTCGGCAATACCGCCGGTTGCAGCGCGCCTTTAATATCCAGATTGAAAATCAGCGAGTGGCCCTGGCCGTCGGACAACGTGGGCAGCGCGAATAATCCGCGATAGCTGACGCTGGGATCAAAAATCAGGCCCAGCACGGATATCACCACGATGACCAATAAGATCCCGCCCGGCACGCGCAGTTTCTCCAGGCCAAAAATGGCCGCAAGTCCCACCAGCGACATAATCACCGGGAAAGACGCGAAGTCCCCCAGTGCCACCGGGAGTCCTTCAATGGGATTCTTTACCACCAGGCCGACGCCGTTGGCGGCGATAATCAGCAAAAACAGTCCGATGCCGATGCCGGTGCCGTGCGCCACGCCCATGGGCAAGTTGTGCAAGATCCATGAACGGATGCCGGTAGCGGAAATTACGGTAAACAGCACCCCCATCAGGAATATCGCGCCTAATGCCACCGGTACGCTGATATGTTGGCCGAGCACCAGGCTAAAAGCGGTAAACGCGGTCAGGGAAATGGCGCAGCCAATGGCCATCGGCAGGTTGGCCCATAACCCCATCAGCAACGACCCAAACGCGGCCACCAGGCACGTGGCGACAAATACCGCCGCCGGAGGAAAGCCCGCCTTGCCCAGCATGCCGGGCACCACGATCACCGAGTAGACCATGGCCAGAAAGGTGGTCAGGCCGGCCAGCACTTCCTGGCGCACGCTGCTGCCCCGTTCGGAAATGCGGAACCAGGCATCGAGTGCAGAGCGCGGCCTGGTATCCCGGGCGGCCGGATGGGTGGAGCTGGACATATCAAATCCCCTAAAATTATACGCTTATCGTCAAATGAACGGACGCTTCCCCGTAAGCAACCGCGCGGTTCAGCGCAATCGTTTACCCGCTGGCGGCAAAACAGGGCGATTATCGGGCGGGGGAAGCGAGGGCAGGGATTATCCTGCCCGCATAGGGGGGATATCAACTTAAAATTCCACTAGCTGACAAATTATTGATTTGGGTCGGGTACCGGCTTCCGGTTAGTTTTGCTGTTCGCGTTTTTTGGCCCGTTGATATGCCGGGCGCTGCTGAAGTTTAGCGAGATAGGCCTGCAATGCCGGGTAGCCGTCGATGCCGACGCGCGAAGCCAGGCCCTCCAGCGGAAAGCTCATCTGGATATCCGCCGCGCTGAACCGCTCGCCGGCGAACCATGGGTGCTGGCTTAAATGATTTTCCAGATAACGGCTGTGGGCCAGCAACTGCGGGTCGACATATTTTTGCTGCACCCCTTTACCGAGCGCCGCGCCCACGGGACGTACCAGCAGCGGCACCGGAGCTTTGCCCAGCATGCCGAAAATCAGTTTCATCACGAGTAGCGGCATTAACGACCCTTCTGCGTAGTGCAGCCAGTAGCGATACCGAATCCAGCTATCGCCATGGGTATCCTGGGGCGCCAGCAAATACGCGCTGTCGTAGCGGTCCTCAACGTAATCGATAATCGCCCCCGACTCCGCCAGGGTCAGCCCGCCGTCGGTGATAATGGGCGATTTGCCCAAGGGGTGGACCCGTTTTAACGATTCAGGCGCCAGCATGGTCTTTTCGCGCTGATAATAGATAACGTCATAGGGTAGATCCAACTCTTCGAGTAACCATAAAATACGGTGTGAACGTGACTTATTCAGGTGGTGAACGGTAATCATCGGGCGCTCCTTCAATAAATTTCCTGCTATTACTGTAGTTCACCCGCAGATAGTTTCACCTGCGGACCGACATCAGCGCCGAAACAAAAAAACCGCACCGGCGTCTGCCGGTGCGGTTATAGGACGATAAAACACCAGTATTAGAAGTCGACGGTCATCGACACCTTGGCAACGCGCGGCTCGCCCT
The DNA here is from genome assembly GCA_015654925.1 of Enterobacterales bacterium. Lineage (GTDB taxonomy): Bacteria > Pseudomonadota > Gammaproteobacteria > Enterobacterales > Enterobacteriaceae > Acerihabitans. The sequence goes on along the minus strand of JAATFX010000061.1, from coordinate 6,122 downwards.
GGGTCAGGTAACCGCCGGTGGCTGAAGCCCAATATTTTTCATTGGTGACGTTTTCAACGCCGGCACGCCAGATAATATTATTTTTCGGCAAATTCATATTGTAGCGCAGGCCCAGGTCCAGCCGGGTCCAGCCGTCGACTTTCATGCTATTGGCTTCGTCCGCGTACTGCGAACCGGAGCGAATGACCTTGCCGGTGGCGGTAATACCGGTCAGGCCGGGGATATCATACTCGCCGCCCAACACTACTTGGTAGCGGGGCACGCCCACCGCATCGTTGCCGTCATAACGCCCGTCGTCGGTGCTGGTCATCTCCGGATCCATCCAGGTCACGCTGCTATTTAAACGTACGCCGTAGACCGGTTCGCCAAACAGATTAAATTCAACGCCGCGGTTACGTACTTCGCCATAGTTGCCGTATTCATAAAGATCGCCCACCGGCTTGTAGGCGCCAATGGGTTTTTTGATTTCAAACACCGCCAGCGAACCGGCGACGGTGCCGTAATCCATCTTGATCCCGGCTTCGTTTTGCTTGGACGTTTGGATACCGGCCACCTGGCCGCTGTTGATTACCGTCTTGCCGTTAAAGGTACCGCCCGCCGTTGCGCCGGCCTGCAAGGCCTCGATATGATTGGCGTAGAACGAGAAATGGTCCCAAGGCTTAACCACCAGGCCAAAGGCCGGGGTCACCTTCATTTGCTCAAAGGAATCCGATTCGCTACCGTCATAATTGTAGTTGCGCACCACCACGTTCTGGCGGCGTAATCCTCCGATCAGCTGCAAACGGTCGTCCAGCATCGACAGATTATCGGATATCGAGACGCCATCGTTGCGGGTACGGCTCTTGGTACCCGGATCGCCCATATTGCCGCCGGTATAAAGATTGGTTAAGGGCTCGCTGACATCATTCGGATCGTAAATATTGGTGTTAACCGAGGCGGAGGTCATGGTGTAGGCGGTACGGGTTTTGCGATAAAGACTTGAATAGCCGATGTTCACGCTGTGCTTGATAAAGCCGGTATCGAATTTACCCCTGACGCCCGCCTGGCTGGAAAAACTATCGGCAAAGTAAGGCACCGTCATCCGGCTCATGGTGGCGTTGCCATCATTATCCTGTAAGGTCGGCGAGCTGTATTTACCATATTCATGGGTATGATTGGCGCCCACCGCCGCATAGGTGGTCCAAGAATCCGTTACATCATATTCGCCGCGCAGCATGCCGAACTCATTTTCAGTATCGGTATAAGCCCATTGCTGGCCGTAGTTGCGGGTGGCCGAAGGGGCATCGGGCACTTCGGTGGCGCTACCGAGATAAACCACCGGCCGTCCGCCGTGCACGGTCTGTTTGCTCATGCCGAAATCAAAAGACGACCGGAAACGATCGCCGCGGTAATCCAGGCCGATGGAGCCGAGGGTCAGGCGGCGCTGTTCATCATCGATCGCCGCTTCGCCTTCGCGGTGGACAGCGTTGACCCGCACCCCGAACTGATTGTTATCGCCATAGCGCCGGGCCAGATCCACCCCGCCGCCCACTTGTGATGATGACGTATAATCCAGCGAGACCCGGTTAAGGGGTTCATCGCCCGCGCGTTTCGGCTCAACATTAACCGTCCCGCCAACCCCCGTGCCCCCAGGCGGTACGCCGTTTAAAAACGCGCTGGAGCCTTTTAATAATTCAATACGTTCTGCAAATTCGGTGGGGATGATTTGCCGCGGCAGCACGCCGAACAGGCCGCCATAGGAAACATCTTCACCGGCCAGGGGGAATCCCCGTACGACAAAGGTCTCGGCATAGTTGCCGTAGCCATAACCGCTTTGTACCGATGCATCGTTGTTCAAGACATCCGACAGTGAACGCGCCTGCTGATCCTGGATCAATTTGGAGGTGAAACCCACCACGCTGAACGGAACATTGTTGGCATCCTGCTGACCTAAAATCCCTACCCGCCCGCCGTTGGCGATCGGCCCGTCCATAAAGGCCGGCACCAGTTGATCGCCGCCCGCGCGAAACGTGTTATCCGGCGCGGCCACGACGGTAATGGTATCGGATTTACCATTGGCCGGCGCCGCGCTGGCGTCGGTTCCCGTGGCGGATGTCGCCGTGGTGGTGGTCGCGGCGCTTGCCGGCATGGCCATCGCGGCGCAGCACGCGCTGATAATCACCGCCAACAGGTGCGGTAAGGGCGTGTTGCGCCCAACGGGAGAAAGATCGGCAGTACGCATGTGCAGAAAACCTATATTGAATAATAATGATAATGATTCTTATGAGAGTTCAGGATTATGCAAAACACCAAAAATTTTGCAAGAAAATTATTGAACTATTATCTATTCTCTTGCGTAAAGCTAAGAAAGCAGCATAAAAAATGGTTTTTTAGCGCCATCTCCCCGACGTTGGCAGGGAGATCGGCGACATTAAGACGTTTGGCGGCGCAGTAAATAGATAAAATACGGCGCGCCAAAAAAGGTGGCCAGCAGCCCGGCGGGGATTTGATAAGGGAAGATGACAAAACGGCCGCACCAATCTGCCACCATCATTAACGCGCTCCCCAGCAGACAGGCCACTACCAGCTGCGGCAGGGCGCGGCGATAGCCGATCAGTCGGGCCATATGCGGCGCCATCAGGCCGACGAAACTGAGCGGGCCGACATTCATGGTGGCGGCGGCAATTAACCCGGCGGCCAACAGTAAAATAGCCAAACGCGCCGGCTTCAGCGCCACGCCGGCCGAGCGCGCGCTGGCGCCGCCCAGCGGCAATAACGCCAGCCAGCGCCGCACCAGTGGCGTCAGCGCCAGTAATACTACGCCAATGGCGGCGGTACGGATGGCCTGGCCGCCGCTGACTTTGTAAGTGGAGCCGGATAACCAGGTCAGCACCGAGGTCATGCGCGGGTCGCCGCTGATTAGCATCAAGGTCAGCAACGTGGAAAACAGCGTGCTCAGCGCAATCCCCACCAGCAGTAATCGGCCGCTGGAAAAACCGCCGCGCTGGGCCAGCGCCATAATCAGCAGCAGGGTCAGCGCCGCGCCCAGGCTACCGGCCGGCAATAGCCAGGCAAAGGCATCCTCCGGCACCAGCAACAATAGCAGTACGACGCCAAACGCCGCGCCGGAGCTGATGCCCAGGATTTCCGGACTGGCCATGGGGTTACCGGTCATTTTCTGGATCAAAGTGCCCGCCGCCGCCAGCATGGCCCCCGCCACGCCGGCCGCCATGACGCGCGGCCAGCGCCAGCGCCACATCTCCTGCGCCGACCAATACCAGCCGTAACTATCACGTCCCAAGGTCAGCGCCAGCAGGGTTATCGCCGCCAACAACACCAGCCCCGCCATCATGCCCGGGCGGGTAAACCGCCGTTCCGGAGCCAGGGTTTGGGCATTATCCACCGCCGCCACGCGGGTATCGCGCAGTTTAGGCAACAGCCACAGCAACAAGGGGGCGCCGACCAGCGCCGTGGCGGCGCCGGTCGGAATGTCGATCCAAAGCCGGGCCAGCATAATCATCAGTTGATCGCTAAGCAGCAGTAACAGCGCCCCCAGCAGGCAGGATAATCCCAGGCGGGGCAACAGACGGCGCGCGCCCAGCATTCGCGCCAGCAGGGGGGCGAACAGCCCGATAAAACCAATGATCCCGGCCGCGTTAACCAAAAAAGCGCTCAGGATGATTGCGAGACCCAAGCCGGCCAGGCGCGCGGCAACCAGCCCCAAGCCCAGATTGCGCGCCACGCCGTCATCGAGTCCCATCAGCATCAGCGGCCGCAGCATCATCAGCGCCAGGACCAGGCCAATGGCCAGCCGGGGCAACAAAAACTGCACCATGCCCCAGTCCTGCTGGTTTAGCATGCCGCTGCTCCATAAATAGATGCTTTGCAGGCGCTCATAATTAAGTAGCGCCAGCAGGCTGCGGACCGCGCCGCAGTATAATCCCAGGACCAGCCCGGCCAGGATCAGGGTCACCGGCGATAAACGTCGTCCCCAGGACACGCCGAACACCAGTCCGCCCACCGCCAGCGCGCCGATAATCGTGGCCAGTTGCCTGGTGGCCTCGCCTCCCGGCAGTACCCATAATGTCGCCACGGTCAGCCCCAGTTGCGCCCCCGCCGACACTCCGAGCGTGGTGGGTTCGGCCAGCGGGTTACGCAAAATCTGCTGGAACAGGGTTCCCACCAGTCCCAGCCCGGCCCCCACCAGCAGCGACAGCGCCGTGCGCGGCAGCAGGCTGTAATGGAATACCATTTGATCGATATTGGCGGTGAGCGGATGACCGGCGGCCTGCCACCAGAGTCCAATCGACAACTGGCGGATAAAATTCAGCCCGGTAAACGCTAAGGCCAGGGTAAACAACAACATGATCAGCCAGAAGGAGAGTGGCGGCACGCGATGGCTCATGCCGCTGACTCCAGCGCTTGTTCCAACTGCTGGCAAAAGCGCATGGCGGCAATCGTGGCGCCGAAAAACCACACGGCGGGCACGATGCGCAATTGGCGTTCGCGCACCATCGGCAGCGTCTGCCAGAGCGTGGATTGGGTGATATCAAACAGCGGGTCCTGCCGGCCGCGGTGAAAACAGATGCCGCGCACCTGGCTAAACTGCGCCAGCCGCTCCAGCCCCACTACCGTACTGCCCCAGATATTTTCATCGCCGTCCCAGGCGTTTACCACGCCCACCCGATCCATAACGTCCTGGAACAGGCTGCGTTTACCGATCACCATGATGCGCCGGCTATCAATAAAGGAAAACAGCAGAACCGGTGGGTAAGACTTGGCCGCCAGCCGCCGGCGGGTCTGGTCCAGCAGCCGGTCGATAGCGACAAAATGCCGTTGGGCGCGGCCCGGCAATTCCAGGCGATCCGCCAGGTCCTGCACGTCCTGCCGGGCCACGGCCAGCGGGCGTTCGCCCTTGCGGCTAAAACGAAACGTCATGGTGGGGGCGATGGGGGCTACGCTTTCCGGCGCCGGGCCAAAACCATTGGAGAGTAAGATCAGCGACGGGCGCAGGCGCTGCATCGCTTCCATATTGGGTTCGTTACGCAAACCCACATCCAGTACCGAGGATGCCAGGGCGGGTTCCACCACCCAACTGCGGTAATTGGGCACATCGGCAACGGCGATGGGCATCACGCCCAGGGCGATTAATAGTTCCGCCGGGCGCCACTCCAGCGCGATAATCCGCGCTAAATCGGGCGCGGCGCCGGCCGCAACACCGCGGCTGGACCACCAGGGCAAAACGGCCAACGCCTGCAATAGACGTCGACGATAAGCATTATGAGTCGGCATAAATATTAAATATAAATAGTTATCATTCTGATTTTGATCGCCTATTATGCCCATTCGGAGAGTGACTGCAAGCCGCTCGCTTGCCGTATCGTCTTTCCGTTGTTTTTAATCAATTTTTTTGATGGATACAGGATGCTTATGAAGCTCGCCGCCGATATCGCCGACAGTTTTTTATTTGCGCCCCCAGCGGGCAGCAGCGTGTATTCGGCGGAAGATTTATGCCGGCCGGACACGGCGCGGGCGGTGCTGGACCCATTTATAAGCCAGCATAAGGGGGAAGATCCGGCGGCGGTGATCTCCATGTGGTCGCAGTGGTATTTTGCCCGCCTGTTGCCCGCCTGGACCAAGATTAATTTGCTGCATGGCTGGCAACTGCCGGCGGCGCCGCAGTCTATCCGCTTTACTTTGGCCGAAGGCGGAGTCCCCGAGCGATTTATCCTGGCCGGCCAAGGGGAAGCCATACGCCCCGACGCCGATATTTTTGCGCGGTTCCAGCCGCTGGTGGAAGAGCATTTATTACCGGTATGCCTGACCCTGAGCCGCTTATCGGCCATTAAACCGGGGATGTTCTGGAATAACGCCGCCATCCGCATCGCTTATGGCTTTACTTTGGCCCAGGAGCTGGCGGCGGATATCGGCGCCGCCAGCCTGCTGCTATCGAGTAAGACGCAGCCCGACGGCACGATAAACCGCCTGTTTGAACCGGTGCGGTACGTGAACGACGAAGAGGGAGGCGCCAAAGCGATCCGTCGCCTTTGCTGCCTGCGTTACAAAATCAGCGATACGGTTTATTGCCCCAGTTGCCCATTATTACAGGCCAACCGGCGCAAGACCCGCTGCCGCGGTTAAGC
>JAATFX010000012.1 GCA_015654925.1 Enterobacterales bacterium | reverse complement strand
TTCGAAGGACTGCAACGGGTCGCCGTCGGTGCGGCGTTACTCAGTATGCCGGTACGTGTCGGAGACACGGCCAGTGATGAAGATATCGGCAATACTATCCGCGCCTTATTTGCCACCGGAAACTTTGAGGATGTCCGGGTGTTGCGTGATGGAGATACTTTGCTCGTTCAGGTCAAGGAACGTCCCACTATCGCCAGTATCACCTTCTCCGGCAATAAAGCGGTGAAGGAGGATATGCTCAAGCAGAATCTCGAAGCTTCAGGCGTGCGCGTCGGCGAAGCATTGGACCGCACCACGATATCCAATATCGAGAAAGGGCTGGAGGATTTCTACTATAGCGTGGGTAAATACAGCGCGTCGGTGAAAGCCGTCGTAACGCCGCTGCCGCGCAACCGGGTAGATTTGAAACTGGTGTTTACCGAAGGCCTTTCCGCCAAGATCCAGCAGATCAATATCGTCGGCAACCACGCCTTCAGTACCGATGAGCTGGTTTCACGCTTCCAGCTGCGCGATGAAGTGCCGTGGTGGAACGTGGTGGGCGATCGCAAGTACCAGAAGCAAAAACTGGCGGGGGATCTTGAAACCCTGCGCAGCTTCTATCTTGACCGCGGCTATGCCCGTTTCAATATCGACTCGACCCAGGTGAGCCTGACCCCGGATAAAAAGGGCATCTATATCACCCTGAACATTACCGAAGGCGCCCAGTACCAGCTGTCCGGTACGGTAGTCAACGGTAATCTGGCCGGGCACTCCGCTGAAATCGATGCGTTGTCCCGCGTCAAGCCGGGAGAACTCTATAGCGGCGCCAAAGTCACCAAGATGGAAAACGACATCAAGCAACTGCTGGGGCGTTATGGCTACGCCTATCCGCGCGTGGTGACGCAGCCGGAAATCAACGACGCCGATAAAACCGTGAAGCTGCATATCAACGTCGATGCGGGCAACCGTTATTACGTCAGGCATGTGCGGTTCCAGGGCAACGACATCACCAAAGACGTGGTGCTGCGCCGCGAGATGCGCCAGATGGAAGGCGCCTGGCTGGGCAGCAACCTGGTGGACCAGGGCAAAGATCGCCTGAACCGCCTGGGCTACTTCGAAACCGTTGATGTGGATACGCAGCGCGTTCCCGGCACCGACGACCAGGTCGACGTCACCTATAAAGTCAAAGAGCGCAACACCGGCAGCATCAACTTCGGCGTGGGCTTCGGTACCGAAAGCGGCGTCAGCTTCCAGTTCGGCATCCAGCAGGACAACTGGCTGGGTACCGGCAACTCGGTTGGCTTTAGCGGCACCAAGAACGATTACCAGACTTACGCTGAACTCTCCTTGACCGACCCCTACTTCACCGTGGACGGCGTCAGTCTCGGCGGGCGTATTTTCTATAATGACTTCGAGGCCGATAACGCCGATTTGTCGGACTACACCAACAAGAGCTATGGCTTGGGTACCACCCTGGGCTTCCCGATCAGCGAAACCAATTCGCTGCGCGTGGGCCTGGATTATGTCCATAATGACCTGTCGGATATGGACCCGCAGATCGCCATGTGGCGTTACCTGCAATCCTCCGGCTACCAGCCCAAGGTCATCGCGGGCGAGAATCATGACAACGACGCCGATTTCAGCGCCGATGACTTCTTCCTGACCTCCGGCTGGAGCTATAGCAACCTGGATCGGGGTTATTTCCCGACGTCGGGCACCACCGCCAGCCTGAGCGGCAAGGTCACCATACCCGGTTCCGATAACGAGTATTATAAAGTGACCTTCGATACCACCAGCTACCTGCCGCTGACCGAATCCGGCAATTGGGTGTTGATGGGGCGCGGACGCGCGGGTTATGCCGACGGCATCGGCAGCAAGGAAGTGCCGTTCTACGACAACTTCTTCGCCGGCGGTTCCAGCACCGTGCGCGGTTTCCGGTCCAATACCATTGGGCCGAAAGCGGCATACTACAAGTGTAACGGCGGCGAAGGGTCCTATGGCGATTGCCCGCTGGACAACTCCAATGATGCGGTGGGCGGCAACGCCATGGCGTTGCTGAGCGCGGAGCTTATCGTACCGACGCCGTTTATCAGCGCCAAGTACGCCAACTCGGTGCGTACCTCGCTGTTTGTGGACAGCGGCACCGTCTGGGACACCTCGTGGGAAAATACCGATCAGACCCGCGCTTACGGCGTGCCTGATTACAGTAATCCAGGCAATATCCGCGTATCGAGCGGTTTTGCCTTGCAGTGGATGTCTCCGTTAGGGCCTTTGGTGTTCTCTTATGCCCAGCCTATCAAGAAGTACGATGGCGACCGAGCGGAGCAGTTCCAGTTTAATATCGGTAAAACGTGGTAATATTGCGTAGAGTCACAGCGCAGGCACCAGGCAAGGCAGAGAACAAGGGCCTAGGAGCATGAGCCGCGGGATATCCGCGGTTTCATCGCCTCATCCCTGCCGCGTTGAAATGTTTTCAAACATAAATGTAGTGTTTAAGGAGTTTATAGTGAAAAAGTGGTTGTATGCCGCGGGCCTCGGATTAGCATTGGCTGCCTCAGCCAGCGTGCAAGCTGCTGATAAAATTGCTGTTGTAAATATTGCTAATATTTTTCAGCAGTCTCCTCAGCGCGCTGTTGTCGCTAAACAACTGGAAAACGAGTTCAAAGGCCGCGCAACGGATCTGCAATCGCAAGAACGCGATTTGCAAACCAAAATGCAGCGTCTGCAACGTGACGGCTCTACCATGAAAGCCGCCGATCGCAGCCGTCTGGAAAAAGAAGTCATGGCACAGCGTGAAGACTTCTCCGGCAAAGCCCAGGCTTTTGAACAGGACAACCGTCGCCGTCAGGGCGAAGAACGCAATAAAATCCTGAGCCGTATTCAGGATGCGGTGAAAGCCGTCGCCACCAAACAAGGCTACGACATCGTTATTGATGCCAACGCCGTGGCGTATGCCGGCTCTTCAAATGACATTACTGCCGACGTGTTAAAACAGGTTAAATAAGTCATGTCATCAATTCGACTTGCTGATTTAGCGCAGCAGTTGGATGCACAATTGCATGGTGATGGCGATCTCGTCATCACCGGCATTGCTTCCATGGGTTCCGCCAAAGCGGGCCACATAACGTTTCTGGCTGACAGCCGTTTTCGTGAAAAACTTTCTTCCTGCCAGGCCGCTGCGGTCGTTGTTACCGAAGCCGACCTGCCGTACTGCCAATGCGCCGCGCTGGTGGTCAAAAATCCCTACCTGACCTATGCCAAAATGGCGCAGATAATGGACACCACTCCCGTGGCCGCCGAACATATCGCGTCCAGCGCGGTGATTTCTCCCGAGGCGCAACTGGGCAAGCAGGTGGCCGTCGGGGCGAACGCGGTGATTGAATCCGGCGTGGTGTTAGGCGATAACGTCGTTATCGGCCCCGGTTGTTTTATCGGCAAAAATACTAAAATCGGAGCGGGTACCCAGTTATGGGCCAACGTCACCATCTATCATGAAGTGCGTATCGGCGCCATGTGTCTGATACAATCCGGCACCGTCATCGGCGCCGACGGGTTTGGTTATGCCAACGACCGGGGCAACTGGGTCAAGATTCCCCAGCTCGGCACGGTTGAAATCGGCGATCGGGTCGAAATCGGCGCCTGCACCACCATCGATCGTGGCGCATTGGACGACACCATTATCGGTAATGGCGTAATCATAGATAACCAATGCCAGATTGCGCACAACGTGGTAATTGGCGACAATACCGCGGTCGCGGGCGGCGTCATCATGGCCGGCAGCTTGAAAATCGGCCGTTATTGCATGATCGGCGGCGCCAGCGTGATCAACGGCCATATGGAAATTTGTGACAAAGTGACGATTACCGGCATGGGAATGGTAATGCGACCTATCACCGAACCTGGCGTATACTCGTCCGGTATTCCTTTGCAGCCTAATAAAGTTTGGCGTAAGACCGCAGCATTAGTCCTGAATATCAGCGAGATTAGCAAGCGATTGAAAGCTATCGAGCGAAAAACAGCAAAAAACTAATCGCCTGCGCCATTCTGTGATAATTATGCACGTTCGGGCCGGTTGGCCCGATACAGACATTTTTTATTTGCGGCCTGCTAAATTATCCCTCTACAGGATTTTTGCAGGCCGTGTTGTTAATGCCATCGTTTTTTACAGACAGGAAGAGTATTTTGACTACTGACACTCATACTCTGCAGATAGAAGAGATATTGGAATTATTGCCGCACCGTTTCCCTTTTCTGCTGGTGGATCGGGTTCTGGATTTTGAGAAAGGGAAATTTTTACGCGCGGTGAAGAACGTCTCTTTTAATGAGCCGTTTTTCCAGGGGCATTTCCCCGGAAAGCCTATATTCCCCGGTGTGTTGATTCTGGAAGCGATGGCTCAGGCAACGGGTATTCTGGCCTTTAAGAGCGTCGGTAAACTGGAGCCAGGTGAGTTATACTATTTCGCAGCCGTGGATCATGCGCGCTTCAAACGCCCGGTACAACCTGGCGATCAAATGATCCTTGAAGTCGAATTTATCAAAGAGCGGCGCGGAGTTGCCCGCTTCCAGGGTGTTGCCAAAGTCGACGGCGAGATCGCCTGTGAAGCGTCAATGATGTGCGCCCGTCGTCGGGAGTCCTGAAAACGTGATTGATCAATCCGCCTTTATCCATCCCAGTGCCATTGTTGAAGAGGGCGCTATTCTTCATGCCGGTGTGCACGTCGGTCCGTTTTGTTTTATCGGCCCGCAGGTCGAAATCGGCGCCGGTACGGTGTTGAAATCGCATATCGTGATCAACGGCATTACCCGAATCGGTGAAGAAAACCAGATTTATCAGTTCGCCTCCATCGGCGAAGTGAACCAGGATCTGAAATATGCCGGCGAGCCCACTCGCGTGGAAATCGGCCATCGCAACCGTATCCGGGAAAGCGTGACGATTCACCGTGGCACCGCCCAAGGCGGGGAAGTGACCAAGATTGGCAATGACAATTTATTGATGATCAATACGCACATCGCCCATGACTGCGTCGTCGGCGATCGCTGTATTTTCGCCAATAACGCTACTCTCGGCGGCCATGTGACGGTCGACGATTACGCCATTATCGGCGGCCTGACCGCGGTGCATCAGTTTTGCTCCATCGGTGCCCATGTCATGGTCGGCGGCTGCTCGGGCGTAGCCCAGGACGTGCCGCCCTATGTTATTGCCCAGGGCAACCACGCCACGCCTTTTGGCATCAATATCGAAGGTCTCAAGCGCCGGGGATTCGACAAAGAAGCCCTGCATGCCATCCGTGCCGCCTATAAGCTCATCTATCGCAGCGGGAAGACCCTCGATGAGGTTAAACCCGAACTGGCGGCCATGGCGGAGCAGCACGCCGTGGTGAAAACCTTCACTGATTTCCTGGCCCGTTCGCAACGGGGTATTATCCGCTGATCATGCCGGCGTCTTCCGTGGTTATCGGTCTGGTGGCCGGCGAGACATCAGGGGATATCCTGGGCGCCGGCCTGATCCGCGCCCTCAGGCATCACCTGCCGCAGGCGCGGTTTGTCGGGGTTGCCGGTCCGCGCATGCTGGCCGAGGGCTGCGAAGCCTGGTATGAGATGGAAGAACTGGCGGTTATGGGCATCGTTGAGGTGGTCGGGCGCCTGCCGCGGCTACTGAAAATCCGCCGCGACCTGACCCGCCGCTTCGGCGAGCTGCATCCCGACGTGTTTGTCGGCATTGACGCGCCCGATTTTAATATCACCCTTGAAGGCCGGCTCAAGCAGCGCGGTATCCGCACTATCCACTACGTCAGCCCGTCGGTATGGGCCTGGCGCCAGAAGCGGGTCTATAAAATCGGCCGGGCGACCGACAACGTGCTGGCGTTTCTGCCGTTTGAAAAAGCTTTTTACGACCGCTTTAATGTTCCCTGCCAGTTTATCGGCCATACCCTGGCCGACACTATGCCGCTGGATCCGGATAAAGCCGCCGCGCGGCGGCACCTCGGCATCGATGGCGACGCCCGCTGCCTGGCCCTGCTGCCGGGCAGCCGCGGCGCGGAAGTCGAGATGCTCAGTGCGGATTTCCTCAACACCGCAGTGCTATTGAGCCAGCGGTTTCCCGGCCTTGAAATCGTGGTGCCGCTGGTGAATGCCCGCCGGCGGGAACAGTTTGAAAAAATCCAGGCGCAGGTGGCGCCCGATCTTAAACTACGCCTGCTCGACGGCCAGGCGCGCGAGGCGATGATCGCCAGCGACGCGGCGCTGCTGGCCTCCGGCACCGCGGCTCTGGAATGCATGCTGGCCAAATGTCCGATGGTGGTGGGCTATCGCATGAAACCCTTTACTTTTTGGCTGGCGCGGCGCCTGGTGAAGACGCCCTATGTCTCGCTGCCCAATTTGCTGGCCGGCCGCGAACTGGTGAAAGAACTGCTGCAACAGGACTGCGTGCCGGATAAACTGGCGTCAGCACTGGCGCCGCTGTTAAACAACGACGCCCGCAGCGCGGCGCTGAAAGAAACTTTTCGCGACCTGCATCTACAAATTCGCCGTAATGCCGATGAGCAGGCCGCCCAGGCCGTATTGAAATTGATCGCCCAGCGGATCTAGTGGTTTAATCATGACGAACTTATTTATTTATCCCGTGGCGACCTGCATCGCCGGCGTTGATGAGGTCGGCCGCGGCCCCTTGGTGGGGGCGGTGGTGACCGCCGCGGTGATTCTGGACCCGGCCCGGCCCATCAGCGGGCTGGCGGACTCCAAAAAACTCAGTGCCAAACGCCGCGAGTCGCTCTATGACGAGATTACCGATAAAGCCCTGGCCTGGAGCCTGGGCCGCGCCGAAGCGGCAGAGATCGACCGGCTGAATATTTTTCACGCTACCCTGCTGGCGATGCAGCGCGCGGTGCTGGGCCTGAATATTACCCCGGACTTCGTGCTGATTGACGGCAATCGCTGCCCGCTGCTGGCCATGCCCTCGCTGGCGGTGGTCAAAGGGGACAGCCTGGTGGCGGAGATTAGCGCCGCGTCCATTGTGGCCAAGGTCTCAAGGGATCGTGAAATGGACGCATTGCATCTCGAATATCCGGACTACGGGTTTGCGCAGCATAAAGGCTACCCCACGGCATTTCATCTCGAAAAGCTGGCGCTCCTGGGCGCCACCGTGCATCATCGCCGAAGCTTCGCACCGGTAAAGCGGGTGTTGGGTTTATTATGATTGGCCCAGTCAGCCCTTGGTTTTCTGGTCCCTGCCACGATAATCAACTTTTGGTATCAGGATAATGGCCGAACCACGATTTATTCATCTGCGTGTCCACAGCGACTACTCCATGATCGATGGGCTGGCCAAAATCGGCCCATTGGTGAAAAAAACCGCGGCGCTTGGCCTGCCGGCGCTGGCGATTACCGATTTTATGAACCTGTGCGGGCTGGTGAAATTCTACGGCAGCGCGCATGGCGCCGGGATTAAGCCCATTGTCGGCGCGGATGTTCTGGTGCAAAGCGAGATGTTGGGCGAGGAGCTGGCGGAACTGACCATCCTGGCGGCTGATAATGTGGGCTACCAGCATCTGACGTTGCTGATATCCGAAGCCTACCAGCGCGGCTACGGCGCCGCCGGTCCGGTTATCGATCGCGACTGGCTGATTAATCATAATGAAGGGCTGCTGCTGCTTTCCGGCGGCCGCAAGGGCGATGTCGGCAAATTCCTGATCCGCGGCAATATGCCGCAGGTGGAGCAGTGCCTGGAATTTTACGAGCGCTACTTCCCCGACCGCTACTATCTGGAATTGACGCGAACCGGCCGGCCGGACGAGGAAAATTATCTCCATGCCGCCGTGGCCATCGCCATGGCGCGCGGTTTGCCGGTCGTGGCCACCAACGACGTCCGTTTTATCAGCGAAGAGGATTTTGACGCCCATGAGATCCGCGTCGCGATCCATGACGGCTTCACCCTCGACGATCCCAAACGCCCGCGCAATTACAGCCCGCAGCAGTTTATGCGTAGCGAAGAGCAAATGTGCGAACTGTTTGCCGACCTGCCGGAAGCGCTGCAAAACAGCGTTGAAATCGCCAAGCGCTGCAATGTCACCATCCGCCTGGGCGAATACTTCCTGCCGCAGTTCCCCACCGGCGATATGTCCACCGAGGACTTCCTGGTGGCCCGTTCCCATGAGGGGCTGGAAGAGCGGCTGGCGTTCCTGTTCCCGGACGAACAGGAACGCATCGCCAAGCGGCCGCCCTATGATGAACGCCTGGAAATCGAGCTGAAGGTGATTAACCAGATGGGGTTTCCGGGCTACTTCCTGATCGTGATGGAGTTTATCCAGTGGTCGAAAGACAATGGGGTGCCGGTAGGCCCGGGACGCGGGTCGGGTGCGGGTTCGCTGGTGGCCTACGCCCTGAAAATCACCGACCTCGACCCGCTGGTATTCGATCTGCTGTTTGAACGTTTCCTTAATCCGGAACGCGTCTCGATGCCCGACTTCGACGTGGATTTCTGCATGGAAAAACGCGATCTGGTCATCGATCACGTGGCCGAGACCTATGGCCGCGAAGCGGTTTCGCAGATCATCACCTTCGGCACCATGGCGGCCAAAGCGGTTATCCGCGACGTCGGCCGGGTGCTGGGGCATCCGTACGGGTTTGTCGACCGCATCTCCAAGCTGGTGCCGCCCGACCCGGGCATGACCCTGGAAAAAGCCTTTATCGCCGAACCGCAGCTGCAGTCCATCTACGATGCCGATGAAGAGGTCAAGGCGCTGATCGACATGGCGCGCAAGCTGGAGGGCGTCACCCGCAACGCGGGCAAGCATGCCGGCGGCGTGGTTATCGCACCCACTAAAATCACCGACTTCGCGCCGCTGTATTGCGACGCCGAAGGCAACCACCCGGTAACCCAGTTCGATAAAAACGATGTGGAATATACCGGGCTGGTGAAGTTTGACTTCCTGGGCCTGCGCACCCTGACCATCATCAACTGGGCGCTGGAGATGATCAACGCCCGCCGCGGCAAGCAGGGCCTGCCGCCGGTGGATATCGCCGCCATCCCGCTGGAAGATAAAAAAAGCTTCGATATGCTCCAGCGTTCGGAAACCACCGCGGTGTTCCAGCTGGAATCCCGCGGCATGAAGGATTTGATCAAGCGCCTGCAGCCCGACTGCTTCGAAGATATGATCGCCCTGGTGGCGCTGTTTCGTCCCGGCCCGCTGCAATCGGGCATGGTGGATAACTTTATCGACCGTAAGCACGGGCGCGAGGCCATCTCGTTCCCCGATATCGAATGGCAGCATGAATCCCTGCGCCCGGTGCTGGAACCGACCTACGGCATTATCCTGTATCAGGAACAGGTGATGCAGATCGCCCAGGTATTGGCGGGTTATACGCTGGGGGGCGCGGATATGCTGCGCCGCGCCATGGGTAAAAAGAAACTCGAAGAGATGGTCAAGCAGCGATCCATTTTCAAGGAAGGGGCGGAAAACAATGGCATCGACGGCGAGCTGTCGATGAAAATCTTTGACCTGGTGGAGAAATTCGCCGGTTACGGATTCAACAAGTCCCACTCCGCCGCTTATGCCCTGGTGTCCTACCAGACGCTGTGGCTCAAGGCGCATTACCCGGCGGAGTTCATGGCGGCGGTGATGACCGCCGATATGGATAATACCGAGAAAGTGGTCGGCCTGGTGGATGAATGCTGGCGCATGGGCCTGAAAGTGTTGCCGCCGGATATCAACAGCGGGCAGTATCATTTTCATGTTAATGACGAAGGGGAAATCGTCTACGGTATCGGCGCCATCAAAGGCGTGGGCGAGGGGCCAATCGAGGCGATTATCGACGCCCGCAACCAGGACGGCCATTTTAAAGAACTGTTCGATCTGTGCGCCCGCACCGATATTAAAAAGCTTAACCGCCGCATGCTGGAAAAACTGATCATGTCCGGCGCGTTCGATCGGCTCGGGCCGCATCGCGCGGCGCTGATGAACTCCCTGAGCGATGCGCTAAAGGCGGCGGATCAGCACGCCAAGGCGGAAGCCATCGGCCAGGGGGATATGTTCGGCGTGCTGGCCGACGCGCCGGAGGCGGTGGAAGCATCCTACAGCACCGTGCCGCCCTGGCCGGAGCACGTGGTGCTGGACGGCGAGCGCGAAACCCTCGGGCTGTATCTCACCGGCCACCCCATTACCCGCTATTTGCGCGAAATCGAACGCTATGCCGGCGGCGTCCGTTTAAAGGATATGCACCCCACCGATCGCGGCAAGATGATTACCGCCGTCGGTTTGGTGCTTTCCGCCCGCATCATGGTGACCAAACGGGGCAATCGCATCGGGGTTTTGACCCTCGACGATCGTTCCGGACGCCTGGACGTGATGTTGTTCACGGACGCGTTGGAAAAATACCAGCATTTGCTGGAAAAAGACCGTATCCTGATCGCTTTGGGACAGGTCAGCTTTGATGACTTCAACGGGGGCCTTAAAATGACCGCCCGTGAACTGATGGATATCAGCGAAGCACGTGAAAAATATGCCCGCGGTCTTGCTATCTCGCTGACGGACAGGCAAATTGATGACCAGCTTTTAAACCGTCTCCGCCAATCGTTGGAACCGCATCGATCCGGGACGATTCCAGTGCATCTTTATTACCAACGCGAAGATGCTCGCGCCAGGTTGCGATTTGGCGCGACGTGGCGTGTTACGCCTACCGACCGGTTGCTTAATGATTTGCGTACTTTGGTAGGCAACGAACAGGTGGAACTGGAATTTGACTAATATAGGAATACTATGAGTCTGAATTTTCTTGATTTTGAAC
>JAATFX010000107.1 GCA_015654925.1 Enterobacterales bacterium | reverse complement strand
TCGGAGTCGACGATATCCTCCGGCAGATGGTCATTGACCTCGGCAAAGGTCAAATAGCCTTGCTCCTTACCACGAGTGACAAGTAGCTTGAGCTGTGACTGCGGGTTTTGCTCCATAAGACGGTATCCACACTTCAGAGTATAATTCGGTGTTGGTCGGTGAAATTTCATCACCAACAAGAGATCAGGCCTTTGTTTAACGCCGCAGCCCAGTACGGCATCGCACAGGGCATTGCCCTGCCATTTATAGGCAATTAAGCCTCGTCATTCATTTTTTTCTGGCCAAAGCCATGTTCAAAGACCAAAGCTCTTTTCGTTCTTCGGCCGTCAATCCGTGTGTTCTGTCGCGTGCTATCAGCTCTTCCTGACGCTGTTCCAGTATTGAATCATAGAGACTGGCCAGGGTATCGACAAATGTCGCTTCGATCATATCTTCTATGATCATATGGTTCCAAACGGCCAGGGTTTCAAGCTGCGGGCTGGATTTATTATCCCGGTAATGCTCAAGCAACTGACCCGTGGTCAAGCCCGGCTGTGCCTGGCATGTCTGCACTAATTCGATAAACAGGGGCACGCCCGGTTGCTGGGCCTGCTCTAAACCTTGCACTGATGGTATAAGCGCGCTTAAACGCGGGTTTTGCACCAGCAACCCTATAAGTATACGCATGGTTGTGCGTTTTATCCGGGGCTGCGGCGAAATATTTGTATTGCCGGCCTGCTTGGGCAGCAGCTTTTCCAACTGATTATCGTCCAAAATGCCCAATTTATTACCCAACTGCTGGCGTAAATACATCCTCAACGTTTCGCCCGGTACCTGGCCGATAAGCGGCAGCGCCAGGGTACTGAGTTTGGCGCGCCCGTCCGGACTGCTTAAATCCACCTGCGGCATCAGCGTCTCGAATAAAAACACCGACAGCGGCTGCGCCTGTTCCATACGCTGCTCAAACGCCTCTTTGCCAATCTGGCGCACCAGGGTATCGGGGTCTTCCCCGTCCGGCAGAAACATAAAGCGCAGCTGGCGCCCGTCGTTCAGGTAGGGCAGGGCGGTTTCCAGCGCCCGCCAGGCGGCTTCACGGCCGGCGCGGTCACCGTCGTAACAGCAAATGACCTGGTCGGTGGCGCGATACAGCAACTGAATATGTTCGGCGGTGGTGGCGGTGCCAAGGGATGCCACCGCGTAATCGATGCCGAACTGCGCCAGCGCCACTACGTCCATATACCCTTCGACCACCAGCAGGCGCGATAATTCCGGGTGCTTCCGCTGTGCCTCATAAAGCCCGTACAGCTGGCGGCCCTTATGGAATATCTCGGTTTCCGGCGAGTTCAGGTACTTCGGCTGCCCGTCGCCCAGGATGCGACCGCCAAACGCGATCACCCGGCCGCGCCGGTCGCGAATCGGGAACATCACCCGCTCGCGGAAGCGATCGTAGACCCGGCCCTGATCGTTAGTCACCAGCATTCCGGCATCGTTCAACGCGGTGCGATCGTCGGGCGACCGGCCGAAACGCTTTAACACGGTGTCCCAGCCGGCGGGCGCGTAGCCAATGGAAAAATGGCTGATGATCTCGGCGCTCAATCCCCGCTTGGTCAGGTAGGCATGCGCCGGCGCCGCCGTGTTTTGTTGCAACGCCTGTGAATAATAATCACTGAGCTTTTCCATTACCTGATACAGGCTCTGGCGCTGATGGCGTTCCTGCTGGTTTGGCCCGGCGCCCGCTTCGGAAGGCACTTCCAGACCGTGCATGGTGGCCAGTTCTTCGATGGACTCGACAAATTCGAGCCGGTCGTAATTCATCAGGAAATCAATGGCGTTACCGTGCGCGCCGCACCCGAAACAATGATAGAACTGTTTTTCGCCATTAACGGTAAACGACGGGGTTTTTTCATGGTGAAACGGACAACAAGCGTGATAATTCTTGCCTTGTTTTTTCAGCTTCACCCGGGCATCGATGAGATCGATGATGTCGGTGCGAGCCAGCAAGTCGTTGATAAATACGCGTGGGATTCGTCCAGCCATAAGCCCTGATTGGTTAGCCTATAAACGAGAACAAGCCGCGCAATCCTTCCGGATCGCACGGCCTTCGTATGCAACTACTGAGTCTGCGGATTAATCACGCGGTTGGGGTTTTCACCCCGAAAAATTAATACAGACGAGTGCGGCGTGCGTTTTCGCGAGCCAATTTTTTT
>JAATFX010000092.1 GCA_015654925.1 Enterobacterales bacterium | reverse complement strand
CACCGTCGGCGACCGGGTGCTGCGCGGCCAGCCCCTGACCGAGGGCCGGGGCCGGACCCTGCCGGTCCATGCGCCAACCTCGGGCGTCATCACGGCCATTACGCCCCATACCACCGCCCATCCCTCCGCGCTGGCGGAGCTGAGCATTATCCTGCAACCCGACGGCGAAGATCGCTGGTATCCGCGCCGGCCGCTGGCCGACTATCGCCAGCATGACGCCGCCGCCCTGCTGGAGCGGATTCACCAAAGCGGCATCGCCGGACTTGGCGGGGCGGGATTTCCCACCGCCGCCAAACTTCGGGGCGGATGGGGCGCGGTCGATACCCTGATCGTTAACGCCGCCGAATGCGAACCTTATATCACCGCCGACGACCGGCTGATGCAGGAACATGCCCGGGAAATCGTGGCGGGTATCGATATCCTGACGCATCTGTTGCGGCCCCTGCGGGTCATGATCGGCATCGAGGACAATAAACCCGCGGCCGCGGCCGCCCTGACCGTGGCGCTTGATCCCGGCGCTGGTTATCAGCTGCGGGTCATTCCCACCAAATATCCGTCCGGGGGCGCCAAGCAGCTGACCCGGATTCTTACCGGACGCGAAGTGCCGTTTGGCCAGCACTCCGCCGCCATCGGCATCGTGATGCTTAACGTCGGCACCATTTTCGCCATCAAACGCGCGGTGATCGACGGTGAAGCCCTCACCGAACGGGTGGTGACACTGACCGGCGACGCGCTGACGCATCCCGGCAATGTTTGGGCGCGCCTGGGCACGCCGGTCAGCCATTTGCTGCAATATGCGGGCTTTACCGCGGCGGCGGATCAACTGGTGATCATGGGCGGGCCGCTGATGGGCTTTACCCTGCCGGTACTGGACGTGCCGGTGGTTAAAATCAGCAACTGCCTCCTGGCCCCCTCCGCCGCCGAGATGGCCGCGCCCGAGCCGGAGCAGTCCTGCATCCGTTGCAGCCTATGCGCCGACGCCTGTCCCGCCGGACTGCTGCCCCAGCAATTATATTGGTTCAGCCGGGGGCGGGAGCACGATAAGGCGCGCCAGCATCATTTGGCGGACTGTATTGAATGCGGCGCCTGCGCCTATGTTTGTCCCAGCAATATTCCGCTGGTGCATTATTATCGCCAGGAAAAAGCGGAAATCCGCGCGCTGGATCTGGAGGCGGAGCGTGCCGTGCAGGCCAAGGCGCGGTTCGAGGCCAAACTGGCGCGGCGCGAACGGGATAAACTGGCCAGGGAGCTGCGCCACCAGCAGGCGGCGGTAAAACTTGACGACCTGGCCCAGGCGCAGACGCCGGCAACCGAAACGCCCGCCGACGGGACCGACCTGCGCAAAGCCGCCGTCGACGCGGCCATTGCCCGGGTTAAAGCCCGTAAAGCGCGGCCAGAACCGCCGATCGCCGCCGCTAAAAGTGACAACGTAGCCGCACCGGCGCTGGCCGATGATTCGCATGAGCCGGCGCTATCCCCGTCCGCCGATTTACTTACCCCGCCGGCAACCGCCGCCGGGGCCGAAGATCCGCGCAAGGCCGCGGTTGCCGCCGCGATCGCCAGGGTGAAAGCCCGTAAAGCGGCGGCGGCCACGGCGCCGCAAGAGGAATAAATGGCTTTCAGAATCGCAAGTTCCCCGTTCACGCACAACCGGCAGAATACCGGGCAAATCATGCTGCAGGTCATCCTGGCGTGTCTGCCGGGTTTCATCGCCCTGAGCTATTTTTTTGGTTACGGCACGCTGGTGCAGATTTTGCTGGCGTGCGCGACCGCGCTGCTGGCGGAAGCGGCTCTGGTGTCGCTGCGCAAACAGCCGGTCGGGGAAAAACTCAAGGATAATTCCGCGCTGCTGACCGCCGTGCTGCTGGGGCTCAGCCTACCGCCCATGGGGCCCTGGTGGATGATCGTGCTGGCCACGCTGTTCGCCATTATTATCGCCAAGCAGCTTTACGGCGGCCTGGGGCAAAACCCCTTCAATCCGGCGATGGTCGGCTATGTCGTGGTGCTGATTTCGTTCCCGGTACAAATGACCAGTTGGCTGCCGCAGGAGGTTATGCGGCTGCATGCCGCCCCGCTGCTGGACACCCTGGCGGTGATTTTCACCGGCCACACGCCGGGGGGGCTGGATTTGCAACAACTGCGCGCGGGCATCGACGGCATAACCCAGGCCACCCCGCTGGATAATTTCAAGACCGGCCTGCGCAGCGGCCATGACGCCCTGTCGCTGCTGCGGCAGCCGTTATACAATGGCCTGCTGGGCGGCCAGGGTTGGCAATGGGTCAATCTGGGTTTTCTCGCCGGCGGGCTGTATCTGCTCGCCCGCAAGATTATCAGTTGGCACATCCCTGCCAGCTTTCTGGCCATGCTGGCCCTGTGCGCGACGCTGGGCTGGATAAGTGACCCGCAAACCAGCGCCCCGCCCCTGCTGCACCTGTTTTCCGGCGCCACCATGCTCGGGGCGTTTTTTATCGCCACCGACCCGGTTACCGCCTCGACTACCCCGAAAGGCCGGCTGGTTTTTGGCGCCCTGACCGGCCTGTTGGCCTGGCTTATCCGCACTTACGGGGGGTATCCCGAAGGGATGGCGTTTGCGGTGCTGCTGGCCAATATTTGCGTACCGCTGATAGATTACTATACCCAGCCCCGCGCCTATGGCCATGGCTAAGGAGAGCCTATGTTAACCACCATGCGTAAGCACGGCGTCACCCTGGCGGTTTTCGCCGCCCTCTCCACCGGGTTGACCGCGATTGTCCATGCGCTGACCGAACCGACGATTATGCGCCAGGCGGCATCGGAGCAGCGGCAATTGCTCGATCAGGTGATTCCCCCCGACCTGCATGATAATGATATGCTGGGCGAATGCTATTGGGTGGTGGATGCCGCGCTGGGCAATACCGACCCGCACCGCGTCTATCTGGCGCGCAAACAGGGCCAGCCGGTCGCCGCGGCCATCGAGTCCACCGCTCCCGACGGCTATTCGGGGTCGATTCAGCTGTTGGTCGGCGCGGATTTCGCCGGCAATGTTTTAGGAACCCGGGTCACCGAGCATCATGAGACGCCGGGACTCGGCGATAAAATCGAACTGCGTATTTCCGATTGGATTACCCATTTCGCCGGCAGGAAAGTCGAATCGGCGGATGATAAACACTGGGCGGTAAACAAAGACGGCGGACAGTTCGATCAATTCACCGGCGCGACCATCACCCCGCGTGCCGTGGTGAACGGGGTCAAACGCACCGCCGGTTATTTAAAGCAGCTTCCCGACGATCTCGGAAAACTGCCAACATGCGGAGAGCAAGGTCATGAGTGAAGCCGGGCGACTAATCCGTCAGGGACTGTGGGGCAATAATTCCTCGCTGGTACAATTATTAGGTTTATGCCCCCTGCTGGCGGTGTCCAATACCGTCACCAATGCCCTTGGCCTGGGGCTGGCGACCACGCTGGTGCTGACCTGTACCAACGGCGCGATTTCCGCCCTGCGGCGCTGGGTGCCGGCGGAAATACGCATTCCCATTTATGTCATGATCATCGCCTCGGTGGTCTCGACGGTGCAAATGCTGATAAACGCCTATGCGTTTGGCCTTTACCAATCGCTCGGCATCTTTATCCCCCTGATTGTCACCAACTGTATTGTTATCGGCCGCGCGGAAGCCTACGCGTCGACCAATCCGGTAGGCCTGTCGGCCCTGGACGGCCTGGCCATGGGGCTGGGGTCCACTTGCGCCCTGCTGGTTCTGGGCACCATGCGCGAGCTGCTGGGCAACGGCACGCTGTTTGACGGCGCGGATCGCCTGCTGGGGGATTGGGCCAAGGCGCTGCGGATCGAAGTCTTCCAGCTCGATACCCCCTTTTTGCTGGCCATGCTGCCGCCCGGAGCCTTCATCGGGCTGGGATTTATGCTGGCGGGTAAATATCTGATCGACCAGCGGCTCAAGGCCAGGCGCCGCCAGGCGGCCGAAGCGCCGATGATGACCACGCAGGAGCGAACCTGACCCCATGAATAAAACCACCCGACTGGCCATTTTGAGCCGTCTGCGCGCCAACGATCCTAATCCCACCACCGAACTGGTGTACCGCACGCCGTTTGAATTATTGATTGCGGTGCTGCTGTCGGCGCAGGCCACCGATGTCAGCGTCAACAAAGCCACCGCCAAACTGTTTCCCGTGGCCAATACGCCGGCCGCCCTTCTGGCATTGGGGGTGGACGGCATTAAAGACTATATAAAATCCATCGGCCTGTTTAATAGCAAGGCGGAAAATATCGTTAAAACCTGCCGGATGCTGCTGGATTTGCATCAGGGCCAGGTGCCGGAAGACCGCGCCGCGCTGGAAGCCTTGCCCGGCGTAGGCCGCAAGACCGCCAACGTCGTGCTCAATACCGCGTTCGGCTGGCCGACGATTGCGGTGGACACCCATATTTTCCGCGTCTGCAACCGGACGAACTTTGCTCCCGGCAAAAACGTCGAGGCGGTGGAGCAAAAATTATTGCAGGTGGTGCCGCCGGAATTTACCGTTAATTGCCATCACTGGCTAATTCTGCATGGCCGATATACCTGCATCGCCCGCAAGCCCCGCTGTGGCTCCTGCCTTATTGAAGATCTCTGTGAATACAAGGAAAAAATCTATAGCTAACGGCAATAGGCTACTATCATGACAAGCTTGTTTGCGCGTAAATATTTTTTCCTGGCAAATAAGCTTGCCCTGCCAAAAATAATGTTTCCCAGATAAAATAAAGTTTTTCTGATTAATACTCCCCAGTGAAAATAGCCCGATTATCCCGCTTGATGGGTCATCATCACTGAGAATATGGGTTCGGAATATTATTCCCCGCAGCGGCGGTATATCGTGGCGATCCCATCAATAATACCGTTTTTATCGGCGATGAAAATGCAATAAAGTTAATTCCTTGTGAATTTATCGTTTATTGTGTGAGAAAGAAGTAAACATCCTGCTGAAAAATAAGTCTTTCTTCGCCAAACAAGATTAATCGCCAAACGCTGGCTTTATCAAAAAGTGCAGTATCAGGATAATAGAAAGATTAATTGTAACACGATATTTATATACCCTTGCCTATTGCCTCTAGATCCGGAAGATCCCCATAAGAAAATCTTATAACAATGCAAGCGGGATGTACGCAACAGCATCACCCTTGATTAAGAGGTCCATGTGTCTACGGCAAAGAATGATACTCCACCGGCTAAGGTTAGCGTTAACGCGTTCAAACAGCCAAAGTCTTTCTATCTTATTTTTTCCATCGAACTTTGGGAGCGGTTTGGTTATTACGGACTGCAGGTTATTTTGGCGGTTTATCTGGTCAAAATGCTGGGTATGTCCGAAGCCCAATCCATCACCTTGTTCGCGTCATTTAGCGCCTTGGTTTACGGCTTTGTCGCCATCGGCGGCTGGCTGGGCGATAAAGTGCTGGGCACCAAGCGCGTCATCGTCATCGGCGCGCTGGTCCTGGCGGCGGGATACACCATGGTGGCCTATTCCAGCCACGCCATCTCCTGGGTATATATCGGTATGGCGACCATTGCGGTGGGCAGCGGCTTGTTTAAAGCCAACCCGTCGTCATTGTTGTCCACCTGCTATCGCAAAGATGACCCCCGTCTCGACGGCGCCTTCACCATGTATTATATGGCGGTGAATATCGGTTCGTTTATTTCCACCCTGGCGACGCCCTGGCTGGCGGCGCATTACGGCTGGAGCGTGGCGTTTTCCCTGAGCGTGATCGGTATGCTGATCACTCTGGTGAATTTTTTCATGTGCCGCAATTGGGTAAAAGAGTATGGTTCCAAGCCCGATTTCGCGCCGCTGAAATGGGGGCGTCTGCTGGCCGTGCTCGTAGGCATCGTGCTGCTGATTACCCTTTCCAGCTGGCTGTTGCATCACCAGACGGTGGCGCGCTGGGTATTGGCTTCGATTTCGGTGGGCATAATCATTATTTTCGCCAAAGAAACCCTGGCGCTGCAAGGCGCCGCCCGCCGCAGGATGCTGGTGGCCTTTTTGATGATGCTTGAAGCGGTGGTATTTTTCGTGTTGTACAGCCAAATGCCCACGTCGCTGAATTTCTTCGCCATCCACAATGTGGACCATACGCTGTTCGGCTGGTCATTCGAGCCGGAACAGTTCCAGGCGCTGAATCCGTTTTGGATCATGCTGGCCAGTCCGCTGCTGGCCGCGCTGTATAATGCCATGGGGGATCGCTTGCCGATGCCGTTCAAATTCGCCGCCGGCATGGTGCTGTGTTCCCTGGCCTTTTTTGTCTTGCCCATCGGCGCCCGTTTCGCCAATGAGGCAGGCATCGTGTCCATGAACTGGCTGATCCTCAGCTACGGCCTGCAAAGTATCGGCGAGCTGATGATTTCCGGCTTGGGCCTGGCGATGGTGGCGCAGTTGGTGCCCCAGCGCTTAATGGGCTTTATCATGGGAGCCTGGTTCCTGACCACTGCCGCCGCCGCGCTGATCGCCGGCTATGTAGCCAATCTGATGGCCGTGCCGGCCAATGTCAACGATGCCCATCTGTCGCTGGCGGTGTACGGCCAGGTATTTATGCAAATCGGCATGGTCACCGCGGTAATCGCCATCCTGATGCTGATTTTTGCGCCGAAGCTTAATCATATGTCGCGCGCGGACGACGCGCTGGCGCCGGAACGCCCGGCGCTGGGCGACACGCCGCTCGTGAGCGAATAACCGCCTAGCACCCCGGCGCGTTCCCAAAGGGCGCCGGGCCACGCTATTTTATGTCTCTGTGCGCCCAGGCGCTTCCTTGCCGCCGCGGTTAATCGTATCCTGTCACCATGAAAACATCTCACTGCAGCCGCCCGGTTAAGGAGCGCCCATGAAACTTTTTTATAGGCCCGGAGCCAGTTCACTTAGCGCCCATATCGTATTGCGCGAAGCCGGCCTGGATTTTACCATTGAAAAGGTGGATTTGGTCAGCCACAGAACCGAGCATGGCGAAGACTATCTGGCGCTCAATCCCAAGGGGCAGGTGCCGGCGTTGCTGCTCGATGACGGCACCGTGCTTACCGAAGTCGTGGCCATTGTGCAATATTTGGCGGATCGGGTGCCGGATCGCCATCTGATTCCGCCGGCGGGCACGCTTTCACGCTACCAGGCGCTGGAATGGCTGAATTACGTGGCCAGCGAACTGCATAAAAGCTTAGGCGCGCTCTTTGAATCCCATACGCCGGACGACTATAAAGCCCAGCTGCGCCAGCAAATTGAAAAAAAACTGTTTTATCTGGATCGTGAACTGGCCGATCAGGATTTTCTGCTCGGCACGCGTTTCACCGTGGCGGATGCTTATCTGTTTACCATGTTGACGTGGGTCAAGGCGCTGGCATTCGATTTATCGTCGGCCCCGGCGGTTGCCCACTACTTTTCCCGCGTCGGGGCGCGGCCGGCGATAGTCGCCGCGCTGGCGGCGGAAGGCCTATAAAAAAGCGCCGGCAATCAATGCCGGCACCGGGTTTGCCGCGCTCCGTTTATTTAATTTCGCGCGCCGGAAAATGGTGCTGCGGCAGGGCTATCAGATCCTGCGCGGCGACCACCTGCAGTTCGTACTCATCCATCTCTTTGGTCATTTTCATCACTTCATATACCGCCGCGGTGACGTGTTCCAGCGCCTTGACCGGCGTCAGCCCTTTCAGCAGATCCACCAGCAGCAGTCCGCTGGTCAGATCCCCCACGCCCACCGGCTGGCGATCGCCAAAATCCACCAGCGGCCGGCTGGTATGCCAGGCCTGTTCCGGCGACACCAGCAGCATTTCGAAATTGTTCCTGTCATAACCGGCGTAGCTGAGATATTTAATCAATACCAGTTTCGGCCCCTGGCGGCACAGTCCACGGGCGGCGGCGATGGCTTCATCCACCGAGGTCACCGTACGGCCGCTCAGTTGCTCAAGCTCCAGCAAATTGGGCGCGATGATATCGGCATTGGGCAGCCCGCGCTTGCAATGGAATTCCGCCACGCCCGGCGCCACGATGCAGCCTTTTTCCGGATGCCCCATCACCGGATCGAGGAAATACCAGGCATTGGGATTGGCTTCTTTCACCTGACGCACGATCTCCAGTATATGCTCGCCCTGCTCCGGTGCCCCGATGTAGCCGCTCAACACCGCATCGCAGTTTTTCAGTTGATCGACGGCGGCGATACCTTTAACGATCTCCGTTAAATGGGCGGCGGGCATGACGCAGCCGGTCCAGTGGCCGTACTGCGTGTGGTTGGAGAACTGCACGGTATTGAGCGGCCAGACGTTGACCCCCATGCGCCGCATGGGGAACACCGCCGCGCTGTTGCCCGCATGGCCAAACACCACATGGGATTGAATAGACAGAATATTCTTCATCAGGATTGCCTTAAAGCCCTTGGCCTGGCGGCCGCATCGATACAATAGCAGAAAGCCCGCGGCCTTCTGTGACATTAAACCATTACTGCCAGCGGATCAGGCAATAGTTTTTCTTGCCGCGGCGCAGCAAAGTATAGCGCTCGAACAGGCGGTCGGCGGCGCTAAAGACATAGTCCGCAGAAGATTGCTTCTCGCCGTTCACCGTGATGGCATTGGAACCAATCATCGTCCTGGCCTGGCCCCGAGAGGGAACCAGCTCCGCATCGACCAGCGCCTGCTGCAAATCGGCGCCGTCGCTCAGGGCGACGGTAGGCATGCCGTCCTGCGCCAGCTGGGCCAGATCGTCGGCGGTCAGATCCCGCAGCGCGCCGGAGAACAGGCTCTGGGTAATGCGCACCGCCGCCGCCAACCCCGCCTCCCCGTGCACCAGCCGGGTGACGTTTTGCGCCAGTACGTACTGCGCGCGCGGCGCGCTGCCGCTGTTGCGGTCTTCTTCTTCCAGCGCATCGATCTCTTCAATGGGCATAAAAGTAAAGAATTTCAGGAAACGATAAACATCGGCGTCGGCGGTATTAATCCAGAATTGATAAAATTTGTAAGGGCTGGTCTTGGCCGGGTCCAGCCATACCGCTTCGCCTTCGGTTTTACCGAATTTAGTCCCGTCCGCCTTGGTGATCAGCGGTACCGTAAGGCCATAGACCTGTTTTTGATGCATACGGCGGGTCAAATCGATGCCGGAGGTGATATTGCCCCACTGGTCCGAGCCGCCGATTTGCAACTCAACGCCATATTGCTGGTTGAGCGAGGCGAAGTCATAGCCTTGCAACAGGTTATAAGAAAACTCGGTAAAAGAAATGCCGCTGTCGTCGCGGTTAAGCCGCTGTTTAACCGCTTCTTTATTAATCATTTGGTTAACGGAGAAATGCTTGCCGATATCGCGCAGGAAGGTCAGCACGTTCATATTGCCGAACCAGTCATAATTATTGGCGGCGATGGCGCTGTTGTCGCCGCAATCGAAATCGAGGAACGGCGATACCTGGCGGCGGATTTTGTCCACCCATTCCTGCACCGTTTCAGCCGTGTTTAATTTACGTTCGGTGGCTTTGAAACTGGGATCGCCGATAAGGCCGGTGGCGCCGCCGACCAGCGCCACCGGACGGTGCCCGGCCAATTGGAAACGTTTCAAGCACAACAGCGGCACCAAATGTCCCAAGTGCAAGCTGTCGGCGGTGGGGTCGAAACCGCAATAAAGCGCCAGCGGCCCTTGGGACAGGCGCTCGGTCAGCGCGGCCACGTCCGTCACCTGGGCAATGAGGCCCCGCTCTTGCAATTGCTGTATCAGGTTGCTGCTTGCCATCAAAAACTCCATTATCGCTATTTGTATTGGTGCTCGAACACCCTAAAATAAAACGCCCGCCACCGGACGCTGTAAAAGATTGCGCGAAACGCGTCGGTTCAGGGCGCCAGCCGGTCGACGGACCAACCGTTTGCCTGGCGCTGGTAGATGAACCGGTCATGCAGCCGGTGCTCGCCGCCCTGCCAGAACTCCATTGTATCAATAATCACGCGATACCCACCCCAAAATCTGGGTAAAGGCACTTCGCCTTGGCTGAATTTTTGTTTTAGCTCCAGAAATTTACTCTCCAGCAGCCCGCGCGTGGAAATCCGGCTGGATTGCCGCGAGACCCAGGCGGCGATTTGGCTGTCTTTCGGGCGGCTGTGGAAGTATTTCATCACGTCGATGGCCGACAGGCGTTGCGCTCGCCCGAGCACCATGACCTGACGCTCCAGCCCGTGCCAGGGAAAATGCAGGCTGATGCGGGAATTATGGACCAGATGGGCGGCCTTGCGGCTGCCAAGGTTGGTATAAAATACCATGCCGGCGGCATCAAAGTGTTTGAGCAGCACCATGCGCTGAAAGGGCTGGCCCTGCTCGTCGACGGTGGCCACGCACATGGCGGTGGGTTCGGCGAGCCGTGCTTCGCAAGCCTGTTTGAGCCAGCGCTCAAACAAATCCAGCGGTTCCGCGGTTAAATCCGCGCGCCGCAGGCCGCCGCGCGTATATTCACGACGCAGGCCGGCGATATCGATTTTGGGATCTGTCATAGTGATGTTCTGCGTCAAAGCGTGGCTTTATTGTGCGCCGGACGGCTGAAAATCTCAATCATTTACCGCCGCTTAACCGGCGATAATACAGTCGTTTATGATGATTTTTCCTTCTCGTTCGACAAAGGCGTTATTGCCTTTTGACCAAAAAGTATATTGGCCGTTGCTATAACGTACACCGGAAGCGGATTTCACCTGGTCAAGGGTCAATTGGCGGCCGTCGAGAATAAAAGCGACCTGCGGCGGGCTGGCGGTTTGGCGCACCGTCAGCGGCGTGGTGCCGCATTGATAATGCAGCGTTTGCTCTTGGGTACCGCGGTTTAGCTGGCTGCATGCGGTAGCGGCGAGCACGCAGGCGCAAATGGTAAGCCGGTTGATCATGATGTCCCCTTAATGACGGCCTTGGGATGATGTCATCCCTGAATTCGGACCCGCCGGCGCAATCGCGCCGGGTCCACGGCTCACCATAATCAACTCCCGTCGGCCGCTAAAGCGGATCTGTCTGAAAACGAACCGCCGCGGCCTATACCGGATAGATGGCGCCCAGTACCGTTTCCCGGCTGGCCCCGGTGACGGACGGCAGATTACCTGGCAGCCCGGATAAAGTGCGAAAAGCCAGCCAGGCGAAGGCCAGCGCTTCCATATCGTCGCCGCTGACGCCATATTTGTCGGTTGGACCGACCTCCATGCCGGGCAGCAGAGCCGACAGCCGGGCCATCAACAGCGGATTACGCGCCCCGCCGCCGCACACCAGCAAATGTTCGCAACCGCCGGAGAGCTGAACCTGCTCGGCAATACTCATGGCCGTCAACTCCGCCAGGGTCGCCTGCACATCCCGGGGCGGGATGGGGACGAACTGCGTAAGCTGGTAGCGCAGCCAACTTAAATTGAAATATTCGCGACCGGTGCTTTTGGGCGCGGGCAACGCAAAATAATCGTCGGACAGCATTTGCTGCAACAAGGGCTGGTGCACGGTGCCGCCGATGGCCCAGGCGGCGTCTTTATCATAGGCCTGGCCCAGGTTACGCCATATCCAGGCGTCCATCAGCATATTGCCCGGTCCGGTATCATAGCCGCGTATCGGTTGCCCTGGCAGCAGCAGCGATAAATTGGCGATTCCGCCGATATTGAGCACCATGCGCCGTTCACAGGGATGCGCCAGCAATGCGTGATGGAACCCGGGCACCAGCGGCGCGCCCTGGCCGCCGAATGCCATATCTCGGCGGCGAAAATCCCCTACCGTGGTGATACCGGTCAGGGCGGCGATACGGTTATTATCGCCGATTTGCAGCGTACAGGGCGCATCGCCCTCAGGCTGATGCCAGACGGTTTGCCCATGGTTGCCGATGGCGGTGACCTCCAGGGGATCAACCGCGGCGTGCCGCAGCATCTCCTGCACCGCCTGGCCGAATAAAATGCCCAGCCGGGTATCCAGCTGGCCCATTTGTGACAGCGTCACTGCTTGCCCCTGGCACATGGATAAAATCTGGTGCTTGAGTTCAATGGGGATCGGATGGGAATAACTGTACTGCTGCGCTACCGTATGTTCATCGATAGCGGCCAGCACCACGTCCACGCCATCAAGGCTGGTACCCGACATCACACCTATATAGCGACCCGATCTCATAGCCTGTCCTTATCCCTTCGCACGCGGCGACTAAACCTCATCCGACTACGTTAAACAGGTTTGCTCCCCGAGGCTATGAAAAAGTCGCCGAATTTTTAAAGTTGTTACAATAAAAGGAGGGATACGTGACAAAGCTTAGCGGTAAAATTATTGCTATAATGAAAAATAAGCGTCTGTTGATTCGCAGTTTATGGTTTTTACAATATTATCAACTATTGTAAACTATAGAAGTCGCATCCATTAGCGGTGGTTGATTAAGCGGTGGTTGATTAAGCTATAGTCGATTAAACAGTAGCCGCCGCGGTAGTCATGGCGGCTCGCGACAACATTTGCATTTGTTCCGTCTGGGTTTGCCTTGACGAACGGCGTATAACAGGAGTTTTCAATGATGAAACGTTTGCTCGT
>JAATFX010000121.1 GCA_015654925.1 Enterobacterales bacterium | reverse complement strand
CTTGGCTGCGTGCACATGAATATCACCCCGCTGGCCGACGGCGGCCTGCTGGCGCTGTTTCGCAGCCGCTGGGCGGATTTTATCTACCAGAGCCATTCGCTGGACGGCGGGCAAAGCTGGTCGGCGCCGCAGCCCACCGCGCTGCCCAATAATAACTCATCCATCCAGGTGACCACCCTGGCCAACCAGCATCTGGCGCTGGTATTTAACGCCATGAGCGCCGCGGATGCCGTCGATCGCCGCCTTTCGCTGTATGACGAAATCGACGACGATGGCGATGATTATGACGGCGGCAAGGCCGGGGACGACACCGCGTCCATCGCCCCGGCGGCGGCGGGCAAAAGCGCCTTCTGGGGAGCGCCGCGCGCGCCGATGACCCTGGCGATTTCCGCCGATGGCGGCCAAAGTTGGCCCTGGCAGCGTAACCTGGAAGAGGGCGACGGCTACTGCATGACCAATAACTCCCGGCACAAGCTCAATCGGGAATTTTCCTACCCCAGCATCAAGCAGGGTATTCACGGCGAATTGCATATTGCCTTCACCTATCACCGCCAGGCGATTAAATATGTCTGCGTTAACGAGCAATGGGTAACCCGGGCCGGCTTAGCGAGGGAAACATTATGATAACAGGCAACCTTAATGCCCTGCCGCTGGCGACGCTGCCGCCGGCGCTATCGGCCATCCTGGAGCGGCCTGAGCTGGGGTTCGACGCGCTGTGCGCCATGCCTGACGGCCGCTATCAGCCGGCGGGCGCGGCCTGGTTTGTGAATATCGGCACGTCGATGACCGAGCCGCCGGAACGGCGCCATACCGAATTCCACCGGCATTACCTGGATATCCAGGTGGTGCTGGCCGGCGAGGAAATTATCGGTTTCGACCTGGCCGACGCGCGCACGGCGGCGGCGGAGGAACGCAAACCCGACCTGTATATCGTCGCCGCCCCGCGGTTGGCCAATCAGATCCGCCTGCGGCCGGGGGATTTCGTCACCTTCTACCCCGGTGAAGCCCATCAGGCGCTGTGCGCGGCGGGGCAGCCGGCGGCGGTCAGAAAAGCGGTATTTAAAGTGCCGCGGCGATTACTGAACGATAACGGCCGGGCGTAACGCCGGGCTTCTTCTTGTGAGCTGAACTTATCCTATGGACACCATCAATACAGAGCACCAGCGCCATGCGCTGATCACCGGCACCAGTTCGGGGATCGGCGCGGCCATTGCCGGCCAATTGCTGGCGCAGGGATGGCGCGTTACCGGCCTGGCGCGCACGCCGGCGCCGCACTCCCATCCGGCGTTCCGGGGGATCGCCGTGGATGTCACCGATACCCCGGCGCTGATCCGGGTACTTGCCGGCATTAACGACGTCGATGCGGTGATCCATGCCGCGGGCATGATGTGCGCGGCGCCGCTGGGCGAGCTGGATGCCGCGCTCAGCCAGCGGCTGTGGCGGTTGCATATCGAGGCGGCGCAAATCCTGGCCGATCGGCTGATGGCGAAATTGCCCCGCGGCGGGCGCATCGTGCTGATCGGCAGCCGCACGTCGTCGGGCGCGGCGGGACGCAGCCAGTATGCGGCCACCAAATCCGCGCTGGTAGGCATGGCGAGAAGCTGGGCGGCGGAGCTGGCGCCCAAGGGCATTACCGTAAATATCGTCGCGCCGGGCGCCACCGACACCCCGATGCTCAACCGGCCGGAGCGGCGGGCATCGCCCCCCAGGCTACCCCCCATCGGCCGCTATATCCGTCCGGATGAAGTGGCGGATCTGGTCGGCTACCTGCTGTCGCCCGCCGCCGATGCCATTACCGGCCAGCAATTGACGATCTGCGGCGGCGCGTCGCTTTAACTTTCGGCGGGCGCCGCCAGCTGATAACCGCCGTTCGCCAGCAGTTTAAGCTGGGGCAGGCAGGTGAGCAGCCGGCGGGTATAGTCGTGCTGCGGCCGATCCAGCACGTCGTCGCTCCAGCCGTTTTCCACCAACTGGCCTTTTTCCATCACCATGATGCGATCGGCAATCTGTTCCACCGCCCCCAGGTCGTGGGTGATAAACAGGCAGGCGAAACCATAGCTGGTCTGCAAACGACGCAGCAGCGTGAGGATTTGTTTTTGCACCGTCATATCCAGCGCCGAGGTCGGCTCGTCGGCCACGATAAAGGCCGGCTTGCGGATCACGGCGCGGGCGATGGCCACGCGCTGGCGCTGGCCGCCGGAGAGCTGATGGGGATACCGGTCGATAAAAAAGCTTTCCAGGCCGACTTCGGCCAGCACCTCTTTGATGCGCGCCAGGCGCTGCGCGCGGCTGGTATCATTAAATACCCGCAGCGGCTCCTCCAGGATCTGGCCGATTTTCATGCGCGGATTGAGGGAGGAATAGGGGTCCTGCTGAATAATCTGGCAGGCCAGGCGCCAGCGGCGCTTTAACTGCGGGTCATGGCCGTTGACGTCATGGCCCTCGAACAGCAGCGAGCCGCCGCTTACCGGCAGCATGCCGGCGATGGCTTTGCCGATGGTGGTTTTTCCCGAACCGCTGGCGCCCACCAGCGCCACCGTTTCCCCGCGGCGCACATTAAAACTGACGCCGTTGACCGCGCGGGTCGCGCGGCCCGGTTTAAACCATTTTTTCTGTCCCGGATATTCGATAACCACGTTGCTCAATGTCAGCACCGCCGCGGCGGACAGCAACGCCCGGCGATCGGCGGGCGCTTTCCTGATCGGCATCGCGTCCAGCAGCCGGCGGGTATAGGGATGGCGGGGCTCGGCCAATAATTGCCGGCTCTCGCCCTGCTCCACCAGCGCGCCCTGCTCCATCACCATGATGCGCGAGGCGTAATTGGCCACCATCGACAAATCGTGGCTGATCAGGATTACCGCGCTGCCCTGCTCGGCGGTCAGGGACAACATCAGGCTCATCACTTCGTGCTGCACCAGCACATCCAGCGCGGTGGTGGGTTCATCGGCGATAATCAGCCGCGGCTCAAGCAGCATCACCGAGGCGATCATCACCCGCTGGCGCATCCCGCCGGAAAATTCATGGGGAAAGCTGGCCAGCAGCGCTTCGCCGCCGTCCAGCCCCACGCGATGCAGCATGGCGATAATCTTTTGTTTGCGCTCCTGCGGCGTCAGCGCGGTATGCAGCGCCAGTCCTTCATCCAGCTGGCGGCCGATATTCATGGCCGGATTGAGCGAGGTCATCGGCTCCTGGAACACCATGCCGATACCCGCGCCGCGCACCCGGCGCAGCTGTTCGGCATCCAGCGCCAGTAAATCCTGGCCGCCGAAGCGCAGGCGATCGGCCCGGCGGACAATATTGGACGGCAGCAGCCCCATCAGCGAACGCATCGCCAGGGTTTTGCCGCTGCCCGACTCGCCGACCACCGCCAGCACTTCGCGGGGCTGGAGGCTAAAGGAGATGCCGTTCACCACCGTGCGATCGTGCACCGCGATGGTCAGGCCACTGACTTCCAGCAGAGGCTGCGCAGCGTTATTCATTATTGCATCCTCGGGTCAAGATAATCGCGCAGCGCGTCGCCCAGCAAGTTGACGCCCAGCAGCGCAATGGAAATACAGCACCCCGGCAGCAGCGCCAGATGGGGCGCCTGGGAAAGGTAGGTGCGGCTGGCCGCCAGCATATTGCCCCAGGTGGGCTCCGGCGGCGGTACGCCGAGTCCGAGAAATGACAGGGCGCTTTCGGAAATCAGCACCCACCCCAGCATGGAAGTGGCCAATACCGTCAGCGGCGCGATGCAGTTGGGCAAAATATGATGCAGCAGGATAAACCCTTCGCGATGGCCCATGACCCGCGAGGCGTGGACAAAATCGGTCTCGCGCAGCCCCAGCACCGTGCCGCGCACCACCCGCACCACCGAGGGCGTGTAGGCCAGCCCCAGGGCGAGGATAATGCCGTAGCGGTTGCTGCCCAGAATGCTCAGCAGGCCGAGGGCCAGCAGGATGCCCGGGAACGCCAGCAGCGTGTCGGTGATCATCATGATGACCCGGTCGGTAATACCGCGCAGATAGCCGCTCAGCAAACCCAGCACGATCCCCGCCAGCAGCGCGAAAAACACCGTCAGCACCGAAATGCTGATACTGGCGCTGGCGCCGAGCATAATGCGGCTGAGCACGTCGCGGCCATATTCGTCGGTGCCGAACCAGTGCGCGGCGCCCGGACCTTGCAGCCGGGCCAGGATATTGATCCGGCTGGGGTCGAACGGCGTCCAGAAAAACCCGACCACGCTGGCGCAGACGATAATCCCGATCATCAATCCGCCCAACAGGGCGTTGGGCGCTAAAAATATTGAGCGTTTCACGAAGCGACCACCCTGGGATCAAATAGCGGATAAAGGGCGTCTATCACCAGATTGGTCAAGACATAGATCCCGGCGATAAACAGCATGCACCCCTGGATAACCGGATAATCACGGGCATAGATGCCGTCCACCAGCAGCCGGCCCAGCCCCGGCAAGCTAAAGACCGTTTCGGTCACCGCCACGCCGCTCAGCAGGTTGCCGAGGGTCAGGCCGATCAGCGTCCAGGTCGGCCCAAACGCATTGGGAAACACATGGCGGGAAAGCACGGTGCGCTCGCGCAGCCCTTTGGCGCGGGCGTGGGTAACATAATCCAGCCGCAGCACTTCAAGGGTGCTGGCCCGCATCATACGCACCAGCGCGCCCACTTCCACCAGCACCAGGGTCAGCACCGGCATCAGCAGGTAAAGCACGCCCTGCCCGGCGTTTTCCCGGATTGAAACATACCCCACCACCGGCAGCCAGCCGAGCTTAAGGCCGAAAAACATCAGGATCAGCAGCCCCATCCAAAAGCTCGGTATCGACAACAGAAACGTCGAGAACATCACCAGGCCGACGTCGAGGCGAGTGTTTTGCTTCCAAGCCGCCAGCATGCCGAAGGGCACGGCCACCAGCGAGGCCGCCACCACCGCCGCCAGCACCACGCTCATGGTGACGGAGAACCGGTCGAGGATCAGCGGCAATATCGCCTGGCCGCTCTGAATGGAATGGCCGAAATTGCCGTGCAGCACCTGGCCGAACCAGATAAAAAACTGCGTGAACAGCGACTGGTCCAGCCCCATGCTATGCCGCAGATCCGCCAGGCTGCTTTCGGTGGCCAGATCGCCGAGCATCAGCAGGGCCGGATCGCCGGGCACCAGCCGGGTAAGCAGGAACACGATCACCGTTACCAGCAGCAGCGTCGGAATCGCCGACGCCACCCGCCTGAAAATAAAACTCAGCATGACGACTCCTTGCCGCTATGACTTCAGGGATACATTCCACAGGCGGGCGGCGGCCGCCAGCCAGGGTTTGTAGCCTTCGACAACTTTGCGGTGCGCGATGATATCCAGGCCCGGATAGAAAATAATCAGCGGCACCTGGTCGATCATCATCCGGTGCAACTGGTCGACGATATCCTGCTGCTGCTGGATGTCGCTGACATAGGCCAGGCTGTCCACTAGTTTGTTGGCCTGGGGATCGTCCCATACCTTGCGCGGCTGCTTGGCCTTGTCGCCGTTGATTTGCTCGAACGCCAGCGCCGGTTCGAAGCGCGCCGAATAGGTAAAGGTCATCATCTGGTAGCGGCCGGCCTGGTAGCGTTCCAGCTGGGTAGCCCACTCCATGGTGGTGATTTTGGCATTGATGCCGGCGGCCTGCAGCATCGCCTGCACGATCACCGCCATATCGAAGCTGGGCACGGTGGAGCGTTTATTGGCGATGATTTCAATCGTCTCGCCTTTATAACCGGCTTCTTTCAGCAATTGTTTGGTGCGGGCGGGGTCATATTTATAGCCCTGCTTTTCCGCCTCTTTATAATAACCGGAGGCCACGGAGATATTGGAATTGCTCGGCGTGGCCAGCCCTTCGCTGGTGCCCAGGGCAATCTGTTCGGTATCCAGCGCCGAGGCGATCGCCTGGCGCAGCTTTACGTTTTTCAACAGCGGGTCCGCCGTTTGGATCAGCAGCGCATGGCGCTGGGCGTTGGGGGCCACCGCCACCGCCACATTGGGGTCGGTTTTCAGGTCCGACGCGTCAATGGGGCTGACCTGGGCGACATCCACCGCCCCGGAGCGCAGCCCGGCTTTCACCGTGGCGGCGTCCGGCACGGCCATGAAGCGCACTTCGTTCACCAGCGCCTGTTTACCGCCCACAAACCCGTCCGGCGCGCCGGCGCGGGAGCTATAGCCGTCAAAGCGCTTGAGCGACACATATTCGCCGTGCTTCCAGTTATCAAAGGCGAACGGGCCGGTGGCGATAGGTTTGATCCAGTTGCCCTGCCCGTCCACGGATTTGGGGCTTATCACCGCCGCGGCGCCGCAATCGGTGCGGGCCAGCGTATCGAGGAACAGGGCCACCGGCTGCGCCAGCTCCATCACCACCGTGCTGTCGTCAGGCGCGCTCACCGCGGTTACGTTGATCTGGCTGCTGCCGTCGAATTCACGCAGACATCGCCACTGGGTTTTCGGATCGTTCCAGTGCCGCCAGCTCCACAACACGTCCTGGGCGCCCACGGTATCGCCGTTGTGGAATTTGATATTCTTGCGCAGGTGGAACACATATTTTTTGCCGCCGTCCTGCACGTCCCAGGAATCGGCCAGCATCGGGCCGACGGTGCCGTCCTCCCGGTAGCCCACCAGCCCTTCCACCACGTGCATCAGCACGTCGTCGGTATTGCCGTCGCGGTTAACGCCCGGCTGGCTGCTGCGGATATCCTGGTTCAACGCAAAACGAATGACGCTATTGTCGGCCGCGCTGGCCTGGGCCGCCATCATTCCCGGCAGGAGCATAACGATACACGCGATTATCTGCTTCATAGTATCCTCAATGGGTCGTTAACTTTCGTTTGAACGGCGGCTGTCAGGACAGGGCCAGGGAATAACGGGTAAATTCGCGGTTGATGGCCGGCAGCGGCGCCACGTCCATCGTGCCCTCGGTGGAGTTCATAATGATCATCGCCACGGTGGCCGACAGATCGCTTTGGAAACCGGGACGCGGCGGCCGGCATACCGAATACGGCGTGCCGAAGTCGTCGAAAAAGGCGTTTTTCAGATCGTCGGCGCTCAGTTTGGGCTTGTCGCGCAGCAATTGATTCACCCGCCAGGAGCGATACAGGGTATCGGGGGAGGTGCCGACGCCCAATTCGCGGATCTTGCTTTTCGCCGTCTCGCTTTCCCAGTGATTGGCGTGCACCAGAATGCCGTCGGTGGGATAAAGGGTGAAAGACTCATCCGGCGCGCATTCAAAATCGATGGCGAAACCCTCGCGGGTGCTGAGCATCATATTGTTGGAGCAGGATTTCGGCGTGACGGCCACCACCCGCATCGCCAGCGCCATATGCTGCTGTTCCAGCACCTTGCGGCGGATCAGCGAAATCGGCACGCCGAACTGGCGGTAGTCGCGTTCGCAGCGCAGGTAGTTGGCGGTGATGGCCAGGCCCGCCTGGTTCACGCCGCTGCGCGCCAGGCCGCCGGCTTCCACGAAGGTCAGATAATCGGGGCCGTCCTCGCGGTGTACTTTCAATACGATGGAGCTCTCGGCGCATTCGGCGCGCCAGTCCCAGTTCTGCCCGTGGATTAACTGCCCGCTGGCGCTGCGCTGCGGCAAAATCACCGCGCCGCTGCAACCGTCCTTGATATTATCGTCGTGGGCTTCGCGCTGTTCTTGCAGCAGCCGGGCCTTGGCGATCGTTTCGGTGCGGGCGTTAATCATCACGATGCCCTCCAGCGGCACGCCGGCGCCGGCGGCGATGCCGGTCATTTCCGTCAGGTAGTCGGCGTCGAAATCGCTGATGATGGCGCTAAAGGCGTTAATGAGTTCGGCCCGCTGCGCGTTACTTAATCCCAGCTCCTGGAGCTGATCGCCGTAGAGCTCGACGCTCAGGCGGATGCGGTCGCGGGCGATTTCGCCGTACTGCAGCCCGCGTTCATGGGCGCTGCCGGATACGGTTACCAGCGGAAAAGGGGTAGTCTGCGACATCGTGTCTCCTTAACGGCGTTCAAACGCGGGACGGTTGCTGCGCAGCACGCCCAGAAAAAAATCTTTAACGGTATCGAGCACTTTCATCCCGTCGTGGCCGACGTTGGGCACAATGTCCTGCCGCGCATCGACGCCGTGCCCGAGCAGGCTGTTATACAGCGAGGTGTTGCGCTCAATGCGGGTCGCCCCGGCATCATTGCAGCCCGGCATATAATATTTCCCCCCCGGCCGGTGGGTAATTTCCCAGGTTTCCAGATCCACCTTGCCCACCACCAGCTGCACCGGCACCTGGCGCAGGGCGGCATAGTTCAACGGCTTGCCGAACATTTGTTCAAAATTGCGCACCCCTACCCACCAGTCCTGTTGTTCATCAAGCAGGGTGACGGAACCCGGCGCGCCGATGGAAACGCCCAGCAGGCGTTCGGGATGGATATAAAGGAAGCGGTGCACGAAATGGCCGCCGCCGGAATAACCGAACAGCAAAAACCGTTCGAACGGGGCGCCAAGGGATTCGGCGACTTCATCCACCATCGACAGCAGCACCTGGTCGTAGCGGATCTCCTGTTCGATGATGTACTTGAAACCATGGGAGTTGCCGTCCCGCAGCGGCCCCACCGGGAACAGCGGCGCCAGGATCACGCAGCGGTTGTAGCGGCCGAATTCGGCAAAGGCATCGCGGTAGGCGGTCATGCTGCGCCCGGTGCCGTGCATCACCACCGCCAGGCGGTGACCGGCGGGATCTTCGTCGAAATCGGGCGGAACATACATGCAATACGCAAAACGGGGGTCCTGCCGGCTGGCGAAAATAGTGGTCTGGCCGCGCTGATAAAGCGCCCGGCCGCGGGTCTCCGCCAATTGGGTGTCGTCGAGAGCCATTTTTTTACCTGAAGAAATTACCGGGTGAAGAGTAATTTTCATTCAAACATAAAACCAAAATTGGCGCCAATTTAATTGGATAAATATGCGCAAAAACTATCGCCGCCGTCACAGTTATCGGTAATATAGGGTGGACTGTTGCGGGAGTGCCCGCCTAACCCGCTGATTTTCGGCCACAACACGCCGGCAATAACGCCCGTTTATCCATAGCGTTTTATTATGCCGGCGGTGTTTCAGGTTCCGCAAAAGTACTTATAATGCTGGAAGTCGCCGACAGCCCGGTCATTAAGGACGTAAAACCATGAAGCAAAGCAAGCCCGGCGCATCCGCCAATGTCGCCAACGATATCGCCAAGGATATTAATACCGGCGAATTTACCGCAGGCATGTGGCTTAAACAGGCGGAGCTCGCGCAACGTTATGGCTGCACGCGCGCCGACGTGCGCCGCGCCCT
Organism: Enterobacterales bacterium; assembly: GCA_015654925.1. GTDB lineage: Bacteria > Pseudomonadota > Gammaproteobacteria > Enterobacterales > Enterobacteriaceae > Acerihabitans. The sequence continues at coordinate 11,736 of JAATFX010000121.1, read as the reverse complement.
GGATCAACTGGTGATTGAACGGCTGGTGCAGCATGAGCCCAATAAGGGTTATCACGTCTATGCCCCCAATATGCAGCAGCGCAAGAATATTTCGGCCATCCGCAGCATTCTGGAATGCGCCGCCGCGCCGGATATCGTCGACAATATCAGCGAGCAGGGCATCGCGCGGCTGGTGGACTGCGCGCAGGCGTTCGCCGACGCTACCTGGAAGGGCACCCTGCTTGAGCAGTACGAGGCCAATATGGCTTTTCACCGGGCGCTGCTGGCGCCTTGCCTGAATCAGGATATGGTGGAGCTGATTTTTGATTTGCGCAGCCGGGTGCCGTCCGCGCCGCTGGGGCAATGGAGTTCCCATGCCAGGATCGAGCAATCCTCCAGCGAGCATTTCGCCATGGTGGACGCCATTCGCGGCCGGGATGCGCCAAGGCTGGCGGCGCTGATCGCGCAGCATATCCTGCAGCCGGAATAAACCGTGGCATCGCGCCGGCGGCAACAGGCCAGGGGTCAGCGGACCTCGTTCACATACATGAATTTATCGGTGGTGAAGCGGTGATGGGCCAGGATAATCGGCACCGCGCTTTGGTCGAATGAGATTTCATCAATCACCATAATGGCATGGGGCGGCGTAAGGGAGAGCAGTCGCGCATCCTCGGCGGTGGCCAGCGCCGCGGTGAGCTGTTCGCGCACCGCCGCCACCCGCAGATCGTAGCGCTCAAGCAAAAAACGGTACAGCAGCGGGGGCAGCTCGTCCGGAGCGGGAAAATGCGGCAGCCGTTGCGCCGGCAGCACCAGTTGTTCATGCATTACCGGTTGCAGGTCGACGGTACGCAGCCGCCTTAAGCGGATGACCCCGGCCTGGGCGGGGATGCTCAGCTTCTGCGCTTCGTCCGCGGTGGCCTGGCCCACCTGGTAATCAAGCAAGGTGGTCTGCGAATGGGTCAAGCGCCCATCCTTGCCGTGCAGGCGAAAATATTGGAAGAAATAGCTCAGGTTATGCAACGGCGCCCAGCCGGTCACCACGGTGCCGGTTTTACGCCGGCGCATCAGCATGCCCTCGCCCGTCAGCTCCGCCAGCGCCTTGCGTATCGTCCCTACCGACACCCCGAAATCCGTCGCCAGCGCGTTTTCGCTTGGCAGTATCTGGCCCGGCGTCATTTCGCCAATCAGGATGGATTCGCTGATATGCCGCTTGACCACTTGATACAGCGGCGCCCCTTCTCCATCGGCTAAACGGCCGAAACTTTTGGCTTCCTGCTCATGTTTATTTTGTCCCGTCATCGCGGATTACCTATTGACCTGAATGGCTATCTGAATTATCTATAAACTATATAGAAAAGCAACTAAGTGAGTATAACATGTCCGGCGACCTCTCATTTCATGCTGCGCTGGCCTCCATCGGCGAGGATACCGGGACCATATTACAAGATCTCGGCCGGATGCTGGCGGTAGATACCTGCTTTCCGCCCGGTAACGGCTACCCGGCCTTTGCCGATCTGATGGAAAGCCTGCTTACGCCGCTGGGTTTTCAGTTCCGGCGCATCGCGGTGCCGGAGGCGCTGTGGCAAACCGCGGACGGCGGCGCCAGCGGGGAACGGGTGAATTTGCTGGCCAGCCTGCCGGCCGGCGCCGGCGAAGACTGCAACCTCTATTTCCATGTCGATACCGTCCCGCCCGGCGACGGCTGGACATTTCCACCGCTGGCCCTGTCCCAGGCGGACGGCAGGCTGATCGGCCGCGGCAGCGCGGATATGAAAGGCACCATCGTTGCGACGCTGGCGGCATTGCGCGCCGCGCGCCGCCAGGGACTGAAGCTGCGTTTCAATCCGGTGCTGCTGCTGTGCACCGACGAAGAAGGCGGACTTTACCCCGGTATCCGCTATTTGGCCGAACAAGGGTATTTTAGCGGCCATATGCTGAGCTTTAACGGCGGCGCGGCGCCGCGCATCTGGGGCGGCTGTTTCGGCAGCATCGATTTGCTGATCCGGGTAACCGGCCGCTCGGCCCATTCCGGCGATCCGGTGGGCGGCATTAACGCCATCGAGCAAAGCCTGCCGCTATTGAATGCCCTGCAGGAGCTCAAGCAGCGGGTCGAACAACGCGTGTCCGCCATGCCCGCCCCGCCCCATTACCAGGGGCGTCCGCTGACCTCGCGCCTGACGCTGGCGGCGGCGCACGGCGGCGGCAAAGGGTCCACCCTGCCCGCCCGCTTTGAAGTGCTGGTAAATCGCCGCTATGCGCCGGAAGAGTCTTTCGACGCGGTTTACCGGGAGCTTACCCAATGTATCGGGCAGGCGATGTCCGGCAGCGCCGCGCTGGACGTCGCTCATCATATTATCGGCCACCTGGCGCCGGTGAGCGATCCGGTGGGCCCGCACTGGCCGCGCTGGCTGGCCGCGCTGAGCCTGGGTTTCGGCTTTGACGCAAACGATTACGTCGTCTGGGGATCGTCCACCAGTTCGGATATGGGCTGGGTGCAGCGGGCCGGTATCCAGGAGATCCTGCTGGGCGGCCTGGCCCGTCCCGACAATCGCATCCATGCCGCGGACGAGTACACCACGCTAAGCGACATTGTTGCCCTGGCGCAGTCCATCCTGGCCTATCTGGCCGTTGATTTTACGCCATCCCAGGCTCTCCAGCCCAACCCGTGAGGACGTTATTTATGTGCGCAATGAAAGGAGTAAACCGTCGCCAGTTCCTGGCCAATACCACGCTGCTCACCGGCGCGGCGCTGTTGCCCTGGCCGCTGGAGGCCGGCGCGGCCGTCTCGGCTGCCACCCCGGGCGGCAGCCCGCGCAGGGGCGGCATGCTGAGAATAAGCGTCGATCAGGCCGCCGGCATGCTCAATCCCCAGCAGGCGCGGGTCAACCCGGAGTATCTGCTGGCGGAACTGCTGTATAGCGGCCTGACCCGCCTGACCCAGGACATGCAGGCCGAGAGCGACCTGGCCCAATCCTGGCAGGCCAGCGACGATCTGACCCGCTGGACATTTACCCTGCGCGACAATCTGAAATTCAGCGACGGCACGCCGTGCACCGCCGGGGACGTGGTCGCCAGCCTGGAAGCGGTGCTCGATGGGAAAAACGCCTCGCCCGGACAGCACAATATCGGTCCGATTAAAACGGTGGCCGCCGACGGCGATGGCCGGGTGATTATCACCACCGACGGCCCCTATGCCGATCTGCCCATTAGTCTGACCTACCCGGACGCCAAAATCATCCCTGCCGCCATTGCCCGGGGACAGCTCGATCGCCTGAAAAAAGAAGCCATCGGCACCGGGCCTTTTGTGCTGGTGTCATTCGATCCGGAACGGAAAATCGTCGTGGCGCGCAACCCGCATTACTACGATCCCGAACGGCCCTGGCTGGACGGGGTGGAAATCCTGGTCTACCCCGATGCCATCGCCCAGGGGTCGTCGCTGATCGCCGGCGACACGGATCTCATGCAGTCGGCGCAGTCCACCGAATTCTCGCGCCTGTCCAAGTCGGCCGGAATTATTCCCCTGCGCGTGCCGTCCGGCCAGTTCCTTAATATCAATATGGGCTGCGATCAAAAACCCTTTAACGATCCCAGGGTGCGCCAGGCCCTGGCCCTGTGCGTGGATCGCGCCGCGACGGTGGATTTCGTCGCCGATGGCTTTGGCGCTCCCGGCAATGATACGCCGATAAATGCCGCTTATCCCTGGTACAGGTCGTTGGCATTAAAGCAGGCGGATTATGCCCGCGCCAAGGCGCTGCTGGCCGAGGCGGGTTACCCCAACGGCCTGGATCTGACCCTGATCGCCTCCGATAAGCCGTCGTCCCGCACCCAGTTGGGCATCGCGCTGCGCGAAATGGCCAAGCCCGGCGGCTTTCGCATCGAGGTGCAAACGATGGCGCAAAGCACCTATCTCGATCAGGTGTGGAAAAAAGGCAATTTTTACGTGGGCTTTTACAATATGCAGCCCACCCCCGACGCGGTGTTCTCGCTGCTGTATACCTCCAGCGCCTCATGGAATGAAACCCGCTGGAACAACGCGGATTTCGACGCGGCGGTGAAAGCCGCGCGCGAGACCAATGACCCCGCGGCGCGGCGCGAACATTACGGCCGGGCGCAGGCCCTGATGCACGAACAAGTGCCTTCGGTGATCCCGACCTTCTTCGACCTGCTGGCGGCCAGCCGGGATTATGTGGGCGGTTATCAGCTCCATCCCCGCGGCGCGGTATTTCGCCTCGATCACGTCTGGCTGACGGCCAACGCGCCGGTGCGGACTTAAGGGGGCGAAGTGAGCGCGAGTTATCTGTTAAAGCGCCTGCTGCTGGTGATCTACACCCTGCTGGTGGTGTCATTGCTGGTGTTCGGCATCACCCAGTTGCTGCCCGCCGACGCCGCCGTTACGCTGCTGGGCCAGAACGCCACGCCGCAGGCGCTGGCGGCGGTGCGCGAGCGGTTGGGACTCGATGCCCCGGCCTGGCTGCAATACGGCCGCTGGCTGTGGCGGGCGCTGCACGGCGATTTCGGCGAGTCGATGCGCAACGGCCTGCCGGTGGCGCCGACGCTGCTGACCGCGCTAGGACGCTCGCTACTGCTGGCGGCATGCGCGTTGCTGCTGATGCTGGCGCTGGCCATTCCCCTTGGCATCTGGGCGGCGGTACGCCGCGGTAAAATGGCCGATATGCTGGTCAGCGTGCTCTCCTATGTCGGCATCTCCTTTCCCGAGTTCGTGACCGCCACGCTGTTATTACTGCTGTTCGCCGATGTCTGGCAACTGCTGCCCGCCACCGGTTACGTGCCGCTGACCGAGGATTTCTGGGGCGGGGTCAGCCATTTGATCCTGCCGTCGGTGACGGTGGCGCTGATACTGGTCGCCCACGTATCGCGCATGGTCCGCTCCGAGATGGTGGACGTATTGGCCACCGATTATATCCGCGCCGCCTATCTCAAAGGGCTGTCCCGCCGGCGGGTGCTATGGCGCCACGCCTTGCGCAACGGCCTGATGCCCACCATTACCATTGTCGCGCTGGACGTGGGTTATTTGCTGGGCGGCATCGTGGTGGTGGAGGAAATTTTCGCCATCCCGGGTATCGGACGGGAACTGATCGTCAGCGTGCAGGCGCGCGATTTGCCGACCATCCAGGCGGGCGTCATGATCCTGGCCGCCACTTACTCGGTGGTTAATTTCCTCGCCGACTTGGCCTATGTTTATCTCGACAAGCGAATTCACTATGTCTGATCTCGTCAAACACCTGCTACGCTCGCCCCAGGGCGCAGCGGGGCTGTTTATCCTGCTGGTGGCCCTGCTGATGGTTTGCGGCGGCGCCCATATCGCCCCGTTCGATCCGGAGGCCATTTCCCTGCTTTCCCGTTATAAACCCCCCGGGGCGCAGCACTGGTTCGGCACCGATCAGATGGGCCGCGATTTATTCAGCCGCGTCATGGTCGGCGCCCGGGCCACCATACTGCTGTCGCTGCTGGCCACCGCGCTGGCGATGGTGCTGGGCTCGGTGATTGGCACCGCCAGCAGCTATCTGGGGGGTAAAATCGATGAATTAATCATGCGCACCGTGGATGCGGTGATGTCCATTCCCAGCCTGCTGTTCGCCCTGCTGATTGTCAGCACTCTGGGCCAAAGCAGCCTGAACGCGGTGCTGGCGATCGCCATTACCTTTATTCCCGGCATGGTGCGCATCGCCCGCAGCGTAGCCCTGGCCGTCCGCCAGCAGGATTATATCAGCGCCGCCATCGCCCGCGGCGAATCGGCGCCCTATATTATTTTGCGCGAAATGCTGCCGAACATCGTGGCGCCGATTATCGTCGAAGCGACCATCCGCGTAGCCTTCGCCATCATGCTATTCGCCACCCTGAGTTTCCTTGGCCTGGGCGCACAGCCGCCGCAGCCCGAATGGGGACTGATGGTTTCCGAGGCGCGCGCGTATTTTTTCAATGCCCCCTGGATGATGCTGATCCCGGGACTGGCCATCGCCCTGGTCGCCATCGGCTTTAATTTGCTGGGCGACGGCCTGCGCGACGCGCTTAATCCGAGGAGCCGCTGATGAGCGTTGCAGCCAGCCGCGACCCGGTGCTGTCGGTGGATAATTACAGCCTGGATTATCAGTTGCCCGGCGGCGGCAGTCTTGAAGTACTGAAAAATATTTCCATCGCCGTACGCCGCGGCGAGGTGGTGGGACTGGTGGGGGAATCCGGCTCCGGTAAAACCTCCCTCGGCTGGGCCATTATGCGCTACCTCGCGTCCAACGCCCGGGAGCGCGGCGGCACCCTGCGCCTGCAGGGGGAGGATCTGCGCGCGGTCACGCCGCGGCAGTTGGAGAATCTACGCGGCGGGCGGCTGGGCATGATCTTCCAGGACCCCAGCGCCTCCCTTAACCCCACCCTGACCTTGGGCGAGCAGGTGATGGAAGTGCTGATACGCCACCGCCGGCTGGACCGCCGGCAGGCGCACGCGCTGGCGGTGGAGATTCTGGCCGGCGTGGAATTGAAACAGCCGGCGGCCATGATGCGGCGCTATCCCCATCAAGTGTCCGGCGGAGAAAAACAGCGGATTTTAATCGCCGCCGCCTTTGCCTGCCAGCCCGATTGCCTGATTTTTGACGAACCCACCACCGCGCTGGATGCGATCAGCGCCGCGCAAATCCTGGCGCTGTTTGCGCGGCTGCGGGAAGAAACCGGCGTCGCCTCCCTTTATATTTCCCACGATCTGGCGCTGGTGGGCAATGTCGCGGATCGGGTCTGCGTACTGGAGAAAGGCGAAATAGTGGAACAAGCGTCGGCGCGCACCCTGTTCGCCGCGCCGCGCCATCCTTATACCCGCCAGCTGCTGCTGGCGGTGCCGGACCCGGACCGGCGCCTGCTGGATGCCCGGCTGCCCTCGCGCCAGCCGCTGCTGACCCTTAACCAGCTGGGCATCCGCTACGGCGGCCATAGCCTGCTGAACCGGCTGTTTAAACGGCAAAACCAGCAAACGTACGCCGCCTCTGCGGTCAATCTGACCATCCATCAGGGGGAAATCCTGGGTATTGTCGGCGAATCCGGTTCCGGCAAGTCATCCATTGCCCGGGCGATCGCCGGGCTGGTGCCGTTCAGCGGTTCGCTGGATTACTGCGGTTACCCCCTCTATGGGCGCGGCGAAATGGACCGGGATTATTATCGCCGGGTACAAATGATCTTCCAGCATCCCGACGCATCGCTTAATCCGCGCCAGCGTATCGGCGAGATTATCGCCCGGCCGCTGCGCCTGTATGGTTTGCCCAAAGGGGAAAACGAAGCGCAGGCGGTGGCGCGGCTGCTGGCGGATGTACGGCTCCCCGCCGACTTCGCCCGGCGTTTCCCCCATGAGCTATCCGGCGGCCAGAAACAGCGCGTGGCCATCGCCCGCGCGTTTGCCCATCCGCCGGAGCTGGTGATATGCGACGAAATCACCGCGGCGCTGGACGTATCGGTACAGGCTACGGTGATCGAATTGTTGCTGGAACTGCGTCGGCGCTACGGCACCGCCTATTTGTTTATTACCCACGATCTGAACCTGATCCGCCAGATTGCCCACCGGGTGGCGATCATGTATCGCGGCGAACTGCTTGAAGTCCTGCCGGGGGACGACATGGCGCGGCGGGCCGAACACCCCTATACCCGGGCGCTGCTGGCGGCGGTGCATACCCCGGCGACCCGGCCTCCCGCCCCTACTTTTGCCGATTGACCATAAGAGAATACCATGACACCTGAACAGTTATTGAACTCCATCGACACGTCCTTTTGCCTGAATTTCCTGGCGACAATGGTGCAACATAAAAGCTATAGCGCCACCGAAGGCGAACGCCAACTGGCCCAATACATGGCCGGCCAAATGCAAGCGATCGGCCTGCGCACCCAATTGCAACCGGTGCCAGGCGGCAGGCTCAATGCCATCGGCACGCTGAGCGGCGCCGGCGGCGGCCGGAGCTTATTGTTTAACGGCCATCTGGATACCAACCCCGTGACCGAAGGCTGGACCGTCGATCCCTGGGGCGGCAAGGTGGACGATAGCTTTATCTATGGTATCGGCGTTTCCAATATGAAAGCCGGCGACGCCGCCTACTTCTGCGCCCTTAAAACCCTGATCGATGCCGGCGTCAAACTTAAAGGCGATGTCATTCTCACCTATGTGGTGGGGGAATTGCAGGGCGGCGTCGGTACCCTGGCCGCCATCGACCAGGGCATCAAAGCCGACTATTTTATCAATGCCGAGCCCACCGATGCGCAGGCGCTGACCATGCATGCCGGCTCGCTGATGTTCACCATCGAGCTGACCGGCGACACCCGCCATCTCTCCAAACGCGAAGAAGCCACCGACGCCATCCAGGCGGCGATCGAGCTGATCCCGCAAATTAATGCCATGACCTTCAGCGGCGCCAGAAGCGACGATCATCGCAAGGTCAACCGCGGCCATATCGGTACGGTGCACGGCGCCCTGGGCCGGGAGCTGCAAGAGTGGCGCCCGCCGCAGGTGGCCGACTTCGTGCGGATGAAAGGATCGGCGCGCTTTGCCCCGGGACAGACCATCGAGGGCGTATTGGCGGATATCCAGGCGCTGCTCGACGCGCTTTGCGCCCGCTATCCGAATCTGAAAGCGGAATTATTCGATGACGGCAAACGGGATAAACCCACCATGCTGCCGTTTGAGGTGGCGCCGGATTCGCCCATCGTCCTGGCGGTCAATGACGCCTATCGCCGGGTGCGCGGCACGGCGCAGCCGACCGGGGTGATTACTCCGCCGGCCTTTTATGGCACCGACGCGGCCCACTTTTATCAGCGGGCCGGCATGGAGGGCGTCGTCTGCGGCCCGGGCGGTAAATTCAATACTATGCCCGATGAGCGGGTGCATATTACCGATTACCTTGACATGGTACGCATCTATCTGCTGGCGATACTGGAAATCTGCCAACCGGCCGGGGAGTAAGCCACGTGAAAATGCACAATCAACCCGCGCTGGACCGGGCCCGGGCCGCCATGGCCGAGGCGGGGGCGGACCTGTTGCTGATCGATCAGGGTGAGCTGCTGGCCTGGCTGACCGGCTACACGGTGTCGGAAACCCTGTATCGCGCCTGTCTGCTGCCGCTGCACGGCGCCCCCTGGATGGTGCTGCGCCAGCTGGATGAAGCGCCCTGCCGGGCCGCCGGCACCCTAAGCGATATCATCACCTTCAGCGATCATCAGGATTCTTGGCAATGCCTGGCGGATACGCTGCTGGCGCGCGGCTACGGCCGCTGCCGGCTGGGGGCGGACTTTAATTCCACCAGCATGACGGTATTTAACTGGCGGCAATTGGCGCAGCGGCTGCCGGAGGTGGAGTGGGTGGACCTGACCGGCATCAGCGAACGGCTGCGCCAGGTAAAATTCCCAGCGGAGCTGGATAATCTGCGCCAAGCCGCCGCCATTGCCGATAGCGCCATGGACGCCATCGCCCGGCAGGTCACCGCCGGCTGGCGGGTGCGCGAGGTGGCCGCGCTGGCCGCCTCGGTGTTCCTGCGCGAAGGCGCCGACAGCGGCGAAACCGGTCCCATCGTGCTCGCCAGCGGCGATAATGGTTTCCTGCACGCCCAGGATACGGATGCCGTACTGAAGACCGGGGACATTCTGCACGCGGAACTGATCCCCAAGGTCCGTCACTATAGCGCCCGGGTGATGCGGCCGTTCTCCGTCGGGCGCCCCGACCCTGCCCGGCAGGGCCTGGCGCAGCGGCTGGTCGATCTGCAGGACGCCCAACTGGCGCTGATGAAACCGGGCGCGCCCGCCGCCGGGGTGGATGCCTGCCTGCGCCAGGCGGTGCTGGACGCCGGCCTGCGGCCCGCCTATGACAATGTCACCGGTTACGCGCTGGGCCTTTATACTCGCACCACCCGGCCAAGCGATTTTTCGTATTGCTTCACCCCGGCCGCCCGCTGGCGATTGGAAGAGCGCATGGTATTCCATATGTATGTTTCGGCCCAGGCGCTGGCGTTCAGCGAAAGCGTGGTGGTGACCCCCCAGGGCGGCCGACGCCTGAGCCGGCTGCCGCGACGGTTGATTACGCTGGAATAATTACGCTGGAATAGAGGCCGCCAAACATCAGGCGAATGCGATAAGCTCCCGCATCTGCTGCGGCGTCAGCGCCGGCCCGGCAGCCGCCGCCGCGTTTTCCGCCATATATTGCGGATTGCCCGTGCCCGGTATCACGCAGGTTATGGCCGGATTGGCCAGGATGAACTTCAGCGCCAGCTGCGCCCAGGACGCCGCCCCAACGTCCTTGGCCCACGCCGGCAGCGGTTGCGGCGCCAGGCGGCGCAGCAGACCGCCCCCGCCAAACGGCGTATTGCAAATAACCGCCACCCCCCGGTCCCGGGCCACAGGCAGCAGCCGCCGTTCGGCGGCGCGATCGTCCAGCGCATAGTTGATTTGCAGGAAGTCCAGCGGCGTGGACTTGAGCACGGCCTCAAGTTCATCATAAGCCGCGGAGGAATAATGGGTAACGCCCACATAACGGATGCGGCCCGCCGCTTTCAGGTCCCGCAGCGTCGGCAGGTGCGTTTGCCAATCCAGTAAATTATGAATCTGCATCAGGTCGATGCGATCGGTTCGCAGTAAACGGAACGAATCGTTCATCTGCCGAATGCCGGCCGCGCGGCCGGTGGTCCAGACTTTCGTCGCGATAAATACCCTGGGCCGGAGCTGGCGGACGGCCAGCAACTCCCCCAGCGTGCGCTCCGCCCGGCCATACATCGGGGAACTATCGATGACGCTGCCCCCCGCGGCCAGCAGCGCATCCAGCACCCCCGGAAGCCGGGCGTAATCGGCGCCGTCGGGATCGACGTCAAAGCCGCGATAGGTTCCCAGGCCAATCACGGGCAGCGCTTCGCGCGAAGAAGGGATAAGCCGGGCCGGCATCGGCGGCGCTCCTGGCGTAGGCTGCGGGATTGCGGCGTCGGCCCCATAGGGGAACCGGCCGCCGGCGCCCAGGATCCCGCAGGCGGCGCCGAAACGCAACAATCGGCGGCGCGTCAGCATCGGCATCTTCGGCACTCCCCGCGCGAAGACCAACAACCGCGGCTAGAGAGATTGATATAGCCGATGCCGGCCGATAAAACGGCGATCGGGCGCGGCCATAATAGCGAATAAGCGCGCAAAGTCCGTCCCCCCCTTCTTTGGTATTATTACCAATAACCTTATGCGGTAATTATCTTTATAACTCTATCGATACGCAATGGGGTATTTCCGCATTGATCCGGATCATATTATCCGGCGGCGATCCGGAGAATAAGGTCAATTGCGCAACCGCATGGCCCGCCTGAAAGGGCGCCACTGATGGCAGCCAGCCGATACCCATTATTTTACTACCTTTATGCGTTATAGTTGGTTTATTCACCACAGGGAATTCTTATAGTTTGTGGGGGAAAGGTATTGGCATAACTATCAGGAAGCCGCGATGGCCAACAAATTTACCTGTACGGAATGTAACTTTCTTAACTGTCAGACCCGCGACAGCGAATTCCCCCGCAAGTGTCTGACCACCGCCGCGGGCAACGGCGCCGTTTTACGGCAAAGCCTTGATACCTATGATAACGATCCGTGGGTAAATAAAATCATGCTGGCGTCCGCCCAAGTGGAAGGCCAGTATTACGGCCAATTAACCCGGGTGGAAGAAATCGTGGTTTTCGCCAAGAAAATAGGCGCCAAAAAAATCGGCATCGCCTCATGCGCGGGACTGATTCAAGAGAACAGGATTTTTGCCGG
>JAATFX010000090.1 GCA_015654925.1 Enterobacterales bacterium | reverse complement strand
CTGCCTTTTTATAATGTGGTGAAGTACGCCATTAAGCTGGCGGGCGTGGATATTTCGGTGAATGCGCTGCGGCCGGCGTCGCCGCTGACCGAGGAGCTAAAAGCGCGGATCAAGGCCGCGCTGGAAAGAAGCGGGGTGATTGAGTGAAAAGTAAATGGCAGACAACCGGCGTGTAAACGCCGGAGTTTTTCGTGTCCAGGCGACTGGGAGTATCGACTCGCTAAATAGGGATGAGTGTTTGCTGCTTACTGGTTGAGGATATGGTTAGAGGAATTATGATAATCTACCAACCCCCGCAGGCAAGGAGTTGAAGGCAGATGATAACCCGATTAAAACTAGATAATTTCAAAGCGTGGCGCGCCTCGGGTGATATATCCTTGAAGCCGGTAACCTTGCTATTGGGTGAAAACTCAACCGGTAAGTCCAGTGTGTTGCAAAGCCTGTTACTGATGAAACAAACGGCAGCTTCGCCCGATAGAACGGTGCAACTCAATCTGGGCGGGGATGAAGTAAATGATTTTGTCGATATGGGTTCATTTGAGGATTTAATGACTCAAAACCCTAAAAAAAGGAAAGTGGGTATTGAGCTAGACACTGTCCATGATGAGAACTATTGTTATTTTGCCGTGGAATATGGCCAGGATTCCAAAAAAAGCCCGGTTGTGGAAGAAATGAAGTTGAGCGCCAATGCTGAAAGCTGGTTTCGTCTGGCCAGAACCGAGCGGAGCGCGTTTAGCTTATATCTTCCCGGAGAAATACGTACTAGCCTCAAAAGCCGGTCCTTTGCGCCGGAACGAGGGATCGCATTTTCGGCAGAAGCCATCGCCGCCCTGGGAGAAAGCGGGCAACAGGTACAAGACCTCAGCTTGCAGCTGCGGCGAGAGCTTGATGCTATATCTTACCTGGGTCCACTGAGAAATAAACCCAGACGCACCTATCCTTGGAACCGAACACGTCCGGGTATCATCGGTGAAGATGGCAGCAATGCTATTTATGCATTACTGGCGAGTGCGCAAGCGAAAAAGAATGAAGATAGCAATGATATTGTCACTAACGTTTCCCGTTGGCTAAAAAAGATGAAAATCGCCGACCGCTTGGAGGTAAAACAGCTTGGCGCCGGCAATTACAGTGTGATGATCCACCGGGATGGCGTAGTGGCTAATTTGAGGGACGTCGGCATTGGAATTTCCCAGGTATTGCCGGTTTTAGTGCTAGCCTATTTTGCACCAGCTTACTCGACCGTGATTCTTGAGGAGCCGGAGATTCATTTACACCCCCAGGCCCAATCCTTTTTGGCCGAATTATTCCTTGAAGTGAGCAAAACGCGGCACGTTCAGTTTATTGTGGAAACCCATTCAGAACATCTGTTTCGCCGAATGCAAACACTCGTTGCAAAAAGAAAAGCCATGCCAAACCAATGTGCGCTGTATTTCGTGGCGCGCAATAAGTCCGATGCGGTGCTTAAAACATTAGAAATGGATAGTTTGGGCCGGCTGTCCAATTGGCCAAATAATTTTTTCGGTGATGTGACCGGAGAGGTTCGTGAGCAAGCCAAGCTGGCCATGCAAAGAATGATGAAGGAGCGTAAATCTTTATGACTCGGCACGTTATTGATACAAATGTTTTAATTGTAGCAAGCGGTGAGCATCCCGAATCCCCATTTTCTTCGCAAAACCATCCGGTTAATGATCCGATGGAGTCAGGCAAGGTGCTTAAATGGCTAATCGATTTTGAAAAAGGGAACCGGCGGATGGTGGTGGATGTTGACTGGGCAATCCTTAATGAATATCAAAATAAATTGACCGACCAGGATTATGGTGCCAGAGTTGTTTTTGAGAAGATGGTAAGGGGACAAATAGATTACATGGAAATTGAATGGGTAGATAATCCTGCTCATCCCGCTAAAGTAGCTGTTTTGAATAAACCACTGGATACCGTTATTCATGATCTTGCTGATACAAAAATCGTTTCTACCTGTTTAAAAGCCATTGATCAAGTTAATGGTCCCGGTTGCAATATTGTTAATGCATGCGATACCGACTGGTATGATTGGCAAGAGGCGCTGGGCGTTGCTGGAGTTTATGTTGAACAACTGATAGAAGAGTGGTCGCGAAATAAGTGGAAGGAACACCATGACCGCTGATTTTTTTCGTTTTCCACATACTCCGCACATCAAATGGCTCGGTAGTGGCGAACCACGCGGGGACAAAATACTTTCAGAGCTTGACGTCAAGGAGTTTCTTACCCAAAAACTGACGGTAGAAGAAAAAATAGATGGTGCCAATGTCGGTTTTTCAGTAGCGGCGAACGGAAAAATTCAAGTTCAAAATCGCGGGACGTTGATTCAACGGGATGCAGGCGGCCAGTTTAAACATTTTTGGCGGTGGGTAAACCGTCATGAACAAGACATGATCGGCTTGCTGGGTGACAACCTTATCCTCTTTGGTGAGTGGTGTTATGCTGTTCATTCTCTGAAATATAATTCACTACCAGACTGGTTTATTGGTTTTGACATTTATGATCGTAAAGTATGCCGTTTTTATTCAATGCCTAGACGTAACGAAATTTTTTCTTTACTGGAAATAACACCCGTTCATACGATTGGTATTGGTCATTACTCTATGAATGAATTAATACAGTGTTTAAATCTTCCTTCACATTATGGCGCTAAACAAATAGAAGGTATTTACCTCCGTCAAGATGAACAAGGCTGGTTAACACGCAGAGCTAAGTTGGTGAGACGTGACTTTATCCAAACAATTGAACAGCATTGGTCAAAAAAAAGCGTAATACCCAATTCCATTTCTAAATAACGTATCGCTTAAAGCCAACACAATTGATAATTTAGCCTTCTTTCCTGTATCTCGCCTCTGCCACCCCCGTCTATTGCGCGGCGGCCGATTCTGCGCCCCCGCCGTAAACTATCTTGGTTCCCCGGCGGTCGCGGTCGCCGCCGGGAAATTTTGCCGGAAACCCGCATGGAATAACCACAGGCTGACCAGCGTGGCCGCCATCAGCACATAAAACAGCGTTACCGCCGGGGTATAGGCGAGGATCATACCTGTGAGTACCGGATTGGCGGCGCCGCCCAAAGTGCTGAGGTTTTGCATGCCGTAATAGCTGCCTTTAAGATGCGCCGGGGCGATAAAATCGATAAACAAGTATTCCACCGGCGTAATGATAATCTCCCCAAGGGAAAATAACGCCACCGCGATCATCCAGGCCGGTACGGAACTGCCCGCCAGCACGAACCCCGTCAATCCAATCAGGAAAAACAGGCTGCCGGCGATGAGCCACGGCATCAGCGTTTCGCGGCGGATATTGCGGCTGACCGCATATTGTAGCGTAATCACGATAGCGGCGTTGACCGGCAGGATAATCCCCACCACCCGGTAAGCGAACTGCGCATCAAACGCCACCATCAGATACTGCGAGATGCAGCTGGCGAACTGGCCTTCCACCAGGCAGCCCAGGGCGCCGCCCAAGGTAAAATAGATCAGCCGCTTGTCGCGCCGCAACACCCGCAACGTCTGGCGAAAGTTAATTTTTTCCGCCACCGCCGGATTAATCCGCGGGTCATCCAGCGGGGGATGGCCGCAGCGCGGCAGCAGCCATGCCAGCACCAGCGTGGCGGCGGCGGCCAGCAGGCCGGATAAATAAAACGGCAATACGGAACTGGTTCTGGCCAGCGCCACGCTCAGGGGAGGGCCGACGGCCCAGCCGACATTCACCAGGGTGTAATTCAGCGAAAACGCCTTGATGCGCCGCTCCACCGGCAGCCATTCGGCAATGCTGGCTTTGAGGGTAATGGAGAACAGGGCATAGGCGGAATTAATCATGGCCATAATCACAATCATGGACATGACGCCGGCGCTCAGGGGCAGCAGGAAAAACGCCAGGGCGAATACCGTCATCGAGAAGACGATCAGTCCGTTTTTATTGAACCGATCCACCAGATAACCGCCATAGAGGCTAAACACAATCCCCAGCGTCAGGCTGGCGCCCAGCACCATGCCGATGCGATCCGGCGCCAGATGGCGATGCTGGGCCAGATAGATGGCGAAGAAGGGCAGGGTCAGGCCCCGCCCGATGGTCAATACCAGCGAGGTGGTTAATAACGCCCTGATAACCGCTGGGAATTCTTTTAGCAACTGCAAAAAATACGGTTCCTATTATTTACCGCTATTATTTTACCGCCATCCCCGGCAACGCGCCGGCGTCCGGACTCAGCAGGAAGATATCGCTGCCGCCGGGACCCGCGGCCATCACCATGCCCTGGGACACGCCAAAACGCATTTTACGCGGCGCCAGATTGGCCACCATCACCGTCAGGCGGCCTTCCAGCTCCCGCGGATCGGGATACGCCGCGCGAATACCCGAGAATACCTGCCGGGTTTCGCCGCCGATATCCAGGGTAAGCTTCAGCAACTTATCCGATCCGTCCACCAGTTCGGCTTGTTTGATCAGGGCAATGCGCATATCGACTTTGGCAAAATCGTCAAAGCTGATGGTATCGAGCAGCGGCTCATCCGCCAGGGCGCCGCTGGCCGGCTTCGCCGCGGCGACGGCCTCGTCCTTCGATTCGTTGACCATATTTTCCACATGGGCCGGATCGATACGGTTAAACAGCGCCTTGAAGGTGCCGACCTTGTGGCCCAGGAGCGGCGAGGCGATGCCGTCCCAGTCCAGCGTCACGTTAAGGAAGGCCTCGGCGCGGCCGGCCAGGGCGGGCAATACCGGTTTCAGATAGGTCATCAATACCCGGAACAAATTAATGCCCATGGAGCAGATGGCCTGCAGATCCCGTTCGCGTCCTTCCTGCTTGGCCACCACCCAGGGAGCCTGTTCGTCCACGTAGCGGTTGGCCAGGTCGGCCAGCGCCATAATCTCGCGAATCGCTTTGCCGGATTCCCGCGCGCTAAAGGCATCGGAGATGCCGGCGGCGGCATCGGTAAAGGTTTTATACAGCGCCGGGTCGGCCAGGATATCGGCCAGTTGGCCGTCAAAGCGCTTGGCGATAAAACCGGCGTTGCGCGAAGCCAGGTTAACCACTTTATTGACGATATCCGTATTGACCCGCTGGATAAAATCCTCCAGATTCAGGTCGATATCGTCAATATGCGACGACAGCTTGGCGGCGTAGTAATAACGCAGGCAGTCCGCATCCAAATGTTTGAGATAGGTGCTGGCCTTGATAAAGGTGCCGCGGGATTTGGACATCTTGGCGCCGTTGACCGTGACATAGCCGTGCACGAATAAATTGGTCGGCTTGCGGAAGTTGCTGCCTTCCAGCATGGCCGGCCAGAACAGGCTATGGAAATAAACGATATCCTTGCCGATAAAATGATACAGATCGGTATCGGAACCGACGCGCCAATAATCATCGAAATCAATGTCGCCGCGCTTGTCGCACAGGTTTTTAAACGAACCCATATAGCCGATGGGCGCATCCAGCCACACGTAGAAATATTTGCCCGGCGCGTCCGGCACTTCAAAACCGAAATAGGGCGCGTCGCGGGAGATATCCCACTGCTGCAGGCCGGACTCAAACCACTCCTGCATTTTATTGGCCACCTGCTCTTGCAGGGCGCCGGAGCGGGTCCAGGCTTTCAGCATATCGCTAAAGGCCGGCAGGTCGAAGAAGAAGTGCTCGGAGTCCTTCATTACCGGCGTGGCGCCGGATACCGCCGATTTGGGATCGATCAAATCGGTGGGGCTGTAGGTGGCGCCGCACACTTCGCAGTTATCGCCGTACTGATCCGGGGATTTGCATTTCGGACAGGTGCCTTTGACAAACCGGTCCGGTAAAAACATCTTTTTTTCCGGGTCGAACAGCTGGGAAATGGTGCGGGTTTTAATATAGCCGTGCTCTTTCAACCGATGGTAAATCAGCGTCGACAGCTCGCGGTTCTCCTCGCTATGGGTCGAGTGATAGTTGTCATAGCTGACGCCGAAACCGGCAAAATCCTGCTGATGCTCACGGTTCATTTCATCGATCATGGTTTCCGGCGCCACGCCGAGCTGCTGGGCTTTGAGCATGATCGGGGTACCGTGCGCGTCATCGGCGCAGATGAAATAAACCTGGTTGCCGCGCATTCGCTGAAAACGGACCCAAATATCCGCCTGGATATGCTCCAGCATATGGCCGAGATGGATTGAACCGTTAGCGTATGGTAACGCACAGGTTACCAATATTTTTTTCGCGACTTGAGTCATGTTGGGAATGTGCTTTTTATCAGATGAAATAAAGGTTTTTGATGGTAACCGATAGCGATACCCCGCGTAAACAAGCTCGGACAGTTCTGTTATGCTATGTGCATCGGTTACCACCCCTATAAAGAGAAAATAAGGAGCCGGGATGAATCCTCCATCACCCGAACAATCTACCCCCGATGTGCTGCGCGCCCAGGTATCGCAGGTGCTGGCGCTGTTTAAACATACTACGCTAAAACGCAATTTGAACGAGCTCAAGGCGCTGACCCACTGCGCGCTGCTCGACGGCGCGCTGCATATTGAACTGACCATGCCGTTTGCCTGGCATAGCGCGTTTGATGAATTAAAAGACGCCGCCAGCGCGGATCTGCTGCGGGTCACCGGCGCCCGGGCCATTGACTGGCGCTTAAGCCATAACATCGCCACCCTGCGCCGGGTCAAAGATCTGCCCGGCGTCAAAAGCGTGCGCAACCTGATTGCGGTCACCTCCGGCAAAGGGGGCGTGGGCAAATCCAGCACCGCGGTTAACCTGGCGCTGGCGCTGGCGGCGGAAGGGGCGCGCGTCGGCCTGCTGGATGCGGATATTTACGGCCCGTCGATTCCCGCCATGCTCGGCACCACCGAGGCGCGCCCGACGTCGCCGGACGGCCAGCATATGGCCCCCATCATGGCCCACGGCCTGGCCACCAATTCCATCGGTTATATGGTGACGGAAGATAACGCCATGGTCTGGCGCGGTCCGATGGCCAGCAAGGCGCTGCTGCAATTGCTTAACGACACCCTGTGGCCTGAGCTGGATTATCTGGTGCTGGATATGCCCCCGGGCACCGGCGATATCCAGCTGACGCTGGCGCAAAACATCCCGGTTACCGGCGCGCTGGTGGTCACCACGCCGCAGGATATCGCCCTGGCCGATGCGCGCAAAGGCATCGTGATGTTCGAAAAGGTGGGGGTGCCGGTATTAGGCATCGTGGAAAACATG
>JAATFX010000145.1 GCA_015654925.1 Enterobacterales bacterium | reverse complement strand
GCAATGTCGGATCGTTATCTGGCACCAGGGAGCTACTTGCGACTACCTGGTGGCCTTTGCTATGGAAAAAATCGAGAAACGCTTGACGGATCTCAGCGGTGCTCTTGCTCATAGTTGTCCCGGAATCAAGCTAAACGAACGAATCGAAAACAGAATAGCGCAGTATTGGGGCGCTACAGTAGCGTTCACGAACTCAAAAGTGGGAATAAGATAAATTTTCTTTGATGCGAAGTAAAATCCCACGGGCCATCAATTTAAAAATTTATATAAATTGATCGAATTTCATCGTAGGAAAAACCGCGGGAAAGGAGATAACGCTGCACTTTGGCCCTTGCTTCCCGATCGGGCGGCAAAGGTTGTCCGAACTTTTTCCAGGCGACGGCCTGGGCCTGCGCAGACCGATCGATTTCAGCCTCGGAGAAGGCGTTGTCGATAATCTCCCTGTCTATGCCCTTCTGGAGCAATTCCATGCGAATTTTTTGCTCACCATATCCCTTTTTACTGCGGCTATTAACATAGCGCAGGGCGAAACGGGCATCATCCAGCCAGTCGTTTTGCAAACAGTAGTCGATAGCGTTCTCTATATCGGCTTCGGTTATTTCGGGGGCGGCAGGCTCACCGTTGGCGGACCGTTGATTAAAGCGTCGGCGGGTGAGGGGCGGCGTCGCTAATTTGCGACGCAGCTCCGCTTCACTATGATCCCGCAGCGAAAGTAGGTGTAAAGCGCGATCAAGAAGCGTGCTCACAGGCTACCTGCTCCCGGCCGGCCGGGCCGGCTGCGGGTCAGGGCGATGTTATGCTTCTTCACTGCTCTCGCTGGCCGCGCTTTCATCTATGCCATCGCTTTCACCGGCAAAACTGGTGGTTTCGGGACTGTTTAACAGCATATCACGCAGTTTTTTGTCCAGCTCAGCGGCGATTTCAGGGCGTTCCTTCAGGAATACGCAGGCATTAGCCTTGCCCTGGCCGATTTTTTCGCCATTGTAGCTGTACCAGGCGCCGGCTTTTTCAATAAGCTTGTGTTTAACGCCCAGATCGACCAGTTCGCCGCGAATATTAATACCTTCGCCATACAGTATTTGGAATTCAGCCTGTTTAAAGGGCGCAGCCACCTTATTCTTCACCACTTTAACGCGCGTCTCGCTGCCCACCACCACTTCGCCTTCCTTGACGGAGCCGATGCGGCGAATATCAAGACGTACCGATGCATAGAACTTAAGGGCGTTACCACCAGTGGTGGTTTCGGGGTTACCGAACATCACGCCAATTTTCATACGTATCTGGTTGATGAAGATAAGCAGGGTATTCGCATTCTTAAGGTTGCCCGCCAGCTTACGCATGGCCTGGCTCATCATGCGCGCCGCCAACCCCATATGGGAGTCGCCGATTTCCCCTTCGATTTCCGCCTTGGGGGTCAATGCCGCCACGGAGTCGACGATGATGACGTCAACCGCGCCGGAGCGGGTTAAAGCGTCGCAGATTTCCAGGGCCTGCTCGCCGGTGTCCGGCTGCGAGCACAGCAGGTTATCGATATCCACGCCAAGTTTTTTGGCATAAATCGGATCAAGGGCATGTTCGGCATCTATAAAGGCGCAGGTTTTGCCTTCACGCTGTGCGGAAGCAATCACTTGCAGGGTCAGGGTGGTTTTACCGGAAGACTCGGGCCCATAGATTTCCACGATGCGTCCCATGGGCAGGCCGCCGGCGCCCAACGCAATATCCAGGGAAAGAGAACCCGTGGAGATCGTTTCAACATCCATTGAGCGATCTTCACCCAGGCGCATGATAGAGCCCTTGCCAAATTGCTTTTCAATCTGGCTTAACGCTGCTGCTAACGCCTTTTGTTTATTCTCATCAATAGCCATTTCAACTCCTATCAAGCAGGGAGCGACATCGCTACCCTCTTTTCGCCAAACTTCTATGCCGATACTGCCGCTAATTATACTGTACAATCATACAGTATCAAGTACATTTTTAGAGAAATGTGTCCAACAGGGTTTTTAGGGCAAAATGTACCGCCTGACGCCGGACATCATCCCTCCCCCCTTCGAAATGCATAAGCTGGGAAAACGGGGCCTGGTGCTTGCTGGCGAAACCAAACCACACCGTTCCGACCGGTTTTTCCACCGTCCCCCCATCCGGTCCCGCGATTCCGCTGATGGCCACCGCGTAATCGGCCGATGCCGCCAGCAGTGCGCCCTGGGCCATTTCCTGCACCACCGGGTCGCTTACCGCGCCGTGCCGCTCCAGGGTACTGGTTTTGACGCCCACCATATCGGATTTGGCCTGATTGCCATAGGTCACAAATCCCCGGTCAAACCAGCCCGCGCTGCCGGAAATGTCGGTAATGGTCTTGGCGACCCAGCCGCCGGTACAGGATTCGGCGCAGGTAATGAAACTGCCTTGTTGTTTAAGCGCCGCCCCGAGGCGGGCGCTTAGCTGGAACAAATCGCTGTCGTTCATGATACTCCCATCCTGATGAGAAGGCGGTCAAAAGAGCGGAATTCCGCCTTCTTGGAGGCCGCTTGCTGGAGATTTTGCGCGGCAACTTCCATTTTTAACACCGGTTATCCCTATATTATAGCCAGTTCCGCGAATGATTTAGTAAGCCGGATTTTTCCCTTGTAACCTAACTATTGATGCACTAAAGTTCTTATTTTACTATCTGTTATAATTTTATGTACTTTCTAATTACTTAATGTCATTTATTGGAAATTTTAAAGTGGATTAGGATTCCCCGACATACCAAGGACGCGCGCATAGCGTTTCTCAACCTTGCTCTCTCAGGAATAACGATGAAAAAAACTACATTAGCATTTTTAGCAGGCTCTCTGCTGGTTTCAGCCGTTCAGGCGCAGGCGGAAGACGGACTGGCCGCCATTAAAGCCGCTGGCACCATTACCTTTGGCACCGAAGGCACCTACTCGCCTTATACATTTCATGACTCAGCCGACAAACTGGTGGGATTCGATGTCGACCTTGGCCGTGCCGTTGCCGCCAAGCTTGGCGTTAAAGCCAAATTTATCGAAGGCCGCTGGGACGGGCTGATTGCCGGCCTCGACGCCAAACGCTATGACGCGGTGATAAACCAAGTGGGGATTACTCCCGAACGCCAGGCCAAATATGATTTTTCCAAACCGTATATCGATTCCAAGGTCGTGCTGATTACCCGCGATGATAATACCACCATCAAGTCTTTTGAAGATTTGAAGGGCCAGAAAGCGGCGCAAAGCCTGACCAGCAACTACTCGCAGATTGCGACAAAATATGGTGCCGACCTGGTGCCCACCGACGGTTTTAACCAATCGCTGGAGCTGGTGTTGAGCCGCCGCGCGGTCGCTACGCTGAATGACAATTTGTCATTCCTGGATTTCAAGAAACAAAAACCGAACGCACCGCTGAAAATCGCGGCTTCCCAAGATGCCAATGCGCCGTCCGGCATTCTGATTCGTAAAGATCAACCCGAATTGGTGAAAGCCTTAAACACCGCGCTGGATGAAGTGAAGGCCGACGGTACGTACAAGACTATTTCTATCCGCTATTTTGGTCAGGATGTGTCTAAATAATGTTTCCAGGTAAGGAGTTCTAGCAGATGCCAGCCTGGCTACAACTCATGTTGGACTCCTTTTGGCGGTTGTTTTCCGCCGGGCTTATGTTCACTATCCCGCTGGCGATACTCTCCTTTATCGGCGGGTTGGCAGTGGGTTTTGTGCTCGCATTGGTTCGGCTATACGGCCCGCAACCGCTGAAGGGAATAGCCGATTTTTATGTCTGGGTGATTCGTGGTACCCCGTTGCTGGTACAGCTGTTCCTCATTTTTTATGGCCTGCCCAGCGTCGGCATTACGCTTGATGCATTTCCGGCCGCGCTGATTGGCTTTATTATGAGCGTCGGTGCTTATAGTTCGGAAATTATTCGCGGCGCGATTTTGTCGGTACCCAAAGTACAATGGGAAGCGGCCTATGCCATTGGCATGAGCAGCAACCAGGCCATGCAGCGCGTGATTCTACCCCAGTCGGTATTCGTATCGCTGCCGCCCTTGGCCAACTCGTTTATTTCGTTGATCAAAGATACGTCGCTCGCGGCGGTGATCACCGTCCCGGAAATGTTCCTGGCCGCGCAACGTATTGTTTCCGTAACCTATGAGCCGCTGATTCTTTATATTGAAGCGGCCGTTATCTACCTCATGTTTAGTACCGTGCTCAGTAAACTGCAGGTCAAACTGGAAACGTATTTTCGCCGTTATGAGTAATAACTTCCCATAGGGACGACTCCATGGCGCCTTAACCGGCGTCATCTTCGGGCATGCCGCCGTTAGCACCCTGCTGATAACGCCAACGTCCGGCACCCATAGCATTTATGGAACACCGGAACTCCCGTCGGTTAAAAAGCTTAATCATTTTCATTGATAATGAAATTGGAAAAACGGTATTCAGGGACCTTGGCTTCAGCAACATGGCCAATCCTGATGGGCAGTTCGCTATTTGAATCACAGCGGGATTTAATAAATTGCCAGGATTCTTGCTCAGCCTGCATATGTTCTAGAATAGGGTCATATGCCCTTTCAGTTATATCAAGACTGTTTTTTTTATCTTTTTTCACATTCTGAGTATTTTCCGAATATTCGGGACCCGGCGCTTCAGGTTTATCGTTTCCATCATTGTCGATCAACCCGGCCATCTCTTTGATCGTTTCGAGGTTATCATTGGCGGCTTGGGGCGAACTGTAGAATAATCCATCCTTAAAAATCGCTTCCAATACTTCATAAAATAAAAAGACCACTTCCCCTTGTATATAGCTGATCT
This sequence comes from Enterobacterales bacterium, assembly GCA_015654925.1. Taxonomy (GTDB): domain Bacteria; phylum Pseudomonadota; class Gammaproteobacteria; order Enterobacterales; family Enterobacteriaceae; genus Acerihabitans. The sequence goes on along the minus strand of JAATFX010000145.1, from coordinate 101,433 downwards.
TATTTTTGACGGAGACTCCGCTATAATCATCATTCATTAAATTGTTTTTTTCATAACCATAACTGACTAAAATCTGGCGATCGCTGGCTACTACCGGCACATTTTTGATGGCATGAATATCCCCACTGATACTATAGTGTTCTTTATCTTCATTTTTATAGCCGTTGGCGGTGCAGACGACTTCAATATCAAAACGCCGGGTCGGTGTTCGCTCACGATTGAAGTACATGTCAAAATTTTCCCCCGGTTTTATATGCTGATGCAGATAGGCCCGGTGTACCGATGTCACTTTTTGAATGCCGATCCAGTCAAATAATGACTGCGCCTGAGACGGTTTCCTGATTTCATCAATATATGCCACCACATTCATATCAAGATAGACACCTAATACTTTCGCCCAAGGCTCAATCGCCAAGAATATATGCGATAAGGTGGTTCCTTCTTCAATGATTACATGGTGCCTAAAGTATTGTAAGAGGAATAAATGGTCATCAATGTCTAAACATGCCTGGACAGCCAACAAAGGAACGGCCGTTAAATTATCATAATCGGAACGAAATCTTAAAATCGCATCTTTACAGAAAATCAAAGCTCCATCCATGCCACACCCCGGTTTACTGTGAAAAACATGGCCGAGATAGTTTATCATATAACTGACAAACCAATAATTTCAGGGGGTTAAATCACTTTATTTCCGTAATTATTTGCTCAATACTTTCAGCGAATTTATGTTACGGTTAATACTTAAGTAAAGTGAGAATAAACCACATATGCTGCGGCCAGCCGATAACTTCTCATGATTAAACTTATTCTAGCATATGTCTGCATTGGTCCTGATTGTGATCGGCACCAGCTTATCTGGTTCCATTTAACGGGCATATGCATGACAGATAGCGCCAACTATTGCCGTTTATTCATAAACTGAGGATACGGGCTCATAGGGTTACCTTAAACGTACCATCAGATCATTACCATAAAAAAAAAGATGAATAAAATTAATCAAATGATAAAATTTTCAACAGACGTTAAATTCTTTAATATCATAGTATTGGGATTAAGAGCTTCCTGGCTCGCCTGAAATAGATCCGATAAATCAGCCAGGCCAGGGAGTTAATGCTTTGTGTCGGTGGTCCACAAGTTAATATGACGCAACTGTCCAGCGTTTTCAATCGGTTCAGCCCTGGTGAAGGGGCAATGGGTGCTATTGAGGGGATCGGGGTTAAGCAAAAAAACGCACTGTAACCGCACATTAAGTTTAGCGCGGCGGCGGTAGCGGATTTGACGGGAAGCATTAGCGACCCTGTAGGAAAACGAGCCGATTAATACCATGGGATATCCGCCGGCGATTGGTTAAATCCCATGGCATATGATAGGTATCGTATTAGTTTTGCTCTTTTGGGCACGGCGCTTTTGAGAGATTAGCCCCGATAAACGCCGGGTAACCGATGATGACCAGCCCGGCGATCACCGAATTCACCACCAAGGCCCGGTCTTCTTTGGCTAATCTCGTGTCGTCGAGCGCCGATGCCACCGTTAGCGCCGTACTCACTATGGCTTCAAACATCGAGGTGCGCATAGCGTTGACGGTAAGGAATTGATCGGCAATCTGCGCGGCGGTTGGCCAAGACCCGGCGCCGATGCGCGGCCGATCCATGCCGATACGCACGCCATCCGCCGGCTGCGGCGCCTGACCGGCGAGATTGACCGCATCGGCCCGAACCGCCGCCGCCTGGGGGCCGGCAAAAAAACGCATCAGCGCTGGCCGCTGTAGATCGTCGAAAATTTCAGCCAGCGAATTAAGGGCGCTACGCAGCAGATCGTGCATCAGATTCGGTTTTATCGCCGCGGCGGTAATGCTGGCGGCACAGGCCCAATTCGTCACTTGTTCCGCGACCCTGTCCGCCTGTGCCATGGCGTATCCCGCTCCCGATTGCGGTGCGAAATATTCCATGAATTCGCCTAGTCCCCATTGGGCCAGGCCGTAAAACAGGCTGGAAAAAATCAGGCCGGTGGCATTAAATCCGCCGTTATCATGCAGCGGGAAAAATAGCTGAATCAGATCCCGGCTCAGCGTATAGGCCGCGGTTTGTACGCTAAAAGACCCCATTAACGGCCCTGTTGCCGTCGAGGGCCGATAGCCGATGGCAAGCATTAACCCACCGGCGCTTAGCAATCCCATCACAATCCGGGAAGCCCGGGAGGAAGCGGTGGCTGCGCCATTTCTTTCATCACGGATAGCGCCGGCCAGATTCAGGCCAGGCCCGATAAGCATCGAGGCGATTGCCGCGACGACCCGGGGCGATAGGGATGAGGCGGCGTTAAAGGCGCGAAAGTTATTTTCCACGCTAAAACCAATCAGTTGCCGCAATAAAGTGGTCAAGGCCACGATGGTGCCGGTACGCGTGGCCACGGAGATGACATTCGCCATTCTGCGCGCCGTATTGCCGGCCATCAGGGTATAATCGTTACTCATAACGGCGCCGATAAAATCGGCCATTATCCTGCCGCGTTCCACAAAACCGGCCGCGGGATGCTGGCGCAACTCGTAGCCCAGGTGCATGACAAGCTGGTGCTCGGCTGTGCCTGGGCGGGTGGTTAACGAGGTTTCCCCGCCGTGATGCAGCAGTTTTTCCATATTCGCCAGCATGTTTTCCGCCGTGTGCAGTTCCCCGGGCAAGAGGGTGGCCAGTAAATCGCTGTTTAATCCATCCAGGTTTCGGCAAAGGATTTCTGAGCTGTTTATCAGCGGTTCAATTAAAACGTCAATATTTTCAATTTGCCGAGCTTCATCCAGCTCTTGTCCCAAGCGCCGTGAAGATCGGCTTTCATTAACAAAATGGAGACTATCGGCCAGGGTAGTACTATTTATTTTGCGGTAAATATCGGGACATGAACCCGAGTTCGGTAAATATAACGGCGGCATAAAAAATTCAATCCTTTTTATCATGACGAATGTAAGCATTCCCTATTGCTGCGTCCCACCATTGCCATGAACGGCGACGGGTGTAATGGCGAGCAGCGGATACGTTGTCATTTATTTAATAATAATTAACCGGAAATAACCTATTTTCTTTTCGGTTATTGGGTTATAAAAATGCTGTAAGAATAGATAATTAGGAAAAAATAGACAGGCTGGGCTAGTATATTTACATCATCAAACGGCGGCAAGAACGCCTGCCGCCCTTCCTTATCAAATTACATGGTCGCTCAGTTCCCCTGCCGCGCCCTGCCAACCGCCGTTCCCAACTGCCATACCGCCATGGCGTAATGAATGCTGTGATTATAACGGGTGATGGTATAAAAATTGGGCAAGGCGTACCAGTATTGGTAACCACTGCCAATATCAAGGCGCAGCAGGCCCGCCTCCTGGTAATTACCCAGAGTTCCCTGCGGCGCCAGCCCCGCAGCGCTTAGGGCGGAGAGCGGGTAATGGCTATTGAAGCCATATTCCAAAAAGGGTGCCTGGCCGCTGGCCGGCACCGCCACCGCGCCGTCTTTGGTCCAGCCGTGGGCTTTAAAGTAATTGGCGACGCTGCCGATGGCATCCACCGGCTCCCATAGATTGATATGTCCGTCGCCATCAAAATCCACCGCATAGCTTTTGAACGATGAGGGCATAAACTGGCCATATCCCATGGCGCCGGCATAAGACCCGCGCAAAGCCAGCGGGTCATCCCCTTCGCTGCGGGCCATTAGCAGAAAAGTTTCCAGCTCGCCCGTAAAATAATCGGCGCGGCGCGGATAATCGAAGGCCAGGGTCGCCAACGCATCGATGATGCGGGTCTTGCCCATCACCCTGCCCCAGCGGGTCTCGACCCCGATGATGCCGACAATAATCTCCGGCGGTACGCCATATTCCCGCCAGGCGCGTTGCAGCGCATCGTTATATTGATTCCAGAAAGCGACGCCGTTTTGCACATTGTCCGGCGTGATGAACTTACTGCGATAACGTAGCCACGCGCCGTTGGGGCCTGATGGCGGTAGGGACGAGGGCGCCTGCCGGTCCATCAGGCGCAACACCCAGTCCAGCCTTTGCGTCTGGGCCAGCACATCATGCAACTGCTGGCGGTCAAAACCGTGTTCCCGCACCATTTTATCAACAAACCGGACCGCATTCGGATTAGACGCAAAGTCGCCGTTCGGCAGGGCACCGGCATTGCCCGGCGCCAGCAGGAAACCACCTTTAAAGGGATTGCCATGGGGGGCGGCGGCCGGGGGGATTGGCTTATTGCTGCAAGCAGCGAGCAACGTGAGCAGAGGCAGGAGGGCAGCCAAGTGACGCATCGGATATCCATATAGCCATGCAAGAAAAAGAGAACGCTATGGTAAGGCATTGTCTGTCGCGAAAAAACAGGAATATGATCTTGATCCCAAATTCCCGACAACGGCAGCACGGTTTCCTCAAGCTGCCGGGCGAGAGAGCGCATTAGTTAATTTTTTTCACAAACTCGGATTTAAGTTTCATGGCGCCAAAACCGTCTATAAAGCAGTCGATATTATGATCCCCCGCCACGAGGCGAATGCTTTTAACTTTAGTGCCTATTTTCAGCGGCGTGGAACTGCCCTTCACTTTCAAATCCTTGATGACCGTCACGGCGTCGCCGTCCGCCAGTAAATTACCATTCGCGTCCCGCACCACCAGCCCCTCGTCCTCAAGCTGCGCATCGCCTTCCAGCGACCATACGTGGCCGCATTCCGGGCAGTTCAATTGGGCGCCGTCCTGCCAGGTAAATTCCGAATGGCAGTTGGGGCAATTTGGCAATTGTTGCATGATAAAACCTCAAGAAATTATAAAAACTAATAAAATCAAATAATAAAATACTGTAGGCGGCTATTTTATCGTTTTGTGGGTCGTTAAGATAGCGCTCTGCCGGCGGGAGCGGTTACGCGCCCTAAGCTACCTGCGCGGGTGCGCCATGGCGCCGAGCGATCAGGAGGAGAGGGTGGCGAGCCTGGCGGCAAAACCCATAAAGAACAGGCCGATCATTCCGTTGCCCACTTTGGCCAGGATATGCCTGCGCCGGAAAAACCCCGCCATCGCCGCGCCGCCGAAAATCAGTACCGTCAGGTAGCTGAAACTCAACGCTTCCAGCATAACGGCCAGGACGGTATAGGACAGCCAGGTATGCGGATAGTTGAAATTAATGAACTGGACGAAAAACGACACATAAAACAAAATCGCCTTCGGGTTGGTCAGGCTTAGCGTAAGGGATTTCCTGAAGACGTTTTTCGCCTGCGCGGCCTGTTGCGGCCCGGCGCTGCGCTTGCTGATAAAATTGGCGTGCAGGATGCTAACGCCCATATACAGCAGGTAGAAGGCTCCCAGATAACGCACGAACGCGAACAGCAACGGCGAAGTTCTAATCAGCGATGCCACACCCAGATACGCCAGGAATATCAGAATGGCGTCGCCGATAAATACTCCGAGCGCGGCTTTATAACCCGCTCTTACGCCGTGGGAAGCGCCGGTTTTTAGCACAAACAGGGAATTGGGGCCGGGCAGAAGAATAATAAAGACCAGACCCGCCAGATACGTCCAGAGATTGATGATGCCGATATTTTCCAACACGGGTTAGAACCTCAGATAGTCACGATCATCACGCCGACAAGACGCGGGTTGCAACGGATATGATAACGTATCGGCGGCGGTTTGCGATCCGATTAAATCACCTGCCAATATCCGCTTTTGGTCGCCCCGACTCGCGCCAGCCGGCCTTGGGCCTGTAATGACTTCAGATTGCGCTCGACGGTGCGCCGGTTAAGCATAAACCGATCCGCCACTTGCGCAATGGTGATTGCCGGACGCGTGGCGATAAGACCGAGAATCCGCTGCTCCGAGACCGTAAGCGGATCGGGATTTTGTACTGGCATTTGTACCGCAAGAAGGTGGCTGCGCGTTGATACCTTCCGTTAATGCCGCCACCAATTTATCCAGCATAAAGGCAATAAACGGCGTGATAAGGTGGTTGGTAACCTGCCATGGTATTTCCCTTGTCCCGCATGGGCGTAATCGACGCGAACCATATTATTATCAGCGCGGCATAAATCATGGCGCGCTCAGCGGGAGTATCCATTATTTGCCCCATGCCCGTAAATAGGATGATAAGATTCCTGACGCAAATCATTCAACGGGTAAACGGCATGGATACCATTATCAGGAAAAATGAAAAAATTCAGCGCGGCGAATTCACCGGCGCGGAGCTGGTCGGGCTGCGTTTTATGGATTGCGATTTCTCCGGCGCCGATCTGAGCGACACGCGTTTTACCGACTGTCATTTCTGGGACGGCGAGAACCAGAAAGGGTGTAATTTCGGCCGCGCCCAGCTCAAGGACGCCAGCTTCAAGCGCTGCGATCTGTCGATGGCCGATTTTCGCCACGCCAACGGGCTGGGAATTGAAATCAGCGAGTGCCGAGCGCAGGGCGCTGATTTCAGGGGCGCCAGCTTTATGAATATGATTACCACCCGCACCTGGTTTTGCAGCGCCTACATCACGAAAAGCAATCTCAGTTATGCCAATTTCTCCAAGGTTATCCTGGAAAAATGCGAGCTATGGGAAAATCGCTGGAGCGGCGCCCATATCACCGGCGCGACTTTTGACGGTTCCGACCTTTCCGGCGGTGAATTTCAGGCCTTCGACTGGCGTTCAGCCTCCTTCAGGCACTGTGATTTAACCGGCTCCGAGCTGGGGGAACTGGATATACGCAGCCAGGATCTGGATGGGGTAAAGCTTGATAGCCATCAGGTTGAAGGATTGATGAGCCGCCTCGGCATTATCGTTCTGGACATGTGAATCCGGTTTCGCGCCCGTTGCGCCAGCCACGATGTCAATCATTGCCCCTTGCGCCGGCAGCGTGAAGCCGGCCGGCAGTATTCGTTTTTACCGGTGTCAGTTTGGCGGCCCCTGAGCTAGTATAGCGGTAGAAAACGGGTTGATTTCGTCAGCGGGCAAGGTAGCGGACAACCTGGCCGCCTTTCATAAAATTCAATGGGTTACCAAGATTAAGCGAATGAATGATACCGATATTTTAGATAGCCACACCCCCATGATGCAGCAGTACCTGCGCCTGAAGGCGCAGCATCCGGATATCCTGCTGTTCTACCGGATGGGCGATTTCTATGAGATGTTTTATGATGATGCCAAACGCGCGTCTCAGCTAATGGATATTTCCCTGACCAAACGCGGGCAGTCCGCCGGTGAACCGATTCCGATGGCCGGCGTGCCTTATCATGCGGTGGAGACTTATCTGGCCAAGCTGGTGCAGTTGGGCGAGTCGGTGGCCATTTGCGAGCAAATCGGCGATCCGGCCGCCGCCAAAGGGCCGGTGGAACGGCGCGTGGTGCGCATCGTCACGCCGGGCACCCTGAGCGACGAAGCGCTGCTCAATGAACGGCAGGATAACCTGCTGGCCGCCGTGTGGCAGGAGCCGCAGGGCTTCGGTTACGCCACCCTGGATATCAGCTCCGGGCGTTTCCTGGTCTGTGAACCGGCCGATGCCGAAGCCATGGCCGCCGAGCTGCAGCGTACCAATCCCGCCGAACTGCTGTTTCCCGAAACCTTGCAGGACATGGGGTTGATCGAGCACCGCCGCGGGCTGCGACGTCGTCCGATTTGGGAATTTGAACTGGCCACCGCCCGCCAGCAGCTCAACTTGCAGTTCGGCACCCGCGACTTGAACGGGTTCGGCATCGAGCGTGCCGCCGCCGCCCTGCGGGCCGCCGGCTGTCTGCTGCAATACGTCAAGGATACCCAGCGTACTTCCTTGCCCCATATCCGCGCCATTACCCTGGAGCGGCAGCAGGACGGCATCGTGATGGACGCCGCCACCCGGCGTAATCTGGAACTGACCCAAAACCTGAGCGGCGGTTTTGACAATACGCTGGCGGAAATCCTGGATCATAGCGTTACGGCGATGGGCAGCCGGATGCTTAAACGCTGGCTGCATATGCCCACCCGGGATCTCGCCGCCCTCACCCATCGCCAGCAGGCCATCAAGAGCCTGCAGGAGCCCTGCGCCGAATTACAGCCGCTGCTGCATCAGGTAGGGGATTTGGAGCGCGTGCTGGCCAGGCTGGCGCTGCGCTCGGCCCGTCCGCGGGATTTGGCGCGCATGCGCCACGCGTTCCAGCAACTGCCGGCCATCCACCAGGTCCTGTCCACGCAACCCACCGAACATATCCGGCATTTGCTGGCGCAGGTCGGGCTGTTTGATGAACTGCGGGTGCTGCTTGAACGCGCGGTGGTCGAGGCGCCGCCGGTGCTGGTGCGCGACGGGGGCGTCATCGCGCCCGGTTATAATGCGGAACTTGACGAGTGGCGGGCGCTGGCCGACGGCGCCACCGACTATCTGGATCGCCTGGAAATCCGCGAACGCGAACGGACCGGGCTTGATACCCTTAAGGTCGGGTTTAACGCCGTGCACGGTTATTATATCCAATTGAGCCGCGGGCAAAGCCACCAGGCGCCGATTCACTATGTGCGCCGCCAGACGCTGAAAAATGCCGAACGCTATATTATTCCCGAGCTAAAAGAATATGAAGACAAGGTGCTGACCTCTAAAGGGAAAGCGCTGGCGCTGGAAAAAGCCCTCTACGATCAGTTGTTCGATCTGCTGTTGCCCCACCTGGCGCCATTACAGCAGTGCGCGGCGGCGTTGTCGGAACTGGACGTGCTGAGCAACCTGGCGGAGCGGGCCGAAACCCTGAATTATGTTTGCCCCACCCTTTGCGAACAGCCGGGGATTAAAATTACCGCCGGGCGCCATCCGGTAGTGGAACGCGTATTAAGCGAGCCGTTTATCGCTAATCCGCTGTCGCTCTCCGCGCAGCGGCGGATGCTGATTATCACCGGCCCGAATATGGGCGGGAAAAGCACCTACATGCGCCAAAACGCCCTGATTGTGCTGATGGCGTATATCGGTAGTTTCGTGCCGGCCGCGCAGGCGGTGATAGGCCCGGTAGATCGCATCTTTACCCGCGTGGGCGCGGCGGACGATCTCGCGTCCGGCCGCTCGACCTTTATGGTGGAGATGACCGAAACGGCCAATATTTTACATAACGCCACCCCGCAAAGCCTGGTGCTGATGGATGAAATCGGCCGCGGCACGTCGACCTATGACGGTTTATCGCTGGCCTGGGCCTGTGCCGAATGCCTGGCCGGCCGGATTAAAGCCATGACGCTGTTCGCCACCCACTATTTCGAGCTGACCACGCTGCCGGAAAAAATGGAAGGAGTGGTGAATGTCCATCTGGACGCGCTGGAACAGGGCGAGACCATCGCCTTTATGCATACCGTACAGGACGGCGCGGCCAGTAAAAGCTACGGCCTGTCGGTAGCGGCGCTGGCGGGGGTGCCGCGCGAGGTGATCAAGCGGGCGCGGCAAAAGCTCAAGGAGCTGGAGACCTTATCCAACAGCGCCACCGGCAGCACCGTGGAGGGTTCGCAGCTTTCGCTCCTGCAACCGCCGCAGGAAGAGACCGCGCCGGCCGTGTCGGCCCTGGAAGGATTGGACCCGGATTCACTGTCGCCGCGCCAAGCATTGGAGTGGCTGTATCGCCTGAAGGCCATGGTGTAAACGGCATCTGGAATCGCAGACATAAAAAAACGGCGGGAATCAACCCCGCCGTTTTTTATTGGCTAATGAATCCGGAGAATGGCGAAAAACCTACCTTTTTCGCAATATCTGCCGTCTCTGGTTTTCAGGAGGCATTACTCCCGAAACAGAGCCTCCAGATTCAGCCCCTGCCCCTGCAGGATTTCGCGCAGACGACGCAAGCCTTCAACCTGGATTTGACGAACGCGTTCGCGGGTCAAACCGATTTCACGACCTACATCTTCAAGCGTGGCGGCTTCATAACCTAACAAACCGAAACGACGGGCCAGCACTTCACGCTGCTTGGCGTTGAGTTCGAACAGCCACTTAACGATACTTTGCTTCATATCATCGTCTTGGGTGGTGTCTTCAGGCCCGCTTTCTTTCTCGTCGGATAAAATATCTAACAAGGCTTTTTCGGAGTCACCGCCCAGCGGGGTGTCGACCGAAGTGATGCGCTCGTTAAGACGCAGCATGCGGCTGACGTCATCGACCGGTTTATCAAGCTGTTCGGCAATTTCTTCCGCGCTTGGTTCATGATCCAACTTATGGGACAGCTCTCTGGCGGTACGTAAATAAACGTTAAGCTCTTTTACGATATGGATAGGCAGACGAATGGTACGGGTTTGGTTCATGATTGCCCGTTCAATGGTCTGGCGAATCCACCAGGTGGCGTAAGTAGAGAAACGGAACCCTCTTTCAGGGTCGAATTTTTCCACCGCCCGGATAAGCCCGAGGTTACCTTCCTCGATCAAATCCAGTAACGCCAGTCCGCGGTTGCCGTAACGGCGGGCGATTTTTACCACCAGCCGCAGGTTGCTTTCAATCATACGACGTCGTGAGGCAACATCACCCCGAAGTGCACGTCTTGCAAAATAAACTTCTTCTTCTGCGGTGAGCAGCGGGGAGTATCCAATCTCACCCAAGTAAAGCTGTGTGGCATCCAGGACGCGTTGGCTCGCCGCCTGGGATAACAACTCTTCTTCCGCTAAATCATTGTCAGCGGGCTCGTCGATTAACGCTTTCTCGTCAAATATTTCAACTCCGTTCTCATCGAACTCGGCATCTTCATGTGACTCGTTAACTTTCAGCGTGTTTTGGCTCATAAATGGCTCCTACCCGTGATCCCAGGACAGAATAGCTAAATATTCCGACCAATTTATCGCTGCGGAAGATAACGCAGCGGGTTTACGGATTTCCCCTTGTAACGAATTTCAAAATGCAATCTAACCGAGCTGGTCCCCGTGCTACCCATGGTAGCGATTTTCTGTCCGGCTGTTACCTCTTGTTGTTCCCGGACCAGCATCGTATCGTTATGGGCATATGCACTCAGGTAATCATCATTATGTTTGATGATTATCAGATTTCCGTACCCTCGCAGCGCGTTGCCTGCGTAGACAACTCGTCCGCCGGCAGTTGCCAGGATGGCTTGACCGCGTGAACCGGAAATATCGATCCCTTTGTTTCCGCCTTCTGATGCAGAAAAGTTATCAATTATCTTCCCGTCCGCTGGCCAGCGCCAACCGGTTATCGCAGTGTTGCCAGACGCTGTACTGCTTGACGTTGAGCTGGGGGCGGTAACAGGCGCGGTTGTCGCAACAACTGCACCCGATGTGGGTAACATTTTGCCGCCATTTGATGGCAACATTTTCCCTACATTCTGTTTACCTGAATCTTCAGAATACTCATTGTTTGCTTGAGAATCAATACCCGAACTCAGCATTTTCGTATTCTCAGGTGAGTTGGTTGCGACACTGGCGCCCGCGCTGACCGGATTGCTTGCGCTCCCTGCCAACATCCCGCCGCCGCTTGCCGGCGGCGTACTGCTGCCGGTGAGAGGTGCCGTTCCGTTACTTACCTGTAATGTCTGACCAACGTTCAACCCATAAGGTTCCGGAATATTATTCCTTTTTGCCAAATCACGGTAATCATTTCCGGTAATCCAGGCAATATAGAACAATGTATCACCAGGTTTGACCTGATAGGTAGATCCGCCATAGGAACCTTTTGGAATAGTGGTATAACTTCGGTTATAAACAATCGTGCCCTGGGGCGATCGGTTAACCGGGCTGATGTTTCCAGCCGCGCCAACCTGCGGTTGCAATGCCGGTTGTTGCACCGGTTGCGGCTGTGGTTGTGATTGTAATTGCGGCCGTTGCGCCAGCGCTTGTGATTGCGCCGGCGGCTGTAATTTCGGTCTCTGTACCGGGGCGGGGCTCGTCATGCCGCCGTTGTTATCGCCGCCCACGCTACTGATTGGTGCTGAAGTATCGTCACTGGCGCATCCCGCCAACCATATACTGGCCATCGAACATACCGCAAGGCGGCGCCAATAGCGCTTTGGGCTTCCCATGCTCATCTCTCCCCTATGGCAGCAAAGCCAATCATCATTCCAAATATGCCAGACATTATCGTTATACATCCTATTTTCTCTCATTACTTCATGAATGAGAGTATTTTCAGCTATTTCCGAAAGTTTAATTTTATGCAGTTAATGCTAGCAACATCCACCGGAAGGCGCCATAAAACAGTTGTATAGAAATTTAAACCGCCGCGCGGGGCGCCAAGGAAGCAGGGAGAAAGGGAAAATAGGCGGCGGATTATGCCAGTTCCCCACGAATCAGGGGGACAAAACGTACGGCCTCGACGGTTTCCACCATGAATTCGCCTCCCTGGCGCCGGACGGTGGTCAAATCCTGGGTATCCTCCCCCACCGGCAAGACCATGATGCCGCCCTCGTCGAGCTGGGCCATTAACGCGGATGGGATTTCCGGCGGCGCGGCGGTGACGATAATGGCGTCAAACGGCCCGCGGGAAGGCCAGCCAAGCCAGCCGTCGCCATGGCGGGTGGATACATTATGCAAATCTAGCTGTTTCAGGCGGCGCTTGGCCTGCCACTGGAGTTTTTTGATCCGTTCGACCGAACAAACATGCTGCACCAGGTGCGCCAGGATGGCGGTCTGATAACCCGAGCCGGTGCCGATTTCCAATACGCGGGAAGTGGGTTCAAGGCGCAGCAGCTCGGTCATGCGGGCAACGATATAAGGCTGCGAGATGGTCTGGCCGGAACCGATGGGCAACGCGGTATTATCATAGGCCTTATGCTCAAAGGCTTCGTCGATAAAGCGCTCGCGCGGTACCGATTCGATGGCCTGTAGCAGCCGCTCGTCCTGGATCCCCTGTTGGCGGAGTTGGTCCAATAATGCCTGTGTGCGCCGGTTTACCATTTGCCGCTGACCTCCGCATTTTCCAGCCAAGACGTGAGCACCGATTGGGCGGAATAAGCGGTTAAATCCACCTGTAGCGGCGTAATGGAGACGTATCCTTGTTCAATAGCGGCAAAATCGGTATCGGGACCGTTGTCGAACATTTCTCCCGGCGGTCCGATCCAGAACATTTCATGCCCGCGCGGGTCCAACTGCCGGATGGCCTGATTCGCCGGATGGCGGCTGCCGCAGCGGGTCACCCTGATCCCCTTGATGGCCGCCAGGGGCACATCGGGCACGTTAATATTAAGTATTTTGCCGGTCCGCAGCGGCTCGCTGGTCAGCGCGCGAATCAGCCGGCACGCGACGGTCACGGCGGTGTCGTAGTGCCGGGTGCCGTTAAGGGAGACGGCCAGCGCGGGCAATCCCAGGTGACGCCCCTCCATGGCGGCGGCCACCGTGCCGGAATAGATGACATCATCGCCCAGATTGGCGCCGGCGTTAACGCCGGAAACCACGATATCGGGACTGGGGCGCATCAGGGCATTCACACCGAGATACACGCAGTCGGTGGGGGTGCCGGACTGTACCGCGATATCCCCGTTGCTTTGTTTAATGGTGCGCAGCGGGACATCCAGGGTCAATGAATTTGACGATCCGCTGCGGTTGCGATCGGGCGCAACCACCTGTACGTCGGCAAATCGACGCATGGCGTCCGCCAGCAACTGGATGCCGGGCGCATGGATTCCATCATCATTACTCAGCAGTATGCGCATATCGTTATTAGCTTTATTAATTATGAGTAGTTTTTAAACGCGCCGCCCACCCATTGGGCAAAAAACCGCCCCGTCACCCCAAACGAATGTCCGGATTTACGGGTGGCAAATAAAAGCAATAATGGCATGAAACGCCACGGCGGTGAAGCCTGCAATCCCTACTGATAAACAAAATTCACGCCGTGCGCGGTTACCCGGCCCTATAATGCGATATCAGCCGTCGCGTCCAGCAGTTCCCGCACTACGCTGGTGGCGAAGCAGCCCGCGGGCAGGGCAAAGGACAGCGTCAGCACGCTATCATGCTGCCACGACCAGCGCATGTCGGCCGGTTTCAGCAGTATAGCCCGGCGGGCCGGTTCTACCCGCTCACGGGCCAATAATGCCAACAGCTCCGGTTGGCCGGCCAGGCATTCCTGCTCAAACGCCAACGCCTCCCCGGCACTGCCGGGCAATCCGTCCCCGGGCAAAGGCGCGGTCAGGCTCAGTTCGCCTTGGGCCACGCGCTCCGGCAGCGTGGGCATATCGTCCTGCGTGGCGATAAACCAGCTGCCCCGGCCGGTAAGTTGCAGCGCATCCCCGGCCAGCACCTGCCAGCGGCCCAGGCGCCGCAGCCGTTCGCTGACGACCAGGTTAAACAGCGCGCTGCGGGCGGCGGAGAGATAAAAGCTGCGTTTGCTGCGCTCTTTCACCTTGATTTCATCCCGCGCCCAGCGCAGCGCCCGATCGATATTATTGCCGTGATGGCCGAAGCGCTGGCTGCCGAAATAGTTGGGCACCCCGTCGCGGACGATACTCTCCAGACGCTGTTCTACCGCCGCGCGATCGTTGATTTCGCGCAGGACCAGGGTAAACGCATTGCCCTTCAGGGTGCCGATGCGCAGTTTGCGCAGATGCCGTGTAACCTGGATAACCTCGCAGCCTTCCAGGTGAAACGCGGTGAAATCCGGCGCGTCTTTGCCCGGCAAATGCAGGCAAAACCACTGCTCGGTGACCGCATGGCGGTCTTTTAGCCCGGCGTAGCTCACGGCGCGGGCCGGGATGGCGGCGAATTTCGCCAGCGCTTCGGCGACGAACGCCGTGTTGCAGCCGCTTTTTCGCAGCCGTACCAGCACATGCTCACCCTCGCCGTCGGGGATAAATCCCAGATCTTCCATGACCAGGAAATCCTCGGGCCGCGCCTTGATGATACCGCTGGCCGCAGGTTTACCGTGCAGCCAGAACAGTTCTTGGTGATTAAGGGGATTTATCATTGCGCTTTTAGCAGCAACACCACCGCCTCGCAGGCGATGCCTTCGCCACGCCCGGTGAAACCCAGCTGTTCGGTGGTGGTCGCCTTGACATTGACATCGTCCATATGGCATTGCAGGTCTTCCGCCAGATGGACGCGCATTTGCGGGATATGCGGGGCCATTTTCGGCGCCTGGGCAATAATAGTGATATCGATATTGCCCAAACGGTAGCCTTTCGCCTGGATGCGGCGCCAGGCTTCGCGCAACAATCCGCGGCTGTCGGCATTTTTATAGGCGGCATCGGTATCTGGGAATAATTTACCGATATCCCCGAGCGCGGCGGCGCCAAGCAGGGCATCCGTCGCGGCATGCAGCGCCACATCGCCGTCGGAATGAGCCAGCAGGCCCTGCGCGTAAGGTATACGCACGCCGCCGATAATCAACGGGCCCGGCCCGCCGAATTTATGAACATCAAAACCATGACCGATACGCATTTTCGGTTCTCCTTGTGATATGGGCGCGCGTGGTAATGCATAGATGCGCGAATAAACGCGTTAATCAACCGCGGCGCTTAAGTAGGTTGCTTAAGCGCCGCGACAACGCTACGCCAGGGATTCTTGCTGCAATTGGGTAAAGTAAAACCGCGCCAGGGCTAAATCTTCCGGCCGCGTGACTTTAATGTTATCCCCGCGGCCGGCCACCAGCAAAGGCTGGTAGCCGCAATACTCCAGCGCCGAGGCTTCATCGGTGATCCGGGCGCCCTCGCTGAGCGCGCGGGTCAGGCAGGCTTCCAGCAGGGACAAGGGGAACAGTTGCGGGGTCAGGGCATGCCACAAATTTTGGCGATCCACCGTATGATCAATGGCCGTTTCGCCGATAATGGCTTCTGGCGCATGATCCGGGGCAACGGCGCGGGCGCGCTTCATGGTATCCCTGACCGGCGTCGCCAGAATGCCGCCGATGGCGGTATGGGCGGTGATAGCCAGCAGGCGGGTTAAATCGTCCTGATGCAGGCAAGGGCGGGCGGCGTCGTGCACCAGCACCCAATCGCCGTCCTGTGCGTGCGACCGCGCTTGCTTCAGGCCGGCCAAGACGGAATCGGCTCGTTCCCGACCGCCGATTACCCGGCTTATCCGGCTATCGCCGGCAATGGCCAACGTATCGAAATAACGATCCCCGGCGCTGATGGCCACAATCACCCGACGCACGCACGGCTGGCGCAGCAGCGCCGTGATGGCGTGCTCAAGCAGGGTTTTATCCCCGATGGTGAGGTATTGCTTAGGACAGTCCCGCTGCATGCGGCTGCCGATGCCGGCGGCCGGCAAAATAGCGATGACGTCGGGGAAAGACCCCGTTAAAGAGCCCATTATTGATTTTCTTGCGCGGCAGGCGCCGCCGACCGGCGTTTAGACTGGTCCGGCACCAGGCGATAGAAGCTCTCTCCCGGCTTAATCATGCCGAGCTCGTTGCGAGATCGTTCCTCGATGGCTTCTTGCCCATCGTTTAGATCATCGATTTCTGCAAATAACTGATCGTTGCGCGCTTTAAGCTTCGCATTACCGGCCTGCTGGACCGACACGTCATCCTCGACCCGGACTAAATCGTGTACGCCATTTTTACCCAGCCATAAAGAATATTGCAGCCAGCCAAGCAGAACCAATAGTAGCAGCGTAAGTTTTCCCATCCCCGCCCCCTGAAAGACTGCCCAATCATCCCATAACTTATGGCAGGACTCCACACCGGGTGACAAAATGAAGGGGTAAAACCCTTGAAAGCTGCTTTATTGCGCTGATTGTTGATGCTTTTTTACGGTTTGTTACCGCACGTAACTCCCGCGGCGAAATTTACCACCCCGTAAGCTGTGCGAAAACTAACCAGAAGAGGCAGAAAACCGATACGCCGATGCACAGGATCATCAATAATAGACGCCCGGCCAACAGCACGCTGAAGATCAGGCCAATCAATACCGACACCGGTATTAACGCCAGAAAGAACGGCCAAGTGTAGAGCAGGAAGAATAATGCATTGGCGCCATAGAGCAGAATGGGAACGGCAAAAGCCAGCCAGTAGAAAATAAAACCCGCCATCGCCCCCCAAAAGCCATAGGCCGGTTCTTCCGCGCCGCGTTCGACACCCGGGGCTTTGGTCAGTTTTACCGGCATAACGCGCTTTGATTGGGTGACATTCAGCATTAATCTCGCTTCCTGGGCTCATGATACGGTGCCGCGCCGCAGCGCGCCGCCGATTTGGCTTCTCAGGAACCGATAATAACGCGACTGCGCAGCACGTCTAATAAATGGCGGGTCAAATGTGTTACCAATTGTTGGCCATCAAGATGAATATCCGGCCGCTCCGGCGCCTCGTAAGCCGAGTCGATGCCGGTGAAATCGCGCAGTTCGCCGGCGCGGGCTTTTTTATACAAACCTTTGGGATCGCGGGCTTCGCAAATGGCCAGGGGCGTATCCACGTAGATTTCGATAAAGCGCCCGGCGGGGAGCAGATCGCGCACCATGGCGCGCTCCGAGAGGTGCGGCGAGATAAACGCGGTCAGCACCACCAGTCCCGCATCCACCATCAGGCGGGCCACCTCGCCCACCCGCCGGATATTTTCCCGCCGGTCCGCATCGTTAAAACCCAAATCGCGGCACAGGCCGTGGCGCACATTGTCGCCGTCGAGCAGGTAGGTGCTGACCCCCAACTGATGCAGCGCCTGCTCAAGGGCGCCCGCCACGGTAGATTTACCCGATCCGGACAGGCCGGTGAACCACAGTACCGTACCCTGATGGCCATGCAGGCGCTCGCGTTCCTCCCGGGCCACGGGATGGTCGTGCCAGACGACATTTTCGTCCGGCGAAACGTGCAGCGGACCGGACATGGTTATTTTCCTCCCAGCAAATCGCGGGCGCCCCAGTGCGGAAAGTGGCGGCGAACCAGCGCATTAAGCTCCAGTTCCAGGTCGCTGTGCGCCTGCGGCTCCTGAAATACATCCGCCAGGGGTTCGCGCACCATGCCGGCGCCGACGGTGACATTGCTCAGCCGATCGATAAAGATCATGCCTCCGGTGACGGCGTTATGGGGGTATTTATCCAGGATCATGGGCTCGTCGAACGCCATCTCCACCAGGCCGATACCGTTGAGCGGCAGACTATCCGCCACCCGCTGGGTCAGGCTGTTGATTTCCACCTGGTATTGAATATTTTCGATTCGGGCGCGGGTTTTCTTGCCGGCGATTTTAATATCAAAGCTCTGGCCGGCCACCAGCGGCCGTTCGGTCATCCAGACCACGTCCACCAGGGCGTTGCGCACCGGTTGCAGCGTTTCGCCGGCGTCAACCACCAGATCGCCGCGGCTGATATCGATTTCGTCCGCCAATACCAGGGTAATCGCCTCGCCGGCCCAGGCCTCGGTCAGATCGCCGTCGAAGGTGACAATGCGGGCGATGGAGGAGGTGACGCCGGAAGGCAGCACTTTAATCTGTTGCCCCACCCGCAGCACCCCTGCCGCCACGGTGCCGGCGTAACCGCGGAAATCCAGGTTGGGCCGGTTGACATATTGCACCGGGAAACGCATCGGTTGCTGTTCGTTGAGGTGAATGACTTCCACGGTTTCCAGCACATCGAGCAGGGTCGGGCCGTTATACCAGGGCATTGCGGCGCTGGGGGTCACGACGTTGTCGCCGTCCAGGGCCGAAATCGGCACAAACGTGATGCTCAGATCGACGGGCAACTCTTCGGCAAAATGCAAATAATCTTGTTTAAACTGTTCATAGACGATCTGGTCGTAGTCCACCAGATCCATCTTGTTTACCGCCACCACCAGGTGGCGAATCCCCAGCAGCGTACTGATAAAGCTGTGGCGGCGGGTTTGATCCAGCACGCCTTTGCGCGCGTCGATAAGCAGAATCGCCAAATCGCAGGTGGAGGCGCCGGTGGCCATATTGCGGGTATATTGCTCATGCCCGGGGGTATCGGCAATGATAAACTTGCGCTTTTCCGTGGAAAAATAGCGGTAGGCCACATCAATGGTGATGCCCTGTTCGCGCTCGGCCTGCAGCCCGTCCACCAGTAAAGCCAGATCCAGCTTCTCTCCCTGAGTGCCCAGGCGTTTGCTGTCGGAGTGCAGCGTGGTCAGTTGATCTTCGTAGATCTGGCGGGTATCGTGCAGCAGCCGGCCAATCAGGGTGCTTTTGCCATCATCCACGCTGCCGCAGGTGAGAAACCGTAGCAGGGTTTTATACTGTTGCGCATGCAGGTAGGCTTCTACCCCGCCCTGCTCGGCGATCTGTTTAGCTATAGTCGAGTTCATAACGATCGCTCCTTAAAAGTAACCCTGACGCTTTTTCATTTCCATCGATCCGGACTGATCGCGGTCGATAACCCTGCCCTGCCGTTCGCTGGTGGTGGACACCAGCATTTCTTCGATAATCTCCGGCAGGGTTTGCGCCGTGGACTCCACCGCGCCGGTCAGGGGCCAGCAGCCGAGGGTGCGAAAACGCACCATGCGCTGGGCGATCGCTTCGCCGGGTTGCAGGTCGATGCGGTCGTCGTCAACCATCAGCAGCATGCCGTCACGCTCCAGCACCGGGCGCGGCTTGGCCAGGTAAAGCGGCACAATTTCAATATTTTCCAAATAGATATATTGCCAGATATCCAGTTCGGTCCAGTTGGACAAGGGGAAGACCCGGATGCTTTCGCCTTTATTGATCTGGCCGTTATAGTTGTGCCACAGCTCCGGCCGCTGGTTTTTCGGGTCCCAGCGGTGAAAACGATCGCGGAATGAATAAATGCGTTCCTTGGCGCGGGATTTTTCCTCGTCGCGCCGGGCGCCGCCGAACGCGGCGTCAAAACCGTACTTGTTCAGCGCCTGCTTGAGGCCTTCGGTTTTCATGATATCGGTATGCTTGGCGCTGCCGTGGATAAACGGATTAATCCCCATCGCCACGCCGTCCGGGTTGCGGTGCACCAGCAGCTCAAAGCCGTAGGCCTTGGCGGTGCGATCGCGGAATTGGTACATTTCGCGAAATTTCCAGCCGGTATCCACATGCAGCAGCGGGAACGGCAGCGTGCCCGGGAAAAACGCCTTGCGGGCCAGATGCAGCATCACCGAGGAATCTTTACCGATGGAGTACATCATCACCGGATTGGCGAATTCGGCCGCGACTTCACGGATGATATGGATGCTTTCCGCCTCCAACTGCCGTAAATGGGTAAGTCGTTGTTGATCCATTATTACGTCCTTAAGCCAGATTGACCAACGGCGCGCGCTTTTGCGCCGCCGCATCATGCTGTGGTCCGAACCAGGCAATTTCATCATGAAGGGTGACAACTTCGCCAATAACCAGCAAAGCCGGGGTCGGCGCCTGTTGCGCCAGGGTGTCCAAATGTTCCAGGGTACCGGTAAAGACCTGTTGATCCCGCCGGGTGCCGCGGCCGATGACCGCCACCGGCGTCTGCGGCGAGCGCCCGTGCAGGATCAACTGCCGGCTGATTTCCGCGGCTTTCAACACGCCCATATAAATAGCCAGGGTCTGGCGGCCCACCGCCAGCGCCGGCCAATCCAGGTCGCCGCCGCCGCGCCGCGCATGGCCGGTAATAAAGGTTACGCTTTGCGCGTGGTCGCGATGGGTCAGCGGAATGCCGGCATAGGCCGTCGCCCCGGCGGCGGCGGTCACGCCCGGCACCACCTGGAAAGGAATACCCGCGGCGTTCACCGCCTGCAGCTCTTCGCCGCCGCGGCCGAAGATAAACGGGTCGCCGCCTTTGAGCCGCACCACCCGCTTGCCCTGCCGCGCATGCTCGATCAGCCGCTGGTTAATCTCCTCCTGGGGCATACAGAAATCCCCGGCGCGTTTACCCACGCAAATCCGCTCCGCGTCGCGCCTGACCAGCTCCAGCACCTCGTCGCTGACCAAATAGTCATACAGCACCACATCGGCCTGCTGCATTAATTGCAGCGCGCGCAGCGTCAGCAGTCCGGCATCCCCCGGACCGGCCCCCACCAGCGCCACCTCGCCGCCCTGTTCGGCCGGTGCGGTCAGTTCCTGTTGCAACACGTCCTTGGCTGCGTCGGTTTGTCCCTGCGACATCAGGGCGGCGAAGCGGCCGTTAAGCGCCCGCTCCCAAAAACGACGGCGCCCGCTCATAGACGGTACCCGCTGTTTCACCTTATCGCGCCATGCGCCGCAGATATCCGCCATCGGGCCGATAAAGGCCGGCAGCAGGGATTCCAGTTTTTCCCGCAGCATGCGCGCCAATACCGGCGCTTTGCCGCCGGAAGAGATAGCCACCACAATGGGGGAGCGATCGACGATGGAGGGGAAGATAAATGAACATTTGGGCTGGTCGTCCACCACATTGGCCAAAATCTGGCGCCGGTCGGCCGCGGCATACACTGCGGCGTTGAGCACGGGATCGTTGGTGGCGGCGATCACCAGGAACACGCCGTCGAGCATCCCGGCGGTGAATTCCTCGCCCAGCCACGCGATACCGGCGGATTGCGCCTGTTGTTCCAGCTCGGGCGAAAGATGGCGCGCCGCCACCCTGACGTGGGCGCCGGCGCGCTGGAGCAAGGCGATCTTACGCGCGGCGACCTCGCCCCCGCCGACCACCAGGACCGGACGCTGCCTGAGATCGGCAAATAGCGGTAAATAATCCACAGCAACCTTTAATTATTTTGCTTAGCAATAATGTGACTATACGTCTTGCGATTAGGTTCTATGAAATAGTTAATTGGAATTACAATTGCTTTAATGGAATAACGGCATCATTGACACCGCGTCGCGTAAAAAAACGCGCAACGAATCGTGCGATTATTCCCCGGCCGCGCATGGTACAAATTGTGTTGCCGCGCGGGGGGTACCATACTATAGCGCTGAGTTTAGCGGCGCAAAACGCCCGCTTCCCGTTTACAAGGATATCGGTTTATGCTTCACCTCGGTCGCTCCAGGCGCGCCCGTTTAACGCTGTGCTTCAGTTGCCTGCTGGCGGCGTCCGCGCCCGCCGTCGCTTACACTCCCAGCCATTATGCAGAAGAACAAATCCGCTATATCGCCACCTATTTCCCCGGCCGCATGGCGGGCAGCCCGGCGGAGCTGATGGCCGCCGATTACCTGCGGCACCGCTTCACCCAGTTGGGGTTTCAAAGCGATCTGCGGGGATTTAATACCCGTTACCTGTTCCACGGCAGCGAAGGCAAAGGCGACTGGCGCAAAATCACCGCCACGTCGGTGATTGCCGCCAAGGCGGGCAGCACACCCGGCGAAATATTGATTGTGGCCCACTCCGATACCTTTATGCCGCGCAGCGATAAAGACCTGAATAACAATCTGGGCGGGCTGACGCTGCAAGGCGTGGATGATAACGCTTCCGGCGTCGGGGTCATGCTCGGCCTGGCCCAGCAACTGGGCCAGGGGAGGCTGGCGGTGGGCGTGCGTTTCGTGGCGCTGAGCGCCGGGGAACCCGAAACCTTCGGGGCGGATGATTATGTCCAGCGCATGTCGGCGCAGGAAAAACGCAATACGCTGCTGGTGATTAATCTCGACAGCCTGGTGGCCGGCGATAAGCTGCGGGTGAATTACAGCCCGGATAGCGGCGACGCCCGCGTGCTGGGACTGGTGAAATCCTTGGGTAACCAGGCGCGCCAGTCCGGCATACCGCTGATTATCAGCGCCGGCATTAAAACCGCCGCCGCCTGCCCCACCGCCGCGCTGCCTTTCGCCAAGGCGGGCTTTGCGGTGCTGGATATGGGGTCGGGCACCGCCGACGGCAGTTGCCGCCAGCGCAAGACCAGCCGCAACTTCCCCCAGGGCATGGTACGTTACCAGGGCCAGCGCGATAACCTGATGTTTTTGGACAGCCACCTGACCGGCCAAATCGGCAAGCGCGCCAGGGACAGCATGAAACTATTGTGGCCATTGCTGCAAGGACTAACCCAGACCAAAACCAGCTGAACCGGCGGCTACGCTATACCGGGAGCTTGTGCGGCGGTAGTCCAGCCGTACCGGTGCCCGGCGGGCAGAATGACGGGACGGGCGCCGGCGCCTACCCCGTTATACCGCCCCCGCCGTAGGGAGTAACGACTCACCATCCGTTCCTGATTAAATAGAATATTAATTTCAATTAATCATACTCCCGCTCGCCGGGAATATTGATATTCGGCAGGTATAAAAGGGCCTGTATAATTGAAACCTATTTAATTAAAAAATGAACGCAGGCGGCCAGATATTATCGTAATTAGGCGTCCCGGATATATTTATCCCGGAATTAACAATTTCAACACTTTCGCCAGAGAATAAAAATCTATTGGCATTTATTATTGCTTACCGCATTAAAGCATCGGCTGTACCGCCGCGTTACTGGCTTTTTCCTCGGAATAAACCATAATGGTCGAACCGGTAATCGCAAGAATAATACCGATCAAGGCATAGGTCGACGGCAGGGTCTGGTAGAGCACCAGGGAAATAACCGCCGTCAGCACGGGCGCCAAGGCATTGGTGCAAGGGGCTACGATAATGGCTTTACCTCTGGACAGCGCCATGACCAGGAACAGCGCGCCGACGGCATTTAACACCTGGGTGGCGGCGGTGATGGTGTAGGCCGCGACCGGATAACTGATACTCTTGTCGGGGATCATCATATACGCAATAGGGGCCAGGACGATGCCGGTCAGCGTCATATAGAAAAATATCGAGCTGTCCTCGACCTGATGGTTCGACGCGCGCTTCATAAAGAAGGCCTGCAGGCCCCAGGCCAGGCAAATAATAATCGAGAAAACCAGCCATAGCGATCCGCTGATTTTTGTGCCGTCTCCCTGGCTGATACTAAAGGCGATAATGGAGAGCAGCGCTAAGAATATGCCGACCGTTCCCAGGAAGTTGATCCGCTCCTTAAGAATGACCAGGGACATAATCACGGTAATAGCAGGAGAAATAGAGATAATAGGGAAGACCAGATAAGCCGGAGCACCCATGCCCAGCGTTTTGAACAATAATAATTGACCGCCGGCGCCGGTAAAACCTATGGCCAGTCCATACATTATCGCCTTGGCGGAAAAATCGATCTTTTTACCCTTAAGCGTAAAGTAACATGGGATAAGCATGGTGATTGACCATATAATATAGATCCACTGATCGGGGAAACTGTATTTTTGGGTTGGATAGGCGCTAATGCCGCCCCAGACGCCCCAGGTCAATACCACCATTAGGGTATAGATAATCCAGGAATTGCTTTTCATTTTATTCTCCAATTTTTAGTTTACTGAGAACAGTATCATCAATGGGGTTACCGCTTATTTTTGCGGCATAGATAGCGGCACCGATGGAAGGGTGATATTTAGGCTGGCATACCCGGTAAGTGCCGCTTAATTGCGCAAGTTCGTGGACAAAAGGGTCCAGGATAATATCGCCGCAATTAAACACGCCGCCGGTAAAAGAAACCAGAGTGGTTTCATCCGGGGCATATTCCAGTTTTTTGCGTACTGAATCTACCATCATGGCCAATTCTTTCGCGGCGGTGCAGAAAAGTTTATAGCTTTCTTTATCTCCTTCTACCGCCGCTTCGTAGGCGATTTTAGCCACCGAGGCAATTTTTCCGCGGTCCCCATGCCATTTATTAAAGACCAGATCGTTAATATCCAAATCGATATCGATGTGATATTTACTCTTGATCATATCGTACAGAATATCCATCTTGAGCCGATGGTCCGACATTTTTGAGAACAGGTTCAGCGCATTGCAGCCAATCCAGTACGCGCTGCCCTCGTCGCTGAACAATTCGCCCCATCCGCCGCAGCGCGCGCTTTTGGCTTGATGTTCGCCATAGGCGATAGAGCCGGTGCCGGAGACGATATTGATGCCATCACGGCACCCCAGGCTGGCCGCCCAGCCGCAGATCATATCGTTATCGCACCGGTATTTGTCCGCGCTCAACAGCGGCGCCGGCATCTGGTCGAGGGCCGGGACATCCGCCGAGACTTCTCCATAGGCCGGCAGGCCGAAAAAAGAGTAATCAATGACGGCGGGCGCGATATCCGCCCGGCGGCACACTTCCATAATGCCGTTGGCGATAATATCCTTGCTGTTTTCAAGTCCGACATTCAGGTAGTAACAGGTAGAGGTCTCGTGTTGCGCCAGGACCTCTCCCGCAGAATTTATCAAAACGAAGGCCGTTTTGGTTCCTCCGCCGTCGACCCCCAGAAAAATCATGATTCACTCCCGATGTCTAATTTTCCTGCCGAGCCACACAAGCGTATTTTGCTATAAACCACCTCTTTCATGGCGTCCATGCCGACGCGCATGTAATAACGCGGATCGTTCGCCTGCGGATTTGCGGTGAAGTATTTTTTTACAGCGTTGGCAAAGGCTATTTTTAACTCGGTACCGACGTTAACTTTGCAAATGCCAAGCCCGACGGCGCGAATGATATAATCATCCGGCACGTCGCTTCCGCCGTGGAGCACAATCGGCACATCAACCCGGTTGCTGATGGTTTCCAGCCGGTCAAAATCTATTTTGGGCGTCTGTTTATAGAGGCCGTGCGCCGTGCCGATGGCGATAGCCAGGCTATCGATACCGGTCCGGCTGGCAAATTCCACCGCCTCGTCTGGATCGGTAAGGAAAGCGTGCATGTCGCTGACGTTTTTATCATCTTCTATGCCGCCTAATCTACCCAGCTCCGCTTCAACGCTACAGTCATACTTATGGCAAAAAGCGACCACGCGTTTGACCAGCGCGATATTTTCCGCAAAAGCTAAATGGCTGGCATCTATCATGGCGCTGCGCGCGCCGGCAAACACTTTTTGCCGGATATCGCCGATATCTTCATGATGATCCAAATGCAGCGCGATAGGAATGTCAAAGGTACCGGCAAAGGATTGGCAGATGGCATAGATATCCTGGAATGCAATATGCTTGAAGGTACTGGGCGTGCCGGCAAGGATAACCGGCGATTGGCGCTCGTGGCAGGCTTCCAGCACCGCCTGGATAGTTTCAGCGTTATGTATATTAAAAGCCGGAATAGCAAATTTTTCTTGTTTGGCTCTGGCTAATAAATATTTTGTAGAGATGATTCGCATAATTTTTCACTTTTTAAATAAATTATTTACTAAGTTATTTATACCGCGCTTGAAGGCCGGTATGCCGATCGTTGCTAGTCTGCCAGCTTATGGATAATGACGCCCTCGACGACCCGATTAACTACCCCGGTTGGCGAAGGATTGTCTGGCGAACCGCCTGAATTAAATGAGGTGAGATAGGCAAATATCTGGGCATAAACCAAATAGCAAAAACCAATATGCAAATCGTCCATGCCGGTTGTCTGCGGCAAATATATATGTTCGCCGTTGATTATTTCCGCGGCGTGGCTATCGGCGAGAGCGATAACCCGGCGCGCCACTTGGTCATTTCTTAATTCAGCGACTAAATCCAGATCGTATTGACGGGTGTAGGCGGCATTGGAAATCAACACCACCACCAGGGTATTGCCGTCGACGATGGATTTTGGCCCATGGCGAAAGCCGGTGGGGGAATCATAAAAAGTCGCGATTTTCCCGGCGGTGAGTTCCAGCATTTTCAAGGCGGATTCCTGCGCAATGCCCCGCAGCCCCCCACTGCCCAGATAGACCACGCGCGTAAACCCTTCATCGCCAAATAGCGGGGTGGTTTGTTTTAGATAGCGCTCAATAATAATCCGGCTATTTTCAATAATAGGCAGGAAGGAGGTCTGGTTAAACTGTGCCGGGGCAAATATGGCCAGGCTGGCCAGCATCATATTCGTTATACTGCTGGTCATGGCAAAACCGCGGTCGTGCGTTTCCGGCGGCATCAGCAGCGACAGGGTGTTGGCGCCGTGCTCAAAGCGTTTATGTAACTGTCCCGCTTCATTGCAGGTAATGATCAGATGAAAGCAGTTCTTGACCCGTTGGTTCGCCAATTCAATGGCGGCCACGCTTTCAGGGCTATTGCCGGATCGGCCGAAAGAAACCAGCAACGTAGGGATCGCCGGTAAAAAGAATTCCAGGGGATTACTGACCAAATCGGTGGTCGGAATAGCTTCCATGCGCGCACCGACTTGCCCGGCCAGTCCAGGCACCAGCGCCTTGCCGATAAACGCCGAGGTACCCGCGCCGGTGAAAATAATCCGCAGTTCGCGTTGGGATAATAGCGGTTGTAAAAATGCATTAATGCGCTGTTGCTGTTGTTTAATAATATCCAGGGTTTTGCGCCAGGTTTCCGGCTGCTGCACGATCTCTTGCGCGGTTGCGAATGCGAGCCTATTTTTTTCCATCGAAGAAGTGTTCATTGTCTCTGCCAGCCTATTAATGATTAGTGACATGCTGCTGAATATGCTTTTATGACGTCGGTGATTTTATCGATAATGATATTTTTAGGTTTGAGTTCTAACTCGCCGTTTCTTACCCGCGCATATTGCTCAGGGAGATATTGATTTAATAAGGGTTCGGGAATAACGGCGTTATCCAGGTTACGGATTAATTTGCGATAGCTGTCCTGGACGCGTTCGTGGGGCCAGTAATAGCGAATCCGATCCGAGTAGCTGTAAATGCGGGATAATCTTTGCTCATCCTCGCCGCCATGATAATGATGAATCCAATATTCCGGCTGCGCCTGCATTACCGCTTCCAGGGTGGCGCGCAGTTCGCTGCGATCCTGGCTGATGATTTCCCGTTCGATGCATTCCAGGGCAAATACCGCCTCCCTGAAAGCGAAGGTTAACGCCGGCCCGACTTTGAGAATGGCGAAATGGTCGCGCACCAGTTGCCGGTAGGCCTGCGGCCGTTGGTAATCCGTGGAATGGGCTTCATACACCAGGTTGGGGTGTTCATCGAGCAAATGGCTTAACGCATGGGTAAGTTCAGGCTGATAATCGATGACCTGGGTATGGTCGAACTCCACCCCCGGCTGAACCACCAGGCCGATGACCCGATGCCATATGTGTTCCAGGCCGGCCTGTTCAAATGCGCGGCGATGGGCGCTGATAGTACAGGTCGCCGCCGCAGGCGAGGTGACGTCGATATGATGCAGGTTTTCCTGGGCGCCGCCCGGCACCGGCACTTCGGTGCCGATGATATACAGAATGTCATGACAGCCAAAAGCGTCGAAACATACCTGTTCAGCGATTTTTGCCAGTCTGGCCGAACGTTCGGCGACTATCTCGTCGCTTAGCGGGACGGGGTCGCCCTGGCAGGACATGCTGCAATCAAGATGTATTTTCTTAAATCCCGCGGCAACATAAGAGGCGATCAGCACCTCCGCTTTTTCCATGGCTTCCGCGGCCGGCAGCCCTTGCCAACGGTTGGGCCCCAGGTGATCGCCGCCCAAAATCAGCATTTTTTCATCAAAGCCTGCCGCCTTGGCCTGCGTCATGATGGCGCCGTAGAAATCAGCGGGCGTCATGCCGGTATAACCGCCATATTGATCCACCTGATTGGACGTCGCTTCGATCAGCAACAGACCGCCCTCGGATCTGGCATGTAGCAGCGCAGCTTCCAGCACCAGCGGGTGCGCGGAACAGATAGCATAGATCCCGGTATGCTGGCCCTGCTTGTGGTTAGCGATTAACTCATTCAGCGTCAAACCAAGCTCTTTCATCTCTCGACCTTTTCTTTTCTTTCCTTTGGATGTTTTTAGCTTACATTAGGATCATAACAAAACAAAAGGAAAGATTCACCGATGTGATAAAGATCATGAAATAAGGAAATGAAAGAAAAGGAGGGTTTATCCGGGGTTGCCCGGGAATCGCGGGTTGCCGGTTTTATGCATGGTCGGGACGCGCGCGGGGCGAGTGGACCATGGGCGTTTTTATAGTCGACATGGGCATAATCGGGCGGGTACAATGGAATTTGGAGGATAGTCGTAAGGGAATGAAAGCGCA
The DNA here is from genome assembly GCA_015654925.1 of Enterobacterales bacterium. Classification (GTDB taxonomy): domain Bacteria; phylum Pseudomonadota; class Gammaproteobacteria; order Enterobacterales; family Enterobacteriaceae; genus Acerihabitans. The sequence goes on along the minus strand of JAATFX010000145.1, from coordinate 72,744 downwards.
TCTGCCCTTAGGTTTATCCTGGAATGTTAAAGGCAGGAACAGCAGCATGAGAGATGTCTTGATATGAGTCTTAGCAATAAAACGCTTACCACCAGCGCGCGGCGCGAACGGATCGTCAATCAGCTCAAGGCCCAGGGCAGCGTGCAGGTAAATGTTTTGGCGTCTGATTTCGATGTCTCTACCGTCACCATCCGCAACGATCTGTCGTTTCTGGAAAAACAGGGCGTCGCCACCCGCGCATACGGCGGCGCCATGCTGAGCGCCGCCCCGCAGCTCGAAGCGGAACGCTCCATCGCGACAAAACGCACCGAGCACTCCACCATTAAAGAGCGCATCGGCCAGCTTGCCGCATCGCTGATTACTCCCGGCAGCAGCATTATTCTTGACTCAGGCACCACGACCTACGAAATCGCGCGCCATTTACACGCCCATGAGGATGTGATTGTCATGACCAACGGCATGAACGTGGCGGACGCGCTGGTGGATGCCACCAGCGTGGATTTATTGGTTACCGGTGGCCGCCTCAGACGCCATTCTTTGTCCTTTTTTGGTACCCAGGCGGAAACGTCTTTGCAGAACTACCACTTTGATATGTTGTTTCTGGGGGTAGACGGATTAGACCCTATGATGGGGGTGACGACCCATCATGAAGATGAGGCCAGGTTAAACCGCTGCATGTGCGATGCCGCTAAAAAAATTATCGTGGTGACCGACTCATCTAAATTTTACCGGGCCAGCCTGCATAAAATCATCGGCCTCGACCGGGTGGATAAAATCATTACCGACGATAATATCCCACCGGCACTATTGGACATTTTTACCAATAAAGGCATCGACGTACTGTTGGTCGATCATACGTCGCCGGATACCGCCGGATAACAACCGCTATCCGGCAGCGCGGCCTCAGCCCTCGTGCAACCCGCACTCGCGCTTGAGGCCGAAAAAGCGCGTTTCTTCTTCGCTCATGCCCGGTTCCCATTTGCGGGTGGTATGGGTATCCCCCACCGACAGATAACCCTGTTCCCACAGCGGGTGGTAACCCAGATCATTAGCCTTCAGGTATTGATATACCTGGCGGTTATCCCAATCGATAACCGGCAGCAGTTTAAATACGCCGCGCTGGATCGCCAGCACCGGCAACTGGGCCCGGCTGCCGGATTGCTCGCGGCGCAGGCCGGCCAGCCAGCTTTGCGCCTTGAGCGCGGCCAATGCCCGGTTCATCGGTTCTACTTTGTTGATTTTATTATACTTTTCGATCCCTTCGACGCCCTGCTCCCACAATTTTCCGTAGCGGGCTTCCTGCCACGCGGGCGAAAGCCCGGCGCGAAATACCTGGAGATTAAGCCCCAGCTTCTCGGTCAGTTCATCGATAAACCGGTAGGTTTCTGGGAACAGATACCCGGTGTCGGTTAGGATCACCGGGATATCGGGACGCTGGCGGGTGACCAGATGCAGGCACAGCGCCGCCTGGATGCCGAAGCTGGAGGACAGCACCACTTCACCGGGCAAATTATCCAGCGACCAGCCCACCCGCTGCTCCGCGGTCAGTGTTTCCAGATGACTATTGATGTCCGCCAGCGCCGCGGTTTGTTCCGCTTTCGGCAGCGCATTCAGTTCGGCCAGGTTTAAACTGCTCATAGGTCCCCTCGGGTTCAGTGTCCGGGTTAAGCGTAAAAGTCTTGCGCGGAATTCACCACCGGTTTAACGATGCCGGCACGTATCACGAAATCGCCGAAGGGTTCCCGCGGATGACGCTCTGCGGCCCAGCGGCCGGTGGTCTCATCGATAATCGCCAGGATTTGATCTTCGGTAATATTTTCCCGATACATGCGCGGAATGCGCTCGCCGGCGCGATCGCCGCCCAAATACAGGTTATAGCGCCCGATGGCCTTGCCGACCATGCCGATTTCCGCCAGCATCGAGCGGCCGCAACCGTTCGGGCAGCCGGTCACCCGCAGGATGATTTCGTCGTCGCCCAGGCCGTGAGCGGCCATGATGCCCTCCACCTTGGTGACAAACTGCGGTAAAAAGCGCTCGGCTTCCGCCATCGCCAGCGGGCAGGTGGGAAACGCCACGCAGGCCATGGACGCCTTGCGCTGTACGCTGACATCATCGTTAATCAGGCCGTACTGGCGCGCCAGCGCTTCGATTTTGGCTTTATCGCGCGCGGATACGCCCGCGATAATCAGGTTTTGATTGGCGGTGAGGCGAAAATCCCCTTTATGGATGCGGGCGATTTCAGCCATGCCGGTTTTCAGGGGGCGATCCGGATAATCCAGGATGCGCCCGTTTTCAATAAACAGCGTTAAATGCCAGCGATTTTCGATACCCTTCACCCAGCCGAAGCGGTCGCCGCGTTCGGTGAATTCATAGGGGCGGATCGGCTCGAACTTGATGCCGGTGCGTTTTTCCACTTCCGCTTTAAACGCCGGCACCCCGACCCGCTCCAGGGTATATTTGGTCTTGGCGTTTTTACGATTGGAGCGATTGCCCCAGTCGCGCTGGGTGCCCACCACCGCCTCGGCGAAAGCCAGGGTATGCTCGGCGGGGATATAACCGAACTCGCTGGCCGTGCGCGGATAGGTGGAGTTGTCCCCATGGGTCATCGCCAGTCCGCCGCCCACCAGCACGTTGAAACCGACCAGTTGGCCGTTGTCGCTGATGGCGACGAAATTCAGATCGTTGGCATGCAAATCCACATCGTTGAGCGGCGGCACCACTACCGTGGTTTTAAACTTGCGCGGCAGGTAGGTCGGCCCAAGAATCGGCTCCTGGTCGGTGGTTTCGCGCTTTTCGCCGTCCAGCCAAATTTCGGCGTAAGCGCGGGTTTTCGGCAGCAGGTGCTCGGAGATTTTTTTCGCCCATTCATAGGCCTGCTGGTGCAATACCGACTCCACCGGGTTGGCGCTGCACAGCACGTTGCGGTTGACATCCCCCGCCGTGGCGATGGAGTCCAGCCCTAGGCGGTGCAGCATTTGATGCATTTGCTTAAGATCGGGTTTCAGTACGCCGTGAAACTGGAAAGTCTGGCGGCTGGTGAGGCGGATGCTGCCGTACAGGGTATGCGCGGCGGCGAATTCGTCGATGCCGAGCCACTGCGCGGGCGTGATGATCCCCCCCGGCAGGCGGCAGCGCAGCATCATATTAATCAGCGGCTCAAGTTTTTGCTCCGCGCGCTCGGCGCGCAGATCGCGATCGTCCTGCTGGTACATGCCGTGAAAACGGATCAGCTGGAAATTATCGCCATTAAACCCGCCGGTCAGGCGATCGTGCAGATCCGCCTCGATCGTGCCGCGCAGGAAATTGCTTGCCCCTTTCAGGCGTTCATTATCGGATAAAGGGGGATTGGGTTGTTTTTCACTCATCAGTAGACGTCCCGCTGATAACGGCGCTCAATGCGCAGCTCACTTAAAAATTCATCGGCCTGCTCGATATCCATGCCGCCGTGCTCGGCTACCAGTTCCAGCAGGGCCTGCTCAACATCTTTCGCCATATGGTTGGCGTCGCCGCAGACATAGATATGCGCCCCTTGCTCAATCCAGCGCCAGACCTCGGCGCCCTTTTCGCGCAGCCGGTCCTGGACATAGATTTTCTGGGGCTGATCCCGCGACCAGGCTAAATCGATCGCGCTCAGCAGACCCTCTTTTTTATAACGTTGCCATTCTACTTGATACAGGAAATCGTCGGTAAAGTGCGGATTGCCGAAAAACAGCCAATTTTTGCCGGTGGCGCCGTCCGCCTCGCGCTGTTGCATAAACGCGCGAAACGGCGCGATACCGGTGCCCGGGCCAATCATAATCACCGGCGCGTCGGGGCTGGCCGGTAAACGGAAATTATTATTGTGCTCAATAAAGATGCGCACGCCGTCGTCTTCCTGCAGCCGGTCGGCCAGGTAGCCGGTGGCGCCGCCGGTGCGTGCGCGCCCATCGACCTCATAACGCACCACGCCGACGGTGATATGGACTTCGTCGCCCACCTCCGCCTGCGCCGAAGCGATGGAGTACAGGCGCGGCGCGAGCGGGCGCAGCAGGGCCAATAATTGATCCGCCCCCAGCTCGACCGGCGCCTGGCGCACCATATCTACGATCGGCGTGGACTGGGCGTAGCGTTGCAGCTGTTCCTTGTCCGCCGTCAGCGCCAGCAGGGCTTCATCCCGGGCCGTAGCCGCATATTTTTCGACGATCACCGTGGTGTTCTGGGTGAGCTCATAGTGTTTGATCAATGCTTCGGCCAAAGGAAGGGTCTGGCCTTCCACGGTGACCGCCTGGTCGCCTTTGAGCCACAGCAGGCCCAGCAGTTCGTCCACCAGCGCCGGATCGTTTTCATACCACACGCCCAGCGCGTCGCCGGGCTGGTAGCGCAGCCCGGAATCCCCCAGGTCGATTTCAAGGTGCCGGACGTCTTTTTCGGACCGGCGGCCGGTGATTTTCTGCGTCGCCGCAAGCGTTGCCAACAGCGGCTGTTCTTTGGTGTAGGGGGTGGAATCCACCTCGTTTACCGTACCGCTGACGGTTTGCTGCTGCTGCGCGGCGCTCTCCTGCGGCACCCGGGCTTTCAACAGCGCCACGATATCCCGGCGCCAGGCTTCGGCCAGGGGCTGATACTCCACGTCGGCGTCGACCCGGTCAAATAACCGCTGCGCGCCCAGCTCGGCGAGGCGCTGGTCGAAATCCTTGCCTATCTTGGCAAAGTGCTCATACGAGGTATCACCCAGGCCAAATACCGCGAATTGGGTATTGGGCAGTTGGGGCGCTTTTTTCGAGAAGAGATATTTATACAGCGCCACGGCTTCTTCCGGCGGATCGCCCTCGCCCTGGGTAGAAGCGATAACCAGCAGCAGTTTTTCCTGCGCGATTTGCTTGAACTTGTATTCGCCGGCGTTCACCAGGGAGACATCCAGTTTGGCGGCGATTAAATCATCGCGCAGCTGCTCGGCCAACCGGCGGGCATTGCCTGTCTGGGAAGCGGAAATCAGCGTAATGGTGGGTGATTCGGCGCGTAGCGGCGCAGGGGAAGCCCCTGCCGCCGTTGCGGACTGATTGACCTGCCCCCAAAAATAACCGGATACCCAGGCCATTTGCAGCGGTGAAAAATCACCGGTGGCGGCTTGCAGACGGGCTAATTGTTCCGGATTGAGCGGGAGCAAAGATGTGGGAGGGACCTGAGTCGTCATTGCTGTTCGAATTTCCTTGTGCGTACCAGTATGGCCGGGCATTTATTATGGGATTATTAGAGTTTGTAAGGTTACTCAGTGTGAAGCAATCAATAAAAGATGTGATGGCAATAATAAATAACTAAAAGGCCTAAAGAGTTATATCGGTTAAACTTATCGATTAAACTGGTTAAGGAATTCGGCGGCCCGATCGATAAGCAGCGGGCTTTGGTGACCGGCGCCGTCCACCACGGCAAACTGCCAGTTAAATGGCGTAGGCGGCTGTTGTGGTAGTGGTTGCGGCAGCTGTTTTGCCAACTGCCGTACCCGCTGGAAATACCACTGCGCCCGCGCCAGTCGGGTGGCGCCTTGGGCCTCGGCCTGCGGCATTTGACGCATGGCGGTATGCGTGGTGCGGGTATCCTGGCCGCCGACCATGATAAGCGTCGGCCGGGCGAAAAACCGCGCCGCTTGTTCATGGTCCAGGGTAAACGGCGCCGCGGCCAAACCGTAAGGCCAGTCCTGCCGCGTGTCCGGCGGCGTCCACCATCCGGCCGACGCGCAGACCGCCGCCTTGACGCGGGCGTCCGGCAGCGCCATTAACTGGCGATGGACAAACTGGCAGCCGGCACTGTGGCCGTAAAGCAAATAATCCGTACGCCGGGTAACTCCCGCGCGCTGCAATTGGCTAAACAGCTGGCCGATGCGGGCATAAGACCACTGCGCCACGGGACGCGGCGTTCCCCCCCGCAGTCCAGGCGCGGCGGCGCGCGTATTGCCCAGCATATACCCCCGCGCGCCGGGGTATCCGCTATTGGAGAACTCCGGCGCGATAATCATAAAGTGATAACGATTGGCGGCGGCGATCCATTGATCCCGCGCCTGGCGCGCATTGCGCTTTACGCCATGCAAGACCATCACCACCGGCAGATCCCGCGCATCCGGCCGCGGGCGGTAAATATACACCGGCATGGCCCCGTTTCCGGTGGCCAGGGACAAACTATCGTCACCGGCGCGCGGGGCGCCGGCTACCGCGGGCAGCGCCAACAGCCAAACCGATACCAGCCAGATGCGCAGCGCCGCCCCAGCCAAGAGCAAGGGACGCGCTGGCGGACAACGCGGGGATGATCGTTGCGACCATGGCCGCCGCCAACTCCAACTATAGTTATCCAGCTTTTTTTGTCCGATTTTCATTAATGAGACCCGTAATTATCGCTTCCCATCAGATATACCATAGAATCATCGGCGGCATTTCGGTACCATGCAGCGTTTGTTGTAACCAGAGGCCCTATAGTGGTAACCACGTTATTTAAAGATTTTACCTTCGAGGCGGCGCATCGTTTGCCGCACGTACCAGCCGGACACAAGTGCGGCCGTTTGCACGGCCACTCGTTTATGGTGCGGGTGGAGATTACCGGCGAGGTGGACCCGTTCACCGGCTGGGTGATTGATTTTGCGCAATTAAAGGCGCTGTTCAGCCCGATTCTCGATCGGCTGGACCACTATTATCTTAACGATATTCCCGGGCTGGAAAACCCCACCAGCGAAGTGCTGGCCCAGTGGATCTGGCGGGAACTGAAACCCGGCCTGCCGTTGCTCAGCGCCATTGTGGTCAAAGAGACCTGTACCGCGGGCTGCATTTACCGCGGCGAAGCATAATTCGCCCGCGTCAGGCGATATTCAGGTATTTATGCGTCTGCATGGACAGGCGCCAGTTGCGGGCGATACACGTTTCGATACATAGTTTGGTGGCGGCTTCCTGCTGGCTGATGGGCTGTAGGGCGATAATGCGCGGCTTGTCGTCCTCAAGGGTGGCCAGCAGTTCATCGAGATGCTCGATATCCCGCTGACGCGCCACCGGGTGTTTGATTTCATCCGCCCGCTGTAGCGCCTGGGGCAAAATTTCCATGCCGCCGCGCATACCCACCTTCGGCGAGACCGTGACCCACGTCTGGCTGGTGCAGCGCACCTCCTGGGTGCCGCTGGTCTCAATCTGGCAACTGAATCCCTGCTGCTCCAGGATTTGCGTCAAGGCATACAGATCGTGCACGCAGGGTTCGCCGCCGGTAATCACCACGTGGCGCGCGGTATAACCCTGGGTGGCAATCATCTCCAGCATCTCCTCCGGGGTGACGTTCGCCCATTGGTCGCTATCGGCAATTTTTAGCGGAATATCCCCCAGCGGAACTTCCTTAAGCGGGTCCGTTTCCCAAGTATGTTTGGTGTCGCACCAGCTACAGCCGACCGGACAGCCTTGCAGGCGGATAAATATCGCCGGTACGCCGGTGAAATAACCTTCACCCTGAAGGGTTTGAAACAGTTCGTTAAGCGGGTACTGCATGTTGTTCTCGATAAGTGTCGCTACAAATTAGGGCGCTGATTATTACAGATTAGACGATAGGTGCCAAATCAACCCGATAAATAACAGGCCGCGCCGGTATCCCCGCAGATAAAAAAAGCCCCATCGCAACGATGGGGCTTGGGATCACGTGGTCCGCAGCCGTTTTATCATGCCGCGGACGGAGCGTCGGCGGTTACGCCTGGCCTTTAACTTCTTTCAGGCCGTTGAACGGTGCCCGTGAACCCAGGGCTTCTTCGATACGAATCAGCTGGTTGTATTTGGCAACGCGGTCGGAACGGCTCATGGAACCGGTCTTGATTTGGCCTGCTGCGGTACCCACGGCCAGGTCGGCAATGGTCGCATCTTCGGTTTCGCCGGAACGGTGAGAGATGATGGTGGTATAACCGGCATCTTTCGCCATTTTGATCGCAGCCAGGGTTTCGGTCAATGAACCGATCTGGTTGAATTTGATCAGGATGGAGTTGGCGATACCTTTATCAATACCTTCCTTCAGGATCTTGGTATTGGTTACGAACAGGTCATCGCCCACCAGTTGGATTTTGTCGCCCAGCACTTTGGTCTGGTAAGCAAAGCCGTCCCAGTCGGATTCGTCCAGGCCATCTTCGATGGAGACGATCGGATAGGTTTTGGTCAGGCCTTCCAGGTAATGCGTGAACTCTTCAGAGGTGAAGGATTTGCCTTCGCCTTTGAGCTCATATTTACCGGTTTCTTTGCTGTAGAATTCAGACGCTGCGCAGTCCATCGCCAGGGTGATGTCTTTACCCAGCACATAACCGGCTTTTTCCACGGCTTCCTTGATGGCGGCCAGGGCGGCGGAGTTGGATTCCAGGTTCGGCGCGTAGCCGCCTTCGTCGCCAACAGCGGTGTTCAGGCCCTTGGCTTTTAATACTTTAGCCAGGTTATGGAACACTTCAGAACCCATGCGGATAGCTTCTTTGACGGTTTTAGCGCCAACCGGCTGGATCATGAATTCCTGGATGTCGACGTTGTTATCGGCATGTTCGCCGCCGTTGATGATATTCATCATCGGCAACGGCATGGAGAACTTGCCGGCGGTGCCGTTCAGTTCAGCGATATGTTCGTACAGCGGCATGCCTTTGGACGCGGCGGCGGCTTTAGCGGCTGCCAGGGACACGGCCAGGATGGCGTTGGCGCCGAATTTGGATTTGTTTTCAGTGCCGTCGAGATCGATCATGATCTTGTCGATATTGGCCTGATCTTTCGCATCTTTGCCCAATACCGCTTCGGCGATCGGGCCGTTTACCGCGGCAACCGCTTTGGTGACGCCTTTGCCCAGGAAACGGGATTTGTCACCGTCACGCAGTTCCAGCGCTTCACGGGAGCCGGTGGAAGCGCCTGATGGTGCGGCGGCCAAACCAACAAAACCACCTTCCAGATGTACTTCTGCTTCAACAGTCGGATTGCCGCGTGAGTCGATGATTTCACGGCCGATGACTTTAACAATTTTGGACATTAGTATTTCCTCAGTACAAGTTAAAACAAAATTCCTAACGAACCACGCGCCGTCGCGAAAGACCGCGCGCCGCTCGCCGTATCATTTTTATTTCATCTGACGCTTTTGGTACTCGCCGGCCGCTTTGACGAAGCCGGTAAACAGCGGGTGGCCGTCGCGCGGCGTCGAAGTGAATTCAGGGTGGAACTGGCAAGCCACGAACCACGGATGATCGGGATATTCAATAATCTCGACCAGCTTGTTATCACCCGACAACCCGGCGATGCGCAGGCCGGCGGCTTCAATCGGTTTCAACAGCATGTTATTGACTTCATAACGATGGCGATGGCGCTCGACGATGGTGGAGTCGCCGTACATAGCGCGCACCAGGCTGCCTTCGGACAACTGGCAGGCCTGGCTGCCCAGGCGCATGGTGCCGCCTAAATCGCTTTGTTCGGTGCGCTGTTCGACGCTGCCGTTTTCGTCACGCCATTCGGTGATCAATGCGACCACCGGGTACTTACAGTCTGGCACAAATTCGGTGGAGTTTGCATTGTCCATGCCCGCCACGTGCCGGGCGAACTCAATCAGCGCCACCTGCAAGCCCAGGCAAATGCCCAGGTAAGGAATCTTGTTTTCACGCGCGTATTGCGCGGTCAGGATCTTGCCTTCCACGCCCCGGTAACCAAAACCGCCGGGGATCAGGATGGCATCGAGATTTTTCAGGATCTCCACGCCGCGGGTTTCGACATCCTGCGAATCGATAAGCTTGATGTTCACCGTCAGGCGATTTTTCAGCCCGGCGTGCTTGAGCGCCTCAATCACCGATTTGTACGCGTCCGGCAGTTCGACATATTTGCCGACCATGCCGATGGTGACTTCGCCGCCCGGATTGGCTTCCTGGTAAACCACCTGCTCCCACTCAGACAGATCCGCCTCGGGACAGTTCAAGCTGAATCGTTTACAAATATAATCGTCCAGGCCCTGTGATTTCAAGAGGGCCGGGATTTTATAAATGGAATCAACGTCTTTAAGGGAAATGACCGCTTTTTCCGGCACATTGCAGAATAAAGCAATTTTTGCCCGTTCATTGGTGGGCACCGAGCGATCGGAGCGGCAAATCAACACGTCCGGCTGGATGCCGATGGACAGCAGTTCCTTGACCGAATGCTGGGTGGGTTTGGTTTTCACCTCGCCGGAAGCGGCCATGTAGGGCACCAGGGTCAGGTGCATGTAAATGGTGTGTTCGCGGCCCACGTCCACCGCCATCTGGCGAATGGCCTCCAGGAACGGCATGGCCTCGATATCGCCCACGGTGCCGCCGATTTCCACCAGCACCACGTCATGGCCTTCGCCGCCCTCAAGGATGCGTTCCTTGATGGCATTGGTAATATGGGGGATCACCTGGATAGTGGCGCCCAGGTAGTCGCCGCGGCGTTCCTTGCGCAGCACATCCGAGTAGATGCGCCCGGTGGTGAAGTTATTGCGCCGCGACATTTTGGTGCGGATAAAACGTTCGTAATGACCCAGGTCCAGATCGGTCTCTGCCCCGTCTTCGGTCACGAAAACTTCACCATGTTGGGTTGGACTCATGGTACCTGGGTCCACATTGATGTATGGGTCCAGTTTCATGATGGTAACGTTGAGTCCGCGGGCTTCGAGAATAGCCGCCAGCGAGGCTGCGGCAATACCTTTACCCAATGAGGATACGACCCCGCCGGTTACAAAAATATAATTAGTTGTCATGCTGAACCTGAGATTTTGGGTGTAAAGACGGAATAACCAAGACGGGAAAATAGTATACCTTAAGCGGGAATCCGCCACAAACGTTCGTTTTGCTAAATGTGATTCGGCCCCCACGCCCCCCGCGCCGGAACATGCTCCTGTCCCGGCCGGGATAATAGCTTCATTAACAAGAGGTTGGCAGGAAAAAAGCCGCTGGCGTTAACACAACGGCAAACAATGATTTACCCGGCGGTTTCCCGCTGTTTTATCTGCTGCCACGCGGCTTCCATCTCCTCAAGCGAAGCCTGGTGCAGGCTCTGCCCGCCGGCCAGAATAATCTCTTCCACCGCGCGAAAACGACGCTCGAACTTGCGGTTGGCTTTTTGCAGGGCGGTTTCCGCCTTTTTGCCGAGGTGGCGGGTCAGGTTGACGGTGGCGAACAGCAGATCGCCCAGCTCTTCCTCCAGCTTGTCCTCATCCACCACCGCCTGGCGGGCTTCGTGCATCACCTCGTCAATCTCTTCGTAGACCTTGTCCACCACCGGCCCCAGGGTGGTCCAGTCAAACCCCACCGTGGCGCAGCGCTGCTGGATTTTTTGCGCCTTCATCAACGCCGGCAGCGCTTCGGGAATATCATCGAGCGGGGAAAGGCGGGCCTTTTCCGCCCGCTCCCGGGCCTTGAGGATTTCCCACTGGCCGGGGGGCGCTTTGCCGTCATGACCGGCGTCCTGGCCGAAGATATGCGGATGGCGGCGCACCAGCTTATCGCTGATGGCGTTGCACACGTCTTCGAAATCAAATAACCCCTGCTCGCGCGCCATCTCGGCGTAAAACACCACCTGGAACAGCAGATCGCCCAGTTCGCTTTTCAAGTCGTCATAATCGCGCCTGGCGATGGCGTCCAGCACCTCGTAGGTCTCTTCCAGGGTGTAAGGGACGATGGTGTCGAACGTCTGCCGCCGGTCCCACGGACAGCCGGTCTGCGGGTCGCGCAGGCGGGTCATGATGGCCAGCAGGCGCGCCTGGGCGCCCGGGGTTACGGGGAATGCAGCCATGTTATTCTCCATGCAGCCGGCGCGCGTCAATGACATCCGGCAATTGATTCAATTTGGACAATACCCGGCCCAGAACCTGCAGATTATAAATTTCTATATCCATATCGATGGTGGCCAGTTGTTGTTTAATGTCGCTGCGGCTGGCGACGCCCAGCACGTTGACTTTTTCGTTGGCCAGGATGGTGGTGATATCGCGCAGCAGCCCGCTGCGATCGTTGGCTACTACCCTGACCACCAGCGAATAGCCGCTGGAATAACTTTCCCCCCACACCGCATCGACAATGCGTTCCGGGGCATTGGCCTGCAAGTCGGCCAATTGTTCGCAGTCGGCCCGGTGAATGGAGATGCCGCGCCCGCGGGTGATAAAACCGATGATTTCGTCGCCGGGAATGGGCTGGCAGCAGCGGGCGATATGATGCATCAGGTTGCCCACGCCTTCCACCACCACCCGGCCGTTGTCTTTGGAGCGCGGCACCGCCGGCGGTTTTTGCGTCAGCTGCTTGAGCGCCTCGCGATCCTGCTCTTCGGCGCTGGGTTTATTCAGCTTGCCCTGCAGGAAGTTAATCATCTGGTTGATGCGCACGTCGCCGCCGCCGATTGACGCCAGCAGCTCGTCCAGGGAGTTGACGTTATAGCGCGGCAGCAGTAATTTTTCGGCTTCCTTGATGCTCAGGCCCAAATGTTCCAGCTCATCGTCGAGCAGTTGGCGGCCGGCGATAATGTTTTTATCCCGGTCCTGCTTGCGGAACCAGTTGTGGATCTTGGAGCGCCCCCGGCTGGTGGTGACGTATCCCAGGTTGGGGTTGAGCCAGTCGCGGCTGGGGTTGGGTTGCTTCTGGGTGATGATCTCAACCTGATCGCCCATGCGCAACTGATAGGTAAAGGGCACGATGCGCCCGCTGATTTTGGCGCCGATGCAGCGGTGGCCGACGTCGCTATGGATATGGTAAGCGAAATCCAGCGGGGTCGAACCGGCCGGCAGGTCGATCACGTCGCCTTTGGGGGTGAACACATAAACCCGGTCGTCGAAGACCTGGCTGCGCACCTCGTCGAGAATCTCGCCGGAGTCCGCCATCTCTTCCTGCCAGGCCAGCAGCTTGCGCAGCCAGGCGATGCGTTCTTCATAACCGGAACGCACGCCGGTGGAAGGCGTGCCTTCCTTGTATTTCCAATGCGCCGCCACGCCCAGCTCGGCGTCTTCGTGCATTTGCCGGGTGCGAATCTGGATTTCCAGCGTTTTGCCGCGCGGTCCCAGCACCACGGTGTGGATGGATTGATAACCGTTGGGCTTGGGATTGGCGACATAATCGTCGAACTCGTCGGGCAGATGGCGGAAATGGGTATGCACGATGCCGAGGGCGGCATAACAATCCTGCAAACGCTCCACCACCACCCGCACCGCGCGCACGTCGAACAGTTCGTCGAACTCCAGCGCTTTTTTCTGCATTTTGCGCCAGATGCTGTAGATATGCTTCGGCCGGCCGTAGATATCGGCTTTGATGCCTTCTTCCTTCATCGCATCGCGCAGGGAGGCGACGAAATCCTCGATATACTGCTCGCGGTCGATGCGCCGCTCGTGCAGCAACTGGGCGATGCGCTTGTATTCATCGGGATGAAGATAGCGGAAGCAAAAATCCTCCAGCTCCCATTTCAACTGGCCGATACCCAGGCGGTTGGCCAGCGGAGCGTAGATATTGGAGCTCTCTTTGGCCGCCAGCACCCGTTCGTCCTCCGGGGCGTCCTTGAGTTCCCGCAGGTGGGCGATGCGCTCCGCCAGCTTGATGACCACGCAGCGGAAGTCCTCGACGATGGCCAGCAGCATGCGCCGCACGTTATCCACCTGTTCCGGCGCCATGGTGTCGTTATGGGTGGCTTTCAACTGGCGGATGGCGTCCATATCGCGCACGCCGTGCACCAGATCGACGATTTTTTTGCCGAACTCCTCCTCCAGCACCGCTTCCGCCACCACCTCGCCGTCGGCCAGGGGAAACAGCAGCGCCGCGCACAGGCTGTCGCTGTCCATGCTGAGCATGGACAGGATTTCGACCATCTCGATGCCGCGCCATAACAGCAGCGCCGCGTCGGGATGGTTCTTGCATCGCTGCTCGCAGTAACGCCAGGTTTCGGCCAGCCGCTCACTTGACTGCGGGTTAGAAAGACCCAGACTGGCAATCCAGTCTTCCGGGACAAACTCTCCCGCTGTATTCAAATGCGCACTTCTTACCGCAACCATATCCACTCCCTACTTTGCACTGACGCCGGTATCTTTCAGAAACAACGTCATCGACTCAAGATGTCCGCTATGCGGAAACATATCCAGCATAGCCACGCGCGCCAGGGTATAGCCCGACGACACCAACGCCTGGCTATCCCGCGCCAGCGTTGTGGGGTTACAAGACACATAGACGATACGCCGTGGCGACCAGGCGGCAATCCGTGACATGACGCCCTGGGCCCCGGCTCGTGCCGGATCAAGCAATATTTTATCAAACCCCTGGTTGGCCCAGGGCTGTGCCGTCACATCCTCTTCCAGATTTTCATGAAAGAAGCGCGCGTTATCCAGTAAATTCTGCTGTGCATTATATTGCCCATTCGCCACCAGTGCCACAACCCCTTCCACGCCGATTACGCCGGCGCAGCGTTTGGCCAGCGGCAGGGTAAAATTCCCCATGCCGCAAAACAGATCAAGCACCCGCTCGCCGGGCTGGGGCTCCAGCCACTCCAGGGCCAGCGCGACCATGTGCCGGTTGACCTCATCGTTGACCTGAATAAAGTCTCTTGGGCTGAACTGTAGACGTAAATCGTCAATATGGTAAATCGGCGGTTCGCCGCGCAGGCATTCCAGGGAATCGCTGTCGGGAGCCAGCCACAGCATGGCATCCTGCCGCTCGGCGAAATCCGCCAGCCGCTGGCGATCCGCACCGCTGAGGGCATCCAGGTGGCGCAGCACCACCAGCGGCCCGTTATCCGCCAGCACCAGTTCCAGGTGCCCCAGGCGCTTGACCGCCGCCAGTCCCGACAGACATGCTTTTAACGGCGCCAGCAGTTGTTCCAGCGCCGGGCGCAGGATGGGGCAGCAGGCGATATCCACCACGTCGCTGGACTTGGCCTGGCGATAGCCCATGGCCAGCCGGCGGTTTTTTTGCCGGTAATCCAGCGCCAGGCGCGCGCGGCGCCGGTAGCCGTAGGCCGCGCCGCCCACGATGCCGACCCCGGTTATCGCCGCGCCGGTCTCGCGGATCAATAATTTTTGCAACGCGGCGGCCTTGCTGTGCTGCTGCAACTCCTGGCTGATATGCTGCTGCTGGCAGCCGCCGCATACCCCGAAGTGCGGGCAGCGCGGCGTTACCCGCTGCGGGCTGTCGTTGAGTCGTTTGGTCACCCGGCCCCGGCTGAACTGGCGTTTGTCCTCGGTGATGCGCACTTCCGCCCGCTCCCCCGGCAGCAGATCTGGAATAAACAGGGTCTTGCCTTCATGGCGCGCCACGCCCTGGCCGAAACCATCCAGGTCATGGCAGGTCACGTTAAGGGTTTGCCGTGTCGCCACGCGACGGTTTGCAGAGTAGAATTGCGCCATAATTGTTTGCAACGGGTTTCCAGGAGATCCGGTCCGTCATTCTCCCATATTGGAACGCTATGACCAAATACAGCTTGCGCGCAAGGATGATGATACTGATATTGGCGCCGACGTTATTGATCGGATTGCTGCTTAGCGCATTTTTTGTGGTTCACCGCTATAACGAATTGCAAAATCAGTTGGTGGACGCCGGGGCGAGCATTATCGAGCCGCTGGCGGTGTCCGGCGTTTACGGCATGACCTTCCATAACCGGGAGTCGGTACGCCACCTGGTCAACCTGCTGCATCGCCATCATTCCGACATCGTGCGGTCGATCAGCGTGTTTGATGCCGACAATAAGCTGTTCGTGACGTCCAACTACCATCAGAACATTAATCAATTGCAACTGCCGGCGGGCAGCCCGCTGCCCCGGGAATTGACCCTGGCGCGCCGGGGCGGATCGCTGATCATGCGTACGCCGATTATTTCCGAGAATAATTTGCCCGACGCGGAAAACCAGGCGGGCAACCCCATCACCCCCTTGGGCTATATCACCATCGAACTGGATTTGGATTCGGTGCGGCTCCAGCAATACAAAGAAGCGTTCGTCTCCACGTTGCTATTGCTGCTGTGCCTGTGTATCGCCATGCTGTTCGCCTATCGCCTGATGCGCGACGTGACCGGCCCCATCCGCAATATGGTCAGCACCGTCGATCGCATCCGCCGCGGCCAGCTCGACAGCCGGGTGGAAGGTTATATGCTGGGCGAACTGGATATGCTGAAAAACGGCATTAACTCCATGGCCATGTCCCTGGCCGCCTATCATGAGGAGATGCAGCAAAATATCGATCAGGCCACCTCGGATCTGCGCGAAACCCTGGAGCAGATGGAAATCCAAAACGTCGAGCTGGATTTGGCCAAAAAGCGCGCCCAGGAAGCGGTGCGGATCAAATCCGAATTTCTGGCCAATATGTCCCATGAACTGCGCACCCCGCTTAACGGCGTGATCGGCTTTACCCGCCAAACCTTGAAAACGCCCTTGTCCCCCACCCAGCGCGATTATCTGCAAACCATCGAGCGCTCGGGCAATAACCTGTTGAGCATCATTAACGATGTGCTGGATTTTTCCAAACTGGAAGCGGGCAAGCTGATACTGGAAGCCATTCCATTTGCGCTGCGCGCCACCCTGGATGATGTCATCGTGCTGCTGGCGCAGACCGCCCATGAAAAAGGGCTGGAGATTACCCTGGATGTCCAGCAGGACGTACCCGAACGGGTCATCGGCGATCCGCTGCGCCTGCAGCAGGTGATGACCAACCTGCTGGGCAACGCCATCAAATTTACCGAGCAGGGCAATATCGATATCCGGATTGAAAAGCGCGGCGGCGATCATCACCAAATGGAACTGGAAATGCAGATTCATGATACCGGCATCGGCATCGCCGAGCGCCAGCAATCGCAGCTGTTTCAGGCATTTCGCCAGGCGGATGCCAGCATTACCCGCCGCCACGGGGGCACCGGGCTGGGTCTGGTGATTACCCAAAAGCTCATCAAAGAGATGGGCGGCGATATTAGTTTCCATAGCCAGGTGAACCGCGGCTCCTCGTTCTGGTTTCATATCCCGCTGCAGCTCGGCGGCGGCACCGAAGACGGCCCGCAGGATTATGAACATCTGCGCGATAAGCGCCTGGCGTTTGTCGAAGCCAACCCCGCCGCCGCCCAGGCCACGCTGAATATGCTGGCGGCGACGCCGCTCGCCATCAGCTTTAGTCCCACCCTGGCGCAATTGCCGGCGCAGCGTTTTGATCTGTTATTGATCGGGAAACCCGTCACCCAGCGGATTTCCCTGGTGGATATCAAGCGCGAACTGGCGGAAGCCGCCAAATTCTCCGGCTGCGTTATTTTAGCCTTGCCCAGCCAGACGATGGTGGAAGCGGAGCAAATCAAACGGATGGGAGCTTATGCCTGCCTGGCCAAGCCGGTTTCCGCCACCCGCTTCTTGTCCTTGCTGCGCCGGGAGACGCGGGTGCCGGCTCCCCTGCTGCCGGCCCCCTCCCATGCGCCGCGCCTGCCGCTTACCGTCATGGCGGTGGACGACAATCCGGCCAATCTCAAATTAATCGGCGCGCTGCTGCAAGAACAGGCGGAACAGACCATTTTGTGCGCCAACGCCCGCGAAGCGTTGGCCTATGCCGGCCAGCATGCCCTGGACATTATTCTGATGGATATCCAGATGCCGGAAATCGACGGATTGCGCGCGCTTGAGCTTTTGCGGCAACTGCCGCGCCATCAACATACCCCGATCGTGGCGGTTACCGCCCATACTTTGGGCAACGAGCGGGAGAAACTGCTGGCGGCGGGCATGGATGACTGCCTGGCCAAGCCCATTGACGAAACGATGCTGCAACAATTGCTGGCGCGCTACTCCACCGGCGCGCCGGTGAACGTTCAGTCCACGCCGCCGGCGCCGGCCGGCTACCAGGCCGCCGGTAGCACGCTGGATTGGCAACTGGCGCTGCGCCAGGCCGCCAACAAGCCGGATCTGGCGCAGGATCTGCTGTGCATGCTGATTGGTTTTCTGCCCGAGGTAAAACAGCGGGTGGCCGCCATTGTGAACGGCGCGCAGGATGAAGATATCGGCGCGCTGATCCATAAATTGCACGGCAGTTGCAGCTATAGCGGCGTACCCCGGCTCCGGCAGCTCTGCGCCGATATTGAACGCCAGCTGCGCGCGGGGGCGCCGGTGGCGGCCCTGGAGCCGGAATGGCTGGAGATGTTGGATGAGATTGAAAACGTGACTCTGGCTTCGGAACCTTTTATCACCGTCTAGCTATCACGCCCGGAGCCGGGAAAGGCCGCTCCCGGGGAACGGCCTGGTGTATATGGGCGAAAAGAGCGCGCAGGGCGTCGGCCTACCGCGCTTAGCGCAGCTGTTGGGCAAGTTTGATGGTGGCGGCGATATTGCGGGCCGTCAAACGGACATTGCGCGCGGCATTGCCCAGCGCCTCGTCCAAGGTGCAAATTTCATATAACACGCTGAATACCGCATCAAGGCCGTGCTGATGAACCACGCCGACGTCTTCGGTCAGGCTGCCGGCGATACCGATAACCGGTTTGTTATAGCGTTTGGCCACCTTCGCCACGCCAATCGGGACTTTCCCGTGAATGGTCTGGCTATCGATGCGCCCTTCCCCGGTAATCACCAGGGTGGCATCCCGGACGATGGCATCCAATCCCAGCGCCTCTGTCACGATTTCAATCCCCTTGCGCAGCTCCGCGCCGCAAAAGGCTTGTAAACCCGCGCCCATGCCGCCGGCGGCGCCTGCGCCAGGGATATGTTCGACGTCTTTATCCAGATCGCGCTTGATGATCGCCGCGTAGTGCTTGAGGGAAGCATCCAATTGCTTGATCATCGCGGGGGTGGCCCCTTTCTGCGGGCCGAAAATCGCCGTGGCGCCTTCGTCCCCGGTCAAGGGATTGGTGACATCGCAGGCCACCTCGAAACGGCAATCCTTGATCCGCGGGTCCAGGTGGGTGATATCAATGCGCGCCAGTTTATCCAGTTCGCCGCCGCCGTAGCCGATTTGCCGGCCCTGGTCGTCCAGCAGCCCGCCGCCCAATGCCTGCACCATGCCGGAACCGCCGTCATTGGTGGCGCTGCCGCCGATGCCGATAATGCAGTGCTTAACGCCGTGATCCAGGGCCGAGCGGATAAGTTCGCCGGTGCCAAAAGAGGTGGTGAGCAGCGGATTGCGATCGCAGGCGCGCACGATTTCCAGCCCGCTGGCGGCGGCCATTTCAATAAACGCGGTTTGCTTATCGCCGGACAAACCGAAGAAAGCATCGACCTGGGCACCCAGCGGCCCGGTGACCCGGACGTTGACAATTTCACCGTGCGTGGCCGCCACCATCGCTTCCACGGTGCCCTCGCCGCCGTCCGCTACCGGCAATTTAACGTAATGGGCATCGGGAAACACTTCACGAAATCCCTGTTCGATCTGCGTTGCGACTTCCAAAGCAGATAAGCTTTCTTTGTAAGAATCCGGTGCGATTACTATTTTCATAGACTACCTGCGCCTGTTGAGCTGAAGCCGGCGAAATGATTATTACGCCGCCTGATGGGGCGCCGGACCGGCGCCCGACCACTTACTGCCGTTTAACTTCAACTTTGGCTAATTTTTCATAATAGCAGGCAATGGCACTATGGTCCGAGTTACCCAGCCCGTCTTGCTTAAGCGCCTGCATCATTTCCATTACCGCCGCGGTCAACGGCAGTTGCGCGCCTACGCCGTGGGACGTATCCAGCGCATTGGCCAGATCTTTTATATGCAAATCGATGCGGAAACCCGGCTTGAAATTGCGATCCAATACCATCGGCGCCTTGGCTTCGAGTACGGTGCTGCCGGCCAATCCACCGCGGATAGCCTGGAAAACCAGATCGGGATCGACGCCGGCTTTAGTGGCCAGCACCAGCGCTTCGGACATAGCGGCAATATTCAGCGCCACGATAACCTGGTTAGCCAGCTTGGTGACGTTGCCCGCGCCGATATCACCGGTATGCACCACGGAGCCCGCCATGGTTTTCAGTAAATCATAGTGCTTGTCGAACAGGGCTTTATCGCCGCCGACCATGACCGACAGCGTGCCGTCAATCGCCTTCGGTTCGCCGCCGCTAACCGGGGCATCGAGCATGGCGATATTTTTTTCCGCCAGGGCGGCGGCGATTTCACGGCTGGCCAACGGGGCGATGGAACTCATGTCGATGACCACGGTGCCGGCTTTCGCGCCTTCAACCACGCCGTTTTCTCCCAGGACCACTTCTTTAACGTGGGGGGAGTTAGGCAACATGGTGATGATGACGTCGACTTGTTCAGCCAGGGATTTCGCCGTATCGGCAGAGGTGGCGCCGGCCGCGACAACATCGGCTACCGCCTCGGTATTGCGATCCAGTACCACTAATGAGTAGCCCGCTTTCAGCAGGTTTTTGCTCATCGGTTTTCCCATAATGCCTAAGCCAATAAATCCAATTTTCATTACCATTACCTCTAAACGCTTTATTTAGGTGTGAGGCGCGCCGGGCGCGCCGGTTCAGTTATTTTTTAAATTTGTCGCACAATGCCTGGGTGCCGCCGCGAAATACCCCTAAATCGCTGCCGACCGCTACGAAGGTCGCGCCCCATTCCAGGTAGCGGCGCGCGTCGACTTCCGCCGGCGCCAGAATACCGCTTGGCTTGCCGGCGGCTTTGGCGCGGGCAAATATATGCTGGATAACGCGTTGTACTTCCGGGTGGTTAGGCTGTCCCAGATATCCCAGGGCGGCGGAAAGATCGCCCGGGCCGACAAAAATGCCGTCCACGCCGTCGACGGCCGCAATGGCGTCGATATTGTCGACGCCCTCCTGGCTTTCGATTTGCACCAGTATCGTGATGTTTTCGTTAATCGTGCCGAAATAATCCGGCACGGTGCCGTAGTTGTTGCTACGTTGGGAAACCGAAACACCGCGAATGCCCGCAGGCGGATAACGGGTAAAGGAGACCGCGCGCAGCGCCTGCTCCTCCGTTTCCACAAACGGGATCAGGAAATTATAAAAACCAATATCCAGCAGACGCTTGATGATGATCGGTTCATTGGTCGGCGGACGGACCACCGGCGCGCTATGGCTGCCTTTGAGGGCCATCAACTGCGGGACAAAGGTGGTGACGTCATTGGGCGCATGTTCGCCGTCCAGTACCAGCCAGTCGAATCCCGCCAGGCCCAGCACTTCCGTAGTGATCGGGTTAGCCAAGGCGCACCAGCAGCCGATCTGGGTCTCTCCTTGCAGCAGGCTCTGACGGAAACGGTTTGGCAGTAGTGGAGTATTCATGATTTACCTCTATGCAAAGAAACAAAACGTTAGCGGGCCCACATACCGCCAGGCCCGACGAGATTAGGATTTCACCAGCACCAGCCGCTTGATTTCGCCGACCACCACCAGGTAGCACAGCATCGCCGCCAGGGCGGAGCAGCCGACAAAAATCAGTGCGGCGTTAAATGAATGCAATTCCTTGACCATATAGCCGATAGCCAGCGGCGTCACGATGGAGGCGACGTTGCCGAACACGTTGAAGATGCCGCCGCACAGGCCGATAACTTCTTTCGGCGCGGTATCGGAAATCACCGGCCAGCCCAGGGCGCCAAAGCCTTTACCGAAGAATGCCAGCGCCATCAGCGCCACCACGATGATCGTATTGTCGGTGTAGTTACACAGGATAATGCTGGTGGCCAGCAACATGCCCAATACGATCGGTATTTTACGCGCCACGGTCAGCGAATGGCCGCGCTTGATAAGGATGTCGGACACCACGCCGCCCAGCACGCCGCCGGCGAAACCGAACAGCGCCGGGATTGAGGCAATCAGGCCCACTTTCAGGATCGACATGCCTTTATCCTGCACCAGGTAGATCGGAAACCAGGTCAGGAAGAACCAGGTAATACTGTTGATAAAATACTGGCCGAAGAAGACGCCAAGCATCATGCGGTTGGTCAGCATCTGCTTCACGTAATCCCATTTCGGTCCGTCTTTTTTGCCGTCTTTCGGCGCATCCATATCGACCATGGCGCCGCCGGCGGAGATATAATCCAGTTCCTGCTGCGAAACGCCTGGGTGTTTATTCGGGTTTTGAATGTATTTAATCCATACCAACGTCATGATGAAACCCAGCACGCCCATGACGGTGAAGACATGTTCCCATCCCCAGGTAAAGGTCAACCAGCCCAGGATGGGTGAAAATATCGCCAGGGCGAAATACTGCGCCGAGTTAAAAATCGCCGACGCGGTACCGCGTTCAATGGCGGGGAACCAGGCGGCCACGATGCGGGCGTTGGCCGGGAAGGAAGGCGCTTCGGAAAAACCCAGCATAAACCGCAGGATAAATAGCGTCATCGCGCCGTAGGCCAACGGGAACCAGCCGACAAAACCCTGCAGCAGGGTAAACAATGACCAGAAAAACAGGCTATAGGTATAAACGCGCTTGGACCCGAAGCGGTCCAGCAGCCAACCGCCGGGGATTTGCATTATCAGGTAGGCCCAGCCGAACGCGGCAAATATTTGCCCCATTTGGCCGGCATCCAGGCCCAGATCTTTGGCGACGTTGCTACCGGCGATGGAAAGAGTAGCCCGGTCGGCATAATTAACCGCAGTGACCAAAAATATAATCAATAAAATAACATAACGAACATGTGTTTTGGTTCTAGTGGTTCTCAGAGGTAATGTGCTCATTGAATATGCTCTAATCAGACGATAGGCTACAGGCAATGCAAAAATTATCGCTACACTATTTTTGCGTTGCGCACCGTTATCTTAAGTTAATAGTAATCTCGCAAGAGTCTTTTTATTTCACCGGCTATCCGGCTTGTGTTCTATTACAGTGGCACGCTTAGTATAAAAACCATCGCCTAAAATGACACTGTGCATAAGCACAATAATTAGGGGTTATATCATCATTTTTTTAGTCAAAGACACGTGAAAGCACGACGGTCGTCACGTTATCTTGCCTATGGCGGCGGTCCTGGCGGATGAAGGGTGATTGCTATCACAGTATGTATGCCATACGCCTAGTAATCATGCGTTATAAAACGTCAAAATCAGTCGTTTGCACAATGAGTAGTTCGGATATTCCGCATATAATATCCTCATCACCCGTATTGTTATCACCACTAGTCTGTTCATTCGGGGTTATAAAAACTGATTAGTATTTGCGGAGACGTTTATGTCATCAACAATAATGACCAATGCGGAAAAAGCATTGTATATCAAAGTTCACGTCGACGATAACGTCGCTATTATCGTGAACAATAATGGTTTGCCGGCCGGCACCCAATTTTCAGACGGCCTGACGTTAATTGAGCATGTCCCGCAAGGGCACAAGGTCGCCTTGCGAGATATTCCCGCCGGCGGCGATATCATACGTTATGGCGAAGTGATTGGTTATGCCATGCGTGATATCAAACTGGGCAGCTGGATCGATGAATCGCTGGTCGAGATGCCTAAGGCCCCGGCGCTGGAAACCCTGCCGCTGGCCACCAAGGTCCCGCCGGCGCTGCCGCCGCTGGAAGGGTATACCTTTGAAGGGTATCGCAATGCCGACGGCAGCGTCGGCACCAAAAACCTGCTGGGCATTACCACCAGCGTGCAGTGCGTGGCCGGCGTGGTTGAATATGTGGTTAAACTGATTGAACGCGATCTGTTGCCAAAATACCCGAATGTCGACGGCGTGGTCGGACTCAGTCATCTGTACGGCTGCGGCGTGGCCATTAATGCGCCCGCCGCGGTGGTGCCGATTCGCACCATCCATAATATCTCCCTTAACCCTAATTTCGGCGGCGAAATCATGGTGGTCGGCCTGGGCTGCGAAAAATTGCCGCCTGAACGCCTGCTGGCCGGTACCGAGGATCAAATTCCCATCGCGGTGGAACGCCCGGGAGTGAGCATCACCCGTTTACAGGACGAGAAACACGTGGGCTTCAAGTCCATGGTGGATGATATTCTGCGGGTGGCGGAAGATCATCTGCAGCGTCTGAATTCCCGCCAGCGCCAAACCTGTCCGGTATCCGATCTGGTGGTGGGGACGCAGTGCGGCGGCAGCGACGCGTTCTCCGGCGTTACCGCCAATCCGGCGGTGGGTTTTGCCTCCGACCTGCTGGTGCGCTGCGGCGCCACGGTTATGTTTTCCGAAGTCACCGAAGTACGCGACGCTATCCATCTGCTGACGCCGCGGGCGGCTGACGAGCAGGTTGGACGCCGGATGCTGGAGGAAATGGCCTGGTATGATAACTACCTTGACGATGGCAAAAGCGATCGCAGCGCCAACACCACCCCGGGCAATAAAAAAGGCGGTTTGGCCAATATTGTGGAAAAATCGCTCGGATCTATTGCAAAATCGGGCACCAGCGCCATTGTGGAAGTGCTATCCCCCGGCCAGCGTCCGACGAAAAAGGGACTGATTTTCGCCGCCACCCCCGCCAGTGATTTTATTTGCGGTACCCAACAGCTGGCCTCGGGCATTACCGTACAGGTATTTACCACCGGCCGCGGTACACCCTACGGTTTGGTTGCCGTGCCGGTGATCAAGATGGCGACGCGCGACGCGCTGGCCGATCGCTGGTTTGATTTGATGGATATCAGCGCCGGGTCCATCGCCACCGGCAGAGCGACCATTGAAGACGTGGGCTGGCAATTGTTTGAACTGATCCTGGATATCGCCAGCGGCCGTAAGAAGACCTGGTCCGATCAATGGGGTATCCATAATGCGCTGTCCGTATTCAACCCGGCGCCGGTGACCTGATTACCACTTAATTACCTTTGACACTTGTAGAACCTTGGCCGGGAGTCCCGGCCTTTTTTATGTTTAGCGATAGCGATCACAGCACCCTGTTCTTTTGCCTGAAAACCTGACGTATTATTTTTTTCCATTAAGTCGTTAGCACAATGTGCAGCTACCCTACAAAACTTATACTTCTTTCTCGATAGCGGCCCCGTATTGTTTCCGGCCGAAAAATGACAGCGCTACCATCATCTCATGGCAAATACGCGCTCATGGCTGTGCGCCGGTTGCGGCGGCGTGTTTTCCGGTTCTTTGCGCTATATAGAAATTCACGGTCGGCGGCCCGCAAGACGCCGATTATCTTAGGCATGCTGATGGACACCGGCAGGGTGATGCGTAGAGCAACCACCATTAGCTACGACAGGAGAAAATAATGGATAACGGCGATTTTTCCGGCGCACCCAGGGTGACGGCGATGCAGGTCATTCCGGTGGCGGGCCATGACAGTATGTTGCTTAATATCGGCGGCGCTCACGGAGCCTATTTTACCCGCAATATCGTCATTTTGACCGATAACGCCGGACGTACCGGCGTAGGTGAAGCCCCCGGCGGCGAGGTGATTCTTAATACGCTGCTCGACGCGCGCCAGCGGGTGGTTGGCCAGCCGCTGGCAACGCTTAACCGTATTGTGCATGACGTGCACCAAGGACATGTGACGGATGATTTCGACTCGTTCGGCAAAGGCGCCTGGACCTTTGAGCTGCGGGTTAACGCGGTGGCCGCGCTGGAAGCCGCGCTGCTGGATTTGCTGGGCCAGCATCTCGGCGTGCCGGTGGCGGAACTGCTGGGGCCGGGCAAGCAGCGCGATAGCGTACCGGTGCTGGGTTATTTGTTTTATGTCGGTGATAAGAACCTGACCGATTTGCCTTATGAGGCCACGCCGGCAACGGCGTCCCATGAGTGGTATCGCCTGCGGCGCGAGGCGGCCATGACGACCGAGACGCTGGTGCGCCAGGCGGAAGCCGCCCAGGATCGCTATGGGTTCAAGGATTTTAAGCTTAAGGGCGGCGTGCTGGCCGGTGAAACCGAGATCGAGTCGGTGAGCGCGCTGGCCAAACGTTTTCCGGATGCGCGCATCACCATCGACCCCAACGGTGCCTGGTCGCTGCGGGAAGCTATCGGCCTGTGTAAAAATATGCGGGGCATTTTGGCTTATGCCGAGGACCCGTGCGGCGCCGAGCAGGGTTTTTCCGGGCGTGAAGTGATGGCGGAGTTCAAGCGCGCCACCGGCCTGCCGGTAGCGACCAATATGATCGCTACCAATTGGCGTGAGCTCAATCATGCGGTACAGCTTAATTCGATCGATATCCCTTTGGCCGATCCGCATTTCTGGACGTTGCAGGGCGCGATCCGCGTGGCCCAGCTGTGCGATGAGTGGGGTTTGACCTGGGGTTGCCATTCCAATAATCATTTTGATATTTCGCTGGCGATGTTTGTGCAGGTGGGTGCCGCGGCGCCGGGCAAGCCGACCGCGTTGGATACGCATTGGATTTGGCAGGAAGGGGAGCATTTGACCAAGGAGCCGCTGCAGATCGTTAACGGCGCGGTGGCGTTGACGGATAAGCCGGGGCTGGGGGT
This sequence comes from Enterobacterales bacterium, assembly GCA_015654925.1. GTDB lineage: Bacteria > Pseudomonadota > Gammaproteobacteria > Enterobacterales > Enterobacteriaceae > Acerihabitans. The sequence goes on along the minus strand of JAATFX010000145.1, from coordinate 46,500 downwards.
GGAGATCGATATGGCGCTGCTTGCGAAGCAGCACGATCTTTATAAGAAGATGCCTTCGGGCGCGCGCAATGATGCGGCGGCGATGCAGTATTTGATCCCGGGCTGGACGTTCGATCGCAAGCGGCCGGCGCTGGTGAGGTGAGAGGGACTTCCGGGAGCGCGGGGCGCGCGGGCGGGCGGGAAAACCATGCCCGCTTCGGCCCCACCGGCATGCTCCCCCTTTAACACGGCTTGCTGCGGGTCCGGTGCCGGCGGGTCTACCATGCCGTGGGGCGCTCGGGCGGGCGGGAAAACCATGCCCGCTTCGGCCCCATCGGCATGCTCCCCCTTTAACACGGCTCGCTGCGAGCGCGGTGTTCGTGGGCCTTAGGCTTCGTCATCCAGTTGCAGGGCAATGTAGAGCAGCAGGCGGTCGTCGAAGTTGGCCAGATCCAGGCCGGTCATTTCCGAGATGCGGTTCAGGCGGTACTCCAGCGTGTTGCGGTGTATAAACAGCGCTTTAGACGTTGGCGTCGGCTGGACGTTATGGCGAAACCAGGCGATTAACGTGCGGCGCAGCAGGCCGTTATTATCCATCGCCTTGAGTTTGGCCAGCGGACGCACCAGTTCACTGGCCTGCCAGCCGCCGCGCAGGCTGTCGAGCAGTACCGGCAGCATCAGATCGGGATAAAAATAGCGGCGTTGTTCCGGCAACCGCTGCTTGCCCACCGCCATGGTGGTGCGGGCGGTGCGCCACGACCGCGCGATGCCGCCTGCGCCGGGGAAATAGTTGCCCAGGGCGATACGGACCCGCAAACGGCTGCTTTCGGTCATGCGCGAGAATAGCGTATCCACCCGGCGGCGATGCTCCTCCGCATCCCAGCGGCCGTGGCTGTTTAATGCCGGTTTCAACACCACCATTTCCGTAAGCGAGACGATCGCGATCAGATTATCCCGCTCCGGCGTGGTCAGCAGGGTCTGCAACTGCTGCAATTCCGCCATGGCGCTGTCAACGCCAAACTGGCCGCTGTCCACTTCCACTACCGCGGCCACCCGGGGCTGGTTGATATCAATTCCCAAGCGCTGCGCCCATTCAATCAGCGCCGGGGTGACTTCCTCGGCGCGGATCAAATTAAGCACCAGTTCCTCGCGCAGCCGGCTGTCCTGCGCCAGCATGTGCAGCAAACGCGCCTGCTCCAGCATCATTTCCGCCGTCATACAGACCAGTTCACCATATTGCCTTAGCTGGCTGGGATTGCCGGTCAAACCAATAACGCCGACAATATTGCCATCGATTTTGAGCGGCAGATTAATCCCGGGACGCACCCCATGCAGATGCCGTGCCACCCCGTCGTCGATATCCACTACCCGGGCCTGGGACAATGCCAGTAACGCTCCCTCATGCAATTCACCGACACGTTCTTCGTCGCCACTGCCGATAATCCGGCCCCTGGCATCCATCACGTTGATATTACTGTCGATAATTTGCATTGTCCTTGCCACAATTTCTTGTGCCAGTTTCGCATCAAGATGATATGTAGCCATCCTGTCCCCCATCCCGTTAAGCCCTTTGCCCTATTGTATACGTGCGCCAGCGCGCATACATTGTGCAAACGCATAAAGGAGAGTCTTACTCACTAATTTTGTGGGGGATATCACATTCTGATCGCGAAAAAACGTATTGCCACAGGCCCGCAGCGAGTCCTGTTAAGTTAAAGGGAAAGCAGGCCGATGGGGAAGCGGGCAGGGTTTTCCCGCCCGTCCGAGCGCCCCACGGCATGGTAGACCCGCCGACACCGTACCCGCAGCGGACCGTGTTAAAGGGGGAGCATGCCGGTGGGGCCGAAGCGGGCATGGTTTTCCTGCCCGCCCGAGCGCCCCACGGCATGGTAGACCCGCCGACACCGTACCCGCAGCGGGCCGTGTTAAAGGGGGAGTATGCCGATGGGGCCGAAGCGGGCATGGTTTTCCTGCCCGCCCGAACGCCCCACGGCATGGTAGACCCGCTATCACCGGACCGGCAGCGGGCGAGGGTTCTTACTGCGCCAGCAGATAAATCGTCGTATCGCCGCGCTGCACATTTAACGCCAATACCGGCGGTTTGGTATCCAAAATCTTACGCAACTCGCCCAAATTCTGCACCGGCTGCTGATTGACCCCCAGGATAATATCGCCCTTCTTCAGGCCGACTTTCGCCGCGGTGCTGCCGGCCTTAACATTATCCACCTTGACGCCTTTCTGATCGCCATTTTGGGTATTGCTCAAATCCGCTCCTTCAATACCGGTAAATACAAATCCTGAATCCACCTGCGATTGCGTGCTTTGCTCCAGGGTCACCACCACATTCAGGGGTTTGCCATCGCGCAGCAAGCCCAGTGAAACCTTCGTACCGACCGGCAGCGAACTGATATCGGCCCGGAACGCGGCAAAACTACCGATCGCCTTACCGTTCATCGTCGCGATAATATCGCCGGCCTTGACCCCGGCCTTAGCCGCGGCCGACTTAGGCAACACCTGGCTGACAAATGCGCCGCGCTGGGCATCGACATTCATCGCCTTCGCCAGTTCGGGATTCAACTCGGTGCCCAAAATGCCGATCTCGCCGCGCCTTACCTGGCCATATTCCACCATCTGCGCGGTCAGGTTTTTCACCATATTGCTGGGAATGGCGAAACCGATACCGATATTGCCGCCGTCCGGCGCCAGAATCGCGGTATTGATACCAATCAGCTCGCCGTTCAGGTTAACCAGCGCCCCGCCGGAATTCCCGCGGTTGATGGCGGCATCGGTCTGGATAAAGTTCTCGTAATTTTCAGTGTTCAGCCCGCTGCGGCCCAGCGCGGAAACAATGCCCGACGTAGCCGTTTCCCCCAGCCCATACGGATTGCCGATGGCCACGGTATAATCCCCCACCCTCAGTTGTTCCGAATCGGCCATTTTAATCGCGGTCAGATTTTTAAAATCAATCAACTGCACCAGCGCCAGATCCGAGCGGGGATCTTTGCCGATGATTTTGGCATCGAACCGGCGGCCGTCGTACAGCTGAATCTGGATTTTGGTCGCGTCATTCACCACATGATTATTGGTTACCACATAACCTTTCTCGGCATCGATAATCACCCCGGCGCCCAGCGCCATGAATTTCTCTTTAGCCGTTGGGGTATTGCCGTCGCCTTCACCGCCGCCGCCCTGGCATAAGGGGGATGCCTGGAAAGGCGACCCTTCCTGGCACAGCGGCGAATCTTCGCCGAAAAATTGCTGGAATTGCTCCGGCACCCGCGCCGAACTGACCGGGGCGCTGCCTTCAACACTAATACTGACCACCGACGGCATCACCTTCTCCAGCATGGGAGCCAGACTCGGGAGCTGCTGGTTGGTCGAGGCGGTTTCCGCCGCGAAGGAGGACGCGGGACTCAGCGCCAGCCCCAAACTTAACGCCAGCGCACTCAGGACCAAATTCGTTTTTTTCATCTAGTGTTGTCTCGACTATGAGTATCAGGTAATTATGCAGACCCATTGCTGTGGTCATATCTGTGAGATTAATGAAATAACCCGAAGTTCAGTGCCAAAAAAGTCACAATGGTAAATAAATATTGGGCCAGTTTACAAAAATTCACCCTATTTCCCTGCGCGGTTTACTCCGCGGCCATTAACCGCCGGTATTCATCCCACGCATAAAGATCGGTCATACCACTAATATAGTCCTGAATTAAACGCGCCCGATAATAAAATTCCATCATCGGCTGCTGGCGCTGCGGATAGTGGCTTAATTGCGCTACCGCTTCACCATATGCCAGGCGATGTTTGGTGGACAGTTTATGGAACAGGCGGGTGGGAATCATATAATCCCGGTGATAATCTTTCGCCACCAGCTCTTGAAATGCCGGCAAAGGCATCTCCAGCAAAGGGTTGTAAATCTCCAGCAGGCCGCTTATCACCCGATAGCCCTGCAATTCAAGTTGCTCGACTTCGGGATGATTGAACACATGTTTAAAGGCGACCGCTTTAAATATTTTCAGCAATCGATAAGCCGGACTGGAGTCTTCCAGCAGCGCCTGATTAAAATAGCCGTCGAATATCGGCGAGATATTATCTAAAAAACGCTGCGCCGCATGGGGCACCAGGCAGGCCACGGTATTGACCCGCAAATACATAAAGAACTGGTCGCCGCTGCGCAACCCCTGACTACGCTTTATCTTCTCAAATACCTGCACGACCACTTGCTGGAACAGATCGCCTTTTTCCACCGGCCCCCATTCTTCATGCAGATAGTTATAAAGCTGCTCGACGGTAAAGATCTTTTTCTCCACCGCATCTTCCAGATCGGCAATGCAATAAGAGATGTCGTCGGCGGCTTCCATAATATAGGTCAGCGGAAAGCGGTGGAATTCTCCCAACGATAACTGCGCGCGCAATGTTTTGACATACTCTTCCTCAGCCAGATAATAACCCGGTTTTTTCATCAGGTAGCTGAACTGCGCCGGAACCTCTCCGCGCCAGTAGGCCGGACGGGTATATTTCAGAATACAGCCCACCTGGGCATAAGTAAGATTGAGCTTAAGCAGGCTATGTACCATGCGGATCGCCTGGGCATTGCCTTCAAAATGGCATAGATCGAGGCGTATCCGGCTGCGCAGAGCATTATCGTCATCCTGGCCGGCGCGCAGCTGCAACACCTCCACCCGGCAGCGGTCGTTGCCCTGGGCCTCATTGCCCAGGCCCGCGATATCCAGGCGCTGGCCGAACCAGTCGTTGATCGCCGCCTCGCCGAAATGGCCGAACGGCGGATTGCCGATGTCATGCATCAGGCAGGCCATTTCCACGATGCTTTCGCAGGGCGCTTCCAATTGCTCCAGCCCCAGCGGCGCAATGCGCTGTTCGCGTTTCAATTGATGAAAGATTTCTTTTACGATATGCCGGCCCACCTGCTGGACTTCCAGGGAATGGGTCAGGCGCGAGCGTACGGCGGCGTTACGCTCCAGGGGAAATACCTGGGTCTTTTGCTGCAACCGGCGGATAGCGGCGGAGTTGATGATACGTCCGCGATCGCTTTCAAACTGGCGAATGACGCTATATTCATCCGATGCGGCAATGGGAGAACTGAATGGGCGCTGAAAACTGAGTTTCTTGCTAAAGTCGATTGCGGACATCATGATCCCCCGATTTATTTCCTTAGCTACCGTGATACCCATACCCGGCGTTAAATGCAACCGCGGCGGTAATTATTTCCTGCCGCCAGGCATGCTAGAATAGCAGCCCTGGCAAGCCGCCACGTTATTATTGAGTTTTATTTATCAACTCCTTACTTACCAAAAGGGCAACACGATGAGAGTAGGCATTATCGGCGCGATGGAACAAGAAGTGGCCCTGCTGCGCGATCAGATCGAAAACCGCACCACCTGGCAACAGGCGGGATGCGAAATTTACAGCGGCCGGCTGCACGGGGTCGACGTGGCGCTGGTGAAATCCGGGATCGGCAAGGTTTCCGCCGCGCTCGGCACGACGCTCTTATTGGATCATTTCCATCCCGACCTGGTGATCAATACCGGTTCGGCCGGCGGCCTGGCGCCCACGCTTCAGGTCGGGGATATCGTCGTCTCCACCGAAGTACGTTACCACGATGTGGATGTCACCGCCTTCGGCTATGAGCCGGGACAAATGGCGCAATGCCCGGCGGCTTTTTCGGCTGCCGAGCCGCTGATCGTCCTGGCGGAAAAATGCATAGCCCGGCTGGATCTGCATGCGGTGCGCGGCCTGGTGGTAAGCGGCGATGCATTTATCAACGGCGCCGCCCCGCTAAACCATATCCGCACCACTTTCCCCCTGGCGATTGCGGTGGAAATGGAAGCCACCGCCATTGCCCATGTGTGCCATCTGTTCGCCGTGCCGTTTGTCGTGGTGCGCGCCATTTCCGATGTGGCGGATCAAGCCTCGCACCTGAGTTTCGATGAGTTTCTGGCGGTGGCGGCCAAACAATCCAGCCGCCTGGTGGCAGCCATGCTGCAAACCCTGGCACAGGCGAGCTAATGCCGGCATCCCGGCGAACGGCGGTGCGGTCACGCTCCCCGCGGCTGGCCATGCCGCGTCCGGCATCCCCGCGTAGGGGCTATAGCCGGCGCCGTGGTTTCCGGGTTACGTTGCGCGTCCGTCTGGCGGCGCTGCGCGCCATCTTGGCCGGCCTGGCGCTAAGCCCGGGGACCTGGCTGCCGGCGGCCCTGCTGATGCTGCTGGCCGCGCTGCCCGCCGCCGCGGCGCAGCGGGTGATAAGCCTGGCGCCGCATACCACCGAACTGGCTTATGCGGCGGGCATGGGCGATGTGCTGGTGGCCGCCAGCGCCTGGTCGGATTATCCCCCCGCCGCCAAACGGCTGGAACAGGTCGCCTCATGGCAGGGCATCAATGTCGAACGGGTGCTGGCGCTCAAACCGGATCTGATCCTGGCCTGGCGCGGGGGCAACCCGCAGCGCCAGCTGGATCAATTGGCGGCCTTCGGCATCCCCATTATCTATATCGACCCGCTCGGCGTGGAGGATATGGCCCGCGCGCTGGATAACCTGGCCGGCTACAGCCCGCATCCCGAACAGGCCCGCCAGGCGGCCAGCGCGCTGCGCCGACAGGTGGCGGACCTGAAACAGCGGTATGCCGGCAATCCCGCCACGCGGGTGTTTTTGCAATTCGGCACCCAGCCATTGTTTACCGCCGGTAAACAGACGCTGCAAAGCCAGATTTTGTCCCTGTGCGGGGCGCGCAATATCTTTGCCGACAGTCCGGTGCCCTGGCCACAAATCGGCCGCGAGCAGGTATTGGCCCGCCGACCGCAGCTTATCGTGATTGCCGGCGATAAGGCGCGCATCCCCGTCACCCAAGCCTTTTGGCGGCCGCAGCTGACCGTGCCGGTTATTGCGCTGAACGAGGATTGGTTTAACCGCGGCGGGCCGAGAATCCTGCTGGCGGCACAACAACTTTGCCAACAATTGGCCTCCGCCCCCGCGACAGGAGCACAATGATGCTGGGCTTTCTCGATGTCCTCGGCACGGCGGTATTCGCCGTCTCCGGGGTACTGTTGGCAGGAAAACTGCGCATGGACCCGTTCGGCGTGCTGGTGCTGGGCGTGGTGACCGCCGTGGGCGGCGGAACCATCCGGGATATGGCGTTAAATAGCGGTCCGGTATTCTGGGTCAAGGACCCGACGGATCTGGTGGTGGCGATGGTGACCTGTTTTGTCGCCATACTGACCATAAGGCAGCCGCGGCAATTACCAAAATGGATACTGCCGGTACTGGATGCCATCGGTCTGGCGGTATTTGTCGGCATCGGGGTGAATAAAGCCTTCGCCAGCGGCACCGGTCCGCTGATCGCCGTCTGCATGGGGGTGATTACCGGCGTGGGCGGAGGCATTATCCGCGACGTGCTGGCGCGGGAAATCCCGATGATCCTGCGCACCGAGGTTTACGCCACCGCCTGCATCATCGGCGGCATCGTCCATACCACGGCCTTCCATACGTTCCATGTCAGCGCGCAGCACGCGTCGATATTGGGCATGGCGATTACCCTCGCAATCCGTCTGGCGGCGATCCGCTGGCATTTAAAACTGCCCACCTTCGAGCTGGATAACAAGCCCTGATTGGCGCCCGGGTCAAACCGCGGGCAAAAAAATACCGGCGCGGCAAGCCGTACCGGTACCCTAACCATCAACGCCGCCCGTCAGATGCTAAATGACGATCCGCAACCGCAGGTGGTCTTGGCATTTGGATTGGTGACGATAAAACGCGAACCCTCCAGCCCTTCGGTATAATCCACCGAACCGCCGATCAGGTATTGCAGGCTCATGGGGTCCACCACCAGCGCCACGCCCTGTTTTTCGATGGTCAAATCGTCTTCGTTGATTTTATCATCGAAGGTAAAACCATACTGGAAGCCGCTACAGCCGCCGCCGGTGATATAAACCCGCAATTTCAGGTTCGGGTTTTCTTCATCCGAAATCAGGTGTTTCACTTTTTTTGCCGCTGAATCGGTAAACTGTAAAGGCAGTGCCGCCGTTTCGCTCATTTATCTACTCCCAACCAAGTTCATCAGGCTGAAGGCACAACAGCCTAATGTGAAATGTCATTATCCGCTACCTGGCAATAACGTTCAAGTATTGCGCGTTCAGGATATTTTGTTTACCGCTGCGTGCTTTCCCGTGCATGGTAACGCATGGAATAAAAGTTACGTCCGCAACGCTCGACAAAGATGTCTTATTGCCGGTCAGTTTATTACACTATGGCGAGTAACGCTTTTTATTTGCCATTCAGGAGCCGGTTCATGAGTCAATCCGAAAGTCTGTACGCCCAGGCGCAACAACTGATCCCCGGTGGGGTGAATTCTCCGGTGCGCGCCTTTAACGGCGTCGGCGGTACGCCGCTGTTTATCGCGCGGGCGGACGGCGCCTGGTTGTACGATGTGGACGGAAAAGCCTATATCGATTATGTCGGGTCCTGGGGACCGATGGTACTGGGCCATAATCACCCGGCGGTGCGCGACGCGGTGCTGGAAGCCGTCGGGCGCGGTCTGAGCTTCGGCGCGCCCACCGCCATAGAAGTCAAAATGGCCGCCCTGGTCACGGAGCTGGTGCCGAGCATGGATATGGTGCGCATGGTGAACTCCGGCACCGAAGCCACCATGAGCGCCATACGCCTGGCGCGGGGGTATACCGGGCGCGATAAAATCATCAAGTTCGAGGGGTGCTACCACGGCCATGCCGACGGTCTGCTGGTCAAGGCCGGCAGCGGCGCGCTGACCCTCGGCCAGCCCAGCTCACCGGGCGTGCCGGCGGATTTTGCCAAACATACCCTGACCTGCACGTTTAACGATCTGGATTCGGTGCGCCAGATGTTTGCGCTTTATCCCCGGGAAATCGCCTGTATTATCGTCGAACCTGTGGCCGGCAATATGAACTGCGTACCGCCGCTGCCCGAGTTCCTGCCCGGACTGCGCGCCTTATGCGATGAGTTCGGCGCGCTGTTGATTATCGACGAAGTGATGACCGGTTTCCGGGTGGCGCTGGCCGGCGCCCAGGCCTATTACGGCGTGGTGCCGGATTTGACCTGCCTGGGTAAAATCATCGGCGGCGGCATGCCGGTGGGCGCCTTCGGCGGCCGGCGCGAGGTCATGCAGGCGCTGGCGCCCACCGGCCCGGTCTATCAGGCCGGTACGTTGTCGGGCAATCCCATCGCCATGGCCGCCGGTTTCGCCTGCCTGACGGAAATCTCCCGTCCCGGCATTTACGCCACGCTCACCGACCTGACCGATCGCCTGGCCGATGGGCTGCTTAATGCCGCGCGGGATGAAGGCATCCCGCTGGTAGTGAACCATGTGGGCGGCATGTTCGGCATTTTCTTTACCGATGCGCCCGCCGTCACCAGCTACCAGGACGTGATGGCCTGCGACGTGGAGCGGTTCAAACGCTTCTTCCATATGATGCTGGCGGAGGGCGTCTATCTGGCGCCGTCGGCGTTTGAAGCCGGGTTTATGTCCCTGGCCCATAGCGACGCGGATATCCAACGCACCGTCGACGCCGCCCACCGCAGCTTCGCCAAACTGTAGCCGTACCCGCGCCGGGCGTTCTGGCCGGGGGATGCCCTTATCCCTGACCGTCGGTGGAGCGCGTAAGATCTTCCCACGCGTCGATTTCCAGCGCGTAGTCCGCGAGCTTGTTACGCACCAGCGCCAGCGCATCGCTGCCCAGCAGCAAATGGGCCGGCGGCTGCGCGTGGCCGATAATGGCCAAGATCGCCTTGGCGGCGCGATCGGGATCGCCAAGCTGCCTGCCGTTTTTTTCTTCCCGGCCCTTTCTGATCGGATCAAACAGGCTATCGTAATCCGCAATGCTTCTGGGTGAACGCACCATCGAACGTCCCGCCCAATCGGTACGAAACGATCCTGGCGCGACGGCGGTCACGGCGATACCAAACGGCTTGAGTTCCTTGCCCAGCACTTCGGATATGCCCTCCAGAGCAAACTTACTGCCGCAATAGAACGCAATGCCGGGCATGGTGATAAACCCGCCCATCGACGTAATATTGATAATATGTCCGCGCCGCCGCTCGCGCATAAAGGGCAAGATGGCCTGGGTCACGGCCACCGCCCCGAAGACGTTGACATCGAACTGGCGGCGCATCTCATCCAGGGTCGACTCTTCAAAAACACCCTCGTGCCCATAGCCGGCATTATTCACCAGCACATCGACCGGTCCCAGCGCCGACTCGATTTCCCGTACCTCGGGCATGATGAGATCGAAGTCGGTCACGTCCAGAATGCGGCCAAAGGCGTTGGTCGGATGTAGCGCTTCCAGCTCCTGCCGCGCCGCTTCGCTGCGCACGGTGCCCACCACCCGGTGGCCGCCGGCCAGGGCTGCGATGGCCAGCGCGCGGCCAAATCCGCTGCTCGCGCCGGTTATAAGCAAGGTTTTTATTGCAGACATAAGATTGCCTCGTTGAGTCAGTGATTGTGTGGATTAACGCCCGTAGCGGCGTACCGGCTTGAGGATAAGCAGGCACAGTGATGGTAGCCCCCCGGCGGCTGAATGCGGATATCGGTTACTCTGAATGTCTTGCCTGATTCTATGACTGTGTTATCCCGGCGGACTCTTTATGGCATAATCAATGCCGAATACTCTGAAGGGGGATCAAGCACGTGGAGAATGGCGATAAAGATACCGGCGCGGCCCAGCGGCGCATTGTGTCGCTGCTGACCGCGCTGGCGCCCCGGGAAGGGTACAACCTCACTGCGCTGCCGGGTATCCGGTTGCTGCGGTCCAATCGCCCGCTTAGCCGCACCCCGGTACTGTACGATCCGGGTATAGTGATTGTTTGCCAGGGCCGCAAACGCGGCTGGTTCGGCCAGCGGCTTTATCTGTACGATGAGCAGCACTATCTCGCGGTTTCGGTGCCGGTCCCCTTTACCATGGAAACCGATGCCAGCGAGCAGGAACCGCTGCTGGCGATTTATATGCATCTTGATTTTACCGTCGCCGCCGATCTGCTGTTAGAGATCGATCGGCGGGACGGCGGCTGCGAAGCCGTGCCCATGGGGATGATATCGACGCGGATGGATCGCTCGTTCAGCGAGTCCGTACTGCGCCTGCTGGAAGCGATCGGCCGGCCGCTGGAGGCCGAAATTCTGGGCCCGGCGCTGGTGCGTGAACTTTATTTTCGGGTATTGACCGGGGAACAGGGCGGCGCGATGCGCTCGGCGCTGACGATGCGGGGGCAGTTCGGCAAAATCGCCAAAGCCATCCGCCGCATCCACGCCGCCTATGCTACGGAGCTGGACGTGGGGCAACTGGCCGGGGAAGCGGGCATGAGCCTGCCGACATTCTTCAGTCATTTCAAAGCGGTGACTCAAACCTCGCCGATACAGTACCTTAAATCAACGCGTTTGCATCAGGCGCGCCTGCTTATGGCGCGCAATCATATGACCGCGGCGACGGCGTCCCTGGCCGTGGGTTATGAAAGCGCATCGCAGTTCAGCCGCGAATTTAAACGATTGTTCGGACGCAGCCCCACCGAGGAGGTGAAACGCATGCAGGCGAATTTTGCCGTGCCGCCGTCATCCCCTTCCCTTTTTGTGTCGTCGCACTGAATCCGGCTGCGCCTCAGCGTCCCTGCCTGCGCAGCAAAAAGATAAAATACGGTGCGCCGATAAAGGTCGCCAGCAACCCTGCGGGGATTTGGTTGGGGAACATCACCATCCTGCCGCACCAGTCGGCAAACAGCATTAACGCGCCGCCGATCAGGGCGGCCGCGATGGTTTGCGGTATGGCTTTACGCAGCCCCAGCATCCGCGCCATATGCGGCGCCATCAGTCCGACGAAACTCAGCGGGCCGACGGTCAGGGTCGCCCCGGCGGTGAGTATCGCCGCCAGCAGTAAAAGAACCAGGCGCGCCCGCAGCAGCGGCAGGCCCAGTCCACGGGCGGTCACGCCGCCCAGCGGCAATACCGCCAGCCAGCGGCGGCACAGCGGGATCAACATCAGCATCACCAGCGCGGTAACGGCGCTGGCGATGGCCTGGGATGCCCGCACGCCGTAGGTGGAGCCGGATATCCAGGTCAGCAATCCGCCCAGGCGGGGGTCGCCGCTAATCAGCAGCAACGTAATCAGAGTGGTAAAGGCGGTGCCCAGGGCGATGCCCGCCAGCAGCATACGCTGAGGGGAAAAATGTCGCCGGCCGGCCACCAGCATAATGATCGCCAGCGTCAGCGCGGCACCCAGGCTGCCCGCCGGCAACAGCCAGATAGCGGCGTCGCCCGGTACCATAAACATCACCAGCACCACGGCGGAGGCGGCACCGGCGCTGATCCCCAGCACTTCGGGGCTGCCCATGGGGTTGGCGGTCAGTTTTTGGATCAAGGTGCCGGCGGCGGCCAGCATCATCCCGGCGCTTAATGCCGCCAGCATGCGCGGCCAGCGCCAGGGCAACAGGCGCAGCAGGTCGTCGCCCCCGGCCCAGGACCAGCCGTGGCTATTACGGCCCAACATCAGGCTGATAACCATGCCGGCCAGCAATATCAGCAGCCCCGCTCCGCGCCAAAGCGCCGGATAAGCGCTCGCCGTGCGGGGCGGACGTTGATTGTCATCCGCCAGCGGCGCCGCGGTATGGCGCAGGCGCGGCAGCAGCCAAAGCAGGACCGGGGCGCCAATCAGCGCGGTCGCCGCGCCGGTGGGGACGTCCCGCCACACCTGGGCCAGCCAGACCATGACCTGATCGGTGAACCACAGCAGCAAAGCGCCGATCAGCGGAGCCAGCAATAGACGGTGCAGCAGGCGCCGGGCGCCGAGCAGTTTTGCCAGCAACGGCCCGAACAGGCCGATAAAACCGACGACGCCCACCGCGCTGACCAGTTGGGCGCTCAGGAAAATCGCCAGACACAGCGCCGCCAGCCGCGCCACGGAAAGCCCGAGCCCCAGATTACGCGCCACCCCGTCGTCCACCCCCAACAGGGTCATGGGCCGGATCAACAGCAGGGCCAGCAGCAGCGAGACGCCCAGGCGTGGCAGCAGGAAGCGCACACCGTGCCAATCATGCTGGTTCAGCGCCCCGCTGCTCCATAAAAACAGGTTTTCCAATTGCTGATAATGAAACAGCGCCACCAGATTATTTACCGCGCTGCAATAGAGGCTCAGCACCAATCCCGCCAGGATCAGGGTGACCGGCGACATGCGCTTGCCCCAGGCTATCCCGAACACCAGCACGCCGATGGCCAGCGCACCGGCCATCGCCGCCAACTGCTGGGTTATTACCCCGCCCGGCAGCAGCCACAGGGTGGCGGCCGTCACCCCCAATTGGGCGCCGCTGGATATACCGAGCGTCGAGGGTTCGGCCAGGGGATTACGTAATACTTGCTGGAATAGCACCCCGGCCAAGGCCAGGCCGGCGCCGACCAGCAGCGAAATCGCCAGCCGCGGCAGGGTGCCGTAGTAAAAAATGATTTGGCGGATATCCAGCGCGTCCGGGCGGCGCAGCGCCCCGGACCATAAATTCACCGGCAGTACCTGGCGGACGTTATATAAACTGAGCGCCAAAGCGGCCAGCGCCAAGGCGCCCAGCAGCACGGCGGGCAAGACGATTTTACGCGGGTTCATAAACAGATATCCGGCCGATAGCGCGCCATTGGGACGCAAAGGAGGAGCTGCCGGTACGTAAGGAGGCGGGCCGTCACCATTGGGGTTCCACCCGCCGCAGCATGCGGCAAAAACGCAGGGCGGACAGGGTGGCGCCGTAAATCCAGATGGCCGGCACCGTTTGCCAGCGGTGCGCCCGTACGAAAGGGATAGCCTGCCACAGCGGGGTAGCGGATACCCGCGCGATCGTGGCGTCGTCGCCGTGATTAAGGCAAATCGCCCGCGCCGCGGGCAGCATCGCCAGACGTTCGATGCCCACCACCGCGGTGCCCCAGAAATTGGTTTCCCCCTCCCAGGCATTGGCGATATCCAACCGGTCCATCACCTGCCCGAAGATGCTGCTTTTACCGATAATCAGGGCATGGTTCTCGTCCATCAGGGAAAATATCAGCAGCGGTTGCCGCCGGTAGGAGGCCAGCGCCTCTTTGGCGGCGGCCAGTTCCCGATCGAATGCCGCCAGATGAGCCTGGGCCGCAGCCGGTATGCCCAGGCGCTCGGCCAGGTCGGTGAGTCCGCCGCAGGTCACGGTCAAGGGCTGGCGGCTGTCATCGGTAAATTTAAAGCCCATGGCGGGGGCGATGGCGTTCAGTTGTTCCGGGCGCGGACCGTAGCCCTGAGAATAGAGAATGAGATCCGGCCTGAGCTCGCTGATGAACTCCAGGTTGGGTTCGGTGCGCTGGCCCACATCGATGATATGCGCCGGCAGTACCGGTTCCTGCACCCATAAACGGTAATCAACGGTACCGGCGACGCCCAGCGGCGTGACGCCCAACGCGTAGAGCAATTCCACCGGCAGCCATTCCAGGGCGACGATGCGCTGGCTACCGTCCGGCGCCCCGGCACGGGCCATGTGACCGTAAAATAACGGCGATAATAACAGGGCCGCCAGTAAGCGGCGCCGTTGCAGGTCCGTACCTGAATTCAGACGACGCATCAAATCACAAAGCTCACCGGTGCGCCGCCGCTCGGATGGGGTAGGATGCCCATGGGAATGCCGTAGATTTTTTCCAGCACTTCGCCGCGCATAAGTTCCTGCGGCGATCCCTGGGCGATAATGGCGCCGTTGCGCAGCGCGGCCAGGGAGTCGCAATAGCGCGCCGCCATATTGATATCGTGCAGTACGGCGATAACCGTCAGGCCGCGCTGGTGGCTCATGCGTTTAATCAGCGCCAGCACTTCAACCTGATGGGCGATGTCCAGGGCCGAGGTGGGTTCATCGAGCAGCAGGCAGCGGCTGTCCTGCGCCACGGTCATGGCCAGCCAGGCGCGCTGGCGCTCGCCGCCGGAGAGGCTGTCCACCAGCCGCTGGGCAAAGGGTTGCAGTCCCACCAGTTCGATGGCTTCATCCACATGCTGGCGATCGTCGCTGCCAAAACGGCCCAGCGCGCCGTGCCAGGGGTAACGTCCCAGGGCGACCAGCTCGCGCACCGTCATGCCTTCCGCCGCCGGCAGTTGCTGCGGCAGGTAGGCCACTTGCCGGGCAAAGGCTTTGCTTTCCCAGTCCGCCAGCGGTTTGCCGTTAAGCCGCGCCACGCCGCCGCTGGCCTCATGATGCCGTCCCAGGATTTTCAGCAGGGTGGATTTGCCCGAGCCATTATGGCCAATCAGGCCGCAGACCTTGCCCTCGGGGAAGGTAAAGGAGAGGGGTTGAAGCAGTACCCGTCCCGGGACCGAAAAGCTCACGTCTTCCAAAGCGAAGGTGGCGTTTTGCCCTGTGGCGGCGGTGGTCGCCGCAGTTGTGGCTGGAGGTGTCGCGGTCTGTTGCATAAGCCCAATGAAAGCAAATGATAATTATTCAAAAAAGCAATGATAGGCGGAAGGGAACGGCCACTGCAAGGGGAATTCGTGGTTAGGACCGCGATCGATAAAAACCCCCCTCGGCATGCTCCCCCTTTAACAGGGGCCCGCCGCGGATCCGGTGATAGCGGGTCTACCATGCCGTGGGGCGCTCGGACGGGCGGGAAAACCATGCCCGCTTCGGCTCCCTCGGCATGCTCCCCCTTTAACAGGGCCCGCTGTGGGTCCGGTGTTGGCGGGGTTTAGCGCGCCAAGTTTTATTTGCCGAACATGTCTTTAATCCATCCTGCGACGCCGTCGCTGCTTTGCTGCGGCGGCTGCTGGGCCGGCTGCTGCTGTTCGGCTCCTTGATCCGCCGGCTGTTGCTGTATCGGCTGGCTGGCCTGGCATAACGATTCGGGGCTGTCGGTCCAGACCGGTATCACGCGCATGTTGCTGTCGCTGTTGCAGACGAAATTGCCGGCATAATCAATGGACATCTGATTGATGCCTTCCGGCGGGATGACGTTGAGCGTCAGCGGCGGCTGGTTTTCCAGGTAGCGGCGATAAAGAGTCAAGGCGCCGTTGGCCCCGGTCAGTTTGGCCGGGCCGTTGTTGTCGCGCCCTACCCAGCTGATGGTGACTTCTTTGCCGTCCACGCCGGCAAACCAGCTGTCCCGCAAGTCGTTGGTGGTGCCGGTTTTACCCGCCAGGTGGAAATTGGGGAATTTCACCGCCAGGGAACGGGAAGTGCCGCGCGCCACTACTTGCTGCATGCCGTAGAGCGTGAGGTAGGCCGCCTGTGCCGGCACGACCCGTTCCGCCTGCGGGAAGCTTTGGTAAAGCACTTTGCCGTCTTCGCTCATTACCGAGCGCACCGACGAAAGCGGGGCGCGGTTGCCGCCGCTGGCGATGGACTGGTACTCCTGCGCCACTTCCATGGGCGTGAGGCTGATGGCCCCGAGCAGCATGGCCGGCACCGGGTTAATCACCTCTTTCGGAATGCCCAGTTTTTGCAGCGTGTTGCTGATATCCGGCAGGCCCACCGACAGGCCCAGGTTAACGGTGGGCACGTTGAGGGAGTTGGCCAGCGCGTCCACCAGCATCACTTTGCCGCGGAACTGGCGGTCATAGTTTTTCGGCGCCCAGAGGCTGCCGTTGGGCTGTTTGAGCGAAATGGGCTCATCGGCAATCCAGGTATTAAGGCGATATTTATCCGGCTGGCTCAGGGCGGTCAGGTAGGTGGCGGGTTTGGCCAGGGAACCCACCGGGCGGCGCGCCTGCATCGCCCGGTTAAATCCGGCGAATTGCGGCTGGGAACCGCCGACCATGGCGCGGATTTCGCCGCTGAAACGGTCCACGACCACCATCGCGGCTTCCAGATCGCTGACTCCGCGTCCGGCGCGCAGGGCGGGAACCCCGTCCTCCACCGCTTTTTCCGCCGCATCCTGCGAGATCGGATCGAGGGTGGTGTAGATTTTCACCCCTGAGAGATCGTTAATTTTATCTCCCAGTTTTTGCTGCAGCTCCTGGCGCACCATCTGCATAAAGGCCGGTTGGGGGGTAATGACCCCGCCGCGAGGCTGTACGCCCAGCGGCCGGGCGCTTAGCATATTATACAGATCGGCGTCTATAACCTGCTGGTTCTCCAGGAGTTTCAGCACCAGGTTACGGCGTTCCAGCGCCAGTTGCGGGTTGCGCCACGGGTTATACAGCGATGCACCCTTCACCATGCCCACCAGCATGGCCTGCTGATCCAGGCTCAGTTCGTCCACCGGCCGGCCGAAATAGTAGAGGCTGGCCAGGGGGAAACCGCGGATTTGTTCGCTGCCGCTCTGCCCGAGGTAGACCTCGTTCAAATAGAGCTCAAGGATGCGATCCTTGCTGTAGCGGTAATCGAGGATCAGGGCCATATAGGCTTCATTGATCTTGCGCCACAAAGAGCGTTCGTTGGTCAAAAACAGATTTTTCACCAACTGCTGGGTCAGGGTGCTGCCTCCCTGCACCGCGCGTCCGGCGGTGATATTGGCCAGGAATGCGCGGCCGATGGAGCTGATGCTGATGCCGTCATGCTGATAAAAGTGGCGATCCTCGGTGGCGATCAGGGTGTCCACCAATAAATCGGGGAACCCGGCGCGCGGCACAAACAGCCGCTGCTCGCCGTTAGGGGATTGCAGCATGGTGATTAACCGGGGATCGAGGCGGAAAAAGCCGAAATTGCGCTGGGTCTCCTGGTTTTCAATCTGCACCAGCTTATCGCGATCGAACGTCAGCACGGCGTGGATCTGCCCTTCTTTGCCGTCGGGGAAATCAAACGGCCGGCGCAGCATATCGATGCTATTGGCCCGCACGGTAAATTCGCCCGGCCGGGTGATCTTGGTCACCTGGCGATATTGCATGCCTTCGAGCAAATTGACCATTTCGCTTTTGTTATAGGGCATCCCCGGCTCAAGGTTGACCATGCGGCCATAGACCGCCGCCGGCAATTGCCATACTTTGCCGTCGATGCGGCTACGTACCTGCGCGTCGAGATAAACGCCGTAGATCACCAGCAAAATCACCAAGACGATGAAAATTTTGATCAATAATCCCAGCAGGCGCCGCTTTTTCTTGGGCGGGCGTGATTTTCCTTTACGCGGCGGCATTGGCGTTTCCTCTTGGTCTTCAGCATCATCCCGATCGTCATATTCATCGTAGTCGTCATTCCGGTGACGTCGTACCGGCGGTTTATTGGTCACTTTACGGCCAGACGGTCTTCCATGACGTCCAATAGGTTCGCGATCATCCCCAGACATCGTTGTCATTCTCCATACTACCGACGGATTCCCCGCCCACTTTGTCCCTCAACCAAACTATGCGGAAGAGGAAACCTCTGAAATCATTGCTGCTGATACTTCTTGGTACGCCGGGTCGGTACCGCCTGGGCCGGATCATCCGGCCAAACGTGCTTGGGGTAACGCCCTTTCATCTCTTTTTGCACCTCGCGGTAGGCGCCCCGCCAAAATGCCGCCAGATCGCGGGTAATTTGCAACGGATGCCGGGCGGGCGACAACAGCTCCAGCACCAGGGCGACGCGGCCTTCCGCCAGCATGGGGCTACGCTGCTCGCCGAACATTTCCTGTATCCTGACCGCCAGCACCGGCGGTTCGCCGTGCTGATAACGCACCGGCAGGCGGCTGCCGGTGGGCACAGTGTAGTGGCTGGGCAGCGCACTATCCAGTCGTTGGCGCAGCGACCAGTCCAACAGCCGCAGCAGGGCTTCGCCCAGATTGACCTGGCGCAGGGCGCGCGCATCATGCACCCCTTGCAGCGAAGGCTGTAGCCACAGCGGCAACGTCGCCAGCAGCGCGGCGTCGTCCACCGCCGGCCAATCCACTTCCGGCAGCCAGTCGCGGGCGCATAGCAGCCGTTGACGCAGTTGCTGAGCCGCGGCATCCCAGTTCAGCACCGTCAGGCCCTGATCGCCGATCCAACCCATCAGCGCCTGCTGCATCAGTTCGGCCGACGGTTTGGCCTGCGGTTGCTCGCGCAGCACCAACTGCCCCAGCTGTTCGCGTTTAAGTACCCGCAGGGCGCCCTTGTCCTCATCCCAGCGCATGGCGGTGGTGACGGTCAGCCAATGGGGATAGTCGGCGGCCAGCGCCGTGATATCCAGCGGTAGCGCCAGGCGAATGCTGGCGTCCGGGCTGTCGGCCAACTGCATCAGGCCCGGCGCGATCAGCCATTCGGCGGCGGATAACGCCTCCTCGGGGGGCAGCGCGGCGCCCAGGCCATTGGCCAATTGGTAGCGGCCGGTGGCGTCGCGCCGGCGGGCGATGCGATCCCGGAATCCCCAGGCCAGCAGCGCGGGCGCCAGGGCGCCGTCGGGCGCGTCCCGGCGTGGAGAGAGCCGTTTAGCCAACTGCCTGGCGCGGCGCAGCCAGTGGGGCAACGGGTGCGCCAGGTGATCGCGCAAGTCGGGCGAACCCGTGCGCGGCGGCTCTTCCAGGATGGCCGCCAACAACGCCGCGGTGGCCAAGCCGCGATCGTTATCCCGCGCATGGCACAGCATGGCCGCCAGACGCGGATCGCATCCCAGACGGCCCATGGCGCGTCCGGCGGACGTCAGGCGGCCCGACTTATCAATGGCGTCAAGCTGGAGCAAGGTCCCGCGGGCGGCGGCCAGCAGCGGCCCGGACGGCGGGTCGAGCCAGCAAAGCTGCTGCGCATCGTTACAGCCCCACAGCAATAATTCGAGACATAAACCGCTCAGATCGCTTTGCATGATTTCCGGCTGGCCGTGTTCCGGCGCGCGCTCGGCCTGGGCCTGGCTAAATAAATGCCAGCAGACGCCCGGGGTCAGCCGCCCCGCGCGGCCGGCGCGCTGCACCATGGACGCCTGGCTGATGCGCTGGGTTTTCAGCCGGCTCAGACCGCTGCGGGCGTCAAATTCGCTTACCCGCTCCAGCCCGCTGTCCACCACCAGCCGGATGCCTTCGATGGTCAGGCTGGTTTCGGCGATATTGGTGGCCAGCACCACTTTACGCCGGCCGTCCGCCGCCGGCCTGATGGCCCGCTGCTGCTCGTCCAGGGACAAGGCGCCATACAGCGGGCACAGATCCACATCGTCCCCCACCCGGGAGCCGAGCAAGGCCAATACCCGGCGGATTTCGCCGACGCCGGGTAAAAACAGCAGCAATGAACCGGGATGGGACAACAACATCCGTGAGACCGCGGCGGCGATGGCCGGCTCAATGCGGCCCTGGGCAGGCAGCGGGTGATAGGCGCGCTCCACCGGGAAACTGCGGCCGACCGAGTGGATTACGGGGGCATGGGGCAGCAGCGTCATCAGGCGGCGATCGTCGAGGGTCGCCGACATGATCAGCACCCGCAAATCCTCGCGCAGCCCCTGCTGGACGTCCAGCAGCAGCGCCAGCGCCAGGTCAGCCTGCAGGCTGCGTTCGTGGAACTCGTCAAGGATCACCAACGAGACGCCGGACAGTTCCGGGTCCTGCTGCAACATGCGCGTCAGTATGCCCTCGGTCACCACCTCCAGCCGCGTGCCGGGACCGCTGCAACTTTCGGCGCGCATACGGTAACCCACGGTCTGGCCAGGCGCCTCCCCCAGTTGCTGGGCCAGGCGCAGCGCGACATTTTTGGTGGCCAGGCGGCGCGGTTCGAGCATCAGCACCCGTCCCGGCAAGCCGCCGCGCCGCAGGATCTCCAGCGGCAGCCAGGTGGATTTGCCGGCGCCGGTGGGCGCGTGCAGCAGTATCTGCGGAGCGCTTTGCAACGCGGTAAGCAACTCATCGACTACGGCACTGACCGGTAATGACGCCACGACATCTCCGTAAAAGGTTAACATTCTGGGGCAGGCATTGTAGCATCGGTTAATGCCGGCCGCGATTTTTGGCCAATATAATACTCAGTTAGGACGCCCCATGACCGTTACCCGCCGTCTGTTTTTCGCCGTGGCGTTACCCGAGGCCCTCCGCCGGCGGGTGGTGGACTGGCGCGCCGGGCAGTTTCCCGTGGAAGCCGGCCGGCCGGTGGCGGCGGACAATTTACATCTGACCCTGGCGTTCCTGGGCGACGTCAGCGCCAATAAAGAGCAGGCTTTTCGCAGCGCTGCCACCCGATTGCAACAAAAGGCCTTTACCCTCACCTTCGACGATTGCGGACAGTGGCCGGGTGCGGGGGTGGTATGGCTCGGCATGCGCCGCGCGCCGCGCGGGCTGTTGCAGCTAGCGCAGTGGCTGCGCTCGCAGGCGGCCCGCAACGGCTGCTACCAAAGCCCGCTGCCCTTTCATCCGCATGTCACGCTGCTGCGCCAGGCGTATAAAGCGGTCGCGCTGCCGCCGGGCGCCCCCGGGTGGGATATGGCGGTCGATCGTTTCGGCCTGTATGCCTCGCTGTTTGACAATGGCCGCACGCGTTATATGCTACTGGACAGTTGGCCGCTGGCCGCACGCCCTGAAGGGCTTTGACCGGGATAATTATGGAATTCAGCCCTGCATTAAAACCCGCCCGCCTGGTCCAGCGCTATAAGCGGTTTCTGGCGGATGTGATTACGCCGGGGGGCGAGGAATTGACCATCCATTGCGCCAATACCGGCGCCATGACCGGCTGCGCCGTGCCGGGCGATACGGTATGGTACTCGACGTCGGATAACCGCAAGCGCCGTTATCCCCATAGTTGGGAACTAACCGAGACCGCTCATGGTCAATGGATAGGCGTAAATACGCTGCGCGCCAATGGCTTGGTGGGCGAAGCGCTGCTGGCGGGCGCCATTCCCGAACTGGCCGGTTATGAGACCCTGAAGGCGGAAGTGCGCTATGGCGCAGAAAATAGTCGTATAGATTGGTTATTAGCGGCGGAAAATCGTGCCAACTGCTATATTGAGGTGAAATCCGTCACATTGCTGCAACAGGAATCAGGTTATTTTCCTGATGCGGTAACGTTACGCGGACAAAAACATTTACGAGAATTACAAGCAATGGCGGAAATGGGCCAGCGTGCCGTGTTATTTTTTGCGGTGTTGCATTCCGGCATCACCCGGGTGGCACCCGCCCGGCACATTGATCCCCATTATGCTGATTTGGTATTGCAGGCGCAGCGCAGTGGCGTGGAAATACTTTGTTATGGCGCGCAATTATCACCTGGCGGTATTAGGCTACAGAGTTCTTTGCCGTTATTAATTTCGTAGGCGGTTTTTTTGGATAATGGGTAAAATAGCCCGTTTTTCCTCGGTTTAACCGCTCGCTGAATACGCCTTTCTTCACACTCTTGTCAAGTGGGCGTCAGGAATAATTGCCAAGCGTAACGCCATCTGTTATTTATAGCGGCCTGTTTTTTCCCCACGTTGGGGATCGATAGTGCGTGTTATGAAGGAGAAGCAACATGCAAGAAGGGCAAGACCGTAAGACATCCTCCTTGAGCATTCTCGCCATCGCCGGGGTGGAACCGTACCAGCAGAAGCCGGGCGAAGAGTATATGAACGCAGCCCAGTTGCTGCATTTCCGCCGCATCCTGGATGCATGGCGCAATCAGCTCAGGGACGAAGTGGGTCGTACCGTTTCTCATATGCAGGACGAAGCGGCCAACTTCCCCGACCCGGTGGACCGCGCCGCGCAGGAAGAGGAATTCAGCCTCGAACTGCGTAACCGCGACCGGGAACGAAAATTAATCAAGAAGATCGAAAAAACGCTGAAGAAAGTGGAAGACAAAGATTTTGGCTACTGCGACTCATGCGGCGTAGAGATCGGTATTCGCCGCCTGGAAGCGCGGCCGACCGCCGACTTATGCATTGATTGCAAGACCCTGGCTGAAATCCGCGAAAAGCAGATGGCCGGGTAAAAATCAATCCGGATCGCCGCGATGCCGCTCATGGACAGAGCATTGGCATCGCGGTATCCGTACGGATTCGCCTTTCCTGATTTATGCCTGCACACAGCACTTACATGGGGCGTTTCGCCCCCTCGCCTTCGGGCGCCCTACATTTTGGCTCCCTGGTCGCCGCGCTGGGGAGCTATCTCCAGGCCCGCGCATCGCGCGGGTACTGGCACGTGCGCATCGAAGATCTCGATCCCCCGCGCGAAATGCCCGGCGCCGCCGACGTTATACTCCATCAATTAACCCATTACGGACTGCACTGGGATGGTCCGGTAATCTACCAGTCCCGGCGTCACCAGGCCTACCAGGATGTCCTGGCGGATCTGGCCCGCCGCGGGCTCAGTTATTATTGCGACTGCACCCGCAGCCGGATACAGGAACTCGGCGGCCGCTACGACGGCCATTGCCGCCAGCGCGGACTGCCGGCGCAGGGCGCCGCCCTGCGTCTGCGCCAGACCCGGCCGGTACTGCATTTTCACGATCGCCTGCGCGGCGACATTCATGCCGACCCGGCGCTGGCGCGGGAAGATTTTACTATCCGCCGCCGCGACGGACTGTTCGCCTATAACCTGGCGGTCGTGGTGGACGATGCGGCGCTCGGCGTGACGGAAGTGGTGCGCGGCGCGGATTTAATCGAGCCGACCGTTCGCCAGTTGGCACTCTACCGGCAATTGGGTTATAAAGAACCGGGATATATGCATTTACCGCTGGCGTTAACCCCGGCGGGCACCAAATTATCCAAGCAGAACCATGCGCCGGAACTGCCATGGGGCGATCCCCGCCCGGTGCTTGCCGATGCGTTAGTTTTTTTAAATCAACCGCTAGCGCAAGGGTGGCGGGATTTGACCCTTGAGAGTATGTTAGACTGGGCCATTACGCATTGGTCCCTGGCTTCCATACCGATTTTGCCATCGAGCACGACACATACTCCTCCATTCTCAAAAGATGTGGGGTGAGCGGCGAGCTATAAATAGCCGCTGTTTTTAGTTGCTCCTGTTTATTTGTAACTATTGAGGTGTACTATTTTTACCCGAGTAGCCAACTTCTGCCGTAAGGTGTTGAACCGTGAAGTCGCGGAAACGGCACCAGAGGATAGACGCCCTTTGACGATTATCCCGCGCGACCAGCACTCCATCTCCCGCAAGGAGATCAGTGAGAATGCACTGAAGGTGCTTTACCGTTTGAACAAAGCGGGATACGAGGCCTATCTGGTCGGCGGCGGCGTACGCGACCTGCTGCTGGGTAGAAAGCCAAAGGATTTTGATATCACCACCAATGCCACCCCCGAGCAGATGCGCAAGCTGTTCCGCAACTGCCGCCTGGTGGGCCGGCGCTTTCGCCTGGCCCACGTGATGTTCGGGCCGGAAATCATTGAGGTGGCGACTTTCCGCGGCCATCATCTTACCCAGGTCGCGGACGATAACGACGCCGGATCGGCGGTGCAGGCCCCGGTAGCGGCCCTGCAAGGGCAAAACGGCATGCTGCTGCGCGACAATATCTTCGGTTCCATCGAAGAAGACGCCCAGCGCCGCGACTTCACGATTAACAGCCTGTATTACAGCGTAGCCGATTTTACCGTGCGCGATTACACCGGCGGCATGCGCGATTTACAAGACGGCATCATTCGCCTGATTGGCGACCCCGAGACCCGTTACCGGGAAGACCCGGTGCGCATGCTGCGGGCGGTGCGTTTCGCCGCCAAAATGAATATGAGCGTCGAGGCGGCCACCGCCGAACCCATTCCCCGCCTGGCATCGCTGCTGCACGATATCCCCGCCGCGCGCCTGTTTGAGGAATCCCTGAAGCTGCTGCAGGCCGGTTATGGCGAACCCACTTATCGCCTGCTGTGCGAATACCAGCTGTTCCAACCGATGTTCCCGCTGATTAGCCGTAACTTCACCCCGGAAGGTGATAGTTATATGGAGCGCATGGTTACCCAGGTGCTGAAAAACACCGATCGGCGCATCCATAACGACATGCGGGTCAATCCGGCATTCCTGTTCTCCGCCATGCTCTGGTATCCGTTGCTGGAACAGGCGCAAAAGCTGGCGCAGGAAGGCGGGCTGGCCTACTTTGACGCATTTTCACTGGCGTTGAATGATATCCTCGACGAGCAGTGCCGCTCGCTGGCCATCCCGAAACGCCTCACCACGCTGATGCGCGATATCTGGCAGCTCCAGCTGCGCCTGTCCCGCCGGCAGGGCAAACGCGCCTTTAAGCTGATGGAACATCCTAAATTCCGCGCGGCCTACGATCTGCTGGCGCTGCGCGCCGAAGTGGAAAATAACGCCGAATTGCAGCGCCTGACCCAGTGGTGGGGCGAATTCCAGGTGGCCGCGCCGCCGCGGCAAAAAAACCTGCTGACGACCCTGGGCGACGATGCCCCGGCGCGCCCGCGCCGTCCGCGCCGCCGTACGCCCCACCGCGATCCGGCGTAAAGCATGACGCAGGTCTGGCTGGCCATCGGCAGCAACCTTGAGCAACCGCTTAATCAGGTGGACGCCGCGTTAAGCGCCCTGGCCCGCCTGCCCCGGACCCGCCTGATCGCCTGTTCATCCTATTATCGCAGCCGCCCGCTGGGGCCGCAGGACCAGCCGGATTACCTCAATGCGGTCGCCGCCCTGGAGACCGAGCTGCCGCCCGAACAGCTGCTCGATGGCACCCAGGATATCGAACGCCGGCAGGGCAGGGTGCGCAAGGCCAACCGGTGGGGGCCGCGCACCCTGGATCTTGATATCCTGCTGTTTGGCGACCTGACGCTACACACCGATCGGCTCACCGTGCCCCACTACGATATGAAAAACCGCGAATTCATGCTTTATCCCCTGGCCGAACTGGCGCCCGATCTGGTTTTCCCCGACGGCGAAGCCCTGGCCGAACGGCTGCACCGGGTGCCGCGCAACGGCATGACCTTATGGGACGGGCAGCAGCGGCCGCGCCGCTGGTAATCCTCCCTTTATTACGCCCTGCCCGCAGCACGTTTTATTCATACAAAGCTATCCCCCTCCTCCCGCTTCCATTAGAATAATGCGCCATTACGTGACAATGGCATGACATCGCTGGCGCTACGTCCAGGGTACAATGCGCCGCTGGGCTACCCACCAGGCCACGAGAAAAATGACCGCCAAGACCGAGGTTGTGATGAAAATGACTACTATTTCCCAGTTGCGCGCCTGGAAACAGCAGCAACGCAAGTTCGCCTCGATTACCGCCTATGACGCCAGCTTTGCCCGCCTGTTTGAACAGGAAGGCATGCAGGTGATGCTGGTAGGGGACTCGCTGGGCATGACCATGCAGGGCCACGGGTCCACGCTGCCGGTCACGCTGGATGAGATTGTCTACCATACGCGCAGCGTGCGCCGCGGGGCGCCGCAGTGCCTGCTGCTCGCCGACCTGCCGTTTATGACCTATGCCACCCCTATCCGGGCCTACGAGAGCGCCGCCGCCCTGATGCGTGCCGGCGCCAATATGGTGAAGCTGGAGGGCGGCAGCTGGCTGGCCGAAACCGTGCGGGGCTTAACCGAACGGGCGGTGCCGGTTTGCGGTCATCTGGGTTTGACGCCGCAGTCGGTGAATATTTTCGGCGGTTACAAAGTACAGGGCCGCGATGATGAGAGCGCTGAGCGGCTGCTGCAGGATGCCCTGGCCCTCGAACGCGCCGGCGCGCAGCTGCTGGTGCTGGAGTGCGTGCCGGTCTCTTTGGCGCAGCGCGTCACCGAAGCATTGGCCATCCCGACCATCGGCATCGGCGCCGGCAATGTTACAGATGGGCAAATACTGGTCATGCAGGATGCGCTGGGCATCACCGGCCAGGGTACCCCTAAATTCGTCAAGAACTTTCTGGCCCAGGGGGGAGATGTTCGCACCGCCGTGCGCTTGTACATCGACGACGTCGAACAGGGCAGGTTCCCCGCCCCGGAACATAGCTTCCAGTAATAAACAGGAGAGATGGCGTGTTAATTATCGAAACTCCGCCGATATTGCGGCAAACCGTTAAGCAGTGGCGGCAGGACGGTAAACGTATCGCATTGGTGCCCACCATGGGTAATCTGCATGATGGCCATATGTCCCTGGTGGACGAGGCCCGCGCCCGCGCCGATATTGTCATCGTGAGTATTTTTGTCAATCCGATGCAGTTCGATCGTCCGGAGGATTTAGCCGCTTATCCGCACAGCCTGCAGGAAGATTGCGAAAAACTCACGCGCCGCGGCGTGGATACGGTGTTTGCTCCGGCGGCGGAGGTGATTTATCCCCAGGGGCTTGCCGATCAGACCTATATGGATGTCCCGCGTTTTTCCGGTATTCTGGAAGGGGCCGCCCGCCCCGGCCATTTCCGGGGCGTGGCGACCATTGTCAGTAAACTATTCAATCTGGTGCAGCCGGACCTCGCCTGTTTTGGCCAGAAGGATTACCAGCAGCTATCGCTGATTCGCCAGATGGTGGCGGATATGGGATACGATATCGAAATTATCGGCGTGCCCACGGTCCGGGCCGGCGACGGGTTGGCGCTGAGCTCGCGCAACGGTTATCTTACCGCGCAAGAGCGGCAACTGGCGCCGCGGCTGCATCAGGTGCTTGAACAGGTAATAACCCGGCTCAAGAGCGGGGAGCGGCATATCGAGACCCTGCTGGAGCAGGCGGCGGAAGGCCTGGCGCAGGGCGGGCTGAAACCCGACGCGCTGGACATCCGCGATGCCTATACCCTGCAACCGCTGAACGTCGATAGCACCAGAGCGGTGGTACTGGTTTCCGCCTGGCTGGGCAAAGCGCGGTTAATTGATAACGCACAGGTCGATCTAACCCTGTAACGGGGGCGGTCGGCAGGGTTTATTCTATTCCCGGCTCCCCGTGGGGAAAGGGTCAAAGGTTTAACGTTATGCTACGTACTATGCTAAGAGGTAAGCTGCATCGGGTCCATGTTACCCAGGCAGATCTGCATTACGAGGGTTCCTGCGCCATCGATCAGGATTTTCTCGATGCCGCGGGCATTCTGGAATATGAAGCCATTGATATTTACAACGTCGATAACGGGCAACGCTTTTCCACCTATGCCATCGCCGCCGAGCGCGGTTCGCGCATTATCTCGGTTAACGGCGCGGCGGCCCGCTGCGCCTGCGTCGGCGACTTGCTGATTATCTGCGCCTATGTGCAGATGCCGGACGAAGAGGCGCAACGCCATCAGCCCAAAGTGGCTTACTTCGAGGGCGACAACCTGTTGAAACGCACCGCCAAGGCCGTGCCGGTGCAGGTAGCCTAAACGCCGGCATCCCCTGCCGGGCCGGCCGCCGCCCCCATCCATGGGAATGGCCGCCGGCTTGGTAGCTAGGTACGCAGACCGCTGCCACGCTGGATCAAATACCAGCACAGCGCATAAAATACCGCGATAAACACCAGCAGCACCGACAAGGTAAACACCAGCGGCACATCGCTTATCCCCAGGAACCCAAAACGAAAACCGCTGATCATATACACGATCGGATTAAGCTTGGACACCGCCTGCCAAATGGGCGGCAACAGCGTCAGCGAGTAAAACACCCCGCCCAGATAGGTTAGCGGCGTCAGGACAAACGTCGGGATCAGGCTGATATCGTCAAAACTTTTGGCGAATACCGCGTTAAGCAGCCCGGCCAGGGAAAACAGCACCGCGGTCAGCACCAGGGTGACGGTTACCACCCACCATGAATGCACATGGAACGGCACGAAAAACAGCGAAATCGCGGTGACCAGGATGCCGACGCAAATCCCCCGCGCCACCCCGCCGCCGACATAACCGGCGATGATCACATGGGTCGGCACCGGCGCCACCAGCAGTTCTTCGATATTACGCTGGAACTTGGCGCTGAAAAACGATGAGGCGACATTGGTATAGGCATTGGTAATCACCGCCATCATGATCAATCCGGGCACGATAAATTGCATATAAGAAAAACCATGCATTTCACCGATGCGCGAACCGATAAGATTGCCGAAAATAATAAAATACAGCGCCATGGTAATCACCGGCGGCACCAAGGTTTGAATCCAGATCCGGCCAAAGCGGTTGATCTCTTTACGCCAGATACTTTTTAAGGCAACCCAATATAGCCGCATCATAGGTGATCCCTCTTGCTGGCCCGATCGTCTTTGACCAGGGTGACAAATAACTCTTCCAGCCGGTTGGCCTTATTGCGCATGCTCAGCACTTGTACTCCCTGGGCGCTCAGCTGGCTGAACAAACTATTTAGCCCCTGTTCGCGCATCACTTCTACTTCGAGGGTGCTGGTATCGAGCAACAGACTGCGATAACCCTGCAATTTTGGCAGCGGGCTTTTGACCGCCAAATCCAAAATAAACGTTTCGGATTTCAATTTGGACAACAGCAGGCGCATCGAGGTGTTTTCCACCAGCTCGCCATTTTGGATAATGCCGATATTGCGGCACAGCATTTCCGCTTCTTCCAAATAATGGGTGGTGAGAATAATCGTCGTACCGCTACTGTTCAAATCGCGTAGAAAACCCCACATGGAGCGGCGCAGTTCGATATCCACCCCGGCGGTGGGTTCATCAAGAATTAACAGTTTGGGTTCATGCATCAGCGCCCGGGCAATCATCAGCCGGCGTTTCATCCCGCCGGATAACATGCGCGCGCGTTCGCCGCGCTTGGTCCATAAATCCAGCTGCTTGAGATATTTTTCCGCACGTTGTTGCGCAATCTTATGCTCCACGCCGTAATACCCGGCCTGATGCACCACAATCTGTTCGACGGTTTCAAACGGATTAAAATTAAACTCTTGCGGCACCAGGCCCAGTTGTCGTTTGGCATTCACGATATCTTTGTCGATATCGTAGCCAAATACCCGGGCCTTGCCGGATGTTTTATTCACTAGCGCACTGATGATGCCTATGGTGGTGGATTTACCGGCTCCGTTAGGGCCCAGCAGCGCGTAAAAATCCCCGGCTTCCACATTCAGATCGATCCCTTTTAGCGCCTGTACGCCTCCTGCGTAGGTCTTGGTCAGCTTCTCCAACTCCAATGCATATGTCATATGTAACGGGTTACCTTATTCTTGATGTAAGTGACGAACTGTTTTAAAAAAAGCCTGGTTGGCCTATATTAACGCATCGCAATAGGTCGTTACGGGCTAAAAACCACAATGAAAGACATCACAAGCCTTATGAGCAACAACCAAACCTGGTCAAAACATCTCAAAGAAGAAGACCCGGGTTTTTTCGAACGGCTGGCGCTGGCGCAAAAGCCGCGCTTCCTGTGGATCGGCTGTTCCGATAGTCGTGTGCCGGCGGAAAAACTCACCGGCCTGGAGCCGGGCGAGCTGTTTGTACATCGCAATGTCGCTAATCTGGTGATCCACACCGATCTCAATTGCTTATCGGTGGTGCAATACGCCGTGGACGTGCTGGAAGTCGAGCATATTATCATCTGCGGCCATTATGGCTGCGGCGGCGTGCAGGCGGCCATCGATAATCCCGAACTGGGCCTGATCGATAACTGGCTGCTGCATATCCGCGATTTGTGGTACAAGCATAGCTCACTGCTGGGCGAGCTTCATCCCGAAGAACGCATCAATACATTATGCGAAATCAACGTCATCGAGCAGGTCTACAACCTGGGGCATTCCACCATTATGCGCTCGGCCTGGAAACGCGGCCAGAAAGTCACCCTGCACGGATGGGTCTACAGTATCCACGATGGTTTGCTGCGCAACCTGGATGTGTCGGCCACCAGCCGCGAAACCCTGGAGCAACGTTACCGCCAGGGCATCGCCACGCTGCTGCAGCAACACGGTAGCTAATCAGCCCCGCCGCCGGGGGCTTTTGCCTCCGGCATGGGATTTAGGCTAGCGGCTAGTCCAGCTTGACCACTTTGCCCACATAGGGCAAATGCCGGTAGCGCTGCGCGTAATCGATGCCATAACCCACCACGAACTCATCGGCGATGGCGAATCCGACCCACTCTACCGGCACCTGGACTTCGCGGCGATCGGGCTTATCGAGCAGAGTGCAAATGGCCAGTGATTTAGGCTGGCGCAGTTGCAGGATTTCGCGCACTTTGCTCAAGGTATTGCCTGAATCAATGATATCCTCCACGATCAGCACATCCTTGCCGCGGATATCTTCATCGAGATCTTTTAAAATCTTAACGTCGCGCGTGCTGCTCATGCCGCTGCCATAGCTGGAGGCGGTCATGAAGTCCACTTCATGGGGTACCGTCACGGCGCGGCACAGGTCGGCCATAAACATAAATGAGCCGCGCAGCAGCCCGACCAAAACCATTTCACTACCGCTATCGCGGTAATGCCGGCTGATATCCTGGCCAAGCTGCGCGACGCGGGTCGCGATTTCCGGGGCGGAAATCATCACTTCCACGGTGTGTTTCATAACAAGGTCGCATCAAAGGATGTAGAAAAGAGGCGAATTTTAGCATAACCGCCAAGGTCATGCGATCTGTCCGGACCCGGACCCGGCATCAATCCCGCCGGAAACGATTTATTAACGCCGGACGGGACAATCGGGCCAACCTGTTCCATAATTTATTTTACCGTTACAGTTGGCCGGAATCGGCAGCGGCGGCGAATAAAACCTAGGGCGAAAATCATTAAATATGATAACGTCAAACTATAATTACTGATTCAGGTTTTAACATGAAACACACCGCATTGGTGATGCTGTTGCTGGGGTTGCTGGGTTTCTCAACCGCCTCGCAAGCCTTATCCGAACCCGAAGCCGAAGATATGGCCGATTTGACCGCCGTGTTCGTCTTTTTGAAAAATAACTGCGGCTACACGGACATGCCCAATGAGCAAATCCGGCGCGCCATTTTGATCTTCGCCCAGCAAAATCGCTGGGATCTCAGTAATTACGCCAGCTATGACATGCGCGCCTTGGGCGAGGACAGTTACCGCGATCTCAGCGGCATTGCGATCCCCACCCCCAAAAAATGCGAAAGCCTGGCCACCAATTCTCTCAGTTTGCTCGCCTACGCTAAATAACACGTTGTCGGC
Organism: Enterobacterales bacterium; assembly: GCA_015654925.1. Classification (GTDB taxonomy): domain Bacteria; phylum Pseudomonadota; class Gammaproteobacteria; order Enterobacterales; family Enterobacteriaceae; genus Acerihabitans. The sequence continues at coordinate 14,712 of JAATFX010000145.1, read as the reverse complement.
CCTGTTAGTGTGAAATTCATCCGTGCAACCCGGCGCGGATTTCGCTATTATGTTGCGCCGTTTTCTCATGGCGGTTTTCGCCGAGGATCAGCCCGACATGCCAGACAAAATAACACCTACGGAAACCTGGAATGAGACCCTGCACGATCATTTCGGCCAGTATTTTAACGTGGATAACATCCTGTACCGGGAAAAAACCGCCCATCAGGACCTGGTTATTTTTGAAAACGCCGCCTTCGGCCGCGTCATGGCGCTGGACGGCGTGGTGCAAACTACCGAACGCGATGAATTCATCTATCATGAAATGATGGCCCACGTGCCGCTTATCGCCCACGGCAACGCCAAAAAAGTGCTGATTATCGGCGGCGGCGACGGCGGGATGCTGCGCGAGGTCAGCCGCCATCCCGGCGTAGAGCAGATCGTCATGGTGGAAATCGACGCCGGCGTGATCACTTTCTGCCGCCAATATTTGCCGCGGCATAACGCCGGGTCCTTTGACGATCCGCGCTTTCGGTTAGTGATTGATGACGGCGTGAATTTTGTCAGCGACACCGGGGAAACGTTCGACGCGATCATTTCCGACTGCACCGATCCCATCGGTCCGGGGTCAAGCCTGTTCACATCCGATTTTTATCAGGGCTGCGCGCGCTGCCTGAACGCGGGCGGTATTTTTGTCGCGCAGAACGGCGTGTGTTTTTTACAGCAGGACGAAGCGGTGAACAGCCATCGGAAACTGAGCCATTATTTTGCCGATGTCAGCTTTTACCAGGCGGCGATACCCACCTATTACGGCGGCATCATGACCTTTGCCTGGGCCAGCCAGGACCCAACCCTGCGCCAAATCGGCGACGCGACGCTGCAAGCGCGCGTCGACGCGGCCGGCCTGGATTGTCGTTATTATAATCCGGCCATCCATAACGGCAGTTTTGCCCTGCCGCAATATTTACTGAATGCCATATCGGCGTCCAGCTGAGACGGCATCAATAAGGGGGTGAACTCAATTGCAGAAGCTAAAGCTACACGGCTTTAATAATCTAACCAAAAGCCTGGGTTTTTGTATTTACGATATTTGTTATGCCAAAACGGCGGACGATCGTGATGGCTACATCGCTTACATCGACGAACAATATAACGCCAATCGCCTCACCGAGATTCTGAGCGATACCTGTGCAATGATTGGCGCCAATATTTTGCACGTCGCGCGCCAGGATTACGAGCCCCAGGGCGCCAGCGTCACGATTTTAGTCAGCGAAGACCCGATCGATCCTTCCAGCATCGACAAGTCCGAGCATCCCGGCCCGTTGCCCGAGTCGGTGGTGGCCCACCTGGATAAGAGCCATATTTGCGTGCATACCTATCCGGAGAGCCATCCAGAAGGCGGCCTGTGTACGTTTCGCGCGGATATCGAGGTGTCGACCTGTGGCGTCATTTCGCCGCTGAAAGCGCTGAATTATCTGATTCACCAGTTGGAGTCCGATATCGTCACCATGGACTATCGGGTCAGAGGCTTTACGCGGGACATCAACGGCATCAAGCATTATATCGATCACGAAATCAACTCGATCCAGAATTTCCTGTCCAAGGATATGAAATCGCTTTATCACATGATGGATGTAAATATCTATCAGGAGAATATATTTCATACCAAAATGATGCTGAAAGATTTCGATCTTAAACATTATCTGTTTAATGCCAAACCGGAAGACTTAAGCGCCACCGAGCGCAAAGAAATCACCGATTTGCTATATAAAGAAATGCGTGAAATCTACTACGGCCGAAACCTGCCGGTGGTTTAGCCGCGGCGGCTAAGGCCGAACACCTTGCGAGGCAAGCAGCCTCGCATACAGGGCGTTTTCGGCAGCGCTTTCAAGCAACAGGCTGACAATATCCTGGCGCCCGCGGTTGGCGGCCAGGATTATCGCCGTATTGCCGCAGCTATCCGCGAGATGTATGGCGACTTTTTTATTAATCAACAAGCGGACCAGCTCGATCGCGCCGCGGCAGACCGCAAACATCAGCATTGTCGAGCCCGAAAGATCGCAGGTCAACGGATTGGCGCCGTATTCCAGCAACAATTTGACGGCGGCAATCTGGTTGGTCTGCACCGCGTGCATTAACGCCGTTCGGCCCAATAAATCCACAGCATCGATAACGGCGCATCCGTTTATGAGAGCACGCAGGATCTCGGGGTATCCGCCCCTCGCCGCCTGCATCAGGGCGGTTTGTCCACAACCATCCGCGGCGTTAATTGCCGCATCCCTGCCTACCAGCGTAGTGACGATGTGCCCATAGCCGCGCTGTGCGGCATACATTAACGCCGTCACACCGCGGGCGTCGGCGGCGTTGATATCGGCCCCATTATCCAGCAGCAAACGCGCGGCGCTCTCGTTATCGCTCTTGATAGCGTGTATCAAGGCCGCGTTACCCGCCGTCTCTTTACCGTTAGCCACCAGGGATTTCGGCGTTTTATCAGCGGCGGCCCGATGTAAATTGACCCGGCCCGGGGTAAACGCATGATTTCTTCCCTGCCCATGGCGCGGCGGCAACGTTGGCTGACGGCCGGTTATTGCGCAGAATCTCGGCGAGTCAGCCGGAGCCGATTGAGTAGACCAGGTGTGGGAAGGTTGGTTGCGGCACGCTATACACCGATGGAACCAGCAAGTGTGCGCGATAACCGTATTTCGGCTTATATGCCGAGTTCCGGAATGAACGTTCGACCGCGCGGCAGGCGATATTTCAGGGGAACCCGTCAACGCTGCTGGATACATATACACGACTCGCTAAAAAAGATTATTCAGTACACTATGCCATGACTTGGTAAAAAATAAAATCAAGCGGCATGGCGGTTATTTGCCAAGAACTCTTTTAGTCGAAAATTAAAATATTAATAATAAATTAAAATCGATTAGTGGAAGGCGCTGCCAGCAACGATGGAATTACTTTTGCCGCAAGAATTCACGATACTGCTTCATGGCCTGGAGAAAATCGTCGGAACCGCACAGCGACAGGCTCTCTTCGTCATAATAATTCAGCCCTTCCTCCAGCTCATCGGTGACAAAGGAGAGATCGTTCGCGCGGACCATGACCTCCTCGCCGTCGGTCCAGAGCGTATATTCATGGCCAACATGCTGCCAGCTATCCTGACCACCGGCTAATCGGCGGATTTGGGCTTCCACTTGATCAAGCAAAATCAGATCGCCTTTGACTTCCTCATTAATCCAATGGCCGATAGCTTCATGGCCCATGGAAAAGGTGACCTTAACCTGCCCGGTGATATCGCGTAAAAGTTCATAATCCATAGTGGTCGGCCCGTGTGTAACAACATGCGGTTAAAACACCGCCCCGTGCCTCTGATTTTACCCGTTTATAGCGTGAAGATCGTTAGCTATGTTGGGTTTTAACCGCCAGACTGTACAAGGCGCGACCAATTATGCGCGCCCCGGCGGGTTAATGACCCGATTGACGATAAAAAGGTATTACATTTCGTTCAGCGCTATTTTGCCGCCCATCCATTATTTCTTATGAAAAAAATGTAGCGGATTAAGGGTCAGATAATGGGACAACAGCCGTCCGGTCTGTTGATAAACCCGCCGGCAAAGATGTCCCCATTCCGGGAGCGTGATCCTTGGGGGAAACCGCGCCATAAAGCTCGACGCACCGGAATGCGCCGCCGGCGGCTGCAGCACGGCGAACAGTTGCGTATGCCCCAGCAGCCGGGCATAAAATAGCGCCGTTTTTCCGTCATTATCGGTGAGGTCCAGTAGCGCTCCCCGCCTGCGCAGTTCGGTTACCGCGGCCAGCGTCCCGCTCTGCGCCGCCAATATCAATGCCGTACGTCCCTGGCGATCGCGGATATTGATATCAATGCCGACGGTAAGCAGGAGGCCCATCAAATTGAGATTAGCGGTTTGCACGGCGCGCCACCACTGGACGCTGATATCATCTTTTATCGGGGGAGACGTGGGAATAGCTACCAGCTCGGCGGCCCTGGGGGTGCCCGTGACATTAGTCACGGTGGTTGACTGATGCGCCTGCAATAATGCAACCATCGGCCGGTTGTTTAACGACTGCGCATATTGCAGCGCCGTCCAGTTGTTGCTATCCGTCTGGTTAATATCCACCCCGTTCCTCAGCAAATAAGCGACCAACTCGGTATTGCCGGCACAGACCGCGACCATGAATACCGACTGGCCCTGATGGTTGAGAATTTTACGGTCGGCCCCTTTGGCCACTATGGTTATAAACATATCAAACCGGCAAAGCCGCGCGGCGTACATCAGTGCGGTATTACCATCAAAATCCTTGGTATTCAGCCTGACTGTTTTACCCAGTAGCATTTTAATGCCTGCAATATCGGTGCGTTTAAAATCCAGCGCCGCCATAAGTACCGTTCTGCCGTTCCCGTCCACCGCGTTGGGATTGGCCCCATATCGAAGCAGTAGCGCAATAAGCGGGTTGCGGCCTTCTGTGGCGGCAACCAGCAATGGCGTCATGCCAACGTAAGGAAATCCCAGGAATTTTTGTTCGATATTAACGCCACTGGCCAAGGACTTTTCAGCTAATTCGGTATTACCCGTGCTGGCGGCGAAATGCAAATCCGGCAAATTGTAAACATTCTCCTCAATCGCGATATTCCTGGTTATTCTTTTATTCGCATACTGCCCGGCATAAATCAGTTCATCGTTAATAGGCGTTTTATCGCGGCGATCTTCGGCTTCATGGCGGGCGATTTCTTGCGTAATATTGGCCGGCAAATTGAACTTGACGGCAGTAGTCACATTGAATTGATCGGTGGAATAATTTGCCGTCCTGGTTAATGCATTAATCATACTATCGTTTTGACCCGATAATGATATCAGCGAACAATTCTGCGACCCAGCAGGTATACAAGGATATAATCCCAGTGTCATAATAGCTCCTCTTGATAAAACAAACTCAATCAACTCAGCGCCGGCAATATATTCACTCGCGCTTGATGAATATTATAACCGGCATTTCTTGCCGCTTATGGCATAGCCAAGGTACGTCCTGCTGCTATAACCATAGAGCAACGGCAAGGCAGGTTATTTTATTTATATTTTCAACGCAGCCCTTATCATTAAATAACTGAGCATGTATTTAGTATTGCAAGGGATAATATTAACCGGCATTTAATTAATTATTCGGGCGTGGGCAGACAGGGGCGAAAAAAAACGGTCGGCGGGTTTCCCTGCCGACCGTCCGGATATGACGTTGAAGATAAGCTAACCGCTACGCTGGGCGCAATAACCGCCAACACCCATCACACAGCGGTTTGGAATATCACCTCATCCGCTTTATCGGTATATTCATGCAAGCGGTCGAAGTTCAGATAGCGGTAAGTATCGACCGCCGTGTTATCCACCAGCGCGACAGCCTGCAAATACTCCTCAACGGTAGGCAAGCGTCCCAGCAGCGAAGTCACGGCAGCCAGCTCCGCCGAGGCCAGATAGACATCGGCGCCGTTGCCCAGCCGGTTGGGAAAGTTGCGGGTGGAGGTGGACACCACCGTCGCGCCGTCCGCTACCCGCGCCTGGTTGCCCATGCACAGCGAACAGCCGGGGATTTCGACCCGCGCCCCGCTCTTGCCGAAAATGCTGTAATACCCTTCTTCCGTCAGCTGGGCCGCGTCCATTTTGGTCGGCGGCGCCACCCAAAGACGGGTCGGCAACTGGCCTTTGTGCTGATCCAGCAACTTGCCCGCCGCGCGGAAATGGCCGATATTGGTCATGCAGGAACCGATAAACACTTCGTCGATTTTATTGCCGGCCACCTCGGACAGCAATCTGGCATCATCCGGGTCGTTCGGCGCGCATAAAATGGGCTCTTTGATCTGCGCCAGGTCAATATCGATGATGGCGGCATATTCCGCATCCGCGTCGGCCACCAGCAAGTGGGGCTCGGCCAGCCAGCTCTCCATGCCCTTGATGCGGCGCTCCAGGGTGCGGCGATCGCCATAACCCTCGGTGATCATCCACTTCAGCAGCACGATATTGGAGCTGAGGTACTCGACGATCGGCGCCTGATCCAGCTTGATGGTACAACCGGCCGCCGAACGCTCGGCCGAGGCATCGGCCAGTTCAAACGCCTGCTCTACCTTGAGTTCCGGCAACCCTTCGATTTCCAGGATACGGCCGGAGAAGATGTTCTTTTTGCCTTTCTTCTCCACCGTCAGCAGCCCCTGCTGGATAGCATAATAGGGGATGGCATGCACCAGATCGCGCAAGGTGATACCCGGCTGCATCTGGCCTTTAAAACGCACCAGCACCGATTCAGGCATATCCAGCGGCATGACGCCCGTCGCCGCAGCGAAGGCTACCAGGCCAGAGCCGGCCGGGAAAGAAATACCGATCGGGAAACGGGTATGGGAATCGCCGCCGGTGCCCACCGTATCGGGTAATAGCATGCGGTTGAGCCACGAATGGATAATCCCGTCCCCCGGACGCAGGGACACGCCGCCGCGGTTCATGATGAAGTCCGGCAGCGTATGGTGGGTTTGCACGTCGACCGGCTTGGGATAGGCGGCGGTATGGCAAAACGATTGCATCACCAGATCGGCGGAAAAACCGAGGCAAGCCAAATCTTTGAGTTCGTCGCGGGTCATGGGGCCGGTGGTATCCTGGGAACCTACCGACGTCATTTTGGGTTCGCAATACTGGCCGGGACGGATACCGTCCACGCCGCAGGCGCGGCCCACCATTTTTTGCGCCAGGGTAAAGCCCTTGTCGCTGGCCACCACCGCGCGGGCATGGCGGAATATTTCGCTGGGCGGCAAACCCAGGGACTCGCGGGCCCGGGAGGTTAACCCGCGACCGATAATCAGGGGAATACGGCCGCCGGCGCGAACTTCATCCACCAATACCTCGGTATTAAGCGTAAAACTGGCCAGCAATTGATTGGTCTCGTGATGCCGAATCTCCCCCTTGAATGGGTAGATATCAATCACATCGCCCATATTCAGCTCGGACACGTCGACTTCAATGGGCAACGCGCCGGAATCTTCCATCGTATTAAAAAAAATCGGCGCTATTTTACTGCCCAGCACCACCCCGCCGCCCCGCTTATTAGGCACATAAGGAAGATCGTCTCCCATATACCACAATACGGAGTTGGTGGCGGATTTGCGCGAAGAACCGGTACCTACCACGTCCCCCACATAAGCCAGCGGGAACCCTTTTTGATTCAGTTGCTCAATCTGCCTGATGGGACCGACGCTCCCCGGCCGATCGGGGTCGATACCTTCACGGGCGTTTTTCAACATCGCCAGGGCATGCAGCGGAATATCGGGGCGGGACCAGGCATCGGGGGCCGGCGACAGATCATCGGTATTGGTTTCACCGGTGACTTTAAACACCGTGACGGTGATTTTTTCCGCCAGCGGCGGGCGCGACAGGAACCATTCGGCATCGGCCCAGGCATGCATGACCGCCAGGGCGTGCGGATTACCGGCCTTGGCCTTGGCTTCCACATCATAAAAACTATCAAACATCAGCAACATGGATTTCAATGCGGTGGCGGCGATTGGCGCAAGTTTTTCGTCATCTAGCGCATCCACCAGCGGCTGGATATTATAACCGCCCTGCATGGTGCCCAGCAGTTCAATAGCGCGTTCGGGAGTCAACAACGGGGAAAACGCCTCGCTCTTGGCGATGGCGGCCAAAAAACCGGCCTTCACATAAGCCGCTTCATCCACCCCGGGCGGCACCCGGTTGATTAATAGATCAAGTAAAAAAGTTTCTTCGCCGATCGGCGGATTCTTCAACAGTGTAACCAGCGCCGCCATTTGCGCGGCATCGAGAGGCTTAGGAACGATCCCCTGGGCAGCACGCTCGGCCACGTGCTTACGATAGTCTTCTAGCACGACGTTCTCCTCGCTTTTATAAGTCATTGCTCGCATCACCTGCTATCGATAAGCGCCTTCAACAGTCGCCATCGATGTTACTGACATCACTGTAATTACTGAAATCACGCAAGGCCGATATCAATAATGCCGGGAATAATGCCTAGCTGTTATCCGTAACCGGGGAGCTCGTTCTGGCAAAGGACATTTTTCATCACCCGGTTTCGGGCAATAAGTTTATCAGAATTTGACCGCCCTGTTAATTTGTTTACATCTAAGCAACATAAATTTTTCGCTGAAACGTTAAGGCGTTAGCGCCAACCCGCGCCCTTCAAATTAACATCATTTGCCGGCCAGCGGCCAGCGCGCCACAACAAAAAATACTCGCCCCCCGGCGCGCTATACCCGCGCTCACCACGCGCGCAACAAACCCTGTTAAAGGGAGAGCGCCCTGGAGGGCTCCCTTCCCACACCAAACCCGCCCAAAACAAAACGGCTCCCAAGGGAGCCGTTGATTCATCACGCCAAAACCAAAAAAATTATTTCTTTTTCTTAGCCTTCGCATTCGGCAAATCAGTAATGCTGCCTTCGTAAACTTCCGCCGCCAGCCCCACCGATTCATGCAGAGTCGGGTGCGCATGAATCGTCAGCGCGATATCCTCGGCATCACAACCCATCTCGATGGCCAAGCCGATCTCGCCCAGCAGTTCTCCGCCGTTCACGCCGACCACCGCGCCGCCGATCACCCGATGAGTCTCTTTATCGAAAATCAGCTTGGTGATGCCATCCTGGCAATCGGACGCGATAGCGCGGCCGGAGGCCGCCCATGGGAACGTGGCGACTTCGTAGCTGATACCCTTTTCCTTCGCTTCTTTCTCGGTCACGCCGACCCAGGCGACTTCCGGCTCGGTATACGCAATGGACGGGATCACCTTGGGATCGAAGTAATGCTTTTTGCCGGCGATGACTTCTGCCGCCACGTGCCCTTCATGGGTACCTTTGTGCGCCAGCATCGGCTGCCCGACGATATCGCCGATGGCATAAATATGCGGCACATTGGTACGCAGCTGTTTATCCACCCGGATAAACCCGCGCTCGTCCACTTCCACCCCGGCCTTGCCGGCGTCCAGCAGCTTGCCGTTCGGCACGCGGCCGATGGCCACCAGCACCGCGTCATAACGCTGCGGCTCGCCCGGGGCTTTTTTACCTTCCATAGTGACATAAACGCCGTCTTCCCGCGCTTCCACCGTGGTCACCTTGGTTTCCAGCATCAGGTTGAACTGCTTGCTGATACGTTTGGTGTAAACCTTGACGATATCTTTATCCGCCACCGGAATCACCTGATCGAACATTTCCACTACATCGATCTTGGAACCCAGCGCATAATAAACGGTAGCCATTTCCAGGCCGATGATCCCGCCGCCCATGACCAGCAGGCGTTCCGGCACCGTCCTCAGCGCCAATGCGTCGGTGGAATCCCATACGCGCGGATCGTCATGGGGAATAAACGGCAGCTGGATCGGACGCGACCCGGCGGCGATAATCGCATTGTCAAAATTGATGGTGGTAGTGCCTTTTTCGCCTTCCACTACCAGCGTATTGGCGCCGGTAAATTTACCGACCCCGTGTACCACATTCACTTTACGCGCTTTGGCCATGCCGGTCAGGCCGCCGGTCAGCTGATTAACCACCCGCTCTTTCCAGGTGCGTACTTTATCGATATCGGTCTTGGGTTCGCCGAAAGTGATGCCGTTTTCGCTTAATGCTTTTGCTTCTTCAATGACCTTGGCGACGTGCAACAACGCCTTGGAAGGAATACAACCCACGTTCAGGCAGACGCCGCCCAGGGTAGCGTAACGCTCGACCAGCACGGTCTCCAGACCTAAATCGGCACAACGGAAGGCGGCGGAATATCCTCCCGGACCCGCCCCAAGTACCACGACCTGGGTTTTGATTTCAGTACTCATCATGACCTCTTAGTTGTTTATCCGGCGGGTAAGGCGTTAATTTTCTGGCGAATTAAGGGCATAACGCGCCGACACCACCGGGACGCCTCCGTCAAAACCAGTTTACAGAAATGTTAATAATCTGCAAAGCTCGTTCGGACGACGCGCGACCTGTTTGCCCTGCCGGACATAACCAACCTGCCCGGCAGCGTCACATGAAACAATCAGGCCGGCCGCATGGGCCGGCCTCGGGCTTACATCACCAGACGACGGATATCGGACATCACGTTGTTGATGAAACTGATAAAGCGGGCACCCGCCGCACCGTCAATCACCCGGTGATCGTAAGACAGGGACAGAGGCAACATCAGCCGCGGGGTAAATTCTTTACCGTTCCAGACCGGCTTCATCGCCGACTTGGAAACGCCAAGAATAGCGACTTCCGGCGCGTTGACGATTGGCGTGAACGCCGTGCCGCCGATACCGCCCAGGCTGGAAATCGTGAAACATCCGCCCTGCATGTCCGAAGAGGTCAGCTTGCCGTCGCGGGCTTTTTTGGAAATTTCACCCAGCTCGCGGGACAGCTCGACAATGCCCTTCTTGTTCACGTCACGGAATACCGGAACCACCAGACCATTGGGGGTATCCACCGCCACGCCGATATTGATGTATTTCTTCAGCGTCAACTTCTGGCCATCTTCGGACAATGAGCTGTTGAAACGCGGCAGCTCTTCGAGCGCCTTGGCCACGGCCTTCATGATGAACACCAGCGGGGTGATCTTCACATCCAGCTTTCTCTTCTCGGCTTCGGCATTCTGCTGCTTGCGGAAAGCTTCGACTTCAGTGATATCCGTTTCATCGAACTGGGTGACATGGGGGATCATGACCCAGTTACGATGCAGGTTGGCGCCGGAAATTTTCTGGATACGGCCCAGTTCCACTTCTTCGGTATCGCCAAACTTGCTGAAGTCCACCTTCGGCCACGGCAGCAGGCCCGGCAATGAACCGCCGGCGGCGGCAGGGGCGGCTTCCGCGCGTTTAACCGCATCCTTGACGTAAGCCTGGATATCTTCGCGCAGAATTCGGCCTTTACGTCCGGTCCCCTTCACTTTGGCCAGGTTGACGCCGAACTCCCGCGCCAGGCGACGGATCACCGGCGTGGCATGCACATAAGCGTCATTTTCAGCGAATTCGCCTTTAGTCGCGGTCGTGGTCTGGGCGGCGGCATTTTTATTGGCCTGGGATGCCGGCGCCGGCGCCGCTGCGGCAGCGGTTTCGGTCTTCTCGGCAGCCGGAGCCGGGGCCGCGCCTTCCACTTCAAATACCATGATCAGGGAGCCGGTGCTGACTTTATCGCCGGTGCTGATTTTGATTTCTTTTACGGTACCGGCAAACGGCGCCGGCACTTCCATCGAGGCTTTATCGCCCTCGACGGTAATCAGCGACTGTTCCGCGCCGACCTTATCGCCGACTTTCACCATGACTTCGGTGACTTCCACTTCGTCGCCGCCGATATCCGGGACATTCACTTCTTTCGTGCCGCCGGAAGCGCCGCCGGCCTGGGCCGGCGCGGCCGGCTTGCTTTCCTGCGCAGGCGCGGGGGCCGCACTGTCGTCGCCGGCGCCTTCCACTTCGAACACCATAATCAGTGAGCCGGTGCTGACTTTATCGCCGGTGCTGATTTTGATCTCTTTGACTTTGCCGGCAAAGGGCGCCGGCACTTCCATCGAAGCTTTATCGCCCTCGACGGTGATAAGCGATTGTTCAGCGGCCACGGTGTCGCCGACTTTCACCATCACTTCGGTGACTTCCACCTCGTCGCCGCCGATATCCGGCACTTCGACGTTTTTACTTTGCGCGGCGCCGCCCTGGGGTTTGACTTGCTCAGGTTTGGCTTCACTCGGGGCCTGGGCCGGTTCAGGGGCTTTATCCGCCGCGCCGTCTGCATCCTCAAAGGTCATGATCAGCTTGCCGGTGGTCACTTTATCGCCCACGGCCACTTTCAGCTCTTTGATTACCCCCGCCTGCGGCGAGGGGACTTCCATGGACGCCTTGTCACCTTCAACGGTGATCAGCGACTGCTCGGCTTCAACTTTATCGCCGGCCTTAACCAGCACTTCGGTGACTTCAACTTCATCGGTACCAATATCCGGTACGTTAATTTCAATAGCCATTGATTTCTCTACCTCTTATGCCAAGCGCGGGTTGACTTTATCCGCATCGATGCCGAACTTGGTGATGGCTTGCGCTACCACGTCGGTGCCGATATCGCCACGTTTGGCCAGTTCGCCCAGCGCAGCCACAACTACATAGGACGCATCCACTTCAAAATGATGACGCAGGTTTTCGCGGCTGTCGGAACGACCGAATCCATCGGTGCCCAGAACACGGAATTCGCTGGCAGGAATGAAGTTGCGGATTTGTTCGGCAAACAGTTTCATATAGTCGGTGGACGCCACCGCCGGCGCATCGCTCAGGATCTGGGCGACATACGGCACGCGCGGCGTTTCGCCCGGGTGCAGCATATTCCAGCGTTCGCAGTCCTGGCCATCGCGCGCCAGTTCGGTGAAGGACGTCACGCTATAGACATCGGAACCGACGGCGTAATCCTTGGCCAGGATTTCGGCGGCTTCGCGGACATGACGCAGGATGGCGCCGGAACCCAGCAGTTGAACCTTGCCTTTGCTGCCTTCAAGGGTTTCCAGCCGGTAGATACCCTTGCGAATTCCCTCTTCCGCGCCTTCCGGCATTGCCGGCATATGGTAGTTTTCGTTCAGCGTGGTCAGATAATAATAGACATTTTCCTGCGCTTCGCCGTACATACGGGTCAGGCCGTCATGCATGATGACCGCGACTTCGTAGGCATATGCCGGATCGTAGGAGATACAGTTCGGGATGGTCAGGGACTGGATATGGCTGTGGCCGTCTTCGTGCTGCAAGCCTTCGCCGTTGAGGGTGGTGCGCCCGGAGGTGCCGCCGATCAGGAATCCGCGCGCCTGCTGGTCGCCCGCCGCCCAGCACAAATCGCCGATGCGCTGGAAACCGAACATGGAGTAGTAGATATAAAACGGGATCATCGGCAGGTCATTGGTGCTGTATGACGTCGCCGCCGCCAGCCAGGATGAGGCCGCGCCCAGTTCGTTGATGCCTTCCTGCAGGATCTGCCCTTTCTCGTCTTCGCGATAGTAAGCCACTTGTTCACGGTCCTGCGGCGTATATTGCTGGCCGTTCGGGCTGTATATACCGATCTGGCGGAACAGGCCTTCCATACCGAAAGTACGCGCTTCGTCGGCGATGATTGGCACCAGGCGATCTTTGATCGACGGGTTCTTCAACATCACGTTCAGCACGCGCACAAACGCGATGGTGGTGGAGATCTCTTTCTTCTGCTCTTCCAGCAGTGCGCCGAAATCCTGCAGGGTCGGCAGTTCCAGCGGCTTGGTGAAGTTTTTCAGGCGGGTCGGCAGATAACCGTTGAGCGCCTTGCGGCGTTCATGCAGGTAGGTGTGCTCTTCCGAACCTTCCTTGAAGGTGATGTACGGCAGCTGCTCGATACTCTCGTCGGAAACCACCGGCGACAAATTGAAACGATCGCGGAAATAACGCACGCCGTCCATGTTCATCTTCTTGACCTGGTGGGCGATGTTCATGCCTTCCGCCGTCTCGCCCATGCCGTAGCCTTTGATGGTGTGAGCCAGTATCACCACCGGTTTGCCCGTGGTTTTCTGCGCTTTTTGCAGCGCGGCGAATACTTTCTTCGGATCGTGGCCGCCACGGTTCAAGGCCCAGACTTCGTCGTCGCTCATATCTTTTACCAGCGCGGCGGTTTCCGGATATTTACCGAAGAAGTGTTCGCGGACATAAGCGCCGTTCTTGGATTTAAAGGTCTGGTAATCGCCATCGACGGTTTCGTTCATCAGCTGGATCAGCTTGCCGCTGGTATCTTTACGCAGCAGTTCGTCCCAGCGGCTGCCCCAGATAACTTTGATCACTTCCCAGCCGGCGCCGCCAAAAATGCCTTCCAGCTCGTTGATGATCTTGCCGTTGCCGGTGACCGGGCCGTCCAGGCGCTGCAGGTTGCAGTTGATGATGAAGACCAGGTTATCGAGTTTTTCACGGGTCGCGATGGTAATCGCGCCTTTGGATTCCGGCTCATCCATTTCGCCGTCGCCCAGGAACGCATACACGGTCTGCGCGGTGGTGTTTTTCAGGCCGCGGTGGTTCAGGTATTTCAGGAACTTGGCCTGATAAATGGCGCTGATTGGCCCCAGTCCCATGGACACGGTGGGGAACTGCCAGAATTCAGGCAACAGCTTCGGATGCGGATAGGAAGGCAGGCCCTTGCCATGCACTTCCTGGCGGAAGTTGTTCATCTGATCTTCGGTCAGGCGGCCTTCCACGAAGGCGCGGGCATAAATGCCCGGGGAGATATGGCCCTGGAAGTAGACCAGGTCACCACCGTCTTGATCGCTGCGGGCGCGGAAGAAATGGTTGAAGCAAACTTCATAAATCGTCGCTGAAGACTGGAAGGATGCCATGTGGCCCCCCAAATCCATGTCCTTCTTGGACGCATGAAGCACCGCCATCACCGCATTCCAGCGAATGGCCGAGCGGATGCGGCGTTCCAGTTCCAGATTACCGGGGTATTCAGGCTCGTCTTCAACCGGGATGCTATTGATATAATTACGGCCCGAAGCGCCGGCAGCAATGCTGACGCCGCCTTTACGGGCGCCGTCGAGTACCTGATCAATCAGGAACTGCGCGCGTTCAATACCCTCTTCACGGATAACCGATTCGATCGCCTGTAGCCAGTCGCGTGTTTCGATCGGATCCACGTCATTGTATAAACGTTCTGACATGGTGGTGTTCCTTATCTATCGCTATTAATTGGTTTAGTTGGAGCCTGTC
>JAATFX010000083.1 GCA_015654925.1 Enterobacterales bacterium | reverse complement strand
TTCAAGAATGCCATCTGGTGTCGGGGGATTTTGACTACCTGCTGAAAACGCGGGTGCCCGATATGTCGGCCTATCGTAAACTGCTTGGCGAAACGCTATTGCGCCTGCCGGGAGTAAACGATACCCGTACTTATGTGGTGATGGAAGAAGTGAAACAGAGTAATCGGCTGGTGATTAAGACACGTTAAGTTATAACTAAGTCACAACACAGGTGCAAAATTCGCGTTTTATGGTTACACTCCTGTGCATTCATACAGTTTCAGCGCCGGTTAGCCGGCGCTGTCACTAAAGCAATTATAGCGGTTTTGAGAACCCTGGAGAGCCTTTCTTGAGCCAGGAATATACTGAAGATAAAGACGTTGCACTAAAAAAACTCAGCAGCAGCCGGCGGATACTCGAGGCTGTTCTGATTGTCATGGCTATTTTTGCCCTCTATTTAATGATTTCCCTGGTTAGTTTCAACCCCTCGGATCCCAGTTGGTCGCAAACCGCCTGGCACGGGCCTATCCATAATCTGGGCGGCGGCGTCGGCGCGTGGTTTGCCGATACGCTGTTTTTCACTTTCGGCGTGCTCGCCTATGCGCTGCCGCCGATTATGCTGATCTTCTGCTGGACGTCGTTCCGCCAGCGGGAAGAGCAGGAGTATGTGGATTATTTCGCCCTGTCGCTGCGCCTGATTGGCACCTTGGCGCTGATCCTCACTTCCTGCGGCCTGGCGGCGCTGAATATCGACGATCTGTATTATTTCGCATCCGGCGGCGTGATCGGCAGTTTGCTCGGCAACGCCATGCTGCCCTGGTTTAACGGCATCGGCGCCACCCTGACCCTGCTTTGCGTTTGGGCGTCGGGCCTGACGCTGTTCACCGGCTGGTCCTGGCTCACCATCGCCGAAAGAATCGGCGGCGTGGTCATGGGCTGCCTGACGTTTATGTCAAACCGTTCGCGGCGCGGCGAGCAGGATTATGACGAGCGGTATGACGACGATGAATACCTGGATGACGCACAGGACGCCGCCGACGCCGAGGAAAACCGGCAGAATGCGGTAGTGGAACTTGACGATCCGCTATTGGCGACCCCGGGCGCGGCGGCCGGTAAGACGCAGTCCGCGGCCCCGGCGCTGAATGCGGCCGCCGCTATCGGCGCGGTGGCCGGCCCGGCCGCGACGACGGCCCATCCCGACGTGGCGGTCCATGGCGGCGAGGCGCTGGCGAACAGTTTGGCTAATACCCAGGCTGATAATATTGCGCAGCCCCAGCCGGTCGCGGTTACGCCAGCGGCCGCCAGTCCGGCCCCGATGGGCGCTTATGCCGAGCAGCAGCAGGCGCGCGCCCCGGCGTCGTCGGTGGCCGAAGCTATCCCGCAATATCGCTTTGAACTGCCGGAGCAGCATGCCGTTCCCGCCGCGCATACCGATGTCATCGAAGATGACGACGGCCCGCGCATGGGCAACTGGCAGTTGGACGCCGACGAAACCCATACCCCTTATGACTTTACCGTGGCGCAGCGTAACAGCGGCCATGTGTCCGGCGCGGCCGCCCGTGACGCGGCGGCGCTGACCTTTATGCCGGCGTTCAGCGCCACCAGCGATGATAATCCCCAGGTTAAACAGGGCATCGGCCCTGAACTGCCGCGCCCCAACCCGGTGCGTATTCCCACCCGGCGGGAGCTGGCGTCGTTTGGGATTAAAGTGCCGTCGCACCGCACCAACGACCAGCCGCACGGCCGGCCCGGGGACGAGCGGCTTGATGCCGCCGAACCGCAGGCGGATGACGATGAACTGGCCCAGCAGGCGGCGCTGCAACGGGAATTTTTACGGCAGCAGGAGCAGCGCTACGGCGAGGCGGGCAGCGATGCCGAAGATGAAGAGGCCAGGGAGCAGCAGCGCCTGGCCGACGAATTCAAACGCCAGCAGGATATGCGCTACGTAGCCGAGAGTGGGCGGGCGGCGCCTGCTCATGCGGCTTCGCCGGTTTCTCCCCTGGCCGGCATCGATACCCATTCGGCGTTTAACTTTTCGCCGCTGGCGGATCTGGTGGACGATACGCCGGCAGAACCGCTGTTTACCCCGCTGGCGCCAGGCGAACCAGGCCGGGCCGCTGGTCATGGCGCCGCCAATACTCCCATCGGCGCGCATTCCGTTGCGCACTCGCTGCCGCCGGATGAGGGTGAGGATTCCTTGCCCGAATACGCGGCCATGGCGCCCCAGGCGCCTATGGCCCGGCCGGTGGTTCCCGCGCCGGCGATGGACAGTTTGATCCATCCCTTCTTAATGCGGAACGAGCAGCCGTTGCACAAGCCCACCACGCCGCTGCCCACGCTGGATTTATTAACCTCGCCGCCGGTGGAGGATGAGCCGGTGGATATGTTCGCCCTGGAGCAAACCGCGCGGCTGATTGAAGCGCGCCTGGCGGATTACCGGGTAAAAGCCGAAGTGGTCGGTATTTTCCCCGGGCCGGTGATCACCCGCTTCGAACTGGATTTAGCGCCGGGCGTGAAAGCGGCGCGCATTTCCAACCTGTCGCGGGATTTGGCCCGTTCCCTGTCGGCGGTGGCGGTGCGGGTGGTGGAAGTCATTCCCGGTAAACCTTATGTGGGCCTGGAATTGCCCAATAAGCGCCGCCAGACGGTTTATCTGCGTGAAGTATTGGATTGCGACAAATTCCGCGAGACCGTCTCGCCCCTGGCCATCGTGCTGGGTAAGGATATCGCGGGCCAGCCGGTGATTGCCGATCTGGCTAAAATGCCCCATCTGCTGGTGGCGGGTACCACCGGGTCGGGTAAATCGGTGGGGGTCAACGCCATGATCCTCAGCATGTTGTATAAAGCGACGCCGGAAGAAGTGCGCTTTATCATGATCGACCCGAAAATGCTGGAGCTGTCGGTCTATGAAGGCATTCCCCATTTGCTGACCGAAGTGGTCACCGATATGAAGGATGCCGCCAATGCCCTGCGCTGGTGTGTCGGCGAGATGGAGCGTCGCTACAAGCTGATGTCGGCGCTGGGGGTGCGTAACCTGGCGGGCTATAACGAACGTATCGAACAGGCCGTCGCCATGGGCCGTCCGGTGCCGGATCCGTTCTGGAAGCCGGGGGACGGCATGGGCGATGCGCCGCCGATGCTGGAAAAACTGCCTTATATCGTGGTGCTGGTGGACGAGTTCGCCGACCTGATGATGGCGGTGGGCAAAAAGGTGGAAGAGCTGATCGCCCGCCTGGCGCAAAAAGCCCGTGCGGCGGGTATCCACCTCGTACTGGCGACCCAGCGGCCGTCGGTGGATGTGATTACCGGCTTGATTAAAGCCAATATCCCCACCCGCATCGCCTTTACCGTGTCCAGTAAGATCGATTCGCGCACCATCCTTGATCAATCGGGGGCGGAATCGCTGCTGGGCATGGGGGATATGCTTTACCTGGCCCCCAACTCCTCGATACCGGTGCGCGTGCACGGGGCATTTGTGCGCGATCAGGAAGTGCACGCCGTGGTCAGCGACTGGAAAGCCCGCGGCCGTCCGCAGTATATCGACAGCATTACCAGCGCCGGTGAAGACGGCGAGCCGGGCGGCGGGGGCATCGATAGCGACGAAGAGCTCGATCCGTTATTCGATCAGGCGGTGCAGTTCGTGGTGGATAAACGTCGCGCTTCCATCTCGGGGGTGCAGCGCCAATTCCGCATCGGCTACAATCGCGCAGCCAGGATCATCGAACAAATGGAAGTGCAGGGCATCGTCAGCTCGCAGGGCCATAACGGCAACCGTGAAGTGCTGGCGCCGCCCTCGCAGGAATAAACCTCCGTAGCGCCTGCATGGGGCCGCCCGCGGCGGCCCCAACGCAAAGATGCGTAAAGCGGGCCGTTTTCAGAGGAATAGCCTATGTCGACGGCTCGCGCTTCCTATAAAATCAAGCCTATCGGGGCCACGTCCGTTTACGAATCATACGGGCGACTTGCCACTCATGTTCTAAGGGATATTTATAATGAAAAAAAGGTTAATTGCGGCCTGCCTGTTCAGCGCCGTCGTCGCCGCGCCGGCATTTGCCGACGATGCCGGCGCATTGCAAAGCCGCCTGAACCAGGTTAACAGTTTCCATGCCAGTTTCACCCAGACGGTGACCAGCGCCGACGGCGGAGCGGTCCAGGAAGGGGAAGGCGAGCTGTGGGTTAAACGCCCCAATCTGTTCAACTGGCATATGACCACGCCCGATGAGAGCCTGCTGATTTCCGATGGTAAAACCCTATGGTTCTACAACCCCTTCGTGGAACAGGCGACCGCCACCTGGCTGAAAAATGCGACCGGCAACACGCCGTTTATGCTGATTACCCGCAATAGTCCCGACGACTGGCGTCAGTATAACGTTAAACAAACTAACGATCGGTTTGAGCTGACGCCAAAAACCCCCAGCGGTAATTTGAAGCAGTTTACCATCAACGTCAGTACCAGCGGCACCATCAACAGCTTCACCGCGGTCGAGCAGGACGGACAGCGCAGCGCCTATCAGCTGAAAAGCCAGAATAACGGCCAGATAGATGCCGCTAAATTCCGCTTTACGCCGCCCAAGGGCGTGACCCTGGACGACCAGCGCCAATGAGGTAAAAATGAGCAATCTGTCGCTTGATTTTTCCCACAACGAATTCCAGCCGCTGGCCGCGCGTATGCGGCCGGCGACGTTGGAACAGTATGTCGGCCAGCAGCATCTGCTGGCCCCCGGCAAGCCGCTGCCGCGCGCCATCACCAGCGGGCAGCTGCACTCCATGATTTTATGGGGGCCGCCGGGCACGGGGAAAACCACGCTGGCGGAGCTGATTGCCCGTTACGGCAATGCCGACGTCGAGCGTATCTCCGCGGTCACCTCCGGTATCAAGGAGATCCGCGAAGCGATAGAGCGCGCCCGCCACAATCGTGATGCCGGCCGCCGCACCATTTTGTTTGTGGACGAAGTGCACCGGTTCAACAAAAGCCAGCAGGACGCTTTTTTGCCCCATGTGGAAGAGGGGACGATTACCTTAATCGGCGCCACCACCGAAAACCCGTCGTTTGAACTCAATTCCGCGCTGTTGTCCCGCGCCAAAGTCTATTTGCTCAAAGCGCTGACCGCCGACGATATCGAACTGGTGCTGACCCAGGCCATGACCGATAAAGAGCGCGGCTATGGCGGCCAGAATATCGTGCTGCCCGACGATACCCGCCGGTTGCTGGCGGAGTGGGTGAACGGCGATGCCAGGCGGGCGCTCAACAGCCTGGAAATGATGGCGGACATGGCGGAAACCGATGCCCAGGGCAATCGGGTGCTGACGCCGCAGCTGCTTAATGAGATTTCCGGCGAACGCAGCGCGCGTTTTGATAATAAAGGCGACCGGTACTATGACCTGATCTCCGCGCTGCACAAGTCGGTGCGCGGGTCCGCGCCCGATGCGGCGTTGTATTGGTATGCGCGCATTATTACCGCCGGCGGCGATCCGCTTTATGTAGCGCGCCGCCTGCTGGCCATCGCTTCCGAGGATGTTGGCAATGCCGATCCGCGCGGGATGCAGGTGGCGCTGGCCGCCTGGGATTGTTTTACCCGCGTCGGCCCGGCCGAAGGGGAACGGGCCATCGCCCAGGCGATTGTTTACCTGGCCTGCGCGCCGAAAAGCAACGCGGTCTATACCGCCTTCAAGGCGGCCATGCGCGACGCCCGCGAACAGGCCGATTATGATGTGCCGGAACATCTGCGCAACGCCCCCACCAAGCTGATGAAAGAGATGGGGCTGGGTGCGGAATACCGTTATGCCCACGACGAACCCAATGCCTATGCCGCCGGCGAGGACTATTTTCCGCCTCAGATGGCCCGTACCCGCTACTACTATCCGACCACGCGCGGACTGGAGGGAAAAATCGGGGAAAAGCTTGCCTGGCTTAGCGCGCAGGATCAAAATAGCCCAACAAAACGCTACCGATAAATAGGCCGTTGCGGTAAGGTTAGCGGTAGAAAACCAGTAGTCGCGACAGTCATGAGCAAGGCTCTGGCGGCGTCGCGAAGTCATAAACATCAATCTGATAACAATAAGCACAGGACTAGCATGCTCGATCCCAATCTACTGCGCAATGAGCTAGACGCAGTTGCCGAGAAACTGGCTCGCAGAAATTTTAAGCTGGATGTCGATACTCTGCGCAAACACGAAGAACGCCGCAAAGTATTGCAGGTGGAAACCGAAACCCTGCAGGCCGAGCGCAACTCCCGATCCAAACTGATTGGCGCGGCGAAGGCGCGGGGCGAAGACATCGAGCCGCTGCGTCTGGAAGTGAATCGTTTGGGTGAGCGCCTGGATGCGGCTAAATCCGAGCTGGATATTCTGCAAACCGCTATCCGCGATATAGCCCTGTCGCTGCCCAATATCCCCGACGATCGCGTGCCGACCGGCAAAGACGAAAACGACAACGAAGAAATCAGCCGTTGGGGCGAGCCGCGGCAGTACGATTTTGAAGTGCGCGATCATGTATCCCTGGGCGAGTTGTCCGGCGGGCTGGATTTCGCCGCGGCGGTCAAGCTGACCGGGGCGCGTTTCGTGGTGATGAAAGGGCAAATCGCCCGCCTGCATCGCGCGCTGACGCAGTTTATGCTGGATCTGCATACCGAGCAGCACGGCTACCAGGAAAATTATGTTCCGTATCTGGTGAATCACGCATCGCTGTACGGTACCGGCCAGTTGCCGAAGTTCGCCGAGGACCTGTTTCATACCCAGCCCCTGAGCGAAGAGGCCGATACCAGCGCTTATGCCCTGATCCCGACGGCGGAAGTGCCGCTGACCAATCTGGTGCGCGACGAGATCCTCGACGAAGACGTATTGCCCCTGAAGATGACCGCCCATACGCCGTGTTTCCGCTCGGAAGCGGGCTCTTACGGCCGCGATACCCGCGGGCTGATCCGTATGCACCAGTTTGACAAAGTGGAGCTGGTGCAGATCGTCAAGCCGGAAGATTCCATGCGCACGCTGGAAGAATTGACCGGCCATGCGGAGAAAGTGCTGCAATTGCTGAACCTGCCTTATCGCAAGATCCTGCTGTGCACCGGGGATATGGGGTTCGGCTCATGCAAGACCTACGATCTGGAAGTCTGGCTGCCGGCGCAAAACACCTACCGGGAAATTTCGTCCTGCTCCAATATCGGCGATTTCCAGGCGCGGCGCATGCAGGCGCGCTATCGCAGCAAAGACGACAAAAAGCCCCGTCTGGTGCATACCCTTAACGGCTCCGGCCTGGCGGTGGGCCGCACGCTGGTGGCGGTGATGGAAAACTACCAGCTGGCCGACGGGCGCATTGAAATTCCCGCGGTGCTGGTGCCGTATATGAAGGGCCTGACGCATATCGGGTAATTGCTGCCTGTACCGTGCGCATTCCAATCATGCATTGCAATAAAAAAGGCGCCGCCAGGCGCTTTTTTTATGCCTTCTACGGCCGCCGACGGCCGTAACCCCCTGGCCCGTAGCAAAAAATGCTGGCGCATCTTTAGGCTAATTGACTTTTAATACGGGAGTGGCATGATGCGCGCAATTCCTGCGCGTTGAGCCCGGTTTCCATATCATGTCTGTCTATTCCCGCCCGGTGGTGATGTTGCTCACGGGGCTTTTGTCGTTGACGATTTCCATCGCGGTATTGAATACGCTGGTGCCCCTATGGCTGTCCCATGAGGCTTTGCCGACCTGGCAAATCGGGCTGGTGGGATCATCCTATTTTACCGGCAATCTGGTGGGTACCCTGCTGGCGGGCGCGCTGATCAAACGCGTGGGGTTCAATCGCAGTTATCATTATGCCTGCATCCTGTTTGCCGCCACCACCCTGGGGCTGGGATTGTCCGTAGGTTTTGATACCTGGCTGGTTTTCCGGTTTGCGGCCGGGGTGGCGTGCGCGCTGATTTGGGTCGTGGTGGAAAGCGCCCTGATGCGCAGCGGTACCGTGCATACGCGCGGGCAGCTGCTGGCCGCCTATATGATGATTTATTATATGGGAACGGTGATCGGACAATTGCTGCTGAGCGGCGTGCCCACGGCCCTGCTGTCGGTATTGCCCTGGGCTGCCACGCTGATGATCGCGGCGGTGCTGCCGCTGTTGTTCAATCGTATCGATGCGCAGGGTACCGAAGCGCCCAGGATCGCCGTGTGGCCGATGCTGCGGCGGCGTAATGCGCGGCTGGGGATCAATGGGTGCATTATCTCCGGGGTGGTGCTGGGGTCGCTGTACGGCCTGTTGCCGCTGTATTTGTCGCATCTTGGCCTGAGCGACGGCAAGGTGGGGTATTGGATGGCGCTGCTGGTGAGCGCGGGCATCATCGGCCAATGGCCGATCGGGCGTTTGGCCGATCGCTACGGCCGGCTGATGGTGTTGCGGGTGCAGATTTTTATGGTGATTGTCGGCAGTTTGTCGATGCTTAGCCACGCTGCCATGGCGCCGGCGCTGTTTGTGCTGGGGTGTTCTGGGTTTACCCTGTATCCGGTGGCCATGTCATGGGCCTGCGAGAAGGTGAGCGCGGATGAGTTGGTGGCGATGAATCAGGCGTTGTTGCTAAGTTATACGGTGGGTAGCCTGTTGGGGCCGAGTATGACGGCGATGTTGATGGAGCGTTATTCCGATCCGGTGCTATTTGTCATGATTGCTGCGGTGGCGGTGGTGTATTTGGCGATGCTGCTGCGTAAGCCGGATCACCACCAGACGCCGGTGGCCACTGCCTGACAGGGGCCACCTCCCGTTCCGCGGGTTCTGGCGACGGCGGTATATACCATGCCGGGGTGCCGGCGGTTAGCTGCTTTGGGGCAGTTCGCTGAGGTTGAGCACGGCGCTGTCTTGTTCGTCGCGGCGTTCGAAGCGCCAGCAACGGGTGTGATAGCGGGCCACGCTGTTGCGGTGGGCTACGCTTACCACCGTTACGCCCGGTAGGGTTTCCGTCAGCAGGCGGTACATCAACTGCTCGTTTTCATCATCCAGGGCGCTGGTGGCCTCATCCAGGAATAAGATATCCGGTTTGATCAATAACGCCCTGGCGAATGCCAGGCGCTGTTGTTCGCCGGGCGATAGCCAGTGGCTCCAGTTGGCCTGTTGGTGCAGCATGGGTTGTAAATGCCCCAAATGGCAGAGTTCGAGCATGGCCAGCATTTGCGGTTCGCTGAAGTGGTCCGGCGCCTCCGGGTAGCACAGGGCTTCCCTCAGGTTGCCGATGGGAATATAGCTGCGCTGGGGCAAGAACAGTATTTTTTTGTGCGCCTGTAGGCCGATGTCGCCGGAGCCGAAAGGCCAGATGCCGGCAATGGCCCGCAGCATGGTGGATTTGCCGCAGCCCGAAGGGCCGACGATAAGCACCCGTTCGCCGGCGGGGATGGATTGGGTGACCGGTTGGAATAGCGTGCGCCCTGACGGAATGGTAAGGGTCAGTTCATGTAGCGATAGGGCATCATCAATGGTTTCCTGGCGGGTAATGGCCGTTTTTTTGCTGCTGTGGCGTTCTACCGCGGCGTTGAAGCCGGCCAGGCGGTTGATGCAGGCTTTCCAATTGGCCAACTGGTTAAAGGCGTCGATAAACCAGGATAACGCCCCCTGTATTTCGCCAAAGGCCGAGGAAATTTGCATCAGCGTGCCGAGTTGGATGGCGCCGGAAAAGTAGCGCGGCGCGGCGACCAGTATCGGGAAGATAATCGCAAATTGGCCGTAAAAATTGCTGGCCACGTTCAGGCGGCGGCTGACGCGCATTATCGACCACCAGTTGGCGCGGATGGATTCGAATCTGCCGTCCAGCTGTTTTGCTTCGCGCGGTTCGCCCTGATACAGCGCAATCGCGTCGCTGTTCTCGCGAATGCGGATCAGGCCGAAACGGAAATTAGCCTCGAATTTTTCCTGTTCAAAGCCCAGGCGCACCAGCGGCCGGCCTACGAACCAAATCAGCAGCGAACCCAGGCCGGCATAGAGTATGGCAAACCATACCATATAACCGGGTATGGTAAACTGATGCCCGCTCAGGGTGAAGGAGAGGGGGCCGCTGACCGACCAGAGAATGGAGATAAAAGAAACAAAGGTGACTACGCTTGAGAGCAACCCCAGGGTAAGGGATAGGGTGCCGCTGGTGAGCGCATTAAGATCTTCGGCGATACGCTGATCCGGGTTATCGACGGTTTGCTGTTGTTCGGTATGGTAATAAACGTGGTGGTGCAGCCATTTATCCATATATTGCCGGGTCATCCAGCGCCGCCAGTACATTTGCAGGCCCTGGGTGAGGTAAATTTTATAGATGGAGATCAGGATAAATAGCAGCGCCAGCCAGGTAAATTTAATCAGCTGGCTTTTAAACACCGCAAAATTTTTATTCTGCAAGGCGTCATAGAATACCCGGTTCCATTCGTTAAACAGCACGCTGATATATACGGTGGACAATGACAGGATAACGATCACTGCCAGCATTCCCCAGGCGCGCCATTTTTCCTCTGAAAGCCAAAAAGGCTTTATTAACTGCCATATTTCGTGCCAATGCGCGGCTTTAATGGGGGTTTGTTTCATAGGTTGCGTATCATGCCAATTATCATTAGTTCAAACATATCATAATACGTCAAAGGCTAAAAAGGCTGGCAAAAATAACCGGATAGATTGGTAAGTAAACGTGTAACAATTCGGGCGGTTACCGCTCAATCAGCGGGTAAAACGGCGATCGATATGCTGGGCCAGACTCGGCGCATTGCCGGCGCGTCGGCCGTCAGAAAAGGGGCGGGTTGACGGGCGCCCGGGACCTGCGCTGGGGCAAGCGGTCCCGGGCGATAGGGAGGGGTTAATACATGACTTTGTGGCCGTAGCCGGCCAGAATATTTTTTACGCGGTCCATGGTTTCCGTGGTCGGCGGTTTGACGCCGTCGAGTTTGTACTCTTCGCCCATGGCGATCCATTTATGCTTGCCCAGTTCATGGTAGGGCAACAGCTCGATTTTTTCGATATTGGCCATGTCCTTGGTGAACTCGCCCAGCATATGCACCGATTTGTCATCGTCCGACCAGCCCGGCACC
The DNA here is from genome assembly GCA_015654925.1 of Enterobacterales bacterium. GTDB lineage: Bacteria > Pseudomonadota > Gammaproteobacteria > Enterobacterales > Enterobacteriaceae > Acerihabitans. The sequence goes on along the minus strand of JAATFX010000083.1, from coordinate 85,841 downwards.
ACCACATAACGAATCCAGGTACGCTTGTTGATCTTGGCCAGATAGCGGGCGAAATCCAGGGTACGGTGGTTGGACACGCCCACCAGGTTTTGGTGGATATCGTCGTTCATTTCTTTGAGATCGAGCATCACCAGGTCGGTGACTTCCAATAACTCATCGATTACCGGGTCATAACGGCGCACATAACCGTTGGTATCCAGGCAGGTGGTAATTCCCTCGGCATGGCAGGCGCGGAACCAGTCGCGCACGAACTCGGCCTGTAAAATGGCTTCGCCGCCGGAGGCGGTTACGCCACCGCCGGAAGCATTCATGAAGTGCCGGTAGGTGACGACCTCTTTCATGATCTCCTCAACGGAGATCTCTTTGCCTGCGTGGGTGTCCCAGGTATCCCGGTTGTGGCAATACAGGCAGCGCATCAGGCAGCCCTGGAAAAAAATGATAAAACGAATGCCTGGGCCGTCGACGGTACCGCAGGATTCGAACGAATGGATGCGACCAAGTACTGACTTGGTTACCCCTGCGCCAGCAGGGGATTCATCGGTAATACAAGCATTTACATTATTCATACAGTGCCAACTAGTGCTAAATGGTGCTGATTGATGGACATTATATGGACACTCCATTAAGCGGATTATACAACACCGCATCATTGAGGAAGTCAGGCGCAAAATGCGCATAGACCATCGTTTGCTGGATCGTGGAGTGCCCCAGAATTCGTTGCAGTGTAATAATATTACCTCCATTCATCATAAAATGCGTGGCGAATGTGTGCCTAAACACATGCAGCGCCTGTCCATCCGGTAAATCAGGCTTCATTGCCCGCAGTGTGTTACGCACTGCATCATAGTTTGGCCGAAAAACATAACCCGTTTTTCCCTGTTTCACTTGAGCTGCCAACTCGTCAGAAATGGGTACGGAACGGCGCTTCCCATTTTTGGTCTTCATGAACGTGACCATATTGTGAAATATGTGCTCACATTTTAGATCTGCAACCTCACTCCACCGGCCGCCTGTTGCCAGGCAAACCAGAACGGCCATACGATTATCACCGGTCAGCAGTCCTAACAGCCTTTTGATCTCAACCGTTGTCAAAAAGGCCATTTCGATTTCTGCCTCCTTAAATTGCTTTATCCCTTTGAATGGATGCTGGGAATGATATTCGCCCGCCTCGATCAGCTTGGTAAACATGCCGCTTAAAATGGCCTGGTGCCGATTAACGCTGGAATGCTTCAGCCCTTCGTTTAGCACAAGTACTCGGTAGTCAATAATGGCTTTTTTTGTCAACTGGTCAGCCCTTGTTACGCCCATATTTTCAAGCTTTACAAAAATAGCTTTCAGTCGGCCCCGCTCGATCTCCCCGCGGGGGTGGCTTTTGCCGTGGTAGACCCACCACAGTTCAAGTAATTCAGACAGCTTGCGCCGGTCTGCGGGTTTTTCCAGCCACTCTTTATTGTGAAAATTTACTAAAATGTGACGCTCGAAAATCTGCGCCTCACCTTTCGTGTTGAATCTCCGCCGGATGCGCTTTCCGTCTGCACCTTGCGGCCTTATGTCCACTTCATAATGACCATCATCGAGTTTCTTAATCGACATAAGAAAACCCTCCGATGAACAAATCATCCTGAAAATCGATATCAAAAATGTAAAGAAGGTAAATGTTTAGCCAATGTTGTGGCCGGATTGGTGAGATTTTGTGTCTTCTGGCCCATCAAGAGAGAGAACCGGAGCTATTTGGCCGGCTGCTGGGTTAATCTCGTCGAACATAAACCAGTCTCTATACTTACGAAAACGGGGGTGTTTAAAAAGCTTGATACCTCCATCCATAGGCATCTTCGATTTACCTGATTCCCATCCAAAATATGTGTAGTAATTAACCCCTATTAAATCAGCGACTTCCTTAGATTTTAAGCGTTCCGAATCGCGGATCAGCTTTAGTTTCTCCGATTGTGTACTTGACATGTAATGTGTAATCTCCAATTATATGTGTAGTAATTAATGTGTTGTTTATCTTAATGGTGCTAAGTGGTGCCAATTGGCGATCAGATAGCAAATTGGAGAATAGCAAATGTTAGATGATGCGAAAACCATTCAATCAGACGATCAGGATGAAGGCGTGACGGCTCAGTCACGGCGCCAGGTAAGGTTGTCGGAAAAACCTGCGGATTTGCTTTCTAAAGAGGGGTTCGCTCTCTATGTGGGTAAGACTGTGGCGGCCGTCGTGTCCATGGCTAAAGCCGGAAAACTGCCCGCCTTTTACATGTCCGATCCCTTAAAACCGGGCGGCCATGCCGAGTTATGGATAAACCGCCGCGAGTGGGACAGGTACGCGGAACAGTTGGTTGAACAGGTGCCGGAAGAATGGCACGGCTGGAAAGAGCGGATCAGCTTCAGGAAGCCAGGGCGCCGCGCGCCGCAACACGATGAAATGGCAGTTATCAATACAGGAGATCGGTTGCCCGGCCGGCGGCGGGGGCGGGTTTCCCGTGTCGGGTGATGCGATACCGGCCAGCCCTCTGTGGTTTGGTTGGGATATGGCCGGCGGGCCGGATAAAACTGTTATCGTCAATGTTGTAAAGGGGAAGATTGTGAAATCAAACATATTAACGCTGGCAAATAGGGCACTTGTGAGACACGCCACCCGCGTAGCTGAATTGACCGAAACGTTTGTAGATCAGCGCAAACGGCCACGACCGCTATCGCATAAATCAATGAATGCCGATCTTGATCTGGAGTTAGTTTGCTTGAGAACCATAGCGCGGCTTAACCGTGACCCGGCAGCGCCGGTTTTAGCTGCTGCCCTGGAGGAATTCAGAGCCACCGGCATACCCCCGCGGCCCTTTGCCGATGATGAGCAGGGGGCAGCATGAACAATTGCCCGTCATTATCATCGCTACTGGTAAACCATCAGCGCCCGGCCCGCTGGGCCGCCGCCGGCTTTTGGGTGGATTTGCCAAACGGTCGCAAATTTGTTTCTGATCCCAACGTCCCGTTTATGCGCGCGCCCGGCAAAGCTCCGGCCCGCCCGCGTTGGTTCGCCTGGTTAATGGGAATATGCGCCTAATCGAGGTGTCCTATGCAATCTAATCAAGCCGTGGAAAAGATGCCCTTTAAAGAGTTCGCGATTGACTGGCGTCGCAAGGCCAAAATAACGAGCAATGAGGCCGCCAGAAATTTTAATAAAAACCCGTCGTCTGAAAAGCTTGGCGATGAAACCGGCGATGCTAATCGGGAAATGATTTTATTCCGCGCTAACCGCATCGCAAAACAGAACGGCTTAAAACGGCCGTTCGTGGCGGGTGATGCCAGTAAACGTTTTGAGGATTTCAGTGAGGCCCAACGCGAGCTCATTATCTACGCCCTAAATGAGATCGGATCATTTGGGCGTGCTTTACCTCCATTCATATCAATAGCTGACTGCCGCTTAAATCTTTAGCGACATTTAATAAAAATGAAAGGTGCCTTTAATAAGCGCACCGGGCCTCGTTCGCCTTAATTAAGGAGTTGATATGTCAAAAGTCACATTCAGCAAACATCTATGTAGGCACGCACTGATTTATGTGAGCGTTTGCAGTGGGGCAATTTGGATCGTCGGCATCGCCGCTATGGTGGCATTATATAAATTCATTGAGGCAATACAATGATTAATCAAACCAAAGGAAAAATTAGCGCTATTAAGCGTGTGATATCCATGTTAATGGGGGGCATTACATCCGCAGTCCATTTTAGTGGAGGGCCTGCAATAATTGTTTCTCATGATGTGAGAAATATTGCAGCTGCTTTGGGTAATTGTCTGACGTCTGTTGACGAGATAAATCGAGATCTTGAAACAATAGCTGATGAGAATACAAGGCTAAACACTGAATTAACCAGGTTGAAGTATTATGAAGTAGCTTTCGATTCGATAATTTTCGCGATCACCGGAACGGGCGCCGGGCAGGACATAATTGACAATGTTGACGTTGAAATCCTGACTAAAAACGCCATCACAGCTGTGCGGCAGTTGGAATCGGAACGTTTGCAGGCGATCAGGTTCGCGCAGCAGTCATGGGTAACTGAAGACAATGAGCCGACACAGATCGATAGTGCTCAGGCTTCCGCCATCAAGGCCGACGCCATCTATACCGTCGGTGAGGATATCCGGCAGACCCTATTATGCGTTGGTCCGTTGAAGGGAATGACGATTAACGTTCCCCGCCTGATTGCCTGGATTCTGGCCCGTGCAGACTACTATCGCCGTCAGGCGGAGGGCGCATTATGAACCGCTCCCCTTTGAAGTGGGCCGGATCGAAAGCCGGTGTAATGGACCAATTGCTTAATTTTCTGCCATCGGGTAACCGGCTGGTTGAACCGTTCGTGGGGTCGGGAACGGTATTTCTTAACACGGATTACAAGAACTATTTGTTATGTGATATCAATCCAGATTTGATTTTATTTTTCATCATGGTTACTCATGATTTGAAAAGGCTGGAAGAACATGGCCGGGAATTGTTTAATGACGGCAATAAGCCGGAACGGTTTTATGAAATACGCCAAGCATTTAATAATGGTAATCATCCGGATTACCTAAAAGCTGCTATGTTTTTATACCTTAATCGGCATTGTTATAACGGCCTTTGCCGATACAGCGAAAAGAGTGGTTTTAATGTGCCGTATGGAAAGTACAAACAACCGTATTTTCCTGGGCAGGAATTAAAGCTGTTTTCTGAAAAAGCAAATGATACAGGGGCTGTTTTTCTGTGCTGTGATTTTTCGGAATGCATTGAAATGGCCGGCGGTGGCGATGTGATTTATGCCGATCCTCCCTATGTCCCGATCTCGGGGGCAACCTCATTTACTAAATACTATTCGTCTGAATTTGGATTGCCAGAACATGAGCGGCTTTCTAATGAGCTGAGTTTTGCGAAGGCACGGGGGTGCCGCATTGTTGCATCGAATAGCGAGGCCGCAATTAAAACGAAAATATATAGCCAGTTTGAATGCGAAACAATAAACGCAAACCGTTCTATTTCGCGGGCCACCGGTGTGGACAAAACAGCAAAAGAAGCAATTTTCACGGCGACGGAAAATAACTAAGGCGGTATTTATGATAACAGCTATTGATTTATTTGCCGGGCTCGGTGGTTGGTCTACTGGCGCGCGATTAGCAGGAATAGAGGTTCTATGGGCTGCAAACCATTTGCCGGCTGCTGTTGAGTGGCATAGCGCTAATCACCCGGGCGCTATCCATATTTGCCAGGATCTACACCAAGCGGATTGGTCGAAGGTACCGCACCACAATATATTGCTCGCTTCGCCATGCTGCCAGGGCCATAGCTTTGCGCGCGGCAAAAGGGCCGATGATCGCCAGCACGATGCAAGCAGGTCTACTGCGTGGGCTGTAGTGTCTGCCCTGGAGTGCCTTAATCCAGACATGGCTGTTGTGGAGAACGTGCCGGAGTTTCTCAAATGGACGCTTTACCGGGCATGGGAAGCGGCGATGAATGCGCTGGGTTACAGTCTGGCTCCGCACATTGTTGATTGTGCCGATCTGGGCGTGCCGCAGAACCGGGTCCGTCTTTTCATCGTCTGCACAAAGAGTAAAGCCCCGTTGTTTTTAAGAATGACAAAGCTTGAACATGTGCCAGCGGCATCGTTTATAAAATTTGATATCGGGAGTTGGTCGCCAGTAAATAAACCTGGCCGCGCCGCAGCGACGTTACGCCGCGTAGCGAATGGGCGCCGGTCATTTGGGGACCGATTCCTGATCCCATTTTATGGCTCCGGTTCGGGGCTTACCGGAAGGTCAATTGACAGACCGATTGGCACCATCACAACCCGTGATCGCTGGGCTATCGTAGAAGGCGACCGCATGCGAATGTTGTCTGCCAATGAAGGGCTCTTGGCTATGTCCTTTCCTTTGGAGACAAGGCGCCCTAAAAATCACAAATTGACGGTTCACTTAGCCGGTAATGCGGTACCCCCTACTGCGGGACAACGCATCCTTGAATCGCTGATTTCTGCCGCATAGCGAATATTATGAAGCCAGAAATCAGCAGGGGCCGCCGAGCCCCTTCGCCACCACCGCCATTTTCCGGTAGCCCTGAAGAAAATACCATTTGGCCGTATTGGTGGAACGCCCCGCGCCCTGCGGTGCGCCCGCCGGAATTGCCGACGTATGCTGAGAAGCGCGCTCTCGATCGTGATTTTTATGAAATGTTCGCGGCGATTAACCGCGCCTATGAAATGCTTGATCAGCAACCGGAATTTATCCGCCGGTCGGTCATGGGGGCTATTAACAGCCTGGAGCAAACCAACGGTGCCAAGCGCGCAAACATGTACTTAACGAAAACCTTTGTTGAGCGCATTTTTCCGCGTTTGGACCTGGTGAACACCCAATACCGATTAGAAGAAAGGACGCTGGATAATGTTAATTTATTCTGGAATTTTAATAAATTGGCCGATCTGGGCCGCAAGGAAACCGACCACTTAGCCGACGACATCGCACAATTTATCGCGCTGGAGCTGGGTGTTATATCGGAGTCGACCGCCGCTGATAACCTGAACGATTTCAAAACAGCCCAGGCGATGTATCGCCGCGCCGCAGACATCACCCGCGGATTCCGGCAACCCGTACCAACCAAGGGTAAAAAAAATCTCACACTGGAAGACATGACGCCGGCGATCTCCCGCATGTTCTCGCCTAAGTGGTGGCAAAACCGCTTGCGCCGGTACTCCGCCATGTGGCGCGAGCATTTGCGGATCGCTTTCGGCCAGGTCAGCAAAAAAGACACCCCTTATGCCAGTAAAAATGCGGTAGGCGACTGGCGGGAGCAGAAACGGCGCACCCGTGAATTTCTTAAGGGTATGGAGCTTGAGGACGAGGAAGGCAACCGCATATCGCTGATCGAAAAATTCGATCACAGCGTGGCCAACCCGGCGATACGCCGCTGCGAATTAATGAACCGTATCCGAGGATTTGAAAATATCTGCGAACAACAAGGTTATGTCGGTGAGTTCTATACCATGACCGCGCCGTCCAAATACCACGCCACCAATAAACACGGCCACCGTAATCCGAAGTGGGAAGGGGCCAGCCCGGCCGATACGCAAAAATACTTGCGCCGGACCTGGGCGGCCATTCGCGCAAAGCTTGCCCGCGATGGCCTCAGCATTTTCGGCATTCGCGTCGCCGAGCCGCACCATGATGCAACCCCACACTGGCATATGCTGATGTTCATGAAACCAGAGCATGTCGGCGCCGTTCGGGAAATCATACAGGGTTACGTGACAAAAGAGGACGAGCACGAATTAGTCAACGCCAGGGCAAGAAAAGCCCGTTTTTGCGTTGAGGCTATCGACCCAGAAAAAGGAAGCGCCACCGGGTATATCGCGAAGTACATTTCGAAAAATATCGATGGGTATGCCCTGGACGATGAGATAGACGACGAAACCAAAAAGCCGCTTAAAGACGTGGCCGCGTCCGTATCTGCCTGGGCGGCGCGTTGGCGCATTCGGCAATTCCAATTCATCGGCGGCGCCCCGGTGACCGTATATCGTGAGCTGCGCATGATGGCCGATCATGAGACCGCGATCGGGCTAAGCGTCGAATTTGCCGCCGTTCATGATGCTGCTGATTTCGGCCATTGGGATGAATACGTCAACGCCCAGGGTGGACCGTTTGTGCGCCGTGATGACCTGATCGTTAGAAATTGGTATGAGACCAACGAAGCGCTATCCCCCTACGGTGAAGAAGTGATCCGCATACGCGGCGTTTATACCCCGTTAGTGGGCATAGATTGCCCGATTATCACCAGGGCAAAGCAGTGGAAAATTGTCCGGAAACAGGCCGTTGACCTTGACGTTTTGGGGGTTGACCTTAAGGGCGCGCCTGCGCCCTCTCGGAGTTCTGTCAATAACTGTACGGGGCCGGGGATCGGCCCGCAGGATGACGGAACGGGATCGAGTATGGCTATGCCCTCGACTATAGCGGACTTCAAAGCCATGACCCGCAAAGAACGCCGCCGGGCGCTGAAAAGAATCAGGCAAGAAACGCAAGAGTTTCGGGATGCGAGGCGGCCGGCGCGCGCTGATTTTGGTGTAAATCCTGAATTGGCGGAAAGGATGCGCGAAGCGGCCCGGACCGCTCTCGGATTTGAGTTAAGCCTGCGCGAAATTAAATTCCTGCTATCCGGTCATGCCATGAAAATAGGCGATGAGTATTTCAGTGGGCGTAGCGATGGTGAAATTTATTCCGCAAAACCGCCAACTGACCCCCTTAAACGGTTCGAAAAATTGAAACGTCGGTACGGGCCGCCGCCTGAGTCTGAACGGGCGGCTATTTTAAGGCAATATTTTGAAAACCTGAAACCAGAAGACGGCATCGATCACAGCCAGATTTAACTATGCGGACCGGCAAACATAGACGGATTTGTCTGTGCTGGCCACCTGGTAGCACAGCCATAAATAGCTGTGCTTCAGCAAAGACAATAATGACTATGGAGGCCCGCTATGGGGTATTTGGGTAGTAAAGGCGGCAGTGGCGTTTATCAAAAAATTATCAGCATGATGCCCAGACACCGGATTTACATCGAGGCATTTCTCGGGGAGGGCGCGATCATGCGGAATAAGCCCCCGGCCGAAAAAAATATCGGCTTTGATTTGAACCCGCGAGCACTTGAGTTTGTCAACGATGCCATGCGCCAGGCTGGCATTGATTTTGTGGGATGGGGATGCGATAGCATGGCAATGCTCCGCGGCTGGAAGCAAGAGGCGCTCTTTAACTGGCAGGATGTTTTGATTTATGCGGACCCGCCTTATTTGCTGGAAACGCGGACCGGCACCGCCCGCTACCAGCATGAATACACAGTACCGCAACACCATGCCATGATAGACACGCTGCGGGCGTTGCCGGGCGCCAGGGTGATGATTAGCGGCTATCGCTCCGATTTGTATGATTCGCTTTTATCTGACTGGCGCCGGGAGGACTTTCAGGCCATGACGCGCGGCGGTGTGAGAACGGAAAGCGTCTGGCTGAATTTCGATGATACGGCACCGGCGTATAGCCATTCATTTGCCGGGAGGGATTATAAAGAGCGTCAGCGGATAAAGCGTAAGGCCGAGCGGTGGGCGGAAAAATACCGAAATTTACCGGAGCGGGAACGCCTGGCTATTATGTCGGAAATGATGAGGGAAAAATAAACCCGCCGGCGGCGGGTTAGGCGCGGCCTTGTAAAAGTTCCAGGGCCATTTGCCGATCTTTTGGCTGAATTAAATTGAGTAGCGACCTGACCAAACCGTTACCGGTTTTAGCGCTTGGGCTTATTGTATGCGAAAACGTGACGTTTAAAACAAAACTATGGCTGCATTCCACGTCACTGCACTGGCAATATAAATCGGATAGGTGGACGTCTTTGCGATTTGTTTTGCGAATATTGGCCGCCGATCCGCATTCCGGGCAAAAAACTTTCATTACGCGCATGATAACCCTCCACAAAACACCCGGTTATTTTAACACCACTTTATAAAAAATGGCTATATAAACGGGCTGTCATCGAATTCGCCGGTTCGCATATCGTTCAGCACATAGGTGACCACACCCCAGCAGACGATCCCGTCCTCATCGTTAAAGCGTTCCAGTTTGCCGGGATAATCCAATAGCTCCAGGCCGCGGGCTGGGTAAAGTTTAAAACGCCGTAGCTGGAACGCGCCGTCTATCTCCGCGATGATGACACTGCCGTCGACCGGCGTCAGCGATTTATCCACGATGAGCACTGCCCCCTGGAAAATGCCCTGACGGATCGATCCTTCCCCGGCGCGCATGAAGAACGTCGCGGCGCGTCTGGGAATGCACAGTTCATCCAGGCTAAGGCTATGCTCGATGTAATCTTGTGCGGGTGATGGGAAGCCCATGGTGCCATACCTTTAATACTGTTGTTTTATACAGTATAGGCACATCATTTTAGTAAAGTGAATAAACGAAACGGCAGATAAACGTAGGGTATTGAGCGAGAGGAAAATTTAGTTTTGCGGTCACGCGCGCAACGTTCGCCCTTCGGTTTGTTGAGCTGGCGGCCTTACGGTAAGCTTTGTCAGGTAGTGAATGGACTTCTTTTTGTGTAATTGGGCCTACCTTGGCCCTTTTTTGTGTCCATGCCGAATAGGGAAACTTTAGGGAACGGGGGTTCCACGATCAGTCAGCATGATATCTGCTACCGCATCCATTAACTCAACACACTTGGCGGCGTCGTAGATCCCATTATAGAGCAAGACAGGTCCCAGGGTGCCGGTAAGGCCGCCGATGACCGCCGAGGGGCTACCAGCGGGCATACCATTCATACAAATTGGATGTGTACCTATTGCCCTGCCGGCAATGGTTCGTGTGCTGACTGTACCAGCATGGATAATAACGTCTAAATTGGTCTGGCTCATTCTCAACGTTTTAACAGTCCATGCGCCAGCAAAGGTGTGCTGTAGTGCAGCTAAACTTCCATTAGCGGCAGATGCAGAAAGGAATCCTTGACCGGTGACGTTAAGATATTCCCTAAACCCGTTATAAGGCCCAGGGGGGCCAATATTAATATTTCCAATTAAGCTTGAAAGAACATCAGGCACCGCTGCAACATTGCAACAATAAATTAGCGTCATCTCGTCGGTTTCTAATACCGGTGTTTGTATAACATGGTCGGCGTCATTAGCCAAAATTGCGCCAACGCTATTAAACTCGCCATTGAAAGTAAAATCATTCCCGTTCCCACTGAAATCCGTGTTATCGAGCATCCCCCAACCGGCGATCATATCGTCGGTTATTAGGGCCAATAACGGTTCTAAGGTAGGGCATGGAAAATCGGAATCATCAATGTCCTGGCCGCAGATTAATTGCATTTTATACCTCACTAATGTCGAATGTACTCATTTGAGCCAGGGAAAGTCCACCGGCCGCAGAAATAAATAACGTTATTTTTGTTACTCCATCAGGAACGGTGAACTCCTGGCAAAAATATCCCCAGCTATCACATTGACCTTTCCATAACCCCATACCGGCGAGATAGCCGGTTCCAGCTGGGTCATCGCCGGCCACGACATAGATGCTGTTCGTTCCTGCGCTGTCCGCCTTGAATTCATAACCGAGCATCATTTTGGCGCCAGCTGTAACATTGATTGTTTTTTTGCGGGTCGCTGGCCCAGAACTATCAGAATTCAGGTGCCAGGACATCCCCTTGATGGCGCTGTTTGCTTCCACTGAGGAAACCCCAGGATTGATAACAGTCCATCCGTCCGGATTCTTGCCATCGTTTTGATAAAACAGGGGGTTATCGAGTTTATTTGCATCATTTTCGGGGTTAGTATTCGCAATAGCTTTGCGCGGCAATGTTGGGGCAAGCCATTGGGATAATGTGTCGCTTACACATTGGCCCATTACACGGGCGCCTGTGGCATTGGGGTGCGATTTGTCAGACCAATAGCCATCGTACCATTCCCCGGTCGCCGGATTTGTCGTCGCGGCATGAAAATCAATAAGGGGTAAGCTGAATTTTTCGGCATAAGATCGCAGCCAGTCATTAATGCCAGATTGCAGGGCCTTCATAGCGTCGGTATTTTCATTTTGTGCCGACATTGTGCAAACAACCGGTAGTATCCCGGCCCGCCGCAGCTTTTGAAATATCTGTTTAAAATCAGATATCGTTTTGCTGAGTGAGATCCCCTGAACAATGTTGTTGCGCCCTCCCAGTACGATACATACCGGCGGCGCGGCGGCAATCACCCGGGGAACATGGGTTTTGAGAATTTCGTCAGTTCTAAAACCGCCAGTGGCATAAACACCATCAAAGGTAACGCGCCCCTGGCTAAAAAGTTGCGCCCATATAATCCAGCCCTGGTGACAGACCAGCGGAGCCATATCCCGGTTAGTGCTATTGTAATTACCAGATGTCGTTATGGCGAAAGCGCTTATAGAATCTCCGAGAGTAGCAACACGGTTAGGCTGAAGGCCGCGAACATGAGTAAGCGGAATGCCTTGATATTCCACAGTCCCTTTGCCGTCGGCCCTCATACCGAAAGGAACCTTACCTGACAGGGTAGCGAAGGCCATGCTATAGCGAGAGTTACTGATTAATTTGATGCTCTCTAGTCCCCCGACAATCTTTGTAACGGTCAATTGGGCAAGGGTGAGTAAATCAACAATCAAATTTGAAATAGTGGCGCCACCAGGCATAAATATATGGGCCTTATTATTTGCCCATATAATGCCCTTGCCTTTACGAGTAATGACAGAAAAGGGGTATTTCAAGCTTATGCGCGATCTAATACCCTGAGTTCTATTATCTATGCTGTCCGAAAGTAAAGCCGCTTCTTTTAATGCCTTTTGATTGGCATAAACTTTTTGTGTCACCCCGTCATTTTCTAGACTTGGAATGGAAATCCCATTTGCATTAAAAAACTCTTTGACAAATGTTTTATTAATTGAAGTCCAAACATGAAATATTTGACCATTAACGGTAGAGGCTAAACCATCTGATTCTGACATGAAAGCATTGTCAAAATTAAGTTGGCTTCTTAATGCCGCTATGGTAGCACCTTTTGATATATATCCCCCGCTTCCTAATACATCGGAAGGGATGACGTCAGAATCTGAAAGCACCGTCGCGCCTGGAGATTCCGATATCTCTGAAATTCTTACTTCTGGCGTAGTATTATCGGCCATTATAAAACCCCTGTATTGCTATCAGATTTTGTCTCATTGGCGAAACTGATATGTAAATTATAAGGAACGTCCGGATCGGTATTGATGGCCCGGGCAAACATATTTTGCATGGGGATAACTTCATCCATGCGGTAGGTATCGCGTGCCTTGATCGGGTCACCAAGTCCGGCCGTATTCTGGGGGATAATGCCAGCCAGGCCGGCCGGGAATCGGTGAGCTGTCAAAACATCCTGCGCTGTTATGTTTTTGATATTGGCAAATTCATCTTTTGCGCTGATATCCCCAACAGGTAAAAATTGAACGCCTTTTTCTTTGCCGTTGGGAATGTTGATAAACATGTTTCTGAAATTTCCCAGGCCGCGGCTTTGCTCAATTTTCTTTTTAACTTCCCGTTCGACCTCTTCGGTCATGTTTGGATCATTGGTGTATAGAATGCCCCCCATATGGGCACCATTATTGTAATAGCGGCGGCGGAATACAGTGGCCTCACTATTAAGCAACGCGGAGTTGATGCCGCCGACATAATCGGGTAGCCCATACATTTGTTGCTGCGGATCGTACTGAGACAAAAAAATAATATCATCTGGAGCATAGTTAAGCGGTTCCCCTTTTTGCAGGATAGTGAAAGAAAAATCTTTTTTTCGGCGCATATAAATTGAAGGCAAAACATGCAAGCCAACGACGCGGCCCAATAAATTGCGGAGTTTTAAAATCGGAACGTCGCCAAAAGCAAGATAATTAAAAACAGCCGCCTGTAAGTCGGAACGGGTGAGACCACCGCCATCAATGTAATTAGCGGTAACCATATTGCGCCGCGCATAAAGTACGCCGCCATGCTGTGCGCAGGCATTGGGTAAACGGGCCAGGGCCAGGCGATTGATCGGCACAGTCCAATGATCATAATCGCCATCAAACCAGACCTCTTGATAGTCGGTGCCGGAGGTTAACACCAGTTCAGGCGGGCCGATAAAAATCCCGCTGCCGGTTAGCGGCGGCACTACCATATCCGGCGTGCTGCCATCTTCTACAAACTGCGTGACGCGGGTTTTATTTTTACGTTTGGACATTATGCAGCTTCCCCGAAAGCCCAGGTTGATTTCCCTTTAACGTCGTTGTTAATGGGCTCGTTATACATGGCGTGAGCGGTGGCAAAAAATACGTCGGCGTGGCCGGTTTCGGCGCTCCTTTCCGCTACGAACGTGACGTTATTCCCGCTATTAGTGACGGTTTTTCGGATAGCCAGGAATGAGGCTGATATATCCTGTTTATCGATATCCCAGGCGATCTTATGTTCCTCAACGACTTCAATCATTTTCATCACCAGGCGGGTTTTGACGTCGGGTGAATAACGAATGGCGGTGGCGACGCGCTGCGCGAATTCTTGAATGCGCTCAAAAATACCTTGCCCAATCCCGGTAACATCCACGCCGATAAAGGTGATGTTGTAGCGGGCAAAAATCTTTTTGATGTTGTTGGCCTGGGATTTGTAGTTCAGTCCCTGCCAGTGCCAGGTTTCAATAACTCGAAAGGGTTCGCCCGCGGCTTGCGGTGGTACGATAATTACAAACGTGGAGGTGTCGCCGCTGCGCGCCGGGTCAAAGCCGGCCCAGACTTCGCGGTTACCAATGGGACGATCGGCGCCATAATCCACGTCTTGCCAGGTTGAAACGTCGACGCCACATTTTTCCAAATCACCGTAGTGAAAAACGCTGTCCCCGGAGTCCACAAACACGCACATATAAAGCATGTTGAACGTGTCGCGGCTGTAGCGATTGCGCAGCCTATCAATGGTAACCAGGGCATCCAGCCCGCCGGCGCAGGCGTCCTCAATCGTGATGATGTACCGCCATTGCCCATCAGGGCACAGGCGGCCGCCGTCGCGCATTTCATCAAAGTCAGGAAATTTTGCAGCATTGCGTTTTTTGTCACCCTTACGCCATTCGTCGCCGGTCCAGAACGGATAGGCTTCATGGGTTTTTGCGCTGGGCGTTGAAAAATACGTAGTCCTGAACCGGTCCTGGGTGGTCATGGCGGAGGCCACTTCCTGCAACCGGTGAAATTTGGGTATCCAGAAATATTCGTCAACGTAGAGATTACCGTTATGGCTTTGCGCTGTATTTTTATTGGTGGATAAAAAATAAAGGGTGGCACCGTTGCTCAACTTGATGTGTTCGCCGGTAAGGGCGACGTCGAATATCTCTTGGGCGAAGTTGACGATGTAGGATCGGAAAACCTGCGCTTGGCGCTTTGATGCCGATAAGAAAATCTGGTTTTTGCCAGTCTTAACCGCATCCTCTAGCGCCTCAAAGGCAAAGTACCAGGTAGCGCCGATCTGGCGAGACTTAAGGATATTGCGGATATCATGCCCAAGATTACGCCGTAGATGTTTCTGGTACTCGAATAGCGATAGCTCGGCGAATTCCTCAAATCCTTCTGCGGGCATAAGAGAAACGTCGTTCTTTTTCGATCTCTTTTTCGGTTTGTCGTTATCTTCGCCCGCCGCTGCAAACCCGGCTTGCCCTCCAGCTGCTTGGCCGCTGCCTGATTGCGCGAGTTTTTCAAGGTGCTTATTTTTCTGCGCCATCAGCTTTACATGGTGATTAATAAGCAAATCAATTTCTTTTAGATCGGTATCTGTTTTTTTTGCCTTATCCGTGAGCAGAACAATGCGGCGGTTGATGCATTCAAGGACTGTTTCCTCGCTGAGTAAGTCCCGCCAGTTACCCTTTTCCGACCACACGTAAACGATCCGGCTGCTGGCCAGATTTAATTTTGTGGCTATTTCTTTCGGGGTCCACTTTTGCAAGAAAAGCGATTTAGCCTGCCCCTTTATTTCGTCGGAGTATCTTTGCATGAATTCTATTATGCAGAGCTAATACCGGACTCATAATAATTAAATTTCGGCTTAAGTCGGATAAAGGGTTATATCCGAATGAATACGAAAAATAGTAAATGCATGGGGATATTTATTCCGCAATACTCGTTGTCATACGTATGGCAAGCAAAAATATAAACCAGAAGAGATTAATAAAATGCCTGGAACTGCCTCACAGTTAACAACCGATTGGATCTGCATTGCAACGGAAGGACCGACCGTTGATGGTCGCAATATCCCGCCGCAATGGTTAACGGAAATGGTGGAAACATACGATCCGGTAAATGTATATAACGCCCAAATATGGCCGGAGCATGATCGGTGGTGGGGCGCTTATGGTGAGGTTCAGGAATTAAAAACTGAAATGCTTGACGGCGTGACAAAACTGTATGGCCGCATATGCCCGTCGGTTGAGCTTATTCAAATGAATAAAAACGGCCAGCTTTTATTTGCATCAATCGAGCCTGATCCATCCGCAAAATACGCCGGCGGTAAATGTTATTTGTCTGGGCTGGGTGTGACGAATTCCCCGGCTAGTGTCGGAACGGAGCGCATGAGGTTCGGAGCTGAACGGGCTGGAAAAATTTGCGGCGAGTTAATGCCGTTTCATATGAATTTAGTTTCCGAAGATAAAGAGGAAAACGACATGCCGGGTGAAAAGAAAAAATTCAACTGGAAATCCCTGTTCACGCAGGAACAGAAACATAACCCGCCTGAGCCCAACACCCCGGCGCCGCCGACGCCTGAACCGGATAACAGCCAGGTGACGCCACCTAATCCGGTAAGCGTCCCGGCAGTACAAACCCCGCCGGAGTCTGATCCGTCCAAGCCCACGCCACAATATAGCGCCGAAGAGGTTGCAGCGCTTAACGGCCGCCTGGACGCGCTGGAAACACAATTTCAAGAAATGTCGGACGGCATGGGCGAAACCTTCGCCCAAATCAAAGAGCTGTTGGACTCCCTGGGCGAGCAGTTTAACGCACCCGGTGTAAAAGATTTTATTGCCAGTATCCCGGACATGAAAACGGCCTTTGCCGAACTGGAAAAAGTGGTCACCAAGACGCCGAGTTTAACCCCGGGCGGGAATGAGAAGAAAAAACTTAATCTGGTTTAACCGCCAGCTTTATTTTGAACCAGATATAACGCGCTGGCGTTAATCGAGAGGAAGAAAAGATGGGACAAGTTCAACCGTTTTTAAATGATACCGCGCGTTCGCTGGGTCATGACTATGTTTCGAACCTGCGAAAAATGTGCGGTGTTAACGCGCCGCTGCCGGGCGACGATAATTACTTTGCTGTGACCGCCCCGCGCGAAATCGCACTGCGGGCTGCGCTCCTGGAAAGCATTGATTTCCTGAACATGATTAGCGTCTATGACGTCGACCAGCTTCAGGGCCAGGTGGTCGACATTGGCGCATCTGAAATCTATACCGGCCGCGTCGCCAACGGGCGATTCATTAAGGTGCTGGGTGTGGATGGCAACGAATACGCCCTGGTTAAAACGGATAGCTGTGTGGCTATTCCCTGGGACTTGATGTCGATCTGGGCCAACAGCGGCAGCACGCCTGAAGAGTTTATGAACCTGGTTAACGCCTTCACAACCCAGGCATGGGCGCTGGATATGTTGCGGATCGGGTTTAACGGCACCAGTAAAGCGGCGACGACCAATCCGATAGCCAATCCCAACGGCGAAGATGTGAACATCGGCTGGCATAAGCTGGCGCTAAATTTCGACGCCGGTAAGCAGGTGATCACCGATGCGGTAACCCTGGGCGCCGGTGGTGATTATGCGTCTCTGGATGCCATGGCGGCGGATTTGATCAACTCCAAAATCCCCGCCGAGTACCGCACCGATCCGCGTTTGCGTGTCCTGGTCGGTGCCGACCTGGTGGCCGCTGAACAATTCCGCCTGTACGGCGCCGCCGATAAGCCCACCGAGAAAATCGCCGCCCAATTGCTGGCGAACAGTATCGCGGGTCGCCCGGCGATTATTCCTCCTTTCATGCCGGGCAAACGCATGGTGGTAACCATTCCGACAAACCTGCAAATTTTGACGCAGCGCAATACGCGCCGGCGCAAGGCGGAGTTTGTCGAGGACCGCGCACAGTTTGAAAACAAATATTTGCGCAATGAAGGTTATGCGCTGGGTCAGCCGCGGCTATACGCGGCTATTGATGAAAACGCCGTGACCATCAACGACACCGTCGCCATGAACAACGTCAACATCAACGCGGACAGCATCACCATTGCCTCGCCCTCGGTGACCGTGAACGAAGCGGGCGCCGCATAACATGGCGATTTCACCCGGTCTGCGGCATAACGCAAAACTAGCGGCCGCAAGAAAACTGAATGACGGGGAAGCGTTGGATAACTCCCCGGCGAGTCTTCATATTCAGCTGCTTGCGATTGAACAGGATGTGGAGCAGTTGCGCGCGCTCCCCATGACTGCCGACCGGGTGAAGATGAAAAGGGAAAAATTATTACCGAAGTGGACGCCGACGGTTGAGCAATATCTGACATCGCATGACGTCCACCAAAATATGATTTTTTCCTACTGCGTGATCTGGCTGTTCGATATTGGTGATTTCGATAAGGGATTGGACTGGGCGGAAATCGCCATAAAACAGGGCCAGAAGACGCCGGAGAATATCCGGCGCCAGTTTGCCGCCTTTGTTGCCGATACGGTGTTGGAATGGGCTATGCGTGAGGCGGAATACGGTCATAGCGTAGAGCCCTATTTCAGCCGCGTATTTAAATGCGTTCGCGAAGAGTGGCGCTTACACGAAGAGATAAACGCGAAGTGGTACAAATTTGCCGGCATGTTGCTACTGCGTGACAAGAATGGCCGGCCGGTCCCCTCCGCGATAGATGATATTGAACAATTGAAGGCGGCCGAAGCGTTGCTGGCGACCGCGCATGAGTTTCACCCGGCAGTAGGGGTAAAGACATTGCGCGATCGGATAGGGCAAAGGCTCCGGGCGCTGGAAAAATCCCAGCTGCCGCACGGCGGAGCGGGCGCAGGGGAGGGCGAACCGGATAACGGTAACCGCGCCGTGGAACCTGGTCAGCCCGCTTCTTTAACAGGTGATGAGAAATGACAGACTTCGGCATAAGCGGCAAACCGCTGGAATACGATAACGATGTGGTTATTGATAACAGCGCGTCAAATTTCTGGCCGGATATCAACCTGGGCGAATTTCAGAAGGCCCGCAAAATACCTGCCCAGATTGATGATGACATGGCCGTTTCCGCGCTGCTGTCGGCCATCAATGATATTAACCGGCGCCTGGGTGGCTTTGCGCTGGAATGGCGGGGAAAGGGCTATTTAACCGCCGGCGCGGTGCCGGGCGCGAAAAACGGAACCGAAACAGAATTAACCGCGCAGTACAAAAAAGCGGTGTACGCACTGGCAAAAAGCGATCTGATCGGGGAAGTGTCGAGCGTAGCCAGGTTAGGGAAGGCCGCCAGTCAGAACGGCGGCACCAGTGCCGAGGACATGCAGCAATCCACGCGGGAAATTTTAGTGGCCGAAAGCACGATGACGGTGCGGCAAATGTTGGGATTGGGCCGGGTGGGGGTGTCAATCATATGAGCCAGATAGCCGAGCTGACGAAATTTATCAAAGACAATTTGCCGGCGCGCGCCGCCGAGTTTGATAGCTACCGGGATAACCAAACCATCGTGGTATCAAACAAGGCGCTGGGGCTGGGACAGCAGCGGATCGGTTACGTGCAATACGATGCGGTACTGCAATGGGATATTTTCCCCTTTCGGCTATGTAACCCCGGCCAGATTTACGCCCTGGTGCTGATTTGGCTTTCTGACCATGCCAATGATTTACGTGAGGAATACAAGCTGCCAGATCCTGAAATTGATTCCGAAACCCTGGACGAGGAAACCGCCAATATTTTTATTACCGTCACGTTGGTGGACCCGATTGTTATTGCCCCGACGGATGGCGGGCCGCTGCCGAAAAACGGCCAGGCATGGGACCTGGTAGACACCGAAGTTAATTATGCCGAAGAGGCGTTGATCTACGGCCTGGAAGGTGCAAGCGGGCCAGCTGCGAGTATTGACGATGCCAGCGCCGATAATTAACGGCGAACTGAACCGGGCCCAGGCCGCCGAGCTTCGGCGCGTGCTGAAGGAAACGGAAATGCCCAAAGCGAAGCGCCAGCGGCTTTTATGGCGCATTGCAAAATACGGGATTATTCAGGCATCAAAGCGGAACGCCAGAAATCAGCAAACGCCGGACGGCGAATCATGGCCGAAGCGAAAACGCGGCAAAAAAAAGATGCTGAGGAAGTTACCGAAATTATTGAAGGTTAAAGAGCTGCCAGCCATCGAAGCCGTAAGGATTTACCTTTTCGGCGGGAATTATAAAAACGGCGATAAAAATGTGCCCGCCGGTTATGTCGGGGCCGTTCACCAGGGCGGCGCGACTATCAACATGAAGGCCAGTAGCTATTCAGGACAGCCGAGCCAGGGCGGCCAGATGGCGACGCGCCGGCAGGCAAAAAAGCTGCGCGATCTTGGATATAAGGTTCGCTGGGGTGAACGCTGGATAAAGCCCGCGATCAGTTACATCACGGCCGAAATGAAGACCGACCAGGCAGGATTTTTAATCAAAAAGCTGAGCGGCAGAAAATCAAAGCGCACCTGGACGATCGACATTCCAGCGCGTGTTTTTCTGGGTGTCAGCGATGAAGAGTTCAACAAAATTTTAGCCAGGCAAATGCAGGGGATCGGGTTTGGCTGGGACGTTAAGGCGCAGGATATCGAGGGTAAATTATGACGTGGCCGACTGTACAGGTTGATCAGTTGAACCAATACCAGGGCGAGACAAAAGACGTGGAGCGCGTGGTTTTGTTCCTGGGTGTGGGTGCGGTGAACGTGGGTAAGCTGATCGCCGTCAATAACAATTCAGATTTTGATGTGTTGCTGGGCGCTGCGGATTCGACGCTGAAAAATATGCTGGCGGCCGCCCGGGACAATGCCGGACAGAACTGGTTCGCGCACGTGCATGTGCTGCCGGCCAATGCTGTTACGGCGGATTGGGTGGCGGCGGTAACGGCCGCGCAACAGGTGGTATCAGTTGAGGGCTATGTCTTAACCATGCCGGTGAGCACAAAGGCTGATATTCAGGCGGCGGCGACCTTAAGGAATACGCTGATCGGAGGTAATGGCCGGTGGTTGTGGGCAATCCTGGCAGTGCAAAAAATTCAGGACGGCGAGACGTGGGCTGATTACGTGGCCCGCCTGGCAGAGTTGCAGGACGGCATAGCGGCGCCATCTGTCCAACTGGTCCCGATCTTGTTTGGTAATGAACCGGGCGAGCTGGCCGGCCGCCTGGCTAACCGGTCGGTAACCGTAGCAGACAGTCCGGCCCGGGTAAAAACCGGGGCAGTGGTGTCCATGGGCAGCAGTGAAAAGCCGGTAGACGATGACGGTGTGCCGCTGAGCCTGGCGACGCTGCAAACGCTTAACGAGAACCGCTATAGCGTCCCGATGTGGTATCTCGATTACGACGGCATTTATTGGGCTGATGGGGTCACCCTGGAAGTTGAGGGCGGCGATTATCAAGTGATCGAGTATGTGCGCGTGGCGGATAAGGTGGCGCGCCGGGTCAGGTTGCAGGCAATTCCTAAAATCGCCGATCGTTCGCTGAACTCCAGTGATGCCAGTATTGCCGCACATCAAACCTACTTTGGTAAAACGCTGCGGGATATGTCAAAGGCAACCGAGATTAACAGCGTGGCATTCCCGGGCGAGGTTGAAACGCCACAGGAAGGCGACGTGGTTATTAATTGGCTTAGCAAAGTTCAGGTGCAGGTTTATGTCTACGTGCGCCCATATCGCAGTGCTAAACAAATCCAGGTCGGCATTTTATTAGACGTGGCATAAACCGGAGTAAAAGAACATGGGACAAAGAATATCGGGGCAGAGTTTTGATTTTGACATGGAAGGGCAAACCGTCCACGCCGAAAGCGTAAACCTGACCATTGAAGATAATAGCGATGTGGCAAAAACGCGCGGGATACCGGATGGATATACCAAGGGCGACGTTGGAGCCTCCGGGGATATTACCCTAACCACCAAAGCGCTTAAGGTGTTTCAGGCCGCCGCCTCCGCCGCCGGGTCCTATCGGGCAATGCCTGAAAAAGATTTGCTTTTTTACGCAAAGGCCGGGGATGAGGAAATTAAAGTCGAGGCTTTCGGGTGTCGGTTTAAGGTTTCCGATTTGCTCGCTATTGATACGACCAGCGCAGATAAGACCGTGCATAAAATCGATTTTTATGTCACAAGCCCGGACTTTGTAAAAATTAACGGCATCCCTTATTTATCCACGGAAGATACTCGCGACCTAATGAGTTAATGGGGGCCGGTAATGCTGTCGAGATTCGGGATAACGGGGCGTTTAAATGAAATAGCGACATATATCGGGTCCTTTTTTACAGGAGCTTTTTCATTGCTGACGCTTCAGGACAAGGTTTTTATTGCCGGCGCGATGATAAGCGCCTTATTTACCGCCGCGACTTATTTTCAGCATAGAAAAACGGAACGGGCCAAACAGGAATATTACCGCCTGGCCGCCTTATCTTTTCGTGACGCTATGGAATATACCAAAGGTGTGAGTGTGCAGCCGGAACAAGTGCCACGCCATATACGGGTGATATCGCGATTAATTAATAAAGCAAAAAGACTGGAGCCAAAAGAATAATGAGCATCAAAAAGCGAATTATCACCTGTAGTGTAGCCCTGATTATCGCCATGGTTAGCGCTATGGGCGTTAACTATAAATCCGACATGGGCAACGGCCTGCGGTTTTCAAAATCTGCGCTGGAAGTCTTGGGTAACGCGGAAGGGTGCCGGCGCGATCCCTATCTTTGCCCGGTAGGTAAAACGACGCAGGGGATCGGCCATACCGGCGCCGGCGCCGGCGAGCAAGCCGTCGCTAGTGATCAGCAGATAGCGCGGTGGTGGGCAGAGGATTTACTAGCGACGCAAAATTTTATTGAAAAGCAGTACGAAGCCCCGCTGGGCCGCCGGTGGCCGGCCAGTGTTTTTGATGGCGTAGGCTTGATGATTTTTAATGTGGGTGCCCAAAAATTCAAAAGTTACCCGACAATTAACGCATTTTTGCGGCGTGGCGAATGGGTGAAAGCCTGTAACCAAATCCAGCGTTTCGTTTATGGGAAAGTGAACGGGGTAAGTGTGGTGTTGGCTGGCCTGGTTGAGCTCAGGCGCAAGGAAATGGCCCTTTGCCTGCGGGACGTGGCGTTATGACCGGTCGCGCGCAATTGGTCCTGGTGGTCTTGTTGGCCGCCATGGTTGCCTGCGGCTGGTTTGGTCGCGGCTGGTATGAAGATAGCCTGGCCCTGACCGCAGAAAAGGCGGACCGGGCGGCAGACGAAAAAATCACGGCGGGCGTTCAAGCTATTAGCGCGGCCGTGGGCGCCACCATCGAAGGTAAGCTGAGCGGACTAAACGCAAATGAAATCAGATTGCAGCCGATATACCAAAAAGAAATTATTAAGCCTGTATTTAGCAATGTGTGTGCCACTGATGATTACGTCCGGATGTGGAACGACGATATCAGTGCTGCCGAACGTACCTTATCAGGCAAATGAAATCACGAAGTGCCAGCAGGAAGGCTTACCGCGCCTGGATGGGCCGACGGGTGCGGATTTTGACCGGTCACAGCAGAAATGGAAAAAAATATACCTGGAATGTGCTGTGCGCCATAACGGATTAATTGACGATATAAACCAACGAGCGGAGCTATCAAAATGAGCGATAAAGCGAAAATTAAAGTTGATTTGAAAATTAACGGCGAATTAAAAACGCTGACCTTTGAACCCAATATGACCGCTTATAACAAGTGGATCAATGAAATCAGCCCGGATAATAAAGTGGCGCCCTCACAGCAGTATTTACGGCGCATTGTCTCCGAAGAATCAAAAGCCGAACTTAATACACTGCTCGAAACCGTACCCGGCGCCGGCATGAAATTGACCGGGCGCGTTAATGAGATTTACGCGCCGGATCTGGAGTTTGAAGTAAAGGATTAACCCGCCGGGCGGAGAAAATAAAAGATGCGCCATTGGAGCAGCTTTATTGCCTTCGCCGTTATTACCTGCCAGGCGAGGAAGATAGCCCGGAAAGCCTGGCGCGGGCTATCTGGCTGGATAACAGGTTTTGGGAAAACATGGCGATAGCCGTTCAAAACGGAACGGTTAAAGCGTGGAAAGGCGGGAAGTCATGAAACAGTTAGAAGTCATATTATCCATGATCGATAAGTTTAGCCGCCCGCTGAAACAGGCCCAGGGCGCGCTAACTTCCTTTACGGGTAAATCAAAAGAAAACTTCAAAACTATCGGCATGGGCGCGGCGGCGCTCTGGGGTGCCGGTCTTTCTGTAAAAGCGTTTTTGGGCCCGGCGTATGAAATGCAGTCCGCGCTAAACGATGTTAAGTCACTTGGTGTTTCCGACGATGCCATCAAAAAACTTTCCGACACGGCATTAAATTTCAGTATGAAATTTGGTGGTAACGCGGCCGACGTTGTGCGGTCCGCCTATGACATTCAGGGCGCGATTGATGGGCTCAACGGGGATGAACTGTCCTCGTTTACCGTGGCCTCCGGCGTGTTGGCAAAATCTACTAAGGCCGACGTCGGCGTGATCACAAATTATATGGGCACCATGTACGGCATTTTCCAGGACACGGCGGACCGGATGGGCCGTGCAAAGTGGGTTGAGGAAATCGCCGGACAAACCGCTATGGCGGTAAAAATATTTAAATCATCAGGCGATGAAATGAGCGCCGCCTTTACGTCATTGGGTGCTGCCGGCACGTCCGCCGGGCGGTCGGCCGCGGAACAAATGGCGGTTTTGGGTCAATTACAGGCGACGATGAGCGGCAGTGAGGCGGGGACCAAATATAAAGCGTTCCTGGCCGGCGTCGGCACCGCGCAAAAAACGCTCGGGCTGAGTTTTGTAGACAGCCAGGGGAAGATGAAAGGGGTTACCGACATTCTTTCCCTGATTAGAAATAAATTTGGCGATCTCTCCAACGTAAAAAACTCAGATTTGGTTAAAAAGGCGTTCGGCAGTGATGAAGCCGTGGCGATGATAAAACTCATGATCGGGAACGTGGACAGTTTATCGGGCAGTATCGACACGTTGCAAAAAACAACCGGCATGGAGGACGCCGCAAAAATGGCCCAGGTGATGATCGATCCATGGGAACGATTAGAGGCGATATGGTTCGGTATCAGGGCCGTCATTGGCCGGACGCTGATCCCTGTTTTAAACCCCGTCCTGGAAAAAATTGCCGGTATGGGTACGCAGTTTGGTAAGTGGATGCAGATGTTTCCCAATATCGCGCGCTGGATCGGTTATATCGTCGTCGGCATGTTGGCCCTGGCGGCCGTCGCGGCTGTGATAACGATACTGACCGGCTTATTTGCCCTATTAACCTCCCCAATTTTATTGATTATCGCCGCAATCGCCATCCTGACCTGGGCGATCTATGACCAGTACAAATATTGGTCATGGGCATTAACAGAAATTGGGAAAGATATCTCGGCGCTGTGGACTTCAATATGGGCCGCAATACAAAGCGGCTGGGCCGCCGTGGTGGCGTTCTTTCAGGGGCTATCGCCGGTTGAGGCGTTCAAAGAATACGGCAACACAATAATGGGTGTGTTCGCCAGTATTTGGGCGTCGATAAAAGACAGCGCCCTATCCAGTTATAACTGGATTGTGAAGATGTTAAACAAAATACCGGGGATAGATATCAGCCTGGCCGGCGGGGATGGCGCTGGCGCGTCGGAAGTCCCTGGCGGCGCTGCGGCGCAGCTACCGGCGGGAACAACGGCGCCCTTGTCACTCGGCGGGGCGGTAGTCGGCGTGCCGGCGCCGGTCCTGACTACAACGGGGGCGCCGATGCTAACCGGCGGTATTCCGATTAATCCGGGTAAAAACGGCATAGCCGGGACAATGACGGAAAACAACACCAATCGCGGCAAAAACCTAACGATCGGCAAAGTAGAAATGAACGTCACGAACCCTATGACGCCGCAAGAACTTCAGGAAAGAACCGAGCTTTACGGATGGGGTGGCTAATGGCTGATTTATATCGCGACCTGTTAATTACAGCCAGGGATTTTACCCTTAACAGCGGCAAGGAACCCGAGATATGCAATAACCGGGTTTCAATCGGCCAGGACATTAAGCACAGCATCATGGAAAGCGGCCTGGCGACGGAGCTATTAGCGGAACGAAGCCCGACCATGAAAGCCGATATCAGGACGCGAATTATCTTGCTGGTTGAAAGCGACATACGGCTTATTCCGGGAACAATTGAAATATCAGAAGAAAGCCTGGGCGCCTGGTTGCTGACCGCTGAAACATACGATTTCAGCGATAGCCTGATTGTAAGAATAGGGGTTTGACGATGGCGAACGATAAACCGGCAGTGGATTTTGAGGCCGCGCTTAAGGCAGGCGGCATGCCGACCACTGAAACAGACATAAAGGCGGAATTTCAGGCAGTCGTTAATGATACGGTGGTCGATGGGCAACCGATCATTACCAACACCTCCGTTATGTCGCCATTCTGGCGGCTAATTCGGGCCGTGGCGACGTTGCCTGTGATTTGGCTTAAAGACATATTGGTTAATGAAGTCATGCCCAATATGTACCTCGCAACGGCTGCGGGGAGATTCCTCGATCTGTTCGCCTGGGCGGTAAGGCTGACCAGGAAGGCCGCAACTTACGCCGCCGGCGCCGTAACATTCTATAAAGCCGACGCCTCGGTATTGTTGACCATACCAGCCGGCACGGTGATCCAAACGGAACGCATAAACGGGACAGTTTACAAATTATCAACTACTAGAGAGGTCGTCATACCGGCCGGCGTGGTGAGCATGGCCGTTCCGGTTATCGCTGCCGGCAACGGCGCTGCCTATAACCTGGCCGCCGGGTACTATCGAATTTTACCGACTGAAATTGCCGGGATTCGTTCAGTTGAGAACCTCGACGGGTGGCTGACGACGCCAGGATCGGACACCGAGTCAGACGACGAATTAAGAGCGCGTACCCGCAATCAATATAATCTGGTGGGGCAATATCACATCGACGCGGTGTATCGCAGCATGATTGCCGCTGTCGCCGGGCTGAGCACTGACCGGGTTTTCTTCGAGCATGACGCTCCGCGCGGCCCGGGGACCGCGAACGCTTATTTATTGCTGGATACGGGGGTAGCATCAGATGCGTTCGTGGCCGCGGTGAATTATCACATCAATGATGAGGGCTATCACGGCCACGGCGACGACATGCAATGTTTTTCAATGCCGGAAACTGATCATGATTTGATCGTGACCGCCTACATATACAAAAACCTGAATTTAAGCACTGACGAGACCACCGCATTACAAAATGATATCGGTAATTTTGTCCGTTCGGCGTTTAGGGATAATTCAGATTATGACGTAACGAAGACATGGCCTAATAGCCGGTTTAGCTTTTCGCGCCTGGGGGAGGAATTACACGAAAATTTCGGCCAGTTGGAATCGGTAAAATTCTCGCTTTCCGACATTATTAGTGGGCTATCTGTGCCGCGTCTGTCTTCGCTAACTGTGGTGGTGGCAAATGGCTGATAAACCCATCATTACGCTACCGTCCTGGATGAGCCTTGGCGAGCCGAAAAAATTAGCGGCCGCTTTCGCGACATTCTGGCAGAAAGTGGCGGGATGGATCAATTTCCCATTAGATAATACAGACCCGCTTATCTGCCCGGTGCCATTACTAGACTTGATAGCCTATCAGCGGGATATCACTCGTTTTGAGGATGAACCGCTGGGCCTGTATCGGCTGCGGGTAAATCATGCTTTTGAAAATGCGCGAGATAGCGGAAGCCTGGAAGGATTCGCAAAAATATTCGAACGCCTGCAAATTGGTGAAATTAAACAGTTGGAGCGGCAACCCGGGATAGATTGGGACGTCATTATCATTCGTGTGAATGATAACCAGCTAGCAATTAACAGCACATTGATGAATGAAATCATCAGAAAGTATGGCCGGACGTGCCGGCGTTATTGGTTCGATGTGCTGAACACCGCGCCATTAGGAATTAAACCGCAATATTTTGAATACGATCATCAGGTCATCGTTGCTAATCCCGGCATAGATGCGGCAATAGTGACGCATGCCGGACAATTTATCATGACAGAAGACGGGCAGATTATTACGGCTGAGCATCGATCACCGTCATAAATAGCTATGCTGCAGCGCAAAAAAGAAGGGGTAAACAATGCCATCGGTTATTACCAGAAAATATGAAGAATGGGCAGCGCAAAGAACGGCCAATAACCTGCCGGCGCGTCCTGATACGTTCGTTTTTGCTTATATTGACGGGCAAAGCGAAACAGAGGGTGTTAGCCGTGATGAGGGGTTGCCCTTCGCTAACCAGATTGTTTACCGGACGCCGGTTTTGCAATATGGGATGCTGAACAAGGATTCCGTTGTCTATTCGGCGCTGTTAGATACGACGGTGGGCGACTTCGATTATAACTGGATAGGCTTGCTGGACTCGACGTCAAATACGCTGTGCATGGTGGTGCATACTGGGACGCAAAAGAAAATTAAAACGTCGGCGGCGGGGCAAGGAAACACCATCAGCAGATCTTTGGCAATGGAATTCACCGGGGCCGCGGCGGTGAGTCAAATCACCGTGACACCTGCGACATGGCAAATAGATTTTTCGGCGCGCCTGTTCGGTATCGACGAGCGTTTGCGCCTAAGCAATTTCGACCGATACGGCGCCGCCGGTTTCAACGGCAACGCATATCTGATCACCGGTGCAACCGGGGCGTTTAAAATCAGCGCCGGGGTGGGGTATGTGGGCGGGCTGCGGGCCGAACAGACAGCCCAGGCAAGTTTAGCTGTTGCCGCACTGCCGGCGGTGATCTGGATCGATGTAAGCCTGCAAGGGCAGGTAACCAGCCGCTGGGATTCAGTGGTAAGCGTCGCGCCGGGAAACGCGCTAGTCAATTACACCGATGCTCAGGGATTCAAGCATTATGTCGCCCCACTTGCCAGTATTGACGCTGACGGGAACATCACGGATTTGCGGCCCAAAGGGACGCTTGCGGAGCAAAACGCCGAAACGAATTATTTACGCAAGGACAAAAATTTAAATGACGTAAATGATAAAGGCGCCGCCCGCACTAATTTGGATATTTATGCCAAAGGTGATGTGTATAAAAAAAGTGAAACCTATAACCGTGATGAGTTGTATACCAGGGTTGAGGGAAACTCGCGGTATTTGGTTAAGGCCGATGGCGGGACAATAACAGGAAAAACGACGTTTGATTATCAAGATTTCATAGAGAAAAACGGAACGTCGGAGGGCGGTGGTTACCGGCATGCGTACGGCTTAAGAGTTACTGGTGCCGGGGCGTTCAGGGTTGAATTCTATCATCAGGAAGTGATAGGACAGTACACGCAAGCCATCATAAGCGTTACAGGCTCTGGCGGTAAATCATACCCTTTCAGGTTTAAAGATAACGGCCATTTTGTTGCATCCCAATTTGAGCCCGATGATTTTAGTAATTTTGATGTCCGATATGATGCCAGATATGACGAAAGATTTAACCCGCGATTCGTCTATAAAACCGAGGGCGTTATTGATATGCGCCAGGGTTCGGCCGGCACAATGTCTATAACACATGACGCATGGGTGAGGGCGCCAAGCGGTTGCGCCCTGACAGGGTATTATTTTGAAGGGGATAACCCGGAAAATGACACCCTGGAATATAAACCCCTCCAAATTAATATTAATGGCGCATGGCGCACTATTGCCGGGTGACGATATGAACACGAAAAAAATGATTAAGTATGTGCCTGACAGCCAGGTAATTAAAAATGTCCTTTATCTTAAGGACGCCGACGGGCTGGACTGGTACGAGTCTATAGATTCGGGAATGTGGGCGGAAGACTCAATAAAAATTGCTTATGACGATAACGGCGTTATCCGGCATGTGGATGACGATGTGTCGAAAATATGGCCGATTGACTTATCAGTGGTAGAGGTAGCAGCAAAAGATGCACCGGCCGGATTAAATCACCTAGGCGGCTGGTTATGGGATGGAAAGAAAATTAGCGCGGCGGTGATAGATAATGCCGCAGAAAATGAGGTTAAGAAATCGGGATTAATGGCGAAAGCAAACCTGCAAATTTCCATTTATCAAAATCTGGTGAACCTGAATTTAGCCAGCACCTTGGAAAAGGAAGCATTAGCGGCATGGATAATTTACAAAGCCAATTTATCAGCAGTGAAGGCGTCGGCTAAAAAAATAACCTGGCCGGAGGTGCCAGCATAATGTGGCAGCGCATGGTATTGGCATTCCCGGCGACGATCAGCGCCATATCGTGTTCCGTGCTGACGGTAAATCCCTGGACCTATGGGGCGGCGCAGGTGACCGATTCTGGCAATTACCTGAGTCCGGAGAATGCCGTTAAGTATTTGGCTAAAAGACTGGCTACGGCCGGCGGTGCGCCGAGCGTGGTCTCAATCTTGCAGACGGGGACGCAATTAGATGGCTTTATCACCTCCATGGAAAATCTTGCGGGCATATTCCCGATCCCGGATTTTGAGAAAACTATCCGCAAGGCTAAATCCGCCACTGAGCTGGCGATCACTAAAATGCAATTGCCGGGCGCGCAAATCAGCGGGCTACCGGAAGCGGCAGCGTTGCCAATTAGAACGTACCGGCAAGCAATCAATGCGGCAAAAACCCAGGCCGCGGCGCAAGCGGCACAAATCTCATCAGGAAGCGGAGAAATAGCGGCGGCGCTGGCGAGTTTTGAGAACGCAGCAACCGCAGCGCAACAGGAAGCCGGGCAATTTTTGGGCGAATTAAAGGGTAAATTTGTTGAGGTATGGGCATTTATCGATGCCGGTGAGCCTGCCAAGGTGGCAAATAACATGCTGGCAGGCATACCGGATAAAGATGCTATATACACCGCAGGTTCGCTGTTTGCCGGCGATATCGACTCATTGATAGGGATGCTGAAACCATGAGCCAACAGGTGATTATGCTTGCCCTGGATGGGGTCCCCATCAGGATGTTGTCTATCCAGATAGCGCCAAAAATGGAAATAAAGACGGAAGACAAATCCGGCCAGGCGTCCGGAACGGCCACGACAGAAAAAGGGATTAAGGCCAAAGAGCTGGCAATATCAGGCTTGATCCCCTACCAGGATAAGGCGCTTTTGTCGCAGCTATGGAAAATGGCGGAAGCGAAAGGCGCCGGCGGTGCTGGTCAGGTTTACAGGATTGCGTGCGCCGAGGCCCAGGCCATCAACATGCGCCAGGGTATTTTTTCGGGCTCGATTGATGCCAATCCGCAAACCGATAAGCTGGCCTGGCTGGTAAATTTCACCCTGCGCGAACAGGTAAGCGTGGCTGAAAAAGCGGCCGCGCGCACGGCATCCAAAGGCACCACCACCCAAACCGCGACGGGGACAACGACGGCAAGCGGCGAGAATACCGGCGAAGGTGAGAACGAACTGACCTCTTTTGAAAAAGTCCTCAAAAATATTGATGCCAAGTTGGGCGCGCTATGAAACCAGAAGCGAGATTAACGATCGGGGCCGCGCAGTTGGAGGTGGCAAATTATGAAATTGTGCTTGACCTCAACGACGCCGGTCGAGGATTTATTACCGTTGGCTCTCCTGACTCGCTGGCCGGGCAGGTGGTGCGCCTGGATATTGGCTATAACGGCAACCCCTATCGCTATTTTAGCGGCTATGTGGTGCGCGACCAGGCCGGGGATAACGCCTTTCGTCGCTTGTTCGTCGCTGAGCTGTCCGCCGCATTTGAACAAAAATGGCCGTTATCCATCCAGCACCCTACGCTACGTGATGTGCTGAGCCAGTTGGGTGCCGCCAGTGGCATTAATTTCATTTTACCTGAGGGCAAAAGTTATACAGACACGCCGATCCCTTACTTCACGCATAGCGGCAGCGGTTATCAACTGCTTAATAATTTGGGGCGGTCATTTTCGATAGACGATTATATCTGGCAACAAATGCCAGATGGCACGGTCTGGGCGGGGAGCTGGGCCGATTCGCGTTTTGCCGGGCTGGATGTGGAAATCCCGCCGGCATTGATGACCAATAGCGGATCGGGTAATTCCGCCATGCTGCCGGCAATCGGGACGCTGCGCCCGGGTGTGGTGGTAAACGGCCAACGGCTAACGCGAGTCGCTGTGAAAGATGGCGACATGACGATAACGTGGACGCTCTTAAAAACCGACGGCAAGCCGAAACAAAAGCCGCCTATGCAGAAACAAATCGAAAAGCTATACCCGGAGCTGGCTTCTAATCTGCATTTGCCCAAATTTGCCCGGGTGGAAGACTACGCCGAGCCGGCGGCCCTGGGCGATATATCTGATCCGTTTCGCCCGCGTGTCGCCGTAGGCGTGCAGCTGCTTGACGAGAACGGCCAGGATAACGCGGAAACGCCGATTTACCCCGCCGTGTCGCTGCCTAATGCGTTCAGCGGTGACGAAGCCGGGTTGATGCAGTATCCGGAGCCGGGGACATTGGTTGAGCTGGGCTTTCAGGAGGGGCGCCCGGACCGCCCGTTTATCCGGCAGGTATTGGGCGAGGGCAAAAGCCTGCCTGATATCAAACCGGGTGAGCAGTTGCAGCAGCAGCGCGCCGGCGTTGAACACCGCGTAAAAGCCGATGGCACCTGGCAGCGATTGACAGACCAGACCATCATCGAAGAGAGCGCCACGCGCCGGGTTAAGGCGGATACCGAAGACAGGACGGTTATAGACAGAACGGTAACGGTTAAGGCTGACGATAAAAAAACGGTGGTGGGGACACATAGCGTATCTGCCGGTAAAGTGTTGAGCGTGGCGAAAGGCGATCATGTTACCGCCAGCGCCGCCACACTGCGTTCGCAGGGCCAGGACAGAAGCGAAACCATAGCCCAGGATAAAGAATCGCAGGTCGGCGGTAATCAGACGCTATCAGTGGGCGGTAGCCTGGATGAACAAATAGCAGGCATCAGCAAACGTATTGCCAGCGCAATAGTTATGCAAGGCAGCACGGTGTGGATGGGAACCGCAGACATTAACGTCATGACCTTGATGATCGACACGTTGAATGTTATCAAGCAGTTGGCGGAAAAGTTGGCGAGTCATACCCATCCAGATACAGGACAACCCAACCAGTCCGACGCTATCAGGCAAAGCGGCGCGGATGCTGATAACCTTAAAGCCCGGTATAGCCCCATCATCAAATAGCCCTGGCCCGCCGGCGACATAGCCATTCATGGCTGTGCTTACCTGGCGGCACAGCCATATGCGACTGTGTTGGCCACCTCTCTATGTTAACCCAGAACTGACACCCCCCAATATGCCACCACAGCGCCACACTATGAGGTGCAGACGCTGAGACATAAGACCGCCGCCCCCGACAGAGAATAGCCCGACCAAGGGCCACCCCGGGCGCGCAACGCCACGTAATGAACGCCAGCGCCACGGAAACGGCGCTACACCGCACCCGCCTGCCCGTTTCGTGTTGAAAATAATTTGCAATTTCCATGGTTCGCAAAAGGTATGCCCAGGCCGTGCCGGCCCTGGGGATTTGTACCAAAATTCGAATTGCGAAGAATGAAACAGATTACATAAAAATGAAATCCCAGAATGAATTTGTAACTTGTTGAATTCACGTAAGTGTTTAAATTGCAAAGGATCAAAATACTTTACGTGAAGATCGAATGCGCCCGGGACGCAACGCAAAAATATTGAACAGATACAGACAAGCCAGTAAAAATGCGGCTGTCAGGGATATTTGAGTATTTTTTGAATGTGCTTGTTTTTGAAAAGAAGAGATCTAGAAGGATCAACGCGAGATAGGGCAAAATTTAAGGTAAAAAGGGGGAATCAACATGCCACGGAACGCTGATAACAGTCGCCGTGGCATGATCATTAATGATTTAGAGCCGACCTTGAACAACCTCAACGTTTACAATTTTTTGGTTTTCGATGTCAAAAGTGCAATTGTAAGTCATGGGCAATTTTGCGTTGAAAGCATTGAGGAATTTCACCTGATCACCGATAAAAACAATCTCACGACGCTTAGAATTGTTGATGTATCGCGAGAACATCGGGGTTAAAACGCCATCAGTCCACTCATAATCGTATTTTGCGGAACGCTGGATCAGCGGCCGGCAGGCCATGCCCGCCGCGACGGAATTTTCATCAAAGATGCATTGGCCGTCGGTAGCTGCACACACTTTTGGCGCATTCTGTGC
This sequence comes from Enterobacterales bacterium, assembly GCA_015654925.1. Taxonomy (GTDB): domain Bacteria; phylum Pseudomonadota; class Gammaproteobacteria; order Enterobacterales; family Enterobacteriaceae; genus Acerihabitans. Next base: position 51,952 of record JAATFX010000083.1, on the reverse strand, counting down.
CGCCGCATCTTTTGCGCCGGCATCATCAGAACCGCCACCTGAAACAGAACTGATAATAAAAACGACCGCAGCCAATAAACCCAAGCCACCCAAGACATGCCATGAGCGCCGCGCAGGATTTTTGATACCACAAAGCGGGCAAACCTTCGCGTGACTTGAAACCTCTTTTTTACATTCCCTGCATGTAACCATTGCCATGATAGCCGCACCTTCCCAAAGGTTAATTATTTTCTGTTTGATAGTAGCGCTGGGGAATCAATCAAAGGAATGGGGGAAGACAAAAAAATAAGCCCCGGTTTCCCAGGGCTTTTTTGTCGATGTGGTCAATGTGTGGACGTTAGTTAAAATAAATCCTTTTATTTCAATCAATTAAACCCTACTGCAAGTCACCAAGTACTGACATTGCGGGGTTTTCTCCATTTTATGCGGGGAATTTGTTTTGGCTGCCAGCCATAAAACATAGCTTTCAGCCAAAGCAAACTGTCCGGAGCGGGCCACAAGCCTGGCGAAGATGATTAAAAAGGCCCCACTTTCGTGGAGCCTTTATTTTACGCCTTTTCAGACGGTGTGGGAAATTACATTGACGCGGTGAAGGTACGGGTAATAACGTCCTTCTGCTGTTCTTTGGTCAACGAGTTGAAGCGTACTGCATAACCGGAAACACGAATGGTCAGGTTAGGGTAGTCTTCAGGATGTTCCATGGCCTGCACCAGCATTTCACGGTTCATCACGTTGACGTTCAGATGCTGACCGCCTTCGACGCCGGCTTCATGGTGGAAATAACCATCCATCAGACCGGCCAGGTTGGCTTTACGTACATCTTCATCTTTACCCAGTGCTTTAGGTACGATAGAGAAGGTGTAAGAAATACCATCTTTCGCATAAGCAAACGGCAGTTTGGCAACCGAGGTCAAAGAGGCCACCGCGCCCTTCTGGTCACGACCGTGCATCGGGTTGGCACCAGGTCCGAACGGCGCGCCTGAACGACGGCCATCAGGGGTGTTACCGGTTTTCTTGCCGTAAACCACGTTGGACGTGATGGTCAGGATCGACTGGGTCGGTACGGCGTTGCGATAGGTCGGCAGTTTCTGAATTTTCTTCATGAAACGTTCCACCAGGTCACAAGCGATGTCATCGACGCGCGAGTCGTTGTTACCGAACTGCGGATATTCGCCTTCGATATCAAAGTCAACCGCCATGCCGTCGGCATCGCGGATAGGCTTAACTTTGGCATACTTGATGGCGGACAGGGAATCGGCGGCGACGGACAAGCCGGCGATACCGCAGGCCATGGTGCGATAGACGTCACGGTCATGCAGCGCCATCAGCGAAGCTTCGTAGCTGTATTTGTCATGCATATAATGGATGACGTTCAGCGCGGTGACATACTGCTTGGCCAGCCAGTCCATGAAATGATCCATGCTCTTAAGCACGATATCATAATCAAGTACCGCATCTTTGATCGGTTCGGTTTTCGGGCCGACCTGGATTTTGGCTTTTTCATCCATGCCGCCGTTGATTGCGTACAGGACCATTTTGGCCAGGTTCGCACGGGCGCCGAAGAACTGCATTTGTTTACCGACAACCATTGGGCTTACGCAACACGCAATCGCGTAATCATCATTGTTGAAATCGGGACGCATCAGGTCATCGTTTTCATACTGTACGGAAGACGTGTCGATAGAAACTTTAGCGGTGAATTTCTTCCAGCTAATCGGCAGTTTTTCCGACCACAGGATGGTCATGTTTGGTTCAGGCGCCGGTCCCATGGTGTACAGGGTGTTCAGGAAACGGAAGCTGTTTTTGGAAACCAGCGTACGTCCGTCAACGCCCATGCCGCCCAGGGATTCAGTTGCCCAAATCGGGTCGCCGGAGAACAATTCATCATATTCAGGGGTACGCAGGAAACGGACCATACGCAATTTCATGACCAGATGGTCAATCAATTCCTGAGCTTGTTCTTCAGTGATTTTGCCTGCTTTCAGATCGCGTTCGATGTAGATATCAAGGAACGTCGACGTACGGCCGAACGACATAGCGGCGCCGTTCTGGGATTTAACCGCGGCCAGATAACCGAAGTAAGTCCATTGCACGGCTTCCTGCGCGGTGGTAGCCGGGCCGGAGATGTCGCACCCGTATTTGGCGGCCATTTCCTTGATTTGTGCCAGGGCACGATGCTGGTCGGCAATTTCTTCACGCAGACGGATAGTTGCTTCCAGATCTTCGCCGTTTTCCAATTTGCTTTGCAAAGAGGTGAACTGGGCGAATTTATCTTTCATCAGATAATCGATGCCATACAGCGCGACGCGGCGATAGTCACCAATGATGCGGCCACGGCCGTAAGCATCGGGCAAGCCGGTCAGGGCGCCGGTTTTACGGCATTTCAGGATGTCCGGGGTATAAACATCGAATACGCCCTGGTTATGGGTTTTGCGATATTCGGTAAAGATTTTTTTAACTTCCGGGTCCAGCTCGCGGTCATAGGCTTTGCAAGAGCTTTCAACCATCTTGATGCCGCCAAACGGGATAAGCGCGCGTTTCAACGGGGCATCGGTTTGCAAACCAACGATTTTTTCCAGGCCTTTATCGATATAGCCGGCGTCATGAGAAGTCACGGTGGCGACAACATCCGTATCAAAATCAACCGGCGCATGGGTGCGGTTTTCGGTTTTGATGCCTTCCATCACTTTGCCCCACAGGGTAGTGGTGGCAGCAGTAGCGCCCGCCAGGAAGGCTTCGTTGCCTTCATATGGGGTATAGTTTTTCTGGATAAAGTCACGAACGTTGACTTCAGTCTGCCAGTCGCCTTTGCTAAAACCTTCCCAGGCAGTGGCTAATTTTGTGTTCAGATCGGTCATTGTATACCTACCTTCTAATGTGGATTTCTTCAAACCCGGCTTTACGGAGGGTGCCTGGCAAATTAATGCTGGTTCCCACCGCGCAGATAAATCATCCAATATGTCAATCCTACCAGTAACCCCCCACCGATAATGTTGCCAATTGTCACTGGTATCAGGTTATCGATGATAAAGTTGCCAACGGTAAGATGTGAAAATTGTTCTGGAACCATCCCAATCGCTTGCCAGAATTCCGGCGCGGCAAAATCTTTAATGACAATGCCCAATGGGATCATAAACATGTTGGCGATGCTATGCTCAAAACCACTGGCAACGAACATCGCGACCGGAAAGATCATGGCGAACATTTTATCGGTCAGGCTGCGGCCGGAGTAACTCATCCATACCGCCATGCAGACCAGCAGGTTAGCCAGGATACCCAGACATACCGCTTCAACAAAAGTATGGTGCATTTTGTGATCGGCGGTCTGTAAAACATTCAGGCCCCATGCGCCATTTGCCACCATGTGCTCCCCTGAGAACCAGATCAGGGCGACAAACAGCAGCGCGCCCACCAGGTTGCCAAAGTAAACATTAATCCAATTGCGCAGCAACTGCCCCCAGGTGATACGCCCGCTGGCCTTGGCGACGATAATCAGCACCGTGGAGGTAAAGAGATCGGCGCCGCAGACCACCACCAGCATCAACCCCAGCGAAAAGCAAATCCCGCCGATAAGCTTGGTGATGCCGTAAGGCATAGTGCCGGCACCGGTGGTTGCCGTAATATAAAAAGCGAAAGCTATGGAAATAAAAACGCCTGCGGTAATGGCCAGAAAAAACGTTTTGGATGGTTGCTTGGTTGCTTTGTAGACTCCCGCCTCTTCAGCAACGCCGGCCATGGCATCCGGTAATTTCAGGTCAAAAGGATTATCAGCCTTCACACATACACTCTTCGTTGGATTAATTAACGCTCTAATTCTAACAAACGAGTATAGAGCAAAAATTGATATAGATCATAATGGCCCAAACTTAATAGGCTTGCAATAGGCGAAAAAGGCGGGCAGTTAATTATAAAGCATTGAAAAATATACTGAAAATAAATTTTAATTATTACATAAAGATTTGAAGACCACATTTTTTGTACATTTTGGCCCGTTATGCAATAACCACGAATGTGGCGGTATTGTTTCAGTTTCTTGAATTATTTTGTCGTGTATTACTTTTTTGAAACAATAAACCAAAATACGAAACTTCTATCCCGGCATTATTTTTCCCGCCGGTCCGAATAGCGTTATTAGCGGTATTACGCCCTAAAGCCTTAATTAGAGTAGGGTTGTCGCGCGCCCGGCAGGTGTAGCGCGGCGTTTTACCACTCCCCAGGAAAAAACGGGACCAGGGGCCGCGGCCCGGCAACAGCGGGCATTTTAGCACGGCCGCCCGGTCCTGTCCCGGCGTTACGCTTTAGCCTGCCAATAGCGCCGTTTAGCCGCCTGCAGTTTTTCATAGGCGGCGAGCAGCGCGCGATGAGCGGGCAGGGCGTGCAGGTCGTTGTCGATGTTAAATAAACCCTCGAAACAATTTTCGCCTCTGAGGGCGGCCGACGCGCGCTCCAGGGCGGCTTTGCCGTACATGCGTTCAAAGGCGGCGTGATATTGCTGCGCGTCGCGATCCGGCTCCTGGGTCAATAACAGCAGGGTATGCAGGCAGCGGTAAAAGTTTTCCCGCTGGTCGGAAAACACCGAGGCGTTAAAATCCCGGGTCCATTCGGCCCACATCAGCGCTTGCTCAAGATCGCCGCCGGCCAGGGCCAGCATGACTTTGAGTTCGCCTACCCGCAGGGTATACCAGCCGTTATCTTTACCGGTCGCCATGCCCAGCAATTCCCGGACGCGGGTAAAGTCGTCCAGCCCTTCGTCGTCGAGCTGTTCAATTAATGCCAGATAACGCTCCGGGGGCCAGCGGCTGTCCGGCAAGCTGGTCAGGGTGTCGCGCCAGTGGATGGCCATGGCGTTATTGGCCAGTAGCAAATCCTCCACCGGATAGATATCCGACATGCCTGGCACCAAAATACGGCAGGCATACACCTCCAGATGTTCATAATCCGCGATATAGACTTCCATGCCCTGCCGCCTGAAAATAGCCATCAGGGTGGCGAACTCATCGCCGGTGCTGCCGCTGAAATCCCAATCCGCGAAGGTATAATCGGCGTCGTGCTTGAATAAGTCCCAGGAGATCAAACCGCTGGAGTCGATGAAATGCGTCTCCAGGTTGGTCTGTTCCGCCACTTCTTCATCATCGAAGGTGGGCGGCGTGAACACATCCAGATCTTTGAGGCTGCGGCCTTGCAGCAGTTCCGTTACCGTACGCTCCAGCGCCACGCCGAAATCCGGATGGGCGCCGAAAGAGGCGAAGCAGGTGCCGTTGGCCGGATTAAACAGTACCACGCAGATCACCGGGTACACCCCGCCTAATGAAGCATCGTAGGCAAAAATGGGAAACCCTTCCGCTTCCAGGCTGTTAATCGCTTCCATTACCCCGGGGTAGCGGGACATGACGGCCGGCGGAATCACCGGCAGGCTGATGGATTCGGCGATGATGCGGTTTTTGATATGGCGCTCGAAGACCTCCGACAGGGCCTGTACCCGGGCCTCGTTGGCGGTATTGCCCGCCGACATGCCGTTGGAGACATAGAGATTGCCGACGATATTCATCGGGATATAAACCGTCTGCCCGTCGGACTGGCGGCTAAAGGGCAGGGCGCAGATTCCCCGCTCGGCGTTGCTTGATTGCATGTCGACGAGGGCGCGGGCGGTCAGCTCCCGGTCCGGATCGTAAAACGCGCGCAGGCGTTCGTCGAGTATGCCGGCGGGCAGTTGGTCGTCCGCGGGCAGGGGAAACCATTTTTCATCGGGATAATGCACAAACTCGCCGTTGGCGATGCCGTGGCCGAGATAAAAATCGGCAAAAAAGTAGTTAGTGGATAAGCGCTCGAAATACTCGCCCAACGCCGAGGCCAGAGCGGCTTTTTTGCTGGCGCCTTTACCATTGGTGAAGCACAGCGGGCAATCGCGGTCGCGGATATGCACCGACCAGACATGGGGGACCGGATTGAGCCAGGAGGCCTCTTCGATATTAAAACCCAGCTCGCCGAGCCGCTGGTAGAAGCGGGCGATGGAATCCTCCAGGGCGGCGTCTTTGCCGGGAATAAATGTTTGTGACATGCAGGCTCTCTTTATTATTGTCTTGAAAGGCCCATAATACGGTGTTTTCTCACCGGGCTCCATGTATTCTCCTTAGCGCGCCCGGGGCCGCGGACAATTTTCCCGCCGGTCGCGCCGGTTCGCCGCCGCGCGTGGACGGGCAGCGAAATAGCATAAGATAATCAATAAGCATTGCGGCACCCGGATGCGAGTGATAAAAACGATAGAACAGGTATTCACGAATTTTTTGGCCAAGTGGTGAGGGAAATGAATCAGGTATTTAATTTTAGCGCCGGTCCGGCGATGATCCCGGTGGAAGTATTACGCCGTGCGGAACAGGAATTGCGTAACTGGCATGGCTTGGGTATGTCGGTGATGGAGATAAGCCATCGCAGCAAAGAATTTATCGAGATGGCCAAGGAGTCCGAGCAGGATCTGCGCGACCTTTTGCAAATACCTGATAATTACAAAGTCTTATTCAGCCACGGCGGCGCCCGCGCGCAGTTCGCCGCGGTGCCGTTAAACCTGCTGGGCGACGGCGTCAGCGCCGATTATATCGACGGCGGTTATTGGGCGCACAGCGCGGTTGACGAAGCGCGCAAATATTGCGATCCGCGGGTTATCGACGTGAAAACCCGGATAAATGGCCTGCGCGCCATTAAACCCATGAGCGAATGGGCCCTGTCCGCCGACAGCGCGTATGTCCATTATTGCCCTAATGAAACCATCGATGGCCTGGCCATCGACGAAACCCCTGATTTCGGTGATAAGGTGGTGGTGGCGGATTACTCTTCGACCATTATGTCGCGTCCGCTGGATGTCAGCCGTTTTGGCGTGATCTATGCCGGGGCGCAGAAAAATATCGGCCCGGCCGGCCTGACGCTGGTGATCGTGCGCGAAGATTTGCTGGGCAAGGCGCGCCGTGAACTGCCCTCGGTCCTCGATTATCAGGTGCTGGCGGAAAACGACTCCATGTTCAATACCCCGCCGACCTTTGCCTGGTATCTGTCCGGCCTGGTGTTTAAATGGCTGAAGGAACAGGGCGGCCTGGTGGAAATCGACAAACGCAACCAGGTGAAGGCGCAGACGCTGTATCAGTATATCGACCAGAGCGGGTTTTACCGTAATGATGTCGCCCCAGCCAACCGTTCGCGTATGAACGTGCCGTTTTTGTTGGCGGACGCCGCGCTGGATAAGCTCTTCCTGGAAGAATCACTGGCGGCGGGGCTGCATGCCCTGAAAGGCCATCGGGTGGTGGGCGGTATGCGCGCGTCGCTCTATAACGCCATGCCGCTGGCCGGCGTCGAAGCGCTGGTGGGCTTTATGACCGGTTTCGCCAAGCGCCACGGCTGATGTCCGCTAGCGCCGCATAGACCTAAAGATATCGAGTTGTACCTTCTATCCTATCGGCGACCCGGGCGTAGCGCCGGGCCGCCGCTGTTATATTTGCTGGAGAATGCGTTTTACATGCTGGAATCCCTGACCCTACAACCCATTGCCCATATCGACGGCACCATTAATCTTCCCGGCTCGAAAAGCGTATCGAACCGGGCGCTGCTGCTGGCGGCGCTGGCCGAAGGCACCACCCGCCTGACCAATTTGCTCGACAGCGACGACGTGCGCCATATGCTCGACGCCCTCGGCGCGCTGGGGGTAACTTATCGCCTGAGCGCCGATCGCCGGCAGTGCGAAATAATCGGGCTGGGGCATGCCCTGACCGCACAGGTCCCCCTATCGCTGTTTCTAGGCAACGCGGGCACCGCCATGCGTCCGCTGGCCGCCGCCTTGTGCCTGGGCCGGCACGACGTAACGCTGACCGGCGAGCCGCGCATGAAAGAGCGCCCCATCGGCCATTTGGTGGATGCGCTGCGCCAGGGCGGGGCGGAGATTGAGTATCTGGAGCAGGAAGACTATCCCCCGCTGCGCCTGCGCGGCGGTTTTCGCGGCGGCGATATCACCGTTGACGGCAGCGTGTCCAGCCAGTTCCTGACCGCGCTGCTGATGACCGCGCCCCTGGCCGGGGAAGATACCGCGATCCGCATTAAAGGCGAGCTGGTTTCCAAGCCTTATATCGATATTACCCTGGCGCTCATGAATACCTTCGGCATTCAGGTGCGCAATGACGACTACCAGAATTTTCATGTACAGGGCCGGCAGACTTATCGCTCGCCGGGCCATTATCTGGTGGAGGGCGATGCGTCGTCGGCCTCCTATTTTCTGGCGGCGGCGGCCATCCGGGGCGGCACCATCCGCGTCACGGGGATCGGTAAGAACAGCGTGCAGGGCGATATCCGGTTCGCCGACGTGCTTGAACGCATGGGGGCCGTAATCCGCTGGGGCGATGATTTTATCGAATGTACCCGCGGCGAGCTGCGCGCCATTGATATGGATATGAACCATATCCCCGACGCCGCCATGACCATCGCCACCACCGCGCTGTTTGCCCGCGGCACCACCACGTTGCGTAATATCTTTAATTGGCGGGTCAAGGAAACCGACCGGCTGGCGGCCATGGCCACCGAGCTGCGCAAAGTCGGCGCCGAAGTGGAGGAAGGGGAGGACTACATTACTATTACCCCGCCGGCGGCCTTGACGTACGCGGAAATCGGCACCTATAACGACCACCGCATGGCCATGTGCTTTTCCCTGGTGGCCTTGTCCGATACGCCGGTGACCATCCTCGATCCCAAATGCACCAACAAGACCTTTCCCGATTATTTCCGGCAGTTGGCCGCGGTCAGCACCTTGAAATAACCCCGCCGCAAATGATTTGCCGCCGGGCCGGGCAAAAAGGGCGCCGGCGGGCTACACTGTCGCTATCAGCCCGGAGATATCTTAATTTACGTTCCAGACGCCTATTCCTGACACCTTAGGGTAACCTTTGTGGCACATGATGCGTATAATGCCCCACGGTAATTTTATTTTAATGGAACTGACGTTCGCCGCTGAGAGGAGAAGATAATGACAGCAGTTGTCCCGGTGATCACCATCGATGGACCGAGCGGTGCGGGGAAAGGAACGCTGTGTAAAGCATTGGCGGAAGCATTGGGATGGCATTTGCTCGATTCGGGCGCCATCTATCGCGTTTTGGCGCTGGCGGCCCTGCATCACCAGGTGGATATCAACGCCGAAGAGGCCCTGGTGCCGCTGGCGGCGCATCTTGACGTCCGCTTCAAAGTCCAGGCGGGCGAGCTGGAAATCATCCTGGAAGGCGAGGATGTGAGTAACGAAATCCGCAATGAGACCGTGGGCAATACCGCGTCCAAAATTGCGGCTTTCCCGCGGGTGCGCGAAGCGCTGCTGCGCCGGCAGCGCGCGTTTCGCGAGGCCCCCGGCCTGATTGCCGACGGGCGCGACATGGGCACCGTGGTGTTCGTCGAGGCGCCGGTGAAGATTTTTCTCGACGCGTCATCGGAAGAAAGAGCCCACCGCCGCATGCGGCAGTTGCAGGAAAAGGGCTTTAGTGTTAACTTTGAACGCCTTTTATCCGAGATAAAAGAAAGGGACGAACGCGACAGAAGTCGCCCGGTGGCGCCGTTGGTTCCCGCACCAGATGCCCTGGTACTGGATTCCACCCGCATGACTATCGATGAAGTGATAGCCCAGGCGCTGGCCCACTCGAAACGTATTCTGGCGTTATCGTAGCTTTAGAAACAACTACCCCGTTGCAAGGATTGGCAATGGGGCGTGTAAAACAACCCCATCGAGCAGGATGCCGGATGGACGTTAATCAAAAACACCTGAAGATTATCAAACTATGACAGAATCTTTTGCTCAACTCTTTGAAGAATCCCTGAAAGAAATCGAAACCCGTCCCGGTTCCATTGTGCGTGGTACCGTTGTTTCCATTGATAAAGACGTAGTTCTGGTTGACGCCGGACTGAAATCTGAATCCGCCATTCCTATCGAGCAGTTTAAAAATGCTCAGGGCGAACTGGAAATCCAGGTCGGCGACCAGGTCGACGTCGCGCTGGACGCGGTGGAAGACGGTTTCGGTGAGACCTTGCTGTCTCGCGAAAAAGCCAAGCGCCATGAAGCCTGGCTGATGCTGGAAAAAGCCTACGAAGAAGCCGCGACCGTTACCGGCATCATCAACGGCAAAGTGAAGGGCGGTTTCACCGTCGAACTGAACGGCATTCGTGCGTTCCTGCCGGGTTCGCTGGTTGACGTGCGTCCGGTACGCGATACCCTGCATCTGGAAGGCAAAGAGCTTGAGTTTAAAGTTATCAAGCTGGACCAGAAACGTAACAACGTTGTGGTTTCCCGTCGTGCGGTGATTGAATCCGAAAATAGCGCGGAACGCGATCAGCTGCTGGAAAACCTGCAGGAAGGCATGGAAGTTAAGGGTATCGTTAAAAACCTTACCGACTATGGCGCGTTTGTCGATCTGGGCGGCGTAGATGGCTTGCTGCATATCACCGATATGGCCTGGAAGCGCGTTAAGCATCCGAGCGAAATCGTGAATGTAGGTGATGAAATCACCGTTAAGGTCCTGAAATTCGATCGTGAACGCACCCGTGTCTCCCTGGGCTTGAAACAGCTGGGCGAAGATCCTTGGGTTGCTATCGCGAAACGTTATCCGGAAGGCACCCGCCTCACCGGTCGCGTGACCAATCTGACCGATTACGGCTGCTTCGTTGAAATCGAAGAAGGCGTTGAAGGCCTGGTTCACGTTTCAGAAATGGATTGGACCAATAAGAACATCCATCCGTCCAAGGTTGTCAACGTTGGCGACGTGGTAGAAGTCATGGTTCTGGATATCGACGAAGAACGTCGTCGCATCTCCCTGGGCCTGAAACAATGCAAGTCCAACCCATGGCAGCAGTTCGCTGAAACCCATAACAAGGGTGACCGCGTTGAAGGCAAGATCAAGTCAATCACTGATTTTGGTATCTTCATCGGCCTGGAAGGCGGCATCGACGGTCTGGTTCATCTGTCCGACATCTCCTGGAATGTCGCCGGCGAAGAAGCCGTGCGTGAATACAAGAAAGGCGACGAAATCGCGGCCGTGGTTCTGCAGGTTGACGCAGAGCGCGAACGTATTTCCCTGGGCGTGAAACAACTGGCTGAAGATCCGTTTAATAACTACCTGTCTTTGAACAAGAAAGGCACGATAGTTACCGGTAAAGTCACTGCAGTTGACGCTAAAGGTGCTACAGTTGAATTAGCCGGCGGCGTTGAAGGCTATCTGCGAGCTTCCGAAGCCTCTCGTGACCGTATTGAAGACGCGACCCTGGTTCTGAACGTGGGCGACGACGTTGAAGCTAAATTCACCGGCGTTGATCGTAAAAACCGCGTTGTCAGCCTGTCCGTACGTGCGAAGGACGAAGCTGATGAGAAAGATGCTATCGCTACTGTGAACAGCACCAACAAGCAGGAAGATACCAGCAACTTCTCCAGCGCAATGGCTGAAGCGTTCAAGGCAGCTAAAGGCGAATAATAATGGGGGAGCGGTGTTGCCACCGCTCCTGGACGGTAGCTAAGCTTGTCGTATGCTTTATTGACTAAGGGCATACGAACTTGGAGGAACTATGACCAAGTCTGAACTTATTGAAAGACTTGCTGGCCAGCACGCTCATATCCCGGCGAAAGTCGTGGAAGATGCCGTGAAAGAGATGCTCGAACATATGGCGACCACACTCGCCAGCGGTGAGCGCATCGAAATCCGTGGTTTCGGCAGTTTTTCGCTTCACTACCGTGCACCGCGTGTCGGACGCAACCCTAAAACCGGGGATAAAGTTGAACTGGAAGGCAAATATGTGCCCCATTTCAAACCCGGCAAAGAGCTGCGCGACCGCGCCAATATTTATGGTGCGTAACGCCGCGTTTGATTAAACGCGCCGCCGTTATTCATCGACGCAAACAAAAAAGACGCCTTCGGGCGTCTTTTTTTTGGCTTGTCGGCTCAGATGGCAAATTCCAGATGCTTGCCGCCGGGGAGGTCCACCCCTAAGCGCAGGGTGCCGCCCATTGATTCGATATAGCGTTTAAGCGTGGAGATTTTAAGTTCGTTGCCCCGTTGCTCGATGGCCGCGACGGATGACTGGGCTATACCCAGTTTTTTAGCCACTTCCGTCTGCGACAGATGCAATGCCTCGCGGATTTCATACAGGCGCGTTTCGAGCAGCATTGCCGCCGCTTTTTCTTCGATTCGTTGCCGGTTTTCCGGCGTTTCTTTGGCCAGGAGTTCTGTTAGCGTCGCCATTATATGTTCTCCGGTTTTTTTAGATGGTTGGCAAACTCTGCGTCAGCAGTTTTGATCATGTGCTTATAAAAGCGCCTTTCATCTTTTCCCCGTTTATCGCCGGCGCAAAATAGGACGGCGCGGCGTTTAGGATCAAAAGCGAAGAAAGCGCGCACCGGATGCCCATGGTGCTGGATGATTAGATCTTTCATATTGCAATAGCGTGAGCCATATAGCGTATCCACATAAGGGCGCGCCAATGCGGGTCCCCTGACGCGCAGCAGAAGCATTGCCGCCAGCACGTCTTGGCGCAGCAGGCCATTTTGCCTGGCCAGCCATAACGCAAATACGTCGGTGGTGATAACGGTCCACATCCTTGTTTTCTTTATAGACCGTAGTCTATAGATTTGATTTTATAGGTTCCCGTCTATAAATACAATGTCACAAACTTTTTTGCCTGACTTCTCCCTCGCCCTGCGCGCATTGCCGCAAAATAATCTGTAAACCAGCAAGCAGCAGTAAAGATTTACATATCGCTTCGCATTCCCATCAGCTGCTGATAGCGCAATGCGGTCCCGCAGGTAAGAATCGGCCACCACGCTTAATACGAGAAATTGCCGATGGCGTCTGCCGGAGTGCATTGCTAATGCCGCTGTCCGCGAGTCACCTCGCCCTGGCGGCGATTATGGGTATTTTACCGTTAACCTGGCTGCCCGAGTTGCCGGATGTCCCGTGGTTGTATGGCGTGGTCGCCGGCGCCGGGTTGCTGCTGTTTACGCGCGCGCCGGCATGCCGGCTGGCCGCGGTAGCCTTGGCCGCCTTTGCCTGGGGCTGCTGGTGCGCCGCGCAATTGTTGCAGCAAACCGCGTTGTTGTCCCAGCCCAGGTTGTCCGTCCAGGCGCACATCGTCGGGATTAATCATCCCGACAACCCGCGGTCCGGCGCGGCGATAAAACTTACCCATGCCGGGGGTAAACGCCTGTTTCCGCCGATCTATGCCTCGGTCACCTGGGCTCGTTTACCGCAGCGCTGGTGCGCCGGGCAGCAGTGGCGGATGATCCTGAAGCTGCGCCCGCAGCACAGCCGGCTGAACGAAGGGGGATTCGACAGTCAGCGCTGGGCGGTGGCCAATCACCAGCCGCTGGTCGGGCGGGTAATTAAAGCCAAAGTCGTCGATGAACGCTGCGGGCTGCGCCAGCGGCTTATCGACCGCAGCGTGCGGCAGTTCAGCGGGCTGCGCTGGCCGTCCATCCTGATGGCGCTGGGATTCGGTGAAAGCAAAACGATGCCCGAGGACACCCGCCTGCTGTTACAGCAAACCGGCACCGCCCATTTAATGGCTATCTCCGGCCTGCATATTTCGCTGGCCGCGCTGTTCGGCTGGCTGGTGGCGCGCGGCGGACAATTTTTCCTGCCCATGGCATGGGTCACGCCGGCTGTGCCGCTGTTTATCAGTTGGCTGAGCGCCGCCGGTTACGTCTGGATTTCCGGAGTGAATTTCCCGGCGATCCGCGCGTTGCTGGCATTGAGCCTGTGGATCGCGCTGCGCATCCGCGGCGTGCATTGCAGCCCCTGGCAGGTCTGGTTATGGTGCGTCGCCCTGATTCTGGTTACCGATCCGCTCAGCGTGCTGTCCAGCAGCCTGTGGCTTTCCTGCCTGGCCGTGGCGTCGCTGCTTTTCTGGTTCCAGTGGGCGCCGCTGCCGGTGCGGTTCCAATCCGGGCTGGCCTGGGCGTGGCTGCGCTGGCTGCATTTGCAATCCGGCATGACGCTATTGCTGCTGCCGCTGCAATGGGGGCTATTCCACGGCGCCAATGTCTTGTCATTGCCGGCCAATCTCTGGGCGGTACCGCTGGTTTCCTTCATTACCACGCCGCTGATTCTCGCCGCCATGTGCCTGTTTATGCTGCCGCCCGTCAGCCGGATGCTGTGGTATCTGGCCGACCGGTCCCTGACGCTGGTGTTTAAACCGCTACCGCCGTTGCGGCAAGGCTGGTTTGAACTCACCGATACCGGCATCGCCTGGAGCATCGTCGGCTGGCTGGCGGTAATCGTCTGGCGTTTTGGCTGGTGGCGCACCTACCGGTGGAATATGGTGGCCATTGGCGTAATGCTGCTGTCGCAGCGGGAAAAAAACGACGGCCCGCGCTGGCGGCTCGATATGCTGGATGTCGGCCATGGGCTGGCGGTGGTCATTGAAAAAAACGGCAAAGCGCTGCTCTATGACACCGGCGCGGGTTGGGAAGGCGGCGATATCGGGAAAGCGGAAATAGCGCCTTATCTGAAATGGCGCGGCCTGGCGCCCGAGGCCATGATGCTCAGCCACAGCCACCAGGATCACATCGGCGGTTTGGCCACGCTGAAAAAAATCTATCCGGGCATTCCGGTATCGAGCTCCTATCGGCAGCGCGGGCATCTACCCTGTCTGCAAGGGCAGCGCTGGCGCTGGCAGGGGCTGCAATTTAGCGTGCTGTGGCCGCCCGCCCAGGTTGATAAGGCCGGTAATGACGATTCGTGCGTGGTTAAAATCGATGACGGCAGGTTCAGCGTGTTATTAACCGGCGATATCGAAGGGCCGAGCGAACGGGCGTTGCTCAAGTCTTCGCGCCGTCTGCTGCGGGCCGATATCCTGCAGGTGCCCCATCATGGCAGCAAGACCTCATCCACCCGGTCGTTTCTCAACGCGGTGCGGCCCAAAGCGGCGCTGGCCTCGGCGGCGCGTTTTAGCCCCTGGCGATTGCCGGCGCCAAAAATAATGGCGCGTTATCGGCAACAGGGCATCCCCTGGCACGATACCGCCCATTCAGGACAGGTCAGTATCCATTTTTATGACCATAATTGGGTAATAAAAGGGTATCGGGAGCAAATTATGCCACGATGGTATCACCAGCGGTTTGGCGTCCAAGCCGATAATGAGTAGAATGGTCGGCTATTTAGACTAAGCGCTGGTTAACTGAATGCTCAATGATAAAGATCTCTCCACCTGGCAGACGTTCCGTCGCCTATGGCCGATGATCTCTCCTTTTAAAACGGGCCTGATCGTGGCGTCTATCGCGCTGATTCTCAACGCCGCCAGCGATACCCTGATGCTGTCGCTGCTTAAACCGCTGCTTGACGATGGTTTTGGCAAAAGCAATAACAGCATCCTGGTGTGGATGCCCCTGGCCGTGATCGGCCTGATGGTGGTGCGCGGCATTACCAGTTTTGTTTCCAGCTATTGCGTTTCATGGGTATCCGGCAAAGTCGTGATGCAAATGCGCCGGCGCCTGTTCAGCCATATGATGGGCATGCCGGTGTCGTTTTTTGACCAGCAGTCCACCGGCACGCTATTGTCGCGTATCACCTATGATTCCGAACAGGTGGCCTCGTCGTCGTCCAGCGCGCTGATCACCGTGATCCGCGAAAGCGCGTCGATCATCGGCCTGTTTATCATGATGTTTTATTACAGCTGGCAGCTTTCGCTGATCCTGGTGGTTATCGCCCCCATTGTTTCCATCGCCATTCGTCAGGTCTCGAAGCGCTTTCGTAATATCAGCAAAAATATGCAAAACACCATGGGGCAGGTGACCACCAGCGCCGAACAGATGCTGAAAGGCCACAAGGAGGTGCTGATTTTTGGCGGCCAGAAAGTGGAGAACGAGCGTTTTAACCATGTCAGCAACCGTATGCGCCAGCAGGGCATGAAAATGGTCTCCGCCTCGTCGGTATCCGATCCGGTCATCCAGTTTATCGCTTCCCTGGCGCTGGCCTTTGTGCTGTATGCCGCCAGCTTCCCGAGCGTAATGCAAAACCTGACCGCCGGCACCATCACCGTGGTGTTCTCTTCCATGATTGCCCTCATGCGTCCGCTGAAATCGCTGACCAACGTCAACGCGCAATTTCAGCGCGGAATGGCGGCGTGCCAGACTTTATTCGCCATTTTGGATATGGATAAAGAAAAAGACGAGGGGACGCTGGTGGTGGAACGCGCCGAAGGGAATGTCGAATTCCGCGACGTCACCTTTTTTTACCCGGGCAAGGACACCCCGTCCCTGCGTGATATCAATATCGTTATTCCGGCCGGCAAAACGGTAGCGCTGGTGGGACGATCGGGCTCGGGCAAATCCACTATCGCCAATCTTCTGACGCGCTTTTACGATGTGCAGCAGGGCGCGGTATTGCTCGATGGCCACGATCTGCGCGAATATACGCTCGCTTCTTTGCGGGATCAGGTGGCGCTGGTATCGCAAAATGTGCATCTGTTTAACGACACCATCGCCAATAATATCGCTTATGCCCGCAAAGACCGCTTTTCACGGGAGGAGATCGAGAATGCCGCCCGCATGGCTTACGCCATGGACTTTATCGAAAAAATGGACCAGGGGCTGGATACGATGATTGGCGAGAATGGCGTACTGCTCTCCGGCGGGCAGCGCCAGCGTATCGCCATTGCGCGGGCGCTGCTGCGCGATTGTCCGATTCTGATTCTCGATGAGGCCACGTCGGCCCTGGATACCGAATCGGAACGCGCCATTCAAAAAGCCCTGGACGCGTTGCAAAAAAACCGCACCTCGCTGGTGATTGCCCACCGGTTGTCGACCATCGAAAAAGCCGATGAAATCGTGGTCGTCGAGGATGGGCGCATAGTCGAGCGCGGGGCGCACGATACACTGCTGGCGCAAAAGGGCGCCTACGCCCAACTGCACCGGTTACAATTCGGCAATGATTGATAAAATCTGGTTCGGCGGTTCGCGGTGGTACTGGCTGCTGCTGCCGCTTTCCTGGCTATATGGCCTGATAAGCGGCCTGATAAAGCTGGGCTATCGTCTGGGATGGCGCAAAATCCATCGTTTTGCGGTGCCGGTGGTGGTGGTCGGCAACTTGACCGTGGGCGGCAATGGCAAAACGCCGGTGGTACTGTGGCTGGTTGAACGTTTGCAGCAGCGGGGCTGGCGGGTCGGAGTCGTCTCCCGCGGCTACGGCGGGCGGTCCGCGCACTATCCGCTGGTGCTCGACGAGGGTACCACCACGCTCCAGGCGGGCGATGAACCGGTATTGATTTTTCAGCGCACCGGGGCGCCCGTGGCGGTATCGCCGCGCCGCGCCGAAGCGGTGGCGGCGCTGTTAAAGCACCATGCGCTGGATGTGATTATCACCGATGACGGCCTGCAGCACTATGCCTTGGGACGTGATATTGAATGGGTGGTGGTTGACGGCGTCAGGCGTTTTGGCAACGGCTGGTGGCTGCCCGCCGGGCCGATGCGCGAACGGGCGGGGCGGCTGCGAAGCGTCACCGCCGCGATCGTCAATGGCGGTCAGGCGCGCCCGGGGGAAATCGCGATGCAACTGCAACCCGGCGCCGCGGTGAATTTACTTACCGGTGAAACCCGCGCCGCGAATCAATTGCCTGCGGTGGTCGCTATGGCGGGCATCGGGCATCCGCCGCGCTTTTTTGCCACCCTGCGGGCCATGGGCGTGAGCGCCGGGCGCACCATACCGTTCGCCGATCATCAGGCCTATCGGCCCGAACAGCTGGCGCCCCTGGCTTCGCCGGACCAGACGCTATTAATGACGGAAAAAGATGCGGTAAAATGCCGTGGTTTCGCCCAGCCCAACTGGTGGTATCTGCCGGTGAATGCGCAACTGCCGGCGCAGGATATACCCGGTCTGCTGGCACCCATCGAGCAGGCGATCCGCCGCTTTAAGCACCAGGCGCAGAACAATCAGCGGTGACGGACGCGCCAGAAAGCGCGGCTCAAAAAAACAATCGGCCCGGACATCAATGATGGCCAGGCCGAGAGAGCGATGATTTTTTTGCTTAGCGGCTATAATTAGCAAACAAAGCAATGATTTTATTTACTGTTTTCATGGCAGGTTGTCTCTTAATTATTAAAAGTGTGAAGTAGCTCACAAAAAATATTACGCCGTTCCTTTTCCCGGATCAACCCTATTTTGCAAAAATGTTAATGAATGTCGTTTTCCCCGTGCCCGGCGTCGCACCGCTTCACCGTAACCATTCCCGCCTGACGCCGCATTATGCTATCCTTTGGCCCATTAACGCATCGCAGGGTGTGTATGCTGGAGGAATCATGGATCACCGCTTATTGGAAATCGTTGCCTGCCCGGTCTGTAACGGCAAATTGTATTTTAATAAAGAAAAACAGGAACTCATCTGTAAATCGGACGCCTTGGCGTATCCGGTGCGCGACGGCATCCCGGTGTTGCTGGAGAGCGAGGCCCGGGCCCTGACATTAGACGAGACAAATCAATGAGTTTCGTGGCTATTATCCCCGCGCGGTTCGCCTCCAGCCGTTTGCCGGGCAAACCGCTGGCGGATATTAACGGCAAGCCCATGGTGGTGCATGTCATGGAACGGGCACTGGAATCCGGCGCGGATCGGGTAATTGTCGCCACCGATCACGCCGGCGTGGTGGACGCGGTGCGCCAGGCGGGGGGCGAGGTCTGCATGACCCGCTCCGATCATCACTCCGGCACCGAACGTCTGGCTGAAGTGATCGACCGCTATCAATTCGGCGACGACCAGATCGTGGTGAATGTCCAGGGCGACGAGCCACTGATTCCCCCGGTGATTATCCGCCAGGTGGCGGATAACCTGGCCGGCTGCCAGGCCGGCATGGCTACCCTGGCGGTGCCCATCGCCACCGCCGAAGAAGCCTTTAACCCCAATGCGGTCAAAGTGGTGATGGACGAGCAGGGTTTTGCGCTCTATTTTTCCCGCGCTGCAATTCCCTGGGATCGGGAGCGTTTCAGCCAGTCCCGTGAGTCCATCGGCGATACCTTTCTACGACATATCGGTATTTATGCCTACCGGGCCGGATTTATTCGCCGCTACGTCGGCTGGCAGCCCAGCCGGCTTGAACAAATTGAAATGCTGGAGCAACTGCGGGTGCTCTGGTATGGCGAAAAAATTCATGTCGCCGTGGCGCGTGAAGTCCCTGGTATCGGCGTCGATACCAGGGAAGAGCTGCAGCGCGTGCGTGAACTGATGCGGCAAATGCGCTGATTTTTCGCGCGCGCCGTTTTTGTGGGAAAGCTTGATCTGAAACGAAGAATTTTGTTGGCGAAGCCAGCATGATGGCGGGTGTTTTATCAACCCGCCCGCTAATTCACCTTAAGGTCTGGTCTGTCATGGAACTGTTGAAAGCCGAGTTAAGCGCAGTATTGGGTGAATCCCTGAGCCGCCTGGAGCGGATCAGCGAACAGCCTTACGCGCATCTTTATGCTATGTACGATAAGGAAGGAAACCCGCTTTCATTGTTGGCGAAGAGTTATATTTGCCAGGGCATCGCCCAACAGGAAGCCTACAAGCTGTCCATGCTGGCCCGGGAAGGGGAAGTCAGGCTGCCGACGGTCTATGGCCTGGTGATGACGCAGCAGGCGCCCTATAAAGAGTTATTGTTGATGGAGCGGCTGCGCGGCGTATCGGCGGAAGCGCCTACCCGCACCCCGCAGCGCTGGTTATTGCTCAAAGATCAAATCGTCGAGAGCATGCTGGCCTGGCACCGTATCGACAGCCATGGCTATGTGGGCACGGTGGATAGCACCCAGGAAAACACCTGGCCGAAATGGTACGCGCAGCGTATCGAAGTGATCTGGTCCACCCTGCTGAAAGTATCCGCGCCGCTGCTGACTTATGAAGATCGCAACCTGCTGTTTCGCACCCGCCAGAGCCTGGATCGGCTATTTGCCGATTATCAGGAAAATTGCGTCCTGGTCCACGGCAACCTGACGCTGCGCAGCATGCTCAAAGATCCGCGTACCGACCAGCTATTGGCCATGCTTAACCCCGGCACCATGCTGTGGGCGCCCCGCGAATATGATTTGTTCCGCCTGTGCGAAGACGGCATGGCCAAAGAACTGCTATATCATTACCTGAGCAAGGCTCCGGTGGCGGAGGCATTTCTCTACCGGCGCTGGATCTATGGCATCTGGGAAGCGGCGGCGCGCTATATCCATACCGGATTACTGGATCGCGCACCCTTCGAGCTGGCCGGCCGCGAACTCCAGCCCTGGCTTGAATAGCCCGGCGTTCAGTTCTTTTCGCCGGCGCCGGTTGCCGCATCCCGGCCGGTAAGCCACTGCCACGCCCGGCCCAGGGTTTCATACCAGGCGCGGTCGGCATGTCCCAGCCACAGCGGCGACGGGATAACCTTCTCCCAAATATTTAACGGGCTGGATATCGCCAGCTGATTGGCCGGTGCGGGCACCGGTGATAATCCCGCGGCTTGGAAAAAGCCCATGGCGCGCGGCAAATGATTGGCCGAGGTCACCAATAAAAACGGCGCCTTGCCCACCAGCGCGCCGACGCTGGCCGCTTCCTGCCGGGTATCCCGCGGCTGGTCCAGCACGATAATATCCCCCCCCGGCACGCCAAGGCTTTGGGCCACCCGCGACGCCGTTTCCGCGCTGCTTACCGGATTATGCCCCGCCGCGGCGCCGGTAAACACCAGTTTTGCCCCGGGATGGCTGCGATAAAGCCGGATACCCTCGGCTACCCGCGGTAAGCTGTTATTAATCAGATTGGAACTCGGCGCCCATTGCGGATTAAAAGTATATCCCCCTCCCAGCACGACGACGTAGGCGATGCCCGGCTGTTGGCCCCGGTAGGTGGGATAGGCCGACTCCAGCGGCGACAGCAGCCGGTCAGCCACCGGTTGCAGGCTTAATAGCAGCAAACAGAGCCAACCAAAGGTCACCAGTCCCTTGCCGGCGCGTTGCCAGCGGGTCAGCCAAAGCAGCAGCAGACCGGCCCCCGTCAGTAAAATCAGCAGCGGCAGCGGTAATAACAGGCCGCCGACGATTTTTTTAAGGGTAAAAAGCATCAAAAAACGCTCCAATTGGATGAAATATAGTCAACCAGGCGCAATCCGGCGCCAGAAGGATTCATTCTAAGCCAGCCTGTGACAAAATAGTCGGTTCACGGCAGGTTTTTGGCAAAAACGCCGTGTCCCGTCCGTTATGCCCGGAGCATCGATTATGCAGGACCGCAATTTTGACGATATTGCCGACAAGTTCGCGCGCAATATTTATGGCACGACCAAAGGGCAAATTCGTCAGGCGGTGGTATGGCAAGATCTCCAAAGGCTATTAAACCGCCTGCCCGACCGCCCGCTGTATATTCTCGACGCCGGCGGCGGGGAAGGGCGCATGGCATGCCAACTGGCGGCGTTGGGCCACCGGCTGTTGTTATGCGATCTCTCGGCAGGCATGATTGAGCGGGCGCGGCAAGTGGCGCAGGAACAATCTGTGAGCGCCAACATGCAATTTGTACAGTGCGCGGCGCAGGACATCGCCCCCCATTTGGAAAGGCCGGCCGATCTGATATTGTTGCATGCGGTGCTGGAATGGGTGGCCGACCCCCGTGAATTATTGCAGAGGCTGCATGATTGCCTGGCGCCGGGTGGCGCTCTGTCGTTAATGTTTTACAATAAGCACGGGCTGATCATGCGCAATATGATCCTGGGCAATATCAATATCGTGGCGGCCGGGATGCCCAAGCGTAAAAAACGCTCGCTGGTGCCGGATCACCCTTGCGATCCGGCGCAGGTTTACGGCTGGCTGACCGATATGGGCATGACGCTGGGCGGCAAAAGCGGCGTGCGCGTATTCCATGACTACCTGCAAAATAAACAGCAGCAACAGGATGATTTTCCGGCCTTGCTGGCAATGGAGCAGCGCTATTGCCGGCAGGAACCCTTTATCGGCATGGGGCGCTACATCCACGTCATGGCGCATAAAACCTCCCTGAAGGATGAATTATGAGTGAATTTTCCCAGACTGTACCGGAACTGGTCGCCTGGGCCCGGAAAAATGACTTCTCATTATCGTTGCCCACCGAGCGGCTGGCGTTTGTGCTGGCCATCGCCACGCTCAATAGCGAGCGCATGGACGGCGAAATGAGCGAGGGCGAGCTGGTGGACGCGTTCCGCCACGTCAGCAAAGGGTTTGAACAGACCCATGAGACGGTTGCGGTGCGCGCCAATAACGCCATTAATGACCTGGTGCGGCAGCGGTTGTTGAATCGCTTCGTCAGCGAACTGGCGGACGGCAATGCCATTTACCGCCTGACGCCCCTTGGCATCGGTATCAGCGATTACTATATACGCCAGCGTGAATTTTCCACGCTGCGCCTATCGGTGCAGCTTTCCATCGTCGCCCAGGAGTTGCAGCGGGCGGCGGAAGCGGCGGAAGAAGACGGCGACGAATTCCATTGGCACCGCAATGTCTTCGCCCCGCTGAAATATTCGGTGGCGGAAATTTTCGACAGTATCGACATGACCCAGCGCATCATGGACGAGCAGCAGCAGTCGGTAAAAGACGATATCGCGGCCTTGCTCAACCAGGATTGGCGCGCGGCCATCGCCAGCTGCGAATTATTGTTGTCGGAAACCTCGGGCACCCTGCGCGAGCTCCAGGACACCCTGGAAGCGGCGGGGGATAAATTGCAGGCCAACCTGTTGCGCATCCAGGATGCGACGCTCGGCCACCAGCAACTCACGTTTATCGATAAGCTGGTGCTCGATTTGCAAAACAAGCTGGACCGGATTACCAGCTGGGGCCAGCAGGCGATAGATTTGTGGATAGGGTACGATCGCCACGTGCATCGTTTTATCCGTACCGCCATCGATATGGATAAAAACCGGGTATTTGCCCAGCGCCTGCGCCAGTCGGTGCAGCACTATTTCGATCGTCCCTGGGCGCTGACCTACGCCAATGCCGATCGCCTGCTGGATATGCGTGACGAAGAGCTGGCCCTGCGCAGCGAAGAAGTGACCGGCGAGCTGCCGCCGGATATGGAATATGAAGAATTCAACGAGGTGCGCGAGCAGCTGGCGGCCATGATCGAAGAGGCGCTGGCCCGCTATAAGCAGCAGCAATTGCCCCTCGACCTCGGCCAGGTGCTGCGTGATTATCTGGCCCGCTTTCCGCGCGCGCGGCAGTTCGACGTTGCGCGTATTCTAGTCGACCAGGCCGTGCGCTTAGGCGTGGCCGGGTCGGATTTTTCCGGATTACCGCCGTCATGGCAGGCAATCAACGATTACGGTGCTAAGGTACAGGCCCATGTCATCGATAAGTATTGAAGAAACCATGCCGGTAAAGCTGGCGAAAGCGCTGTCCAATCCGATTTTCCCGGCCCTGGACAGCGCGCTGCGCTCCGGGCGCCATATCGGCGCCGAAGAGCTGGATAACCATGCCTTCCTGATGGACTTCCAGGACGAGCTGGAAGGCTTTTACCGGCGCTACAACGTGGAACTGGTGCGCGCGCCGGAGGGCTTTTTCTATCTGCGTCCCCGGTCCACCACGCTTATTTCGCGCTCGGTGTTGTCGGAGCTGGATATGATGGTGGGCAAGATCCTCTGCTACCTCTATTTAAGCCCCGAACGGCTGGCCCATGAAGGCATTTTTACCCAGCAGGAGCTGTACGACGAATTGCTCGCCCTGGCGGATGAAAACAAATTGCTTAAACTGGTCAACCAACGCTCCACCGGCTCCGATTTGGATAGGCAAAAGCTGCAGGAAAAAGTCAGAACCTCGCTTAACCGCCTGCGCCGGCTGGGCATGGTGTGGTTTATGGGCAACGACACCGCCAAATTCCGCATTACCGAAGCGGTATTCCGTTTCGGCGCCGATGTGCGCAGCGGCGACGATCAGCGCGAAGCGCAGCTGCGCATGATCCGCGATGGCGAGGCGATGCCGATAGAACAGGCCTTATCGCTTAATGACGAGCAGGATGACGACAATGGCAATCTTGATGACGGATCGTCGGACAGCGCCGAGGATGAACTTGCATGATTGAACGTGGTAAATTTCGCTCATTGACCCTGGTTAACTGGAACGGTTTTTTTGCCCGTACCTTTGATTTGGATGGGTTGGTCACCACCTTGTCCGGCGGTAACGGGGCGGGGAAATCAACAACCATGGCGGCCTTTATTACCGCTTTGATTCCGGATTTAACCCTGCTGCATTTTCGTAATACCACCGAAGCCGGCGCCACCAGCGGTTCCCGCGACAAGGGGCTGCACGGCAAACTGCGCGCCGGCGTCTGCTACGCCGCCCTGGACGTGGTGAACTCCCGCCATCAGCGGGTGCTGGTCGGGGTGCGGCTACAGCAAATCGCCGGGCGCGATCGCAAGGTGGATATCAAACCCTTTATGATCCAGGGCCTGCCCACGGCGGTGCAGCCCACGGAAATCTTCACCCAGGCGGTGGGGGATCGCCAGGCGCGGGTGTTAAGCCTGCAGGAACTGAAGGAGCGGGTGGAGGAAATCGAAGGGGTACAGTTCAAGGTATTCAACTCCATTACCGACTATCACTCCCTGATGTTCGATTTAGGCGTCATTCCCCGGCGCTTGCGCTCCGCGGCCGATCGCAGCAAATACTATCGCCTGATCGAGGCCTCGCTGTACGGCGGCATCTCCAGCGCCATTACCCGTTCCCTGCGCGATTACCTGCTGCCGGAAAACGGCGGCGTGCGCAAGGCGTTTCAGGATATGGAAGCGGCGCTGCGTGAAAACCGCATGACCCTTGAAGCCATACGGGTCACCCAGTCGGATCGCGATCTGTTCAAGCATCTGATTTCCGAAGCGACGTCGTACGTGGCGGCGGACTATATGCGCCACGCCAACGAACGGCGCATCCATCTGGATCGCGCATTGATGCTGCGCCGGGATTTGCTCGGCAGCCGCAAACAGCTGGCGGTGGAACAGTATCGCCACGTGGACATGGCGCGCGAATTGGGGGAAACCATCGCCGCCGAATCGGATCTGGAAACCGATTATCAGGCCGCCAGCGATCATTTAAACCTGGTGCAAACCGCCATGCGCCAGCAGGAAAAAATCAGCCGCTATCGCGACGATATCGACGAGCTGACCTTTCGTCTGGAAGAGCAAAACGAGGTGGTGGCCGAAGCCAGCGAAATCCATCAGGACAACGAGGCGCGTGCCGAAGCCGCCGAGCTGGAAGTGGATGAACTGAAAAGCCAGCTGGCCGATTACCAGCAGGCGCTGGACGTGCAGCAAACGCGCGCCATCCAATATCAGCAGGCACTGCAGGCGCTGGAGCGCGCCCGCGAATTGTGCGCCCTGCCGGAACTGAGCGCCGCCGGCGCCGAACAGGAGCTGGCGGTATTCCAGGCGCAAGAGCGGGAAGTGACCGACGTATTGCTGGGGCTGGAGCAAAAATTAAGCGTCGCCCAGGCCGCGCACAGCCAATTCGAACAGGCCTACGGGCTGGTGACCAAGATAGCCGGGCACGTGAGCCGCAGCGATGCCTGGGCAACCGCCCGCGATCTGCTGCGCGATGCGGCGTCGCAGCAGCATCAGGCCGACCGGCTACAGGCTTTGCGCAGCCAGCTGAATGAACTGGAGCAGCGCCTGCGCGAGCAGCAGGAGGCCCAGCGTCTGCTGGCGGAGTTTGGTAAACGCATCGGCACCGACTATCAGCCGGACGAGCTGGAAGCGGTGCGGCAGGAGCTGGAAGCCCGGGTGGAAACCCTATCGGTGATGGTCTCCGAGGCCGGTGAACGCCGTATGGGACTGCGCCAGGAACTGGATCAGATCCTCCAGCGGCTGCAACTGCTGACGCAGCGCGCGCCGGCCTGGCTGGCGGCGCAGGATGCGCTGACCTCCCTGTGCGAGCAAAGCGGCGAGCAATTGGAAAGCGGCTCGCAGGTGACCGAAGCGATGCAGCAATTGCTGGAGCGCGAGCGCGAGACCACAGTCGAGCGCGATGAAGTCGCCGGCGTCAAACGCGGTCTGGAAGATCAGATCGAGCGGCTCAGCCATCCGGGGGGCAGCGAAGATTTGCGGCTGGCCGCGCTGGCGGAACGTTTTGGCGGCGTGCTGCTGTCGGAAATTTACGACGATGTCACCTTTGATGACGCGCCGTATTTCTCAGCGCTGTACGGGCCGTCGCGCCATGCCATCGTGGTGCCGGATTTATCGCGGATTCGCGACCAGCTCGACGGGCTGGACGAGTGTCCCGACGACCTGTATTTGATCGAGGGCGATCCGCAATCCTTCGACGACAGCGTATTCGGCATCGAAGAGCTGGAAAGGGCGGTGCTGGTCAAGGTGGCCGATCGCCAGTGGCGTTATTCCCGTTTTCCCGCAGTGCCGCTGTTCGGCCGCGCGGCGCGGGAAAACCGCCTGGAAAGCCTCAACGCCGAGCGCGATGCGCTGGCGGAGCGCTATGCCACCCTGTCGTTTGACGTACAGAAAATACAGCGGCTGCATCAGGCCTTCGGCCGTTTTGTCGGCGCGCATCTGGCCGTGGCCTTCGAGGACGATCCCGAAGCGGAAATCCGCCGGTTAACCGCCCGGCGCGGCGAGCTCGAACGCCAGCTGAGCGAGTACGAAGGACAAACCCAGCAGCAGCGCCAGCAGTATGAACAGGCGCGGGACGGGCTGGGCTTGCTCAACCGGTTAATCCCGCGCGTTACCCTGCTGGGCGACGATACGCTGGCGGATCGGTTGGAAACCGTGCAGGCGGACTGGGAAGAAGCCCAGGATGCGGTGCGCTATTTGCAGCAGCATCGCGGCGCCCTGGACCAGTTGGAACCCCTGGTGTCGATACTGCAAAGCGATCCCGAGCGGCATGAGCAATTGCAGGCCGATTACCAGCAGGCCCAGCAGGCCCAGCGCCAGGCCAAGCAGCAGGCTTTCGCCCTTACCGAAGTGATCCAGCGCCGCGCCCATTTCGGCTATTCCGACTCCGCCGGTATGTTGACGGAAAGCTCCGATCTTAACGATAAGTTGCGGCAACGGCTGGAGCAGGCGGAAACCGAGCGCAGCCGCGCCCGCGACGCATTGCGCCAGCATCAGGCGCAGTTGACCCAGCTTAACCAGGTACTGGCCTCGCTGAAAAGCGCCTATGACGCCAAGCGCGACATGTATCAGGAACTGACGCAGGAGTTGCAGGATATCGGCGTGCAGGCCGACGCCAGCGCCGAGGCCCGTGCCAAAGAGCGCCGGGACCAATTGCATTCTGCCCTGAGCCAGAACCGGACGCGCCGCAATCAGCTTGAGAAACAGCTGACGTTTTGCGAAACGGAAATGGACGCCTTGCAGAAAAAACTAAACAAGCTGGAGCGGGAATATCACCAGATGCGCGAGCAGGTGGTGACCGCCAAGGCCGGATGGTGCGCCGTGATGCGCCTGGTGCGCGATAACGGCGTCGAGCGCCGCCTGCACCGCCGGGAACTGGCCTATCTGGAAGCGGACGATCTGCGTTCCATGTCCGATAAGGCCTTGGGCGCGCTGCGCCTGGCGGTGGCGGATAATGAACATTTACGCGACGTGTTGCGCCTGTCGGAAGATCCCAAACGGCCGGAGCGTAAAATTCAATTTTTTATCGCCGTCTATCAGCATCTGCGCGAGCGTATCCGCCAGGATATTATCCGCACCGACGATCCGGTGGATGCCATCGAACAGATGGAAATCGAGCTCAGCCGGTTAACCGAGGAATTGACCGCCCGAGAACAGAAGCTGGCCATCAGCTCGCGCAGCGTGGCGAATATCATCCGTAAAACCATCCAGCGCGAGCAGAACCGCATCCGCATGCTTAACCAGGGGCTGCAAACCGTCAGCTTCGGCCAGGTGAAAAGCGTGCGGCTAAACGTGAATGTGCGCGAGGCCCACGCCACTTTGCTCGACGTGCTGGGCGAACAGCAGGAGCAGCATCAGGATCTGTTTAGCAGCAACCGCCTGACCTTCTCCGAAGCCCTGGCGAAATTATATCAGCGGTTGAATCCGCATATCGATATGGGACAACGCACTCCCCAAACCATCGGCGAAGAACTGCTCGACTACCGCAACTATCTGGAGATGGAAGTGGAGGTCAACCGCGGCGCGGACGGCTGGCTTAGGGCGGAGAGCGGGGCGCTGTCCACCGGCGAAGCCATCGGTACCGGCATGTCGATTCTGGTGATGGTGGTGCAAAGCTGGGAAGAAGAATCCAGCCGGCTGCGCGGCAAGGATATTTCTCCGTGCCGCCTGCTGTTCCTCGATGAGGCGGCGCGTCTTGACGCCAAATCCATCGCCACGCTGTTCGAGTTGTGCGACCGGCTGCAAATGCAGCTGATTATCGCCGCGCCGGAAAACATCAGTCCGGAGAAGGGCACGACCTACAAGCTGGTACGTAAAGTGTTTAATAACCAGGAACACGTGCACGTGGTGGGACTGCGCGGTTTCGGCGCCGAACTGCCGCCGGTGCCGGCACCCGTCGCCACGCCGGAAGCCACATAAAGTCGTTATTGCCGGCGGTGCCGGTTGGTCAACGGATAGAAACCGTCCCCCAAGGGCGGTTTTTTTTTGCGTGCGGCCCGCACCCATAAAATGATTACACATTAAGCTCATTCGGGCAGCGCAGAGTTGGCGTTCTGCTTATATACTAGGGTAAAGTTATGTGTAAAGAATAAGACGATAATAATTAACAATTCTGTATACAGGGGACAAGGGATGTTACTGACCAATTCTGTGTTATGGCGACGTACGGTCATTGGCTGCCTGCTGGCATCGACCCTGATTCCGCTGATTGCCGCCCAGGCCCAGGTGGCCACGGCCCCGATACTGCCGGATACCAAAACGCTGGGGCATAGCCGCGCCGCGCTATCGACGGTATTGCCCGCCGGTATCAAACCCTATTATGGCGGCGAATTGGCGGCGCTGTATGCCGCCCGGCATAACCAGCCGCTGTGGCAGGACCGCGCCGCCGTCCAGCAGTTCCAACAGCAATTGGCCGAGCTGGCGCTGTCCGGCGTGCAGCCGCAGTTTATTACCTGGACCCAGTGGCTGACCAATCCCGATATCAGCGCCATGGCGCGGGATATCATCTTGTCCGATGCCATGCTCGGCTATTTGCAATTCGTTGCCGGCGTCGAGCAAAACGGCGAGACCTGGCTATATGGCAACCAAACTTATCGCCTGGCGCCGCCGCCCGCGCTGGCGGTCGAGCATTGGCAGCATGCGGTGAACGATGGCAGCATATTGCGCTTCGTCGCCGGCCTGGCCCCACAGCATCCCCAGTATCCCAAAATGCACCAGGCCCTGAAAACCATGCTGACGGACACCCATCCCTGGCCGCAGCTCAATGGGAAAGATAGCCTGAAGCCCGGGCAGCTCAGCGACGATATTCCGGCATTGCGGGAAATATTGCGCCGCAGCGGCATGCTTACCCCGGGGCCGGCGGCGCCGTTGCCCACCGCCGATAATGCCCCCGCTGACGCGCGCACGCCGCCGCCGGTTACCGACGTCCAGCAATCCGTCGTGGTCAGCCCGGCCGCCGATTCGCTTAACCCTTCCGCCTCGACGTCCGACCCCGCCGTGGTGGCCACGGTTGATCCCCAGGACAAAATATTCACGGCGGATCTGGTGGATGCGGTCAAACGTTTCCAGAATTGGCAAGGACTGACCGCTGACGGCGTTATCGGCCGCCAAACCAGGGATTGGCTTAACGTGTCGCCGCAAACCCGCGTCACCCTGCTGGCATTGAATATCCAGCGCCTGCGTTTGCTTAATAACCGCATCAACACCGGCATCCAGGTGAATATCCCCAACTTCTCCCTGGTTTACTATCATCAGGGCACCGAAGTGTTGTCATCGCGGGTGATCGTGGGGCGCCCGAGCCGCAAAACGCCGTTGATGCGCAGCGCGCTCAGCAGCGTGGTGCTTAACCCGCCGTGGAATGTCCCGACGTCCCTGGTCCGCCAGGACATCGTGCCAAAGGCCATGCGCGATCCGGGTTATCTCCAGCGTAACGGGTTCACCGTCTTATCGGGCTGGAGCAACGACGCCGAGGCCATCGACCCCGCCACCCTTGATTGGGGCATGATCTCGCCGTCGCACTTTCCGTTCCGCCTGCGCCAGGCGCCGGGGGTCAACAATGCCCTGGGACGTTATAAATTCAATATGCCCAGTTCGGACGCCATCTACCTACACGATACGCCCAACCACAATCTGTTCCTGAGCGATATGCGGGCCCTGAGTTCCGGCTGCGTGCGCGTGAACAAAGCGTCCGATCTGGCCAATATGCTGCTCCAGGATGCCGGCTGGGGCGATACCCGGGTCAGCGCTACGCTCAAACAGGGCAACACCACCTATGTGCCGATCCGCCACCAAATCCCGGTTAACCTGTTTTATCTGACCGCCTGGGTGGCGGATGACGGTAAACCGCAATTTCGTACAGATATTTACAATTATGATTCCACCATCAAAATCGGGGCGAAAAGCCTACCCAATGCGGAACGGCTACTACAATAAATCGCTGAAGGAATGAGAATTATTTGCGGCCGGGTCAATTCTGACCCGGCTGGTTAAAATGTGAGCCTTTGCATACCTTGACAATGCTTGGGTTGACTGCGCTAATAACTGCGGTTATGGTTCCCGACGGTGCGCTTATGTGCAATTCGTTTGTTCCCTTATGCCGATTGGTTATTACCCATGGATCATATAAATCATCACCGCCGCAAAATGTTGGCGTTAAGCTGCGCAAGCTTAGGTTTGGCCATGCTGCCCGAGACCTCGTTCGCAACGCTTTCCACGCCCCGGCCCCGTATTCTTTCCCTGAATAATCTTAATACCGGGGAAACGTTAAAAGCCGAATTCTTCAATGGTAAAGGGTATAATTCGGAAGAGCTGTCCCGGCTGAACCATTTTTTCCGCGATTACCGCGCCAACAAAGTGACGAGTATCGATCCGCGTTTGTTTGATCATATATATCGTTTGCAAATGATGTTGGATACCAATAAACCGGTGCAGCTGATCTCGGGCTACCGTTCGCGGGACACCAATAATGAGCTGCGCGCGCACAGTTCGGGCGTGGCCAAGCACAGTTACCATACGCTGGGCAAAGCGATGGATTTTCATATTGAAGGCCTGCAGCTGAGCAACATCCGCAAAGCGGCGCTGAAGTTGCGTATGGGCGGGGTGGGTTATTATCCCAGCAGTAATTTCGTTCATATTGATACCGGTCCGGTGAGAACCTGGTAAAAGCGCGTTTGTCGCCATTCCCGGGATATCGCGCCGGGCCCGGGCGGACAATCACCTTTTACGTCAGATTTTAACGGAGCGTTATGAAATACCATATTATCCCGGTTACCGATTTCAGCCAAAATTGTACGCTGGCATGGTGCGATAAAACCGGCGAAGCCGCGCTGGTCGATCCCGGTGGTGAAGCGGCCAGGCTGATAAACGAGGTCGCGCAGCGTCCCGTAACGATAAAACAAATCTTACTCACCCATGGCCATCTGGACCATGTCGGCGCCGCCGCCGAGCTGGCCGCCCATTACGGGGTGCCGATCGTCGGTCCTCATCAGGAAGACGCGTTTTTACTGGCGGGGCTGCCGGAACAAAGCCGCATGTTCGGCCTGGAAGACTGCCAGCCCTTTACGCCGGATCGCTGGCTGGCGGAAGGTGACGAGGTGTCGGTAGGCGAAGAACGTTTCGAAGTATTGCACTGTCCCGGCCATACCCCCGGGCATATCGTGTTTTATAACCGGGATGCCCATATTATTCTGATGGGCGACGTGCTGTTTTACGGCGGGGTCGGCCGCAGTGACTTTCCGCGCGGCAACCACCAGGATTTAATCAGCTCCATTCGCACCAAGCTGCTGCCCCTGGGCGACGATATCGCTTTTATTCCCGGCCATGGCCCGATGTCCACTCTCGGCCACGAGCGGCAAACCAACCCCTTCCTCAGATAACGCCGCATCTATAAATCAAAAAAACCGCCTTATAGGCGGTTTTTGCATGGAGCGCGGTACGTTTACAGTACCGCGACGATAGCCTCGCACAGCTGCGCCATATTATCGGTGGTCATGCCCGCGACGTTGACCCGGCCGGAGTTAACGGCATACACCCCGAACTCGCCGCGCAGCCGTAAGACCTGCTCTTTGGTCAGGCCGCTGAACGAGAACATGCCGTTTTGCGCTTTGATGAAACTGAAATCCTGCTGCGCGCCTTTTTCTTTGAGCGTGGCGACGAACAGTTGGCGCATGCGCTGGATACGCTGGCGCATTTCGGTCAGTTCCTGCTCCCATAGCGCCCGCAGCGCTTCGTTGTCCAGAATAGTGGCTACGATGGCGGCACCGTGGGCCGGCGGGTTGGAGTAGTTGGCGCGAATACAGGATTTCAGCTGGCTGAAGATATTATCCGCCGCCTGCGCGTCCGCCGCGACCAGGGTACAGGCGCCGACGCGCTCGTTGTACAGCCCGAAGTTTTTAGAATAGGAACTGGCGATAATCATTTCCGCATGGTTTTCAGTAAAGATGCGCAAACCCTGGGCATCTTCTTCCAGACCATGGGCAAACCCCTGATAGGCAAAATCGAACAGCGGCAGCCAGCCTTTGCTGTGCGACAATTCGGCCAGGGTGCGCCACTGCTCCGGCGTCGGGTCGATGCCGGTAGGATTGTGGCAGCAGCCGTGGAACAACACGACGTCGCCGGCTTCGGCCCGCTGCAGGCTATCAAGCATGCCGTCGAAGTCCAGCGTATGCGCAACCGCGTCGTAATAAGCATAATCAGCGGTTTCCAGGCCTACGGCGGCAAAGATGTTTTTATGGTTCGGCCAGGTGGGGTTGCTGATCCACACGCGTTTGGTGGCGGTATTCTTGGCCAGGAAATCCGCGGCCACGCGTAAACCGCCGGTACCGCCCGGGGTCTGCGCGGTACGGGCGCGTTTGGAGGCGATTAGCGCGCTGTCAGCGCCGAATAATAGCTTTTGCGTGCACAGGGAGAAGGCCGGCAGGCCGTCGATGCCGAGATAATTTTTGGTGGTTTCGTTATCCAGCAATAGCTGCTCGGCTTTTTTTACGCTGGTCAGCACCGGCGTCTGGCCGGTTTCATCTTTATAGACGCCAATGCCCAAATTGATTTTATTCTGGCGGTCATCGGCACGAAAGATTTCAAGTAAACCAAGGATAGGATCGGCGGCGGCTAAGGGAATATGTTCAAACATGTTAAGGGATTCCAGGGGGTAACTAACGGTGAGCACAGAGTGGTATCAGGTTACCGCCAGAAGATAGCTTTGCCAACAGTTTGCAAGAAAAAACGCTGAGGAGGGTGGGGATATTACTATGGCTAATAATGATGCATAAAAAAGGCAGGGTGGAAACCCTGCCATTCATATTTATGTTTACGGGCTATACTTACAGCATAGTCACTCCGTAAAAACAGCGATATTGACTTAGAACTGGTAAACCAGACCCAGGGCAACGGTGTCGCCAGAGGAAATACCGAGTTCGTTGTTATCATCAAGACGGTTGATGATGTAGTCAACATAGGTAGACATGTTTTTGTTGAAGTAGTAAGTCGCGCCGATTTCGTAGTATTTGATCAGGTCAGCATCGCCGATACCTTCGATATCCTTGCCTTTCGACTGGCCGTAAGCGATGGACGGACGCAGACCGAAATCAAACTGATACTGAGCGACTAACAGAATGTCTTGGGTTTTGTTGGCAAAGCCTGCTACATCACCCACGGTTCCGGGAATAACGCCGCCGGGAACGGTGATGCGGGTAGCGTTACGGGTTTCACCGTAGGTCGCCGCCAGGTAAACGTTGTTAGCGTCATATTTCAGAGAGGTCGCCCATTGCTCAGCGCGATCGCCCTGGCCAACCGGCACGGCGTTCTGAGTATTGGTACGGTCGCCTGAAGCGTATGCGCCGACGATGCCTACGCCGATAGGTGATACGTAAGAAACTGAACCGCCGTAACCGTCGCCATTGGCGCGGCCGTAATCGCTACGATCGTTCTTGCCCTGATATTGCAGAGCGAAGTCCAGGCCGTCGGCCAGGCCGAAGAAGTTGGTGTTGCGATAAGTCGCCACGCCGGTAGTACGGCCAACGAAGAAGTTATCGGTGTACGCGGTATCGCCACCGAACTCTGGCAGCATATCGGTCCAGCCCAATGCGTCATACACTACGCCGTAGTTACGGCCGTAATCGAATGAACCGTAGTCGGCGAATTTCAAGCCGGCAAAGCCCAGACGGGTTTTATTGCCGTCAACGTGGTCCGTGCCGCCTTCGGTATTGTTAGCGTTGAACTGGTATTCCCACTGGCCGTAACCGGTCAGTTGATCGTTGATCTGGGTTTCGCCTTTAAAGCCAAGACGAGCATAAGACTGATCGCCGTCGCCGCCGAAGCCGCCGTCGCTATCGCTGGAGAAGTAGTGCAGACCGACAGCTTTACCGTACAGGTCCAGTTTGTTACCGTCTTTATTATAAACTTCGGCTGCATTGGCCGCGCCTGCAGCCAATAAGGCCGGAATTACCACTGCAAGAAGATTGCGCTTCATCATTATTACTACCCTCATTGGTGTTATTCGGACACCTGCCACTGCCGCTAATATTTCTTTATGAAACATTATTGAGAGTTTGGTGTCTTCCTGTGTCTGCACGCAGTGTTCCATTCGTGGACCTGTTAATCCACACCGAAAATGCTACAAAGGTCGCAATAATGTTTCAGCGAGAAACGGAGTGTTGCAAAATGTAAATTTCACGGAACTTTGTGAGAGAACTCAAAGTTTGAAAAGATAAAGGCCAGCATAGCTGGCCTTTAGAAGTTATATATATGTTTTTCTTATATTTTAAGAAGAAAATTAGAAATTGGCGCTGCGTGGGCTGCGCGGGAACGGGATTACGTCACGTATATTTTGCATTCCTGTGACATAAGCGATCAAACGTTCAAAACCCAGTCCGAAACCAGAATGCGGCACCGTGCCGTAGCGGCGCAAATCGCGATACCACCAATAATCTTCTTTATTCAAGCCCATTTCCGCCAGACGCTGATCCAGGCGGTCCAGACGCTCTTCGCGCTGTGAACCGCCGATGATTTCGCCGATGCCCGGCGCCAGAACATCCATGGCCGCGACGGTTTTGCCATCGTCATTCATGCGCATATAGAAGGCTTTGATGTCTTTCGGATAGTTTTTCACCACCACCGGCGCCTTGAAATGTTTCTCCGCCAGGTAGCGCTCGTGTTCGGAAGAAAGATCGATCCCCCATGACACCGGATTCTCGAACTTCTGGCCGGACGCCAGCAAAATATCCACTGCCGCGGTGTAATCCACCTGGGCAAAATCTGATGATACGAATTGCTCCAGGCGGGTAATGGCTTCTTTATCCACCCGTTCGGCAAAAAACTTCATATCATCCGCGCGTTCGGTCAATACGGCCTGGAAAACATATTTCAGCAACGCTTCCGCCAGCCCGGCCACATCGTCGAGATTGGCGAACGCCACTTCCGGCTCCACCATCCAGAATTCGGCCAAATGGCGGCT
Source organism: Enterobacterales bacterium (assembly GCA_015654925.1). Lineage (GTDB taxonomy): Bacteria > Pseudomonadota > Gammaproteobacteria > Enterobacterales > Enterobacteriaceae > Acerihabitans. Next base: position 16,457 of record JAATFX010000083.1, on the reverse strand, counting down.
GGTATTGGAGTTTTCGGCGCGAAAGGTCGGGCCGAAGGTGTAAACCTTGGACAGGGCGCAGGCATAGGTTTCGGCGTTCAGCTGGCCGGAAACGGTCAGGAAGGCCTCTTTGCCGAAGAAATCCTGTTCAAAATCCACCTTGCCCTGAGGGGTGCGCGGCAGGTTTTCGATATCCAGAGTGGACACCCGGAACATTTCGCCCGCGCCCTCGGCGTCCGAGGCGGTAATCAGCGGGGTGGACACCCAGAAAAAACCGCGCTCATGCATAAACCGGTGGATCGCCTGGGCCAGGGTGTGACGCACGCGGGTCACGGCGCCGATCATATTGGTGCGCGGACGCAGATGCGCCACTTCACGCAAATATTCCACGCTGTGCCGTTTCGCGGCCATCGGATAGGTATCCGGATCGTCCACCCAGCCCAGCACTTCCACCGTTTGCGCCTGGATTTCATAACGCTGGCCGCCGCCCAGGGATTCGGTTACCCGCCCCGTCACCGCCACCGAGCAGCCGGTGGTCAGGCGCAACACGTCACTTTTATAATTGGGCAGAGTATTATTTATGACAGCCTGTAATGGATCAAAGCAGGAGCCGTCATAGACGGCGAGAAAGGAGATGCCGGCTTTAGAATCTCTCCGGGTACGCACCCAACCATGTACAGTGACTTCACTGTCAGCGGGTATGCGCCCTTGCAGTACGTCGACTACAGGCACTACGCTCATAGATTACTCTCTTAACTCATTGTGATGTGGGGTTGGACATTATCGCCGATGCGAAAGCTGTAATATGTTACTTGGCAGACAGAAGGACACAAGCGAAAATCGTCATTTTAATGAGAGATTTCATCGCGAGGGTCAAAAAGAGGGTCGTCAGGGAGCATTTTGCGCCGGAAGGGTTTCCGGCGCGGTAGGTAAATTGCGTCCGGCGCGGCGCGCAAAACGGCGCTCTCGGGTCAGCTGGCCTTCCTGACCAGGGGCACATCAAAGGCTTTGCGCAGCGCCAGGATGAAGTCTTTGTCCTGGCACATGCTTTTACCGGGACTGTCCGAGAGTTTGGCGACCGGCTTGCCGTTGCATTCCACCAGTTTGATCACGATATTGAGCGGCTTCACGCCCGGAATGTCGCAGGTGAGCTTGGTGCCGATGCCGAACACCAGATTGACCCGCTGCCAGAAGTGGCGGTACAACGCCAGGGCCTGGCCGAAATCCAGGCTATCGGAAAACACCAGGGTTTTGGTCATGGGATCGATACCCAGCTTCTGGTAATGGGCGATAGCCTTCTCACCCCATTCCACCGGGTCGCCGGAGTCATGGCGCAGCCCCTGGTAGCGCTGCGCGAACCCCAGGTCGAAATCCCGTAAAAAGGCATCCATGGTAATGCAGTCGGTTAAGGCAATGCCCAATTGATCGGGATATTCATCCAGCCAGGCCTGCAAGGCGGCCCGCTGGCTATTGGCCAGCGTGGGGCTGATCTGCTGGTGGGCCTGGAACCATTCATGGGCCTGGGTGCCCACCGGCGTCAGCGCCAGCCGCCGCGCCAAATCATAATTGCTGGTGCCGATCAGATAAGGAAAGTCGCGCTGAAGCTCGGCGACCACGTCTGACTGCACCTGCCGCGAAAAGCGCCGGCGGGTGCCGAAATCCATTAACTTAAAACGCGAAATATCCACGTCCTGACTGAGATCGTGGAAGCGGCGCAGCTTTTGCCTCAGTTGGGCCAAGGCCATCTCGCGCACATTAAACGGCGAGCGCCGCCGGTGAATCACTTCGCTTATCACCGCCAGCAGCGGGACTTCCCACAGGATCACCTCCCGCCAGGGGCCGGTAATGCGGATGTCCAATTTGCCATTATGGTTGCGCACCTTGACCTGGCAGGGATCAAACCGAAAGGTTCGCAGCCACGCCAAATAATCTTGATGAAAAAACGGCAGGCCGGCGAGAAAGGTAAGCTCCTCGTCGCGCAGCGCCAAATTTTGCATCAGATCGATTTGCGCGCTGATATCGCTGGCGTATTCTCCCAACAGGTCATCGCCCCGGCAGCGGAATTCGGCGGTGACGGTAACATCGTAATATCGATGATAGACCGCCTGTTGCATGTGCAGTTTATAGGCGTCGGTGTCAAGTAGCGACGTTAAAATCGGGTCGGTGGCTAAATTCATGGTGCGTTACAGCATCCTCTTGCGACACATAAATACAGTCGGATAAATGGCAAATCGACTGAAGTGTACCCGGCTTATTCTGTAAGTGTAGTCATATCAAATCATAAATGGCGTTCTAACGTCGAGGCTTAAACGTGCCGTTCCCGGGTAAATAACCGCCATCGCGGCCGACAATCGCATAAATAAAGACCGATTAATCCCGAGCGTTCCGCTTTTAATGGGCCTCTTGGCTTAACAATGGCAACATTGCCTTAACAGGAATAGTATTATCACAAAGAAATCAATTACGATGCCAAAAGGTTAATTATGACTCAACAGCCGCTAGTGAAATACCGCCATGATTATCGTGCGCCGGATTATACCATCACCGATATCAGCCTGGAATTTGATCTTGACGCCGAAACCACCACGGTAACGGCGGTCAGTAAAGTCGTGAGGCGTGGCCAACCGGGGGCGCCTTTGCTGTTAAACGGCGAAGATCTGGAACTGCTCAGCCTGAGCATTGACGGCCAGCAGTGGTCCCATTACCGCCAGGAAGAGGCTGGGCTGGTGATTGAACAGTTGCCCGGCGCCTTTACCTTAACCATCGTTAATGTCATTCATCCCAATCAAAATTCCGCCCTGGAAGGATTGTATCTGTCCGGCAACGCGCTGTGCACCCAGTGCGAGGCGGAAGGCTTTAGACATATCACTTTTTATCTGGATCGGCCCGATGTGCTGGCGCGCTTTACCACCCGCATCGTTGCCGATCGGGACCGTTATCCTTTCCTGCTGTCCAATGGCAACCGCATCGACTCGGGCGAGATGGGCGACGGCCGCCATTGGGTGGTGTGGCAGGACCCGTTCCCGAAACCCTGTTATTTGTTCGCCCTGGTGGCCGGCGATTTCGATGTGCTGCGCGATAGTTTCATTACGCGCTCCGGCCGGCAGGTGGCGCTGGAGCTGTTTGTCGATCGCGGTAATCTCGATCGCGCCGACTGGGCCATGACCTCGCTCAAGCAGTCCATGCGCTGGGATGAAACCCGTTTTGGCCTGGAGTACGATCTGGATATTTTCATGATCGTCGCCGTCGATTTCTTTAATATGGGCGCCATGGAAAACAAGGGGCTGAACGTTTTCAATTCGAAATACGTGCTGGCCAAGGCCGAAACCGCCACCGATGCCGATTATTTGAATATCGAACGGGTTATCGGTCACGAATACTTCCATAATTGGACCGGTAATCGCATTACCTGCCGGGACTGGTTTCAACTGAGTCTCAAAGAAGGCCTGACGGTGTTCCGCGATCAGGAATTCAGCGCCGATCTGGGTTCGCGTCCGGTAAACCGCATCAGCAATGTGCGCGTGATGCGCGGTTCGCAGTTCGCCGAGGACGCCAGCCCGATGGCGCATCCGATCCGCCCCGACAAAGTCATCGAGATGAACAATTTCTACACCGTGACGGTGTATGAAAAAGGCGCCGAAGTGATCCGTATGCTGCATACGCTGCTGGGCGAAGATAAATTCCAGTCGGGCATGCGGCTTTATGTGGAGCGCCATGACGGCAGCGCCGCGACCTGCGATGATTTCGTCGACGCCATGGAGCAGGCGTCAGGCATCGACCTGACCCAATTCCGCCGCTGGTACAGCCAGTCCGGCACGCCGATCCTGGCGGTGCGCGATGATTACAATCCCGAGCTGCGCCAATATCAGCTGCATGTCAGCCAGTCAACGCCGCCGACCGCCGATCGGGCCGAAAAGCTGCCGTTGCATATTCCGCTCGATATTGAACTTTATGATGCGGATGGCCGGGTCATTCCCCTGCGGCGCGATGGCCAGGCGGTGGCGAATGTGTTGAATATTACCGACGGGGTGCAGACGTTTATTTTCGATGAGGTGCCTTCGCTGCCGGTTCCGTCATTGCTGCGCGGTTTCTCCGCGCCGGTTAAGCTGGATTATCCGTATAGCGATCAGCAACTGACCCTGTTGATGCGTTTCGCCACCGATGAGTTTTCACGCTGGGATGCCGCGCAGAGTTTGTTGTCTATTTATATCCGGCTGAGCGTGGCGCGCTTTAGCCAGGGCCAGCCGCTGACGTTGCCGCTGCACGTGGCCGATGCGTTCCGCGGTATTTTGCTCGATCCGCAGCTGGACCCGGCGCTGGCGGCGCAAATTTTGACGCTGCCCGGCGAGAATGAGATGGCCGAATTGTTTGGTGTTATCGACCCGACGGCAATTCATGGGGTGCATGAGGCGTTGATCCGTTGTCTGGCCGTGGAGCTTGAGGATGAGCTGCTGGCGGTGTATCTGGCGAATAAAACCGCCGGGTACCGCGTGGAGCATGCGGATATCGGCAAGCGCGCCCTGCGGAATATTTGCCTGTTTTATCTGGCGTTTGGCGATCATGACCGGGCGGTCAGGTTGACCACCGCGCAGTATCACGCGGCGGATAATATGACCGATGCGCTGGCGGCGATCACAGCCGCCGTGGCGGCGCAGTTGCCGTGCCAGGCGACGCTGCTGTCGGAGTTCGATGAGCGCTGGCATCATGATGGTCTGGTGATGGATAAGTGGTTTACTCTGCAAGCCACCAGTCCGGCGGAGGATGCGCTTAATCAGGTTAAGCTGTTGCTGAACCATCGTTCTTTCAGTTTGAATAATCCAAATCGGATCCGGGCGTTGATCGGCGCGTTTGCTTCGGGTAATCCGGCGGCGTTCCATGCGCCCGATGGCAGTGGCTATCGGTTCTTGGCGGAGATTTTGATTGAGCTTAATACGCGTAATCCGCAGGTGGCCGCGAGGTTGATTGAGCCGCTGATCCGGTTGCGGCGGTATGATGAGCCGCGCCAGGTGCTGATGCGCGAGGCGCTGGGGCGGTTGCAGGCGTTGCCGAATTTATCGGGCGATTTGTATGAGAAGATTGCCAAGGCGCTGGGGCAGCAGTAGGGAAGGCGTGGCGCGCGTTCCCTTTAACAGGGCCCGCTGCCGGCTTGGGGTGATAGCGGGCTTAGCGCGCCAAGGGGCGTCGGACGGCCAGGGAAATGGCCGCCTCAACCCCTACGGCGCGCTTTCCCTTGAACATACATGCAGCTCGCAGCGGGTTCGGTGATGACGGGCTTGCCGCGAGCGCTTTATTTGATCTGGCGCGATCAATCGCGCTTTTTTTTCGGCTTTGATTTCTTTTCACCGATTGATACCCGATAATACCGCCCCGGTTGTCCACGGGATATCAGGAGACGATATGTTTTATCCCCTCATTAAACAGGCCCTGTTTCAGCTCGACCCGGAACGCGCGCACGAACTCACCTTTCAGCAGCTTGGCCGTATCAGCGGAACGCCATTGGAGTTTCTGGTACGCCAGTCGGTGCCGGCCAAGCCGGTTAATTGTATGGGGATAACGTTTAAAAACCCGCTGGGTCTGGCGGCCGGCCTGGATAAGGACGGTGATTGTATTGATGCCCTGGGCGCGATGGGTTTTGGTTTTATCGAGGTTGGTACGGTGACGCCCCGGCCCCAGCCCGGCAACGATAAACCGCGTCTGTTCCGCCTGGTGGCGGCGCAGGGGTTGATTAACCGGATGGGATTTAATAATAAAGGCGTTGATTATCTGGTTGAAAATGTTAAGAAATCCCATTTCGGCGGCGTGTTGGGCATTAATATCGGCAAAAATAAGGCCACGCCGGTAGAGCAGGGTAAGGATGATTATCTGACGTGTATGGCGAAGATATATCCGTATGCGGGATATATAGCGATAAACATTTCGTCACCCAATACCCCGGGCTTGCGTACGCTGCAATTCGGCGAGGCCCTCGACGATCTTCTGCTGGCGATTAAAAATAAGCAGGCCGAGCTGCAAGCCTATCATCATAAATATGTTCCGGTGGCGGTTAAAATCGCCCCCGACCTGACCGATGATGAGTTGGCGCAGGTTGCCGATAGTTTGGTGCGCCATAATATAGACGGGGTGATCGCCACTAACACCACCATCCAAAGAGATTTGGTGCAGGGTATTGCCCATAGTAACGAGACCGGCGGATTGAGCGGTCGTCCTTTACAGTCCCGCAGCACGGAAGTGATTCGCCGTTTGTCCCGTGAATTAAACGGCAAATTGCCGATAATCGGCGTGGGCGGCATCGATTCGCTGGTGGCGGCGCGGGAAAAAATGGCGGCCGGCGCTACGCTGATTCAAATATATTCCGGCTTCATTTATCACGGCCCCCAGCTGATTAAAGATATTGTTACTCATATTTGAAGGTTTTTAGCCAATTAACGGGCCAAAGGGGTTTATTTATCCATTAGGCTCGTTTATCTTTTATCCGTTTGCTGTTAATTTATCCTTAGATTTATTTTCTGGTAGTAATAGATAGATTGTTTACCGGATATTTCCCAAGCGATAGCGACGTGATGAAAGGATTAAAGATGAAAATCACTCCCGGGGATAATTGGCGTTGGTTTTTTGATGCCGAGCACGATCGGATGATGCTGGATCTCGCTGATGGCATGATATTCCGCTCGCGCTTCGGCGCGAAAGCGTTGACGCCCGATGCATTCAGCGAAACGGTGTTCTGCGTGGACGATGCCGCATTGTATTATACCTTCGCCGATAAGTGCCGCGTCTTGCCGTTAAAGGAAGAGCAACGGGCGGAGCTGATTCTCAACGCCCTGGTGGCGCTGCGTTTCCTTAAACCGTTGATGCCCAAGAGCTGGCATTTCCAGCCGCAGCGCACGCCGCTGAATTGGCATCCGGTTTTGGGCGATGATGTGCTGGTGCGCCTGAACGACAACGGCGAATATGCGCGTTTGCTGGTGGCGGAGGCGGGTGACAACGCCAGTCTGTGCGTGCTGGCCCAGGCGCAGCTGACCCTGGCGGCGCGCAAACTCGTGCTCGGCGATGCCATCAAAATCATGCATGACCGTTTGTTGCCTTACCCGCAGCAGGATGAAATGGTGTACGCTGCGGCGGTGTAAATCGCCGGCGGCGGGGTGCTTGCTTCCCCTGGTCCGGGTCAACCGGATGCTGCCCGCGTTGCGCGTTGCTTCATTCCAGGCGGATATCGCCGGCGGGGATACAGCTACAGGTCAGTACCAGCCCCGGTTGCGCGACGGCGCTGGCTTTCAGGGGCGTGACGTCGCCCGCCAGCAGCTTGACCTTGCAGGTGCCGCAGATGCCCGCGCGGCATGAATAGGGGATACGGATTCCCTGCTGCTCCAATTGCTCCAGTAAAATCTGCTGGTTGTTGCCGCTGAACACCTGTCCCTGATAGTCAATGGTTACCCGCTGTTCGCCTGCTTGCGACACGGGTAATGTTTCGGTTACCTCGCCGCGGCCATAACGCCGCGGTTCCCGCAGCGCCAGCACCTCGACTTTATCGCCGACCCGGATAATGCCGCCGGTGCGGGCGATCAGGTTTTGCCCGAAGTCCACGTCCCCATTTTCAGCGGTCCGATATCCCTGGAGCGTACGCAGCGGCTCGGTTGCAGGATGCTTGCGGCCTTGCTCCACGCTGACGGTGGTCAGCACGCAGCGGCTGCAAGGCTTGACCAGCTCGAATTCGACCGCGCCGATGCGGATAAGCCGCCAGCGATCTTCTTCAAACGCGGCGGTGCCGCTCACCACCAGATTCGGCCGGAACTGGGCCAGTTTAATACCGGCGGGGCAGCGTTTTTGCACATCGAGAAACGAAGCCTCGCCGATGAGCAGGAAGGGATATCCGTCGGCGAATGACAGCGGTATTTCCGGCAGGGACTTCACCCGCCGGGTGGTGCGTTCGCCGGTCCAGCGCAACTGCACCGGACGATCAAAATAACCGCTTAACCAGTAATTGATGGCCTCGGGAGCCGTATACGCGGTAAAATGATTGCCCCATACTTCGGTAGGGTGGCCGTCGGCGGCAAAATCGGCGAACCGCACCGTGGCGCTTTGGCCATCGGGCGCGCCCAGGTGCAGGCCGTTTTGTATCATTACCGGGGTGAACAGGACCATTTGCGGGTATTGGCGCGCGGTGATAAAGGTCCCGTCCGTTTCGGTAATCATGAATACCCGGTCGAACGCCAGTCCTGCGGCATCGACCAACGCATGGGAAACCTGCAAGCCGCGCATTGATTTCACCGGATGAATATATAACCGCGACAGACTCACCATTTTGCCTCCCTGCCGGATATTTCTCTTGGGCCAACTTTATGACAATGGCCCGCGATTAGCTATAATGCGCAACGATTTTCTTTTTTGATGATAAGTGACATGATGAATGCACTGTTTGCCAGTACGGCACAAGGTTTAGAAGAGCTGTTAAAAAGCGAGCTGGAAGCACTGGGTGCCCTCGACTGTAAAATAGCGTTGGGCGGGGTGCATTTCCAGGGAGACGACCGGCTGCTTTATCAGAGCCTTCTCTGGAGCCGCCTGGCCTCGCGCATTTTACTGCCGCTTAACGACTTCGATGTTTTGAGCGACGATGACCTCTACCAGGGGGTGCAGGCCATCGACTGGCCGGCGATCTTCGCGGTGGATAAAAGTTTCGCGGTGCATTTCAGCGGCACCAACGACGCTATCCGCAATAGCCAGTACGGCACCCTGCGCGTTAAAGACGCCATCGTCGACAGTTTTACCCATGCCCTGCAGCAGCGGCCCGACGTGGCCAAACAGCAACCGGATATCCGGGTGCAGGTATTTTTGCACCGCGATCACGCCATTGTTTCCCTGGATCTCAGCGGCGGGGGTTTGCACCAGCGCGGCTATCGCGACGGGGCGGGCCAGGCGCCCCTCAAGGAGAATCTGGCTGCCGCCATTGTGCAGCGCTCGGGGTGGCTGGCCGGCACGCCGCTGCTCGACCCCATGTGCGGTTCCGGCACATTACTGATTGAAGCGGCGCTGATGGCGGCGGATCGGGCCCCCGGCCTGCTGCGCCGGCAGTGGGGTTTCCTGGCCTGGCACGGGCATAACGAACCCTTGTGGCAGGACGTGCTCGGCGCCGCCCGCGAGCGCGCCCGCCTGGGCCAGACCACCGCGCGTTTTTTCGGGTCGGACAACGATGCGCGGGTATTGGAAAAGGCGCGGGCCAACGCCCACCACGCCGGCGTCGCCGAGCTGATCGCGTTTACGGTCAATGACGTGGCCAATTTAACCAACCCATTGCCTGATGGTCCGCGCGGCACCGTGGTCAGCAATCCTCCCTACGGCGAGCGCCTGGAGAGCGAACCGGCGCTGATCGCGCTGTATAACCAGCTGGGCCGCATTATGAAAAGCCAGTTCGGCGGCTGGCGGCTGTCGCTGTTCAGCGCCTCGCCGGTATTGCTGAGCGCGTTGCAACTGCGGGCCGAGCGCTCGTTTAAAGCCAAGAACGGCCCGCTGGACTGCGAACAGAAAAACTATCTGCTGGCGGATGTGCCCAATGTCGTGCCGTCCTCCGCGGGCGCGGGCGTGGCGCCGGATTTCGCCAACCGGCTGCGCAAGAATATCCGCGGCCTGGAGAAGTGGGCCGCCAAGCAGCATTTGGATTGCTATCGCCTCTATGACGCCGATTTGCCGGAATATAATGTGGCTATCGACCGCTACAGTTCATGGGTGGTGATCCAGGAGTACGTGGCGCCCAAGACCATCGAGCCGGAGAAGGCGCGCCAGCGGCTGTACGACGCTATCGCCGCCACGCTCGCGGTACTCGGCATTCCCCCCAGCCAACTGGTGGTGAAGGCCAGGGAACGCCAGAAAGGCAAAAGCCAGTATGAGAAGCTGGCGCAAAAGGGCGAGTTTTTGCTGGTGGATGAGTATGACGCCAAATTATGGGTGAATCTCACCGACTATCTGGATACCGGTTTATTTCTCGATCATCGCATTGCCCGTAAAATGCTGGGCGAGATGAGCCGCGGCAAAGATTTCCTCAACCTGTTTGCGTATACCGGCAGCGCCAGCGTGCACGCCGGCATCGGCGGGGCGCGTACCACCACGTCGGTGGATATGTCGCGCACATATCTGGAATGGGCGGAGAAAAATCTGCGCAGCAACGGGCTGGTGGGCAAGCAGCACCGCCTGATCCAGGCGGATTGCCTGTCCTGGCTTGAACTGGCGGATGAAACTTTCGATCTGATTTTTATCGATCCGCCGACATTCTCCAATTCAAAACGCATGTCGGAGAGCTTCGACGTGCAGCGGGATCACCTGCTGTTAATGAAGGATCTGAAAAGATTGCTGCGCGCGGGCGGTACCATTATGTTTTCCAATAATAAACGCGGTTTCCAATTGGATGCCGAAGGATTACAGGCCCTGGGCCTGAAGGCGGAGTCCATCACCGAGCGTACCCGCTCCCAGGATTTCGCCCGTAATCGCCATATTCACAATAGCTGGCTGATAAGCCATGCAGATCAGGATCAATAAACGCCATGTCATTAATCAGTCTTTCCGGCGCCTGGCTATCGTTCAGCGATGCGCCGCTGCTGGACAATACCGAGCTTCACATTGAACGTAACGAGCGTGTCTGCCTGGTAGGGCGTAACGGGGCGGGTAAATCCACCCTGATGAAGATCCTCAGCCGCGAAGTGCCCCTGGACGACGGGCAGCTTATCTTCGAACAGGATGTGATTGTCGCCCGTTTGCAGCAGGACCCGCCGCGCAACGTCAGCGGCAGCGTCTATGACTTTGTCGCCGAAGGGGTGCAGGCGCAGGCCGAAACGCTTAAGGCCTACCATGCGGTATCGCATCTGGTGGAAGAAGATCCCAGCGACAAAAACCTGATGGAAATGGGCCGCCTGCAGGAGATTCTCGACCATCAAAATCTCTGGCACCTGGAAAAACGCATTCACGAAGTGCTCGAACAGCTGGGCCTGACCGCCAATACCGAGTTATCGGCCCTGTCGGGGGGATGGCTGCGTAAAGCCGCGCTGGGCCGCGCCCTGGTATGTGAACCGCAGATCCTGCTGCTTGATGAACCGACCAACCATCTGGATATCGAGACCATCGACTGGCTGGAAACTTTTTTGAAGAGTTTCGCCGGCAGCATTATTTTTATTTCCCATGACCGTTCCTTTATCCGCAATATGGCGACGCGCATCGTCGATCTGGATCGCGGCAAATTGGTCTCATGGCCGGGCAACTACGACAAATACCTGGAAGGCAAAGAAGAAGAACTGCGGGTCCAGGAGCTGCAAAACGCCGAATTCGATCGCAAACTGGCGCAGGAAGAAGTATGGATACGCCAGGGCATCAAAGCCCGCCGCACCCGTAATGAAGGCCGCGTGCGGGCGTTAAAAGCCCTGCGCCAGGAACGGACGGAACGCCGCGAAGTGATTGGCAGCGCGAAAATGCAGGTCGAGGAAGCCACCCGATCCGGCAAGATTGTCTTTGAAATGGAAGATGTCAGCTACCGCATCGCAGACAAGATATTGGTGCGCAACTTCAGCGCCCAGGTGCAGCGCGGCGACAAGATTGCCCTGATCGGCCCCAACGGCTGCGGCAAGACCACCCTGTTGAAACTGATGCTCGGCCAACTGGCGCCGGACAGCGGGCGCGTTCACTGCGGCACCAAATTGGAAGTGGCCTATTTCGACCAGCATCGCGCCGAACTCGATCCCGAGCGTACCGTCATGGACAATCTGGCGGAAGGCAAGCAGGAAGTCATGGTTAACGGCCGTTCCCGCCATGTGCTGGGATATCTGCAGGATTTCCTGTTCCACCCCAAACGCGCCATGACCCCGGTGAAAGCGCTGTCGGGCGGGGAACGCAACCGGCTGCTGCTGGCCAAGCTGTTTTTAAACCCCAGCAACTTATTGATTCTCGATGAACCGACCAACGATCTCGATGTCGAGACCCTGGAATTGCTGGAAGAAATGATTGACAGCTATCAGGGCACGGTACTGCTGGTCAGCCATGACCGACAGTTTGTCGACAACTCGGTCACCGAGTGCTGGATATTTGAAGGCGACGGCCAGATCAGCAGTTTTGTCGGCGGCTATTTTGATGCGCAAAACCAGCGCCGGAATATGCGCGCGCTGCGCTCCACCGCGCCGGCGCAGCCCGCGGCCGAAAAAAATAGCGTTGCCAGAGTGCAAAAAACGCTTAATGCTAAGCAAGGCGGCAAATTAAGCTATAACCTGCAACGCGAGTTGGAAATGCTGCCGCAGCAAATCGAACGCCTGGAACAAGAAATAAACGCATTACAGGCGCAGATGGCGGATGCTGATTTTTTCAGCCAGTCCCATGAAAAGACCCAGTCGGTCATCGCCGCTATGGCCACCGCCGAGCTGGAGCTGGAGCAGGCTTTTGCCCGCTGGGAAGAACTGGAAGCGCAAAAAAACGGTCCAAAAGAGTAGCCTATCGCCAGGTCCGGCCGGGGCTTTTGCCGCCGCGGCCGGACGGCAAACGTTCGCCGGGCGTGATGGCCGGCGCCACGGCATGCGCATTCACCCGTACGATGACGGGCTATATTGACGGGCAAATTGCCTGACCATAAGGATAAAAGCATGTGTTCCCCGGCTCATCAAACTAGAAACGTGCTTTGCCCCCATTGCGATTTGCTGGTGGCCTTGCCGCCGCTCGCCTCCGGACAGAAAGGGGTGTGCCCGCGCTGCAAGAATACCCTGATCAGCCGCTGGTCCAATCCCCGTACCCAGCCGGTCATGTTTGCCATCAGCGCGCTCATCATGCTGGTGTTGGCCAATCTGTTTCCTTTCGTCAATATGAAGGTGTCCGGTATCGGGCGCGAGATTACCTTGCCGCAAATACCCGGCATCATGGTGGACGATCACTTTTCGATTCTTGCCAGCCTGTTTTTGCTGTTTGTGCAATTCATCCCCGCCCTATGCATGATCGCCATTATCCTGCTGTGTTTCGAGATCCCCATGCCGTTTCGCCTGCGGGCCTTTATGGCAAAGGCGCTGTTTGCGCTGCGCGCCTGGGGCATGGCGGAAATTTTCCTGGCCGGGGTGCTGGTGAGTTTTGTCAAGCTTATGGCCTATGGCGATATCGGCGTAGGGATCAGCTTCCTGCCGTTTTGCCTGTTTTGCCTGTTGCAGCAGCGGGCGTTCCAATGCATTGACCAGCGCTGGTTATGGGACAATATTATGCCGGTCGTCTCGCCGGTCACCGCCATGCGGGTCGGCGTCAGCGGCTTGTCCCAGGGAATACGCGCCTGTAGCTGCTGTACCCTGATTCTGCCGGCCGGCCAGCGCGTCTGCCCGCGCTGCCATACCAGCGAGCGTGCCAGACGGCACAATAGCCTGCAATGGACCATGGCCCTGCTGATCACGTCCATCATCCTGTATATCCCGGCCAATATTTTGCCAATCATGATAACCGAGGGACTGGGCAGCAAACTTAATTCAACTATTATCGCCGGGGTGATCCTGCTGTGGGATGACGGCTCCTATCCGGTGGCCATGGTGATTTTTATCGCCAGCATCATGGTGCCGACCCTGAAAATGATCGCGCTGGCCTGGTTATGCTGGGACGCCGGGAGCGGGCGGGGCACCGATCGCGATCGCATGCATTTTATCTATGAAATTGTCGAATTCGTCGGCCGCTGGTCGATGATTGATGTCTTTGTGATCGCGGTACTTTCCGGCCTGGTCAGGATGGGACAACTCATGAGCATTACGCCGGGCATCGGCGCAGTGCTGTTTGCCATGGTGGTTATCATTACAATGTTTGCCGCGCAAATGTTCGACCCGCGTCTTATTTGGGATCGGGCGGAGAAAATAATGCAAAAGGAGTCTACCGTTGACGGAAAATAAGTATGACGTCGCCCAGGTCGAGAAAATCAAACGCTGGTCTCCGGTCTGGATTATACCCATAGTCACGGTCCTGATCGGGGGGTGGATTCTCTATTATCATTTCAGCCACCAGGGCAAGGTCATTACGTTGACCACCACCAGCGCGGAAGGTATCGAAGCCGGTAAAACCGCCATTAAAAGCCGCAGCGTCGATGTGGGGCTGGTGGAAAGCGTGGTACTGAGCGATAACCTGCAGCAAGTGGAAATCAAAGCGCGCATCAATAACGGCATGGAAAAGCTACTGCGCCAGGATTCGGCATTCTGGGTGGTAAAGCCGCAAATCGGCCGGGAAGGTATCTCGGGGTTGGGTACTTTGTTATCGGGGGCCTATATCCAGCTGCAACCCGGCGCCAAAGAGCAGGACGCCAGTGATTTTACCCTGCTGGATGCGCCGCCGCTGGCGTCGCCGGACGCTAAAGGCATCCGCGTCGAGCTTGATAGCGATCAGTCCGGGCAGTTGAATGCCGGGGACCCGGTACTGTTCCGCGGCTTCAGGGTCGGTACGGTGCAAACCAGTCATTTCGATCCGCAAAGCCGTAAAATGCGGTATCAGCTGTTTATCGGCGCGCCCTATGACAGCCTGGTCACCACCAACGTCCGGTTCTGGAAGGACAGCGGGGTGGCTTTCGACATGTCGGCACAGGGAATGCGGGTGGAAATGGGGTCGCTGACTACGCTGTTTAGCGGCGGGGTCAGCTTTGATGTCCCTACCGGTTGGGATCTGGGCGAACACGCCAAGGAGCACCAAACTTACCAATTGTTCGATAATAAGAGCAATATTGCCGATTCGCTGTATACCGTGCACAAAGATTATCTGCTGCTGTTCAATGATTCGATTCGCGGCCTGCAGCCGGGCGCGCCGGTCGAGTTCCGGGGCATACGCCTGGGTACCGTGGCCCAGGTGCCGTTCATTACCACCGCCACCGATCAGGCGATTAATGACAATTATCAGGTACCGGTATTGATCCGCATCGAACCCGACCGGTTTGTCGGCAAACTGGGGGCTAACTTCGATATCAATGTGCGGCTCAAAGAGGCCGAGGATCGCGGACTGCGCGCCACGTTGAAAAGCGCCAACCTGTTGACCGGCTCGCTGTTTGTCGATTTGGATTTTTATCCGCAGGCCAAACCCTGGGAAGGGATGAAAACCGTCAGCGGTTATACGGTGTTGCCCACCACCAGCGGCGGCCTGGCGCAAATTCAGCAAAAGCTGATGATGACGTTGGATAAGATCAATAACCTGCCGCTTAATCCGATGATTAATGAAGCCACCAGCACCCTGGCCCAAAGCCAGAACACGCTGCGCGAACTGCAAAAAACCCTCAAGTCGGTCAATCAGATTACCGAAAGCCAGTCGATGCAGCAACTGCCGCAGGATATGCAGCGCACCTTGCGCGAGCTGAACAGCAGCATGAAGGGCTTCCAGCCCGGCTCAGCGGCTTACAATAAGATGGTGGACAATATGCAGCGGCTCGATCAGGTGTTGCGCGAACTGCAGCCGGTACTGCGGACGCTGAATAATAAGAGCAATGCGTTGGTCTTCGAGGCCGATAACGGTAACGATCCAAAGCCTAAGAGGGCCAAATAATGAATAAAGGGATACTGCTGGCGCTGGTCATGTTGCTGGGCGCCTGTAGCAGCAACGACAATAAACATTATTATCAACTGCCGGTGGCGGCCGACGGCAGCAGCGTATCGCCGCCGCCGTCTTCGTCGGCCGCCGCGCGCCATATCTGGGTTTCGCGCGTCAACGTATCGGATTTTCTGGCGGGCAGCGGCGTGGTCTACCAGTCCAGCGACGTACGCTATATTACGGCCAGTAATAATCTGTGGGCCAGTCCGCTGGAGCAACAGTTGCAGCAAACCATGGTCGCCAACCTGAGCAATGCGCTGCCGGGAACCCTGGTCTCCGCCAGCCCGGTGCAGGGGGAGCAAGATACCTTGGAAATCAATATTACCGGCTTCCACGGCCGGTATGACGGCCGGGCGGTGATTCAGGGGGAATGGCTATTTACCCATCATGAGCAGGTCACCCGAGCGCCGTTTGCCCTGGCGCTCAAGCAGGAAGAAGATGGCTATGACGCCTTGGTCAGAACCTTGGCCCAGGGGTGGCAGCAGGTGGGCCAAAACGCGGCCAGGCAAATTTCCTTACAGCGTTAATAACTAAACGTTCTAAAAAAGGACGGCGTTTGTCACGGTGTTTTTCTGTGGCGGGGCATACGCTGGTTCATGAGTAAATTCAGCGGATTATGCGGGGAATCGCTGGGGATTTTTTGACCAGAATAGGGTTATTATGCGTTTTTGATATGACGCTTTTGTGAATTGGTGCATTGATCTTTTGTCTCTTTATCGTTAAAGATAAAGAGTAATTGCAGCAATGCGATTACCGTTTTCTTTCCACCAAATAAGATGAGGGAAACACGGCATGAAGAGACAAAAACGAGATCGCCTTGAACGTGCACATTCGCGTGGCTATCAAGCGGGATTATCCGGACGCTCAAGCGAGATATGTCCTTTTCAGTCCTTAGATGCACGGTCTCACTGGTTGGGAGGTTGGCGAAAGGC
>JAATFX010000059.1 GCA_015654925.1 Enterobacterales bacterium | reverse complement strand
TCAAAGCGGGTGTACATTTCGGTCACCAGACCCGTTACTGGAATCCGAAAATGAAGCCATTCATTTTCGGTTCGCGTAATAAAGTACATATCATCAACCTTGAGCAAACGGTACCGATGTTCAATGACGCCTTGGCTGAATTGAACAAAATCGCTTCCCGCAAAGGCAAGATTTTGTTTGTCGGCACCAAGCGCGCGGCAAGTGAAGCGGTAAGGGAAGCTGCCAACAGCTGCGATCAATTCTTCGTGAATCATCGCTGGTTAGGCGGGATGTTGACCAACTGGAAAACGGTTCGTCAATCCATCAAGCGTTTGAAGGATCTGGAAACCCAGTCCCAGGACGGCACTTTCGAAAAGCTGACCAAGAAAGAGGCGCTGATGCGCACTCGCGAACTGGACAAGCTGGAAAACAGCCTGGGCGGTATCAAGGACATGGGCGGCTTGCCTGACGCGCTGTTCGTTATCGATGCCGAGCATGAGCACATTGCTATCAAAGAAGCGAACAACCTGGGTATCCCGGTGTTCTCTATCGTTGATACCAACTCCGATCCGGACGGCGTGGATTTCATCATCCCGGGTAACGATGATGCCATCCGTGCCATCAACCTGTACCTGACTGCCGTGGCTACCGCCGTTCGCGAAGGCCGCTCCCAGGATCTGGTTGAACAGGCCGAAGAAAGCTTTGTAGAAACTGAATAATAAGGCATGCTCTTTTTAGAGCCCTTATTAACCAAGTTTTAACTATGTTGGTTAGAGGGCCTGTCTGCAGGCCCTCTTTTTTACCTATCCCCTACATGGGATAACGAGGAAAAGATAATGGCTGATATTACCGCCGCCCTGGTGAAAGAACTGCGCGAACGTACTGGCGCAGGCATGATGGAATGTAAAAAAGCGCTGGTTGAAGCTCAGGGCGATATCGAGCTGGCTATCGACAACATGCGTAAATCCGGTCAGGCTAAAGCCGCCAAGAAGGCGGGCCGCGTAGCCGCTGAAGGCATCATCCTGACTAAAATCGCTCAGGACGGCAAATACGGCGTCATCGTCGAGCTGAACTGCGAAACTGATTTCGTGGCCAAAGACGGCGGATTCAAAGCCTTCGGCGACGAAGTGATTAGCGCCGCCCTGGCCGAACGCATCACCGATATCGACGTACTGAAAGCCAAATTTGAAGACCAGCGCGCCGCGATGGTTGCCAAAATCGGCGAAAACATCAATATCCGCCGCGTAGCCGCGCTGGAAGGCGACGTGCTGGGTTCTTACCTGCACGGCGCGCGTATTGGCGTTATGGTCTCCGCCACCGGCGCCGACGAAGAACTGGTCAAGCATATTGCCATGCATATCGCCGCCAGCAAGCCTGAATACGTTCATGCCGAAGACGTGCCGGCCGACGTAGTGGCCCGCGAGCACCAGATTCAGCTTGATATCGCCATGCAGTCGGGCAAGCCGCGCGAAATCGCTGAAAAAATGGTAGAAGGCCGTATGCGCAAATTCACCGGCGAAATCTCCCTGACCGGCCAGCACTTCGTAATGGACCCGAGCAAAACCGTCGGCCAGCTGCTGGAAGAGCACAAAGCCTCCGTGGCGAATTTCATCCGTTTCGAAGTCGGTGAAGGCATCGAAAAGGCGGAAGTCGATTTCGCCGCCGAAGTTGCCGCCATGAGCAAACAGTCTTAATCTTGATATCCGGAACCGCCTTCAGGCGGTTCCTTTTTATGAGCTGAAATAAAGTCAGGGGACTTTTGCCGCCTAAAATCTCCGTTGCGCGGTCCAAAAGCCGGATTCGCCCATCTCGTTATCGCTGCTTAGGAACAGAACAAATGGCAACCAATGCAAAACCCGTATACCAGCGTATCCTGCTCAAACTGAGCGGTGAAGCCCTGCAAGGCGCAGAAGGCTTTGGTATCGACGCCAGCGTCCTCGATCGCATGGCTCAGGAAGTGAAAGAGCTGGTCGAATTGGGGATTCAGGTCGGTGTGGTGATAGGCGGAGGTAACCTGTTCCGGGGCGCAGGCCTGGCCCAGGCGGGGATGAACCGCGTCGTGGGCGACCATATGGGGATGCTGGCGACGGTCATGAACGGATTGGCGATGCGTGATGCGCTGCACCGCGCCTACGTCAATGCGCGCCTGATGTCGGCCATTCCATTAAACGGCGTCTGCGATAATTACAGCTGGGCCGAGGCGATCAGCCTGCTGCGTAATAACCGGGTGGTGATTTTCGCCGCCGGTACCGGCAACCCCTTCTTTACCACCGATTCCGCCGCCTGTCTGCGCGGCATTGAAATCGAAGCTGACGTGGTGCTCAAGGCCACCAAGGTCGACGGCGTCTTTTCCGCCGATCCGGTAAAACATCCCGATGCTACACTTTATGAACAGCTGAGCTACCAGGATGTGCTGGAGCAGGAGCTTAAAGTGATGGATCTGGCGGCCTTCACTCTCGCCCGGGATCACAATATCCCTATCCGGGTATTCAATATGAATAAACCCGGCGCGCTGCGCCGCGTGGTGATGGGCGAAAAAGAGGGCACGCTGATTACGAAGTAGTAATTGAGCGTTAGATTACAGTATCATGCCGTATAATCGGCAACATTATACCGAAGGACTAGCTGCGGCTGGTTCAGACTATCACGGGCTTGACGTAAGCTTAAGCCCGCCCGGATAAACCAGTTTCCAAGGGTTCGCAACGTGATTAATGAAATCCGCAAAGATGCAGAGATGCGCATGGAAAAATGCGTGGACGCATTCAAAAACCACATCGGCAAAATCCGCACTGGCCGCGCGTCTCCGAGCCTGCTTGATGGTATTCAAATCGAATATTACGGCACGTCGACGCCGCTGCGCCAACTGGCCAATGTCGTGGCCGAAGATTCCCGTACCCTGGCCATTACCGTGTTCGATCGCTCGTTAAGCCCGGCCGTGGAGAAAGCCATCATGGCATCCGACCTGGGGCTGAACCCGTCGTCCGCCGGCACCGTGATTCGCGTTCCGCTGCCGCCCCTGACCGAAGAGCGCCGCCGCGATTTGATCAAGGTCGTGCGCGCCGAGGCGGAGCAGGGCAGGGTATCGGTGCGCAACGTGCGCCGCGATGCCAACGATAAAGTGAAGGCCATGCTGAAAGATAAAGAGATCAGCGAGGACGAGGATCGTCGTTCGCAAGAAGATATCCAGAAGCTGACCGACGCCTTTATCAAAAAAGTCGATAGCGCGCTGGCTGACAAAGAAGCGGAGTTAATGGAAATTTAATCTTTTCGCGCTACCGTGCATCCAAATGTACCGCGGTGCACTATGCTAGAGGCAAGCCAGAACTCTGCCAACGCTATGACCACGCCGTAGCGGCCAATCAAGGAATTGTTTGCCGCTACGGCGTTTTTTTTTGTTGCTGGCATCATAGACAAACGTTGCGCAACGTTTCAGACTACTGTGCTCCTTAACCTTTTTGACTAGCGATTGTCCAGAGTACCCTCATGAGGCATTTGACGATTCTCGGCTCTACTGGTTCCGTTGGAACCAATACGTTGTCCGTTGTAAAACATAATCCGGATAAGTTTAAGGTGATTGCCCTGGTCGCCGGGCAAAATATCGACGTGCTGACCCAGCAGTGCCTGGATTTCCGTCCCGCCTATGCCTGCATGGCCGACGCCGCGTCGGCGCGGGAGCTCAAACGTCGCCTGCAGGATGCCGGCGCCCGCGTCGAGGTGATGGCGGGGGCCCAGGCGGCCTGCGAACTGGCCGCCCTGGACGAAGTCGATCAGGTGATGGCGGCCATTGTGGGCGCCGCGGGGCTGCTGCCCACCCTGGCGGCTATCCGCGCCGGCAAATCCGTGCTGCTGGCCAATAAAGAAGCCCTGGTCACCTGCGGCCGGCTGTTTATGGACGAGGTACAGCGCAGCAAAGCGCAACTATTACCGGTCGACAGCGAGCATAATGCGATTTTTCAGAGTTTGCCCGAAACACTTCAGCGCCAGTTAGGGTACGCTTCCCTGGAGGCGCACGGCGTCTCCGGCATTATCCTCACCGGTTCCGGCGGCCCGTTCCGCCAGACCCCGTTATCCGACCTGGCGGGTAAAACGCCCGATCAGGCATGCGCCCATCCCAACTGGTCGATGGGGCGCAAGATATCGGTGGACTCGGCGACGATGATGAACAAAGGGCTGGAGTATATCGAGGCGCGCTGGTTATTCAACGCCTCCGCCGCGCAAATGGAAGTGATTTTGCACCCGCAGTCGGTGATTCATTCCATGGTGCGCTACTGCGACGGCAGCGTGCTCGCGCAGCTTGGCTCGCCGGATATGCGCACCCCCATCGCCCACGCGATGGCCTATCCCGACCGGGTGACGAGCGGGGTGAAGACGCTGGATTTCTTCAGTATCGGCGCGCTGACCTTTGAGCGGCCGGACGATGGGCGTTATCCTTGCCTGCGGCTGGCCATCGATGCGTTTGAACTCGGCCAGGCGGCGACCACCACCCTTAACGCGGCCAACGAAGTGGCCGTGGCGGCGTTTTTGCAGGGTAAGATTCGTTTTACCGATATTGCCGACCTGAACCGTAAAACCCTGGAAAGCATGGTATTGACGGAGCCGAACAGCGTCGATGACGTGGTGGCGATCGATCGGGAAGCACGCAGCCTGGCGCGGCATGAAAGCGCCCATTTTATTGAGTAAAATTCAATGGATGCGGGAAATTACCTGATTTGTTCCATTGCGGTTGAAATGATATAGTCAGCGCCACTTGTCTCCTGGGATGATGGCTGGCCATAAAAAATCAGGAGCGGCCGTGTCAGAACACGGCTTTTTTGCGCATTCGGGGCCTGTTGTTCCGGAAAGACGGTTGTATTCTTATTGAGGAAATACGTAAGCGTTATGTCGTCCGAAAATCAGCCAGAGGCTATTATTCCGTCATCATCCACCCCCCGTCATGTGGCCATCATCATGGATGGCAACGGTCGCTGGGCAAAAAGCCGGGGAAAGTTACGTATCTTTGGCCACAAGGCGGGAGTAAAGTCTGTCCGGCGCTCAGTCAGTTTTGCCGTAAGCCATCATTTTGACGCGCTGACGCTCTATGCATTCAGCAGCGAAAACTGGAACCGGCCGACGCAGGAGGTTTCCGCGTTGATGGAACTGTTCGTCAGGGCGCTGGACAGCGAGGTCAAAAGCCTGCATAAGCATAACGTCCGCTTACGTATCATCGGCGATATCAGCCGGTTTGGCCTGCGGTTGCAGGAACGTATACGCCGTTCCGAGGCGCTGACGCAAAATAACGACGGCCTCACCCTAAATATTGCTGCGAATTATGGCGGCCGTTGGGATATTATTCAGGGCGTGAGACAACTGGCGGAAAAAGTGCAGGAAGGAAAGCTGCGCCCAGATCAAATCGATGAGGATGCCCTGTGTCAACACGTTTGCCTCAATGAACTAGCACCGGTCGATCTGGTGATTCGCACCGGCGGAGAACATCGGATCAGTAATTTCTTACTCTGGCAGATAGCCTATGCGGAACTTTATTTTACCGATGTGCTGTGGCCGGATTTCGACGAACACGTTTTTGAAGGTGCGTTGAATGCTTTTGCTCAACGCGAGCGGCGCTTCGGGGGAGCTACGCCTAATGATGTCATCGCGTCCTAGGGGGCATTTTTGCTGAAGTCTCGCTTGATTACTGCCTTTATCCTGATACCTATCGTTATCGCCGCGCTGTTTTTATTGCCCATCGTGGGGTTTGCGCTGGTTACGCTCGCGGTGTGCATGCTCGCGGCGTGGGAGTGGGGGCAGCTGGCGGGTTTAGCCACCCGCAGCCAGCGCATCTGGCTATCCATCCTGTGCGGACTGCTGCTGGCGTTAATGATGTTCACCATTCCGGATTATCATCCGTTCTCCTCCACCTTCATGGTAAAATTCGCGCTGGTGGCGTCGCTGGCGTGGTGGGCGGGCGCATTGGTGCTGGTGCTGCTTTATCCGCGCTCCAGCGCGTTCTGGCGCCATTCATACTCGCTGCGGCTGCTGTTTGGCGTGCTGACCATCATGCCTTTTTTCTGGGGCATGCTGACCCTGCGCCAATACCATTACGCCATTAACTCCTTTACCGGCGCCTGGTGGCTGCTGTACGTGATGGTGCTGGTCTGGGGCGCGGATTCGGGCGCCTATATCTTCGGCCGCGCGCTGGGACGGCATAAACTGGCGCCGAAAGTCTCGCCGGGCAAAACCTGGGAAGGGCTGGTCGGGGGCCTGGTAACGTCGGCCGTCATTTCCTGGCTGTTCGGCAAATATGCGCCGCTCGATGCGGCGCCGCTGGGGTTGCTGGCCTGTTCGATCATCGCGGTGATGGCTTCGGTGCTCGGCGATCTGACGGAAAGCATGTTCAAACGCGAGGCCGGTATCAAAGACAGCGGTCACCTGATCCCCGGTCACGGGGGCATTCTCGATCGCATCGATAGCCTGACGGCTGCGGTACCGGTTTTCGCCTGTTTAATGCTGCTGATTTTTAGAGCTATTTAATCAAGGGGCCAGGAGTTATCATGTTGCACTTTCTCTGGAGTCTCGCTGCATTTATCGTTGCGCTGGGTATATTGATTACAGTGCATGAATTCGGCCATTTTTGGGTGGCCCGCCGCTGCGGCGTAACCGTGGAACGTTTTTCTATCGGTTTTGGCCGCGCGCTGTGGCGCCACCGGGATAAACGCGGCACCGAATATGTGATTGCGGCCATCCCCCTGGGGGGATATGTGAAAATGCTGGACGAGCGGGTGGACACCGTGCCCCCCGAACGCCGGCATGAAGCCTTTAACCATAAGAAAGTCTGGCAGCGCGCCGCCATTATCAGCGCCGGGCCCATCGCCAATTTCATTTTTGCGGTGTTTGCCTACTGGCTGGTTTTTTTAATCGGCGTTCCGAGCTTTCGGCCGGTAATAGGTGAGGTAACGCCTAATTCCATCGTCGCGCAGGCGGAAATTTCGCCCGGCATGGAACTAAAGTCGGTTGACGGCATCGAAACGCCTGACTGGGATTCGGTTCGTCTGGAGCTGATCGGCAAGATTGGCGACAGCCAGACCAGCGTCGGCGTAGCGCCGTTCGGCTCGTCGCGCGTCGAGAGAAAAACCCTCGATTTGCGCGAGTGGAACTTCGAGCCGGATAAGCAGGACCCTATTATCGCGCTGGGCATTATTCCACGCGGTCCGCAGATAGAACCGGTGCTGGCGGAAGTACAGCCGGCGTCGGCGGCGGCGAAAGCCGGTTTGCAAGCTGGCGACAGGATCGTTAAAGTCGATGGTCAGCCCATCGGCCGCTGGCAGAATTTTGTCATGCGCGTACGGGATAATCCCGGTAAAGTCCTGGCGGTGGAGATCGACCGGCAGGGCGTGAGTCAAAGCATTGCGCTGACTCCGGACGAGAAGCCAGTGGGTAAAGGCGAAGTGGAAGGCTTCGCAGGTGTGGTACCGCAGGTGATACCATTACCAGAGGAATATAAAACGATACGCCAGTACGGCTTGTTGCCCGCAGGGTTGCAGGCTGGCGAAAAAACCTGGCAGCTGATGAAATTGACCGTCGGCATGCTGGGCAAACTGGTAACGGGAGATGTTAAGCTGAACAACCTGAGCGGGCCGATTTCCATAGCCCAGGGCGCAGGGATGTCAGCGGAATATGGAATGGTGTACTACCTGATGTTCCTGGCGCTTATCAGCGTCAACCTGGGTATCATCAATCTGTTCCCGCTACCGGTGTTAGATGGTGGTCACTTGCTCTTCCTGGCGATAGAAAAGCTTAAGGGTGGGCCGGTTTCCGAACGAGTGCAGGATTTCAGTTATCGCATCGGTTCGATTTTGCTGGTGTTGTTAATGGGGCTTGCTCTTTTCAATGATTTCTCCCGGCTCTAGCGCCGGGGATTATGTTAGGAAGAACGCATAACCACGATGGCGATGAAAAAGTTGCTCATAGCGTCGCTGCTTCTTAGCAGCGCCACCGTATACGGTGCAGACGGGTTCGTAGTG
>JAATFX010000027.1 GCA_015654925.1 Enterobacterales bacterium | reverse complement strand
GAATTTAGCCGGCTTGGCGGCGTCCACGCTGGTGAACTGCACGTCTTTTGCGCCCATGCCCACATACAGGGCTTCCTGATGGCCGATTTCATAGGTTTTGCCGTCAACGACGATGACGCCCGGCCCGCCGATATTGATTACGCCCAATTCCCGGCGTTCCAGGAAATAGCTCACGCCCAGCTGTTTACCCACTTCGCCGCCGATGGACACCGCCTTGGTTACCGGCTTGATCCCGCCGACGATAATCCGATCGATATGGCTATACGTCATGGTATAGGCATCGGCTTCGAAGATTTTCTCGATCATGAACTGGCTACGCAGACCGTCGGTATCCAGGTGTTTTGCGTGATCGCTATGAATGCTTTGGCGTACTTCCATAATGGTAATGCCTCTCTTTCAGAACATGTTCGTGTAAGGGGGCTGGCCCCAGGAGAAAAAACCGGCCGCCGCGCATCGGGGCGTGGCAGTGACCCCGATGCGTGGCGATTGGCCGGTGATCTCTTTCTAATGGTGAAATGATAGTGCTACCGGGACATGAATTCAATAAAAATGAAATATTGTTTTATTTATTTTATGAGGACGGTCATGCTTTGCAAATTTTCCCGTTTCATTCCGTGTGGTTCACTCTAGAATGGAGCAACTTGACAGTCTTCACACCGCCGCTTATGCCGGCCCGTTAAACGGAGTAAATATGAAAACCTTTTTTATCGATGATGAGACACCTTGGGAAGCGGTCGGCGCCGGGGTAAAACGCAAAGTCATGACCTGGAGCGATGATTTAATGATGGTTTGCGTGCATTTTGCCAAAGGCGCCATCGGCACCGCGCATCAGCATGATATCCACGATCAGATAGCTTATGTCGCCGCCGGCAGTTTTGAGGTGACCATCGAAGGTGAAACGCGGGTGCTGAAAACCGGCGATGCCTATCGCGCGGTTAAACATGAGATGCACGGCGTGGTGTCGCTGGAAGATGGCAGCGTGCTGATCGATAGTTTCACGCCTAAGCGCGACGACTTTTTATAAGCTTTACCCGGGCCGGGCGGCGGCGTTTAGCTAATATGCCCGGCCGTGAGTTCCAGCAGCGATTCCAGCTTCACGTCCGCCACCGCCCAGCGGGGATCGGCGCGCAAAGCCGCGTCCGGCACCACGATCGAACGCATCCGCGCCGCTTTGGTGGCGATCATGCCGTTAAATGAATCTTCAAGGGTCGTGCACCGTTCCGGTTGGGCGCCCAGCTGGGATGCCGCTTGCAAATAGACTTCCGGATGCGGTTTGCTGTAGGGCAGGTTTTGCGCCGAGGCCAGATGGTCAAAATAGTGGCGCAGGTTGAACATTTCCAGCACATTCTCCAGCATAAACAGCGGCGAGGCGGACGCCATGCCGATTTTCAGCCCGCCGGCCTTAACCGTTTCCAGCGCCTGTTCCACGCCGGGCAACAGCGGACGCCGCTCGTCGATCAGCGTCACCGCGCGCATGATAATCCGCTTGGCGACCTCTTCCACCGACGCGCCTTGCCAGGGGCTAAGCTGGTACCAGCTTTTTACCACCTGATCGATGCGCATACCCAACGTATCCGGAATCGCGTCATGAGTGGCGACATCCATGCCCATGGCGGCGAAAATATCGAGTTCCGCCTGGTGCCATAAAGGCTCAGAGTCAATCAGCAATCCATCCATATCAAAAATTACGGCTTCCTGAGGTAGTTTCAACGGCATGTATAAGGCTCCTGACGGCGATAAAAGAAGGTAGACCCAGAGAATAACACCAAACGACTTAAAGGTGATGGGGAAAGGAAAACGCGATTCACGAAAAACAACCGGGCACAAAACCTAAATTATAGATAAACTTAAGCATTCTGGTTGGCGTCGTTTAACAAGGGGAGCACATGACGTATCAACAAGCTGGCCGACTGGCCGTGATCAAACGGCTGGCGGGATGGATTATTTTTATACCGGCTTTACTCTCGACTTTAATCTCCGTCTTGAAATTTATTTATCAGCATAGCGAGCAAAATAAGGGTATTAATGCGGTAATGGCCGATTTTTTCCATGTCATTATCGACATGCTGCGGTTTAACACGCCATTTCTCAATATATTTTGGTATAACTCGCCGCAGCCGGTGTTTGCGGGATCGATCTTCAGCGCCAACCTTCTTTTTTGGCTTATCTATATTTTGATTTTTGTCGGCCTGGCGCTCCAGGCATCGGGCGCGCGCATGTCGCGACAGGCCAGGCATATCCGCGAAGGGGTGGAAGATCAAATGGTGCTGGAGCAGGCCCGGGGAGCCGACGGCCTGAGCCGGGCGCAGCTGGAGGATAAAATCATCATGCCGCGTCACACCATCCTGCTGCAATTTTTCCCGCTCTACATTCTGCCGGTGGTGCTGGCGGTAGTCGGCTATTTTGTTTTTAAACTGCTGGGTTTTTTATAGATACATTGATCGGCATGGCATCCATCAGGCCGGGGCAGGCTGGCCCGGCCTGATGGATTATTTGTCGCTCAGCACTCGGTCGAGCGCCTCCTGGGCGGTGCCGATGTGCTCCCCGCCAAACAAATACGCCCGGTTTAACAGGTAGTAGAGCTGATAAATCGGCTGGCGTTCGATAAATCCTTTTTCCAGCGGCCAGACGCTCTGATAGCCGTCATAGATTTGGGGCAACAATTGCCCATACAGCGGCAACATGGCCAAATCGCATTCCCTATCGCCCCAATAGCAGGCCGGATCGTAGAGAAAACAGCCGTTACTGCTATTGGCGCAATTGTCCGGCCACAGATCGCCGTGCAACAGCGAAGGCTGGGGCTGATGGTCATGCAGGCGCTCGGCAATCGCCGCAATCGCGTCGTCGATAGGGCCGTAGTGCAGCCCTTTTTCCGCCGCCAACTGCAGTTGCCACCCGATACGCTGCTCGGCATAAAACACCGACCAGCGGCGCTGCCACGAGTTGGGCTGCGTGACGGTGGAAAGATCGTTATCGAAATCCAGGCCGAACTGGGGCTGTTCGCTCCATTGATGCAAACGGGCCAATTGCTGCCCCAGGCAGTAGGCGCCATGGGCGTCAAACGGGCGTTCTTCCAGATAATCCAGGATCAGGAAACTTTCATCGCGGGAACTGCCGACGCCGTGGACTTTGGGAATGCGCACCGTATTGCTGCGTGCTAGCATCTCAAGTTGATCGGCCTCGTTGGTGAATTTTTGCAACAGTTCGCGCGCATCGCTCTTCACGAACAGCTGATGTTCGCCATAGCGGATATACCAGGCTGAATGCAGCTCACCGCCGGGCAATTCCCGGTGCTCGCGGATCTCATTCTGGCCAAACTGTTCTGCCAGCATAGTGCTTATGGCATGCCACATCGTCGTATCCCCCTAAAGTCGCTCTGCCGGTTAAGGTATGAATCACTTCGGTGACAAAATCTTGTCAAATCGGCACACCCGCCAACATATGCGGCGACGATGACCGATGGAGCGAACCCGAAAAAGCACGGCCAGCAAGCAGATCAACGGCGCGTATCGGGTTCAATAGAGAAGGGCCTGCCAACAAGCCGGGACTCGGTAAGGTTCGCGTCACGGGCCGCGCTGGTAAAGCATGGAGAGAGTGTTGGGGCGAAAGTAAGTTATGTCAACTGATAATTACTATTGTTGTTGGCCTTAAACACGCGATGCTTAAAATTAACGTCGTCACAAAAATCATCGGCTTGCAATGAAAATGGAATTGATTATCATTACCGTACTGATTTAGCTCACGGAAATAACCATGAAGTCTTATTTATCTTTATCTATATGGGCCGCAGCGGTTTTAGCTGCCCCTCTGGCGTTCGCCACCACCTATCCGGTAACGCTGACGGATGTGGACGGTCAGTCCATTGTTTTGCCCCGCGAGCCTAAGCATGTGGTGTTGCAGGACGGGCGGGATATACTGACACTGGCGCTGCTGGATCGCCAGGACCCCTTCGCGCGGCTGGTGACCTGGAATAATCTGTTGAAAAAAAGCGATACCCATACCTGGCAACTGCTGGATAAAAAATGGCCGCAGGCCGATGACATCCTGGATATGGGGTTTAGCGATCAAGGCGAGGTGAATGTCGAAAGCGTTATCGCCAAAAAACCCGATCTGCTGATTGCGCAGCTGCGTTCCAAACCCTCGCTGGCGCAAGGGGGCGTATTGGCAAAAATGCAGGCCCTGAATATCCCGGTGGTGTTTATCGATACCATGTTCAAGCCGGTGGAAAATACCCCGCGCAGCGTGACGTTATTGGGCGCCATCCTTAACCGCGAGGGCGAAGCGAAAGAGTATGTGGATTTTTACCAGGCGCATTACCGGCATATCACCGAGCAGGTGGCCAAGGTAAAAGACAAGCCGCTGGTATTTATCGAAGCGAAAGCGGGACTGGGCGGCCTGGATAGCTGCTGCTTTACCCATGCCCATGTCGGCTGGGGCGGCCTGGTGGAAGCGGTCGGGGCCCGTAATGCGGGTTCAGAACTCTTGCCGGGACCTACGGGCGATGTCGCCCTGGAAAAAGTGATTGCCATGAAGCCTGATGTCTATATCGTCTCCGGCTCGCAGTGGGCGCAAAAAACCAATGCCGCCGTACCCTTTGGTTACGGCGTGACCCAGGCACAGGTAAATGCCGCATTCAATCATATGGAAACACGCACCGGTTTCAGCGAGCTGTCGGCGATAAAAAACCATCGGTTCTATGGTATCTACCATAATTTTTATAACCATCCTTATAATATCGTCGGAATGGAATACCTGGCGAAATTTATCTATCCGCAGTCTTTCGGCGATTTGGATCCGGCTCAAACCTATAGCGATATTTTGCAACGCTTCACGCAGATTCCGCAAGGGCAGGGCATTTTTGCTTCCCAGGCGCCCCAATAGCGGCAGCCCATGTCAGGCGTGGCGTACCGCCGGTAAGGCGCTACGCCATCATCATCAAATCACCGTTTCCCGACACAAGTAGTCATAAATGCGCTTGGTGTCGTCGAGCGTGCATAAACGGGTGCCTTTATGCAGGGTCGCGGCGCTGCCCGCCGCCACGCCATACCGCACCATATCCAGCAAATCAGCCCCGGCGGCAATTTTTTGCGTCATCGCGCCTACCATGCTGTCACCGGCGCCTACGGTACTCATGGTTTTTACCGGCGGCGGCACCACCTGGCATACATGGTCTTTATCCACCGCCAGCGCGCCCTGGGGTCCCAGGGACACCACCACGCGCTCGGTCTTGCCCTGGGCGATAATTTCCATGGCGGCTTGCCGCACGGCGTCAGGATCGTTTAATTCCCGCTGCACCAGTTCCGCCAGTTCCTTTTGGTTGGGTTTAACCAGCGCAAGATTGCCGACGTCGAGGCAGGCCTTCAGGGCCGGCCCGGAACTATCGACGATGCAGCGCAGGCCGCGTCGCTGCGCGTCACGCAATAAATGCTGTAAATTTTCGACGCTGACGCCCGGCGGCAGGCTGCCGCTAATCACTAATAATGAGCCGGCGGGCAGGTTTTGCAGCCGCTGTTCGAACAAGTGGAATTCGTCATTGGTCAAGTGCGCGCCGGGCATGACGAAGCGATACTGCTCGCCGGTGCTCGCTACATGCACGTGCAGGTTCTGGCGGGTCCAATCGCGGGTTTCTATGGCATCGGTGATTATCCCTTCCTGGGTCAGCAGTTCGGCCAGATGGCGGCCGGTGGGGCCGCCGATGGGAAACAGGGCGGTTGCCTTGCCGCCCAGATGCACAATGGCGCGGGCCACATTGATACCGCCGCCTCCCGGCTCGAACAGCGGGGCCGAACAACGCAATTTCCCTTCAGCATAAATGCGATCGGTGGTGGTGGCGCTGTCCAGCGAAGGAGCCAAAGTCAGGGTCGTTATCTGTATCATAACACTCTCCTAGCATCGAAAATTGGCTTCAAGCATAGCACCAATCGACGTCCATCCCGTTAGGCTAAAGCGGGTTACATTTTTTTCGCTTATGCCGTCAAGTTTTCCACGCCGCTGCCGATATAGCGAATGACGGCAAATCGGAGAATAAGATGAGTCTTAAATCAGAACAGCGCTGGAAGTGGATTAGTCTGCTGTTGCTAGCGGTATTAGTAGGATTATCCGGCGTGTTACTCAACGTCAACGCCTAGCGGTAAATCCGCGCTTGCTTTTGCCCGGCGTTTGCATCAGCCGGGCGGAATCACCGCGCAGTATGTGATCCAGAGGGTGTTTTTTAAGCATTAAAATTATTAAAGAATGATCCAGATCCTGTTTTGATGGAATGAAAAGGCGTAGGATAATTCTTAAAAGATGTCAGGTAAATGAGAGGGTGTTATGGATCAATTCTATCGGTTAACGTTGCCCAGCATAGTATTAATATGTATGGCTTTTTGGGTCGCTGTCGTTACTGCTTTGGTATAACCTACCTCATAATGACTCGCTGATTCAAGCAAACCCGCTCCGGCGGGTTTGCTGCTTTTTGGTGCAAGCAAATAAATTTCACTTGACAGCTTGTATCGTATGATAATTAGCTGTTGAATCCATTTTGATAAGATGTTAATGCTTTAGGGTTTTTTCCGAATGATAAAACGGGGCCGTTTTTTCGTTTCCATATAAATTCGCCCGATATATTCACCCAGCACGCCTATGCCGATCAGCTGCACCCCGCCCAAAAACAGAATCGCCGTCATGATCGAGGGATAACCCGGTACGCTATTGCCCCAAATCAATTTGTCGAGGATCATCCAGGCCGCATAGAAAAAAGCGAACAGGGCAACCGTCAGCCCCAGATAGGACCAAATGCGCAGGGGGAAGGTTGAAAAGCTGGTAATACCTTCGATGGCCAGGTTCCACAGCTTCCAGCCGTTGAACTTCGATTCGCCCGCCACGCGGCTGGCCCGGGAATATTCCACCACCACGGTGCGGCCGCCCACCCAGGACAGAATGCCTTTCATAAACAGGTTGCGCTCCGGCAGCAGCAGGATATTATCCACCACCTCGCGGGACATCAGGCGAAAATCCCCGACATTTTCTTCGATTTTCGGCGAGCTGATTTTATTGTGCAGTTTATAGAACCATTCTGCGGTTTTGCGTTTCATCCGGCTATCGGTCATGCGATCGGAACGCTTGGCCAGCACGATATCGGCGCCTTCCTGCCATTTTTGCACCAGTAGGGGGATGACCGCGATGGGGTCTTGCAAGTCGACGTCAATGGGGATGACGGCGTCGCCGGTGGCATATTGCAGGCCAGCGAACAGCGCCGGTTCCTTACCGAAATTACGGGTGAAGTCCAGCACCGCGACCAGGGGATCGGCCAGGGCAAAAGCCCAGGCGATCTCGGAAGTTTTATCCTTGCTGCCGTCATTGATAAAAACGATTTCCACGTCATATTGCTTCAGCGGCTCAAACTCTCTTACCGCTTTATAAAATAGCGGTATCATTTCCGCTTCATTAAAAACCGGCACAACCAAGGATATTTTCACGCTTTATTTTCCTTGAAAACGATGAATTTTGAATAAAAAAATCCACATATCAGACTTACGCCTGAAAAGACGATCAGAGTAATGATAGCGGGTGCATGCAACCGATCGCCAAGCCAGCCCACGGCTAAAGCCATGGCCCCCATGAATACGATATAAAAAATATAACGCATGGTGGTGGCGCTTTTTTTGAACGTGAAACGCGCGTTGACAAAAAAGCTGAAGGTTACCGCAATACAAAACGCGCAAAAATTAGACAACGTCTGATCCATGCCGGCCCAGTAGTGGAATAAACCAAATGCAGCCCAATGAATAAGGGTATTAATTACGCCGACCATCGCGTACATCGAGAACGTTTTAAGCATCTTAGGTTGCCAATAGGGATTACGCGCGAAAGTCTATCACTATCGGCGGTCGCGATATAGAAAGAATTCAGCGTGTTGTAGCCGGATATCCGCCGTCCGAAAGCGCGCCGGGGAGAATAAATGCAGGTGCGTATTTATAGGCTGCTAACCAAGCGGCGCAAGGTGCTATCCCATGATTGCCTAAGCTTTTTTTCTTTAAGCGTGGCGACATCCATCTTTTCGGTGGTAGTATTACGGTTCCCAACAATGCGTCACACCCCCGGACGTTCTACCGGTGCGGGAGCGTGCTTATATCCGGCAAAGTAAAGCCCGATAGCGCATACCAACCTATGAAGTTTGAATGACAAAAATTTGTATGTGTTCTCGCGTATGGATCACCACTGCAAATTAAGGAAACAACCATGCCAGTGATTACCCTTCCTGATGGAAGTCAGCGTCAGTTCGATCATCCCGTCTCACCCCTTGATGTTGCCCGTGATATCGGTCCCGGTCTGGCCAAGGCCTGCATTGCCGGCCGGGTCAACGGTGAATTAACCGACGCCGTCGATATGATTACCGATGATGCGCAGCTCGCCATCATCACCGCCAAAGATGAAGCTGGGCTGGAAATTATCCGCCATTCCTGCGCGCATCTGCTGGGGCATGCCATCAAGCAGCTGTGGCCCGATGCCAAAATGGCCATCGGTCCGGTTATCGATAAAGGGTTTTATTATGACGTTGATCTGGATCGCACCCTGACCCAGGAAGATATCGATCTGCTCGAAAAGCGCATGCATGAGCTGGCCGATAAGGATTACGACGTCATCAAGGAAAAAGTGAGCTGGCAGCAGGCGCGCGACGTCTTTGTCGCCCGCGGCGAACTATATAAAGTCGCCATCCTCGACGAGAACATCAGCCACGACGATCGTCCCGGCCTGTATCACCACGAAGAATATGTCGATATGTGCCGCGGTCCGCACGTGCCGAATATGCGTTTTTGCCATCATTTCAAATTACAAAAAACCTCCGGGGCGTATTGGCGCGGCGACAGCAAAAATAAAATGCTGCAACGCATCTACGGTACCGCCTGGGGTGATAAAAAACAGTTGAACACCTATCTGCAGCACCTGGAAGAAGCGGGCAAACGCGATCACCGCAAAATCGGCAAACAGCTCGATTTGTACCATATGCAGGAAGAAGCGCCCGGCATGGTATTCTGGCACAACGACGGCTGGACTATCTTCCGCGAGCTTGAAGCCTTTGTGCGCATGAAACTCAAAGCCTATCACTACCAGGAAGTGAAAGGTCCGTTCATGATGGACCGCGTGCTGTGGGAAAAAACCGGCCATTGGGAAAACTATGCCGAGCATATGTTTACCACGTCATCGGAAAACCGCGAGTATTGCATTAAGCCGATGAATTGCCCGGGTCACGTGCAGATCTTCAACCAGGGGCTGAAGTCCTATCGCGATCTCCCGCTGCGCATGGCCGAGTTCGGCAGCTGCCACCGCAACGAGCCGTCGGGGTCTCTGCACGGCCTGATGCGCGTACGCGGTTTCACCCAGGACGATGCCCATATTTTCTGTACCGAAGATCAGATTCGGGATGAAGTAAACAATTGCATCAAAATGGTGTATGATATTTACGGTACGTTTGGCTTTGATAATATCCTGGTTAAACTCTCCACGCGTCCTGCAAAACGTATCGGTTCCGACGAGACGTGGGATCGGGCGGAAAATGACCTGGCCGCCGCGTTAACTGAAAACGGCATCGCTTTTGAATTTTTGCCGGGCGAGGGCGCTTTTTATGGTCCTAAAATAGAATTTACCCTGCTCGATTGTCTCGATCGCGCATGGCAATGTGGTACGGTACAGCTGGACTTCTCATTACCGGGTCGCCTGAGCGCCTCTTATATAGGCGAAAACAACGAACGTTTAGTGCCGGTAATGATCCATCGCGCCATTTTGGGTTCAATGGAACGGTTTATCGGTATTCTAACCGAAGAGTACGCGGGTTTTTATCCGACATGGCTGGCGCCGACCCAGGTTGTGGTGATGAATATCACTGACAATCAGTCGGAGTACGTCGCAAAAGTGACGGAAAGATTGTCTGCTGCCGGCATTCGTGTAAAAGCAGACTTGAGAAATGAGAAAATAGGCTTTAAAATCCGCGAACATACTTTGCGTCGGGTGCCCTACATGCTGGTCTGCGGTGATAAAGAAACCGAGGCAGGCAAAGTTGCCGTGCGTACACGCCGCGGCATCGACTTGGGCAGCATCGACGTTAACGAGATTATTGAAAAGCTGCAGCTTGAGATTCGCAGCCGTAATCTTCATCAACTGGAGGTATAAAGTATTAAAGGCGGAAAACGAGTTCAACCGGCGCGTCCTAATCGTATCAACCGAGAAATCCGCGCAGCAGAGGTTCGTCTGACGGGGATTGACGGCGAGCAGATTGGCATAGTCAGCCTCAATGAAGCGCTTGAAAAAGCCGAGGAAGCGGGCGTAGATTTAGTTGAAATCAGCCCTAATGCCGAACCGCCGGTTTGCCGGATAATGGATTACGG
>JAATFX010000142.1 GCA_015654925.1 Enterobacterales bacterium | reverse complement strand
CCACGGTGAGCCGCCAGGTCGCCAAGCTGGAAAGCCTGGCCCTGGCGGCGCGCCAGGGCAACCGCGCCGACCACCGGGTGCGTGAAGCCGTTATCACCCCGCAGGGCAAGGCGATGACCGATTTGGTGGACGCCGCGCGCGAAAGGATGGGCCGCGCCATTTTCGCCTCCTGGGACCCCCGGGAGATCGATGAACTGGTGCGGCTGATGCGCAAGTTCGCGGATGCGTTCAGCGATGGACCGCCGGCGTGAACAGCCGCACACCCTTACCTGCCGCCGGTCAACGTGCGGGGATCAGCAGTTCGGTGGCTACAATCACCACGATCAGCCCCACCAGCACGGGCACGGAGGTGCGTTTCACCACTTCAAACGGCGAGATTTTCGCCATGCCCGCCACGGCCACCACCACGCCTGAAACCGGCGATAAGGTGCGGCCGAGGTTCGACGCCTGTAGCATGGGGATCACCAGATAAGCCGGATTGATGCCCATTTGCGCCGCCAGTTTCGGGATCAGTTCGACAAAAGCATAGAACGGCGCATTGCCGGAACCGGTGGTCATGGCCGCCAGCATGGTGATGGCCACCAGCACCAGCATCATCACGATGCCGCCGCTGCCGAAGGACTGCGCCATGCCGATCAACCCGCTGATAAAACCGATGGTGCTCAGCCCCTGGGCAAACACGCCCGCGGCCACCAATAGCATCACCACCGTGGCAAACGCATCGGCCATGCCGCGGTAGGCCACTTCCAGTCCGGCAAAGACCTTCTGCGCGCTGAAACTGCGGCAAAATTCAACGATCGCCGTCAGCAGCATGCAAATCACCAGAACGGTAATAATATGCAGCTCCGGCGCCCATTTGCCGTCGAAGATCAACACGCCGATAATCGGTGTAAACGGCAAAACGGCATAGAAACCCGGCGCATGGGTTTTGATTTCGCTGACGTCTAAAATATGGTGCTCTTCGTGATTTTTTTTATCCAGATAACGCTGCCAAAAAAAGTGCGCGACGGCCATGCAGACGATCGCCGCAATAGAGATGGGCAGCGTGGTTTTAAACGCGAAATCCACCAGCGGCATTTCAGCGGCTTTGGCGGCCAGCACCACGTCGCCGGAGGTCGGGGAGAGAATAATGGCCGCGGGAGAGGCGCAGATAGCCGCCGCCGCGCCCCGGCTAATCCCGACATTGACCATCACCGGGAACAGGGTCGCCATCAGCAATACGCCCAGGCCGGTCGCCGACGATACCGCCAGCGACATCAGGCACGCCATCAAATAGGCGGCCACCATCAGCAAATAGGGCGAATTGATCATTTGCAGCGGACGCGAGGCGAGTTTCACCACCACGTCGTTGGCGCCGATATGGGTCATATACGCCGCAAACCCGCACAGCACCATAATCATCATGCCGAGATCGCCGCCGCGGCTCATCAGCAGGATTTTCACATACTCGACAATATCGGTGGCCCGCCAGCCGGTGGCCGTCGCGCTGGCGGGCAAGACGTTCTTGCCCATCAGAGCGCTTAAAACCAGCAGTAACAACCCGCCCACCAGCAGGACGCCCGTCGCCGAGTAGCCTTTGATGATATAGCGCCCCACCACCACGGCCACCGCCACGCCTATAAATAAATCCAGCATAATCCCTCTCTTATATCCGGCCACGTCAGCGCGTCGCCTGTTTTATGAATAGCAATATATGAAACCCAGAAACAAGGCCAGCACTTTGCACAAAACGACGGCAGGATGTTATGACGCCCATCAAGGAATATGGCGGATGTATCGACCAGAGTCGGCGAATAATGAAAAATAATCTATGGCTCACAGTATCCAGCGGGCGCTGAACGAACTGGCATGGGCGCGGGGGGAAGATTTCAGCGTTGACATCATGCCCGTATACCGGGAAAAGCAACCGCGAGCCAAGCCGCCGGAAACGGCGGCTCGGGCCGGGTAATCCGGACGCCATCATCGGCCCCCGGATTATTCGGGGTTAACAGGCCGCCAGGTGGCCGTTGCCAAAATCCTGGAACCGCTGTTCCGGCATCCGGTAGCCCAGCGGTTTAATGGGGTCGGGACGCTCCATATCCTGCAGCAGCGCCCGGAAGTCGCGCCGCCGTTCGGTATCGGGCAGCGGCACCGCGCTCAACAGCCGCTGGGTATAAGGATGGCGCGGATGATGCAGCACCCGATCCCGCGGTCCGATCTCGACAATCTGGCCGCAGAACATCACCGCCACCCGGTGGCAAATGCGTTCGATTACCGCCATATCATGGGAAATAAACAGGTAGCTGAGATTAAAATCGCGGCGCAGTTTTTCCAACAGCTCCAGCACCTGCGCCTGCACCGACACATCCAGCGCGGAAACCGATTCGTCGGCGATAATCACCTTGGGATTAAGCGCCAGCGCCCGGGCAATGCAGATGCGCTGGCGCTGTCCGCCGGAAAACTGGTGCGGATAGCGGTGCATGGCATCGGCCGGCAGGCCGACCTGTTCAAGCAACGTCGCCACCCGCGCGCGCCGGGGCGTATCGGCGATGGCGTCGTGAATCAGCAGCGGCTCGCCCACCAGATCGAAAATGGATTTGCGCGGATTAAGCGCGGCATAGGGATCCTGGAACACCATTTGAATATCGCGCCGTATCGCCTGTAGCGCAGCGCCTTGCAACCCGTTGAGTTCTTTGCCTTGCAAGCGGGCGCTGCCCTCGAAGGCAATCATATTCATCAGCGCCTTGCCGATGGTGGATTTGCCGCAGCCGCTTTCACCGACGATGCCCAGCGTTTCGCCGCGCAACAGATCGAAGCTGATTTTTTCCACCGCATGTACCTGGCGCCTGGCGCTGAAACCTTCCCGCCTGAGCGGAAAGCGTACGCTTAAATCGCGCACCGACAAGATCGGCTCCGTCGATAGCACCTGCGCCAGCGGCGGCGCGCTGCCCAGCACCGGCACCGCCGCCAGCAGCTTGCGGGTGTAGGCTGCCTGCGGCGCGCGAAACAGCCGCGCCGCGGGCAACTGTTCTTCGATGCGTCCCTGATTCATGACCACCACTTCATCGGCCATTTCGGCGACCACGCCCATATCATGGGTAATCAGCAGCACGCTGGTGGCGAAATCCTGCTGCAAGTCCCGCATCAGTTGCAGAATCTGCGCCTGGATCGTCACATCCAGCGCGGTGGTCGGTTCATCGGCAATCAGCACTTCCGGCTGGCACAGCATCGCCATGGCGATCATTACCCTCTGGCGCATGCCGCCGGACAATTCGTGCGGATACTGCTTCAGCCGTTTTTCCACCTGCGGCAGCTTAACCGCGTCAAGCATCGACACCATGCGCTGGCGCAGCGCGCCGCGCGCCAGCGATTCATGCCGCCGCAGCGTTTCTTCCAACTGCTGGCCGACGGTCATCAGCGGATTAAGCGAGGTCATCGGCTCCTGAAAAATCATGCCGATCCGCTTGCCGCGTATCTGCTGCATCCTGCGCTCGGTCAGGCTAAGCAAATCGTCGTTGCCAAAGACAATCGCGCCGCTGGCCACCCGCGCATCCCCCGGCAACAGCCCCATAATCGCCAGCGATGACAGCGATTTGCCGCTGCCGGATTCACCGGCGATGCACAACGTCTTGCCCGGTTCCAACGCGAAGCTGATATCGTCCACCACCCGGCGCGGGCCAAAATCGATGGATAAACGTTCAACGGATAATACCGGACGGCTCACGGCTGTATTCATACCCCCGACCTCAACTCAGCACCACTTTCGGGAAATAAAACGACACCACCCAGTTGGGCAGGTCGACAATCTCGCTGATGCGCAGATCGCCGCACACCGAGCACAGCATATAGGCCTCTTCCGGCGACATGCCCTGCTCGCGGCTCAGCCAGTCGATGGCATGGCTAAGCGCATCTTTGGCGCCCTGCATCAAATCGCCGCCGACGCCGGTAAATACCTCATAGCCGGCCGCATCCAAATGGCGCGTCACCGGGCCGGGCGTGCTGAAACGCGGCGACGGCAGCGCCATGTTTTTCACCACGTCCAGCTTGAGCACCACGTCCATGGCGCTTTCGATGGCGGTGCCGCACACTTCGCCATCCCCCTGCGCGGCATGGGTATCCCCCACCGAAAACAGCGCGCCCTCCACTTCCACCGGCAAATACAGCACGCAGCCGGCGCCGAGATCGCGGATGTCCAGATTACCGCCGACCCGGCGCGGCGGCACGACCGAATGCAGCCCCGGCGCGGCCGGCGCTACGCCAATGGTGCCGGCGAACGGTTTGAGCGGCACCCGGCCATGACGGCCGAACGCGCTTGGCGCCATCGACCGCGGGTCGTACTCCCAAAGCGTCAGCGCCGGCGCGGTAAATTGATCCGCCAGCAGGCCGAAGCCGGGAATAATTGCCGTCCAGCCGAATCCGCCGGGCTTGAACTGTTCGATGGTGACTTTAAGCACGTCGCCCGGCCGGGCGCCTTCCACATAAATGGGACCGGTCACCGGATTAATGCGGTCGAACGGCAAATTGCCGACGTCCAGCGCCGTGGACCGGCTGGAAAAATAGCCGTTGCCGGAATCCAGACAATTGAATTCCAGCGTGGCGCCGGGGTCGACCCGCGCCGCCGGCGCCAGGCTGTTATCCCAACCGAAATGGTGATGGGCGCTGTGAATCGTTTTTACCAGGCAATGTTGGCACATGACCTTCTCCTTATAGACCGCCTACTTGGCCGGCGCTTTAATCCAGATGGCATCATAGTTGACCGGGACATGCACCGGGTCCACATACAGCGCATCGTCTCCGCCCATCCGCGCCGAGCGGACGGTAAAGCGTTTTTCATTGAATACCGGCACCCACGGCGCGTCTTTCATCACATCGGTAAAGATTTTGCGCCACATGGCCAGACGTTCCTGCTGCTGTTCCGGTTTCGCCATGCTGTCGGCCTTGACCGCCGCTTCGTCCAGCGCCTTGTTACAATAGCGCGCCCAGTTCCAGCCGCCCTCCACCGCGCCGGCGCAGCCGAGAATCGGGCCGTAGAAATTGGACGGGTCCGGGAAGTCGGCGATCCACGCCATCCCGCCGGACCAGACCATCGGCGCTTGATCGGCCGAGCCGCCGGCGGCGATAACGTTGGCCTGCGCCAGCGATTTGATGCTTACCTTGATACCTACCTGGGCCAAATCCTGTTGAATCGACTGGGCAATGCGCGGCTGCGGATCGGTGTTCATCACATAGAGTTCGGTACTGAAACCGTCAGGCAAACCGGCGTCTTTCAGCAGTTGCCTGGCCTTGGCGACGTCATAACCGTAGCCCTGGTAATCCTTGTCGTAGCCCGGCATGGCCGGCGGCAGCGGCTGGTTGGCCGGCGCGGCGCGGCCATTGATGATGCGCACGATGCGGTCTTTATTAATCGCCATGTTCACCGCCTGGCGCACCGCCAGCTTATCAAACGGCGGCAGCGTGGTTTTCATGGTGACATAGCCGGTCTGCAACTGGTCGCCGGTCACCAGCATGCCCCGGTATTTCGGGTCTTGCTTAAACTGTAGAAAACGCGCCGGCGGCACGCCGTCGCCGGCGATATCCACTTCACCCTTTTCCAGGCGCAGCAGGGCCACCGACGGGTCCTGGCCGACTTCGAAGCGGATGCTGTCCATATGCGGCAGGCCGGCCTTGAAGTAGTGCGGATTCTTTTTAAAGATCAGTTCCTGGCCCAGTTTCCATCCGCCCAGTTCAAACGCGCCGGTGCCCACCGGATGCTTGCCGAAGTCGGCGCCCCATTGCTCCACCGCCTCTTTCGGCACCACCGAAGCGAAGTTCAGCGCCATAACGTGCAGGAAGGTGGCGTTAGGCTCTTTTAGCGTAATTTTCACCGTGGAGGCGTCCGGCACTTCGATACCGCCCAGATGCTCGGCTTTGCCGGCGGCCATCTCGTCATAACCGACAATGGAACTGAAGAAACCGGCGCCCGGACTTTGCGTTTTCGGGTTAACGGTACGCTCCAGCGAATATTTGACATCATCGGCGGTCATCTCGCGTCCGTTATGGAATTTGACCCCCTGGCGCAGCTTAAAGGTATAGACCTTGCCGTCGTCGGAGACGCCGTAGCTTTCCGCCAGATCGGTCACCAGATCGGTCGTGCCGGGTTGATAATCCATCAGTCCGTCGAACAGGCTTTTAATCATCGACCAGTTTTGCCAGTCATAGCCGATGGCCGGGTCCAGGGTGGCGACATCGTTTTGATACGTAATTACCGCTTCGCCGCCGTTAACCGCATCTTCCGCGTGGCCCGCGCCGGCATAAAACGCGCCGGCCAGGACCAGCATGGGTAAACTTTTTTTCATGTTCCCACTCCTCTACTGTTTTTTTACGTCAATGCGGGGATCAACCCAGGGCAAAGCCAGGTCCGCGATTAAATTACCCAATACGATGGCCACGGCCGACACGGTAGTGACGCCGACAATGACCGGAATATCCACTTGCTGTATAGCCTGCCAGGCCAGTTGGCCGATACCGGGCCAGCCGAACACCGACTCCACCACCACCAGACCGCCGATAAAAATACCGATATCGATGCCGATCATCGGTATCAGCGGCAAAATGGCGTTGGGCAGGACATGCCGGCAGATCACGCGGACGCGGCTCAGCCCCTTGGCGCGCGCGGTGCGGATAAAATCCTGATGCAACACTTCAATCATCGAGGAGCGCAGCATGCGCGAATACCAGCCGCTGCCCAGAATGCCCAGCGTCAGCGCCGGCAGCGCCAGGTGCGCAAAACCGCCATAGCCCCCCATGGGGAACCAGTTCAGCACCACCGCGAACACATAAAGAAACAGCATGGCGGCGATAAACTGCGGCGCCGAGACGCCGACAAACGAGAATGCCATCAGCAGCTTGTCCGCCACCCCGCCCCGGCGCAAAGCCGCCAGCGATCCCAGCACAATGCCCAGCACCAGTTCGCAGAAAATACCGGCGGCCATCAGTTCCAGCGACGGGCCGATACGGGCGGCGATCAGTTCGCCGACTTCGCTGCGCTGGATAAACGAGCGGCCCAAATCGCCGTGCAGCAGGCCGGTCAGATAGTGCCAATATTGCAGGTAGAACGGCAGATCCAGGCCCAGTTGGTGGCGGATGCTGGCCACCACTTCCGGCGAGGCGCTGCGCCCGGCGATTTGCCGCGCCGGATCGGCCGGCAGCATAAATAGCAGCAGATAACTGATCAACGTTACGCCCAGGAGAATCAGCAGCGCATGGCCAAACCGCCGGCTAAGGAAAATCAGCATCAGGTACGTCCTTTCAACGTGGGGTCCAGTACATCGCGCAGCGCGTCGCCCAGCAGGTTGAATGCCAGCGAGAGCATCACGATGGCGGCGCCGGGGAAAAACACCAGCCAGGGGGCCGAGGTAAAATAGGTCTGGCTTTCGAAAATAATATTGCCCCAGCTGGCGGTCGGCGGCTGGACGCCGACGCCGAGGAACGACAGCGTCGCTTCCAGCAGCACGGTGGTGGAGATGCCTAGGGTGGCCCAGACCAGAATGGTCGGCACCAGATGCGGCAGCAAATGCACCACCAGGATGCGCCAGGGTCCGGCGCCCAGGGTTTTTTCCACCGCCACGAAGTCCCTGGCGCTCAGGGCGGTGGTTTCGGCGTAAATCACCCGGGCAATCTGCACCCAATTCACCATCGCAATCACCAACGCGACGATCCATACGCTGGGCTGAAAAATCGCCGCCAGCGTAATGGCCAGCAACAGGGCCGGAAACGCCATCATCAAATCGGTCAGGCGCATCAACAGGCTGCCGATTTTGCCCTGCGCATAGCCGGCCACCAGGCCGACCAGCGTGCCGATTAACACCGCTAGGCCGTTGGCGGCCACCCCCACCAGCAGCGAGGTGCGCGCGCCGTAAATCAGCCGGGACAGCAGGTCGCGGCCCAGCAAGTCGGTGCCGAGCCAGAATGTGCCGTCCGGCGACAGCGGCGCGCCGTCCATCGTCAGCCCTTCGGTAAACTGTTCGTTGGGATTGAAGGGCGCGCACCAGGGGGCCAGCAGCGCGGCCAGTACCACCAGGGCGATAAAAAGAGCCGCCAGGCAAAGCATCGGCCGGCGCAGGATATGACGCAGGGTCGACATGTTTAACATCCTCCCCGCCATTTGCGCCGGCGGCGGTTTTGCAACGACTGGCAGAGTTCGTCGATGCGCCAGTTGCAGCGCATCGATTCGCTACGCAGCCAGGCGTAGGCGTCTTCCTCGCTGATATCGCGTTCGACCATCAGCGCGGCCAGCGTTTGGGACAGCAGCGGCGCGCTATCCAGCCGGCGGCGCATTACGTCCAGTTCGCGGCCGTCTTGATTGAGCTGCTGACGCAGGCCGATGGCCATCATCAGCGTGGTATAGATGGCGCGCTGGTTGATGGGTTTATGCAGCAGCGCGGTGGCGCCCAGCGCGATGGCCCGCTGGATTTGCGACAGCGCTTCGTGGGACATCAGCGCGACGACCGGCAGGCCGCCGGCATTCAGCCGCGCCAGCACGCGCGGACTGGCGAAATGCTCCAGTTCCACCAGCGCGCCGCAAAACGGGCCTTCGGCAATATCGCCATCGCGGCTGACCGTGTGCCAGCGCATGCCCATGCGCGGCAGGCTTTTTTCCAGCGCTTCCAGCGAGCGCGCTTCGCAGTCCACCAACAGCAGCGGACAGGATTTAAAATCCGGCAGGGTTAGCAACGTCATTTCACCATCCTCAGCAGGTGGCCGCCCGGATGGGGCCGCGCGGGCAGACATCCGCGTAAATCGGTGGCGGTTAAATAAGGGTCGGGCGCCAGGCGTTGGGGTTCGCTATGGATGAGCCTGAAAGCGCCGTGACGCAGTTCGGCGATATGACACGGCAAATGGCAGTGGTTGTTGCGCCGGGAAATTTTCATCGGGCCCATAAAGGTGACATTTTCATCGCGGTACAGCGCTTCGCAAATCCGCTGCGGATCGTCGCAGCCGGTCTGCCGTCTGGCGCGGGCAAACAGCATCACGGACAGGTAACCGCCCGTATAATGGTGCGAATAGCGCATGATGCCCCGGTGGCGGCGGCGTTGGGCGGCGCAGAACGCCGGATCGGCGGCTTCGAAAAACGGCCCGCAGGAAAGCAATCGCAGCGCG
The DNA here is from genome assembly GCA_015654925.1 of Enterobacterales bacterium. Classification (GTDB taxonomy): domain Bacteria; phylum Pseudomonadota; class Gammaproteobacteria; order Enterobacterales; family Enterobacteriaceae; genus Acerihabitans. Next base: position 107,458 of record JAATFX010000142.1, on the reverse strand, counting down.
CGCATGTCGCCTATCGGGCCGAGTTCGGCTTCGCTGAGGTTGCAACTGAGCACCGGCAGTTCGAGACCGCGCAGCAGGCAGGCGGCATCGAGCTGTTGCAGGAAGTCATAGGACGACTCGCCCACCAGATTGTTGAGCACGAAGTCGGGTTTGGAATCCAGCAGCGGACCAATCAGATCTTGCGGGCGGGCGCCGGCGAGATGGAGATATTTTTCGCCGGTGACTTCGCCATGGGCGGCTTCGATGATTTCCCTGGCGATGCGATTGCTTTCCCACCCCCAAACGTAATTGGACCCGATCAGGTAGCCGCGGGTGCCGAAGGTGGCCAGCGCCAGACGCAATATCGGCAGCAAAGTCTGGTTCGGGCAACCGCCAAGATAAATGACGTGTTCGCTGCTTTCGTAACCTTCATAGGGGCAGGCATACCAAAGCAGCGCATTTTGCTGTTCCAGATCGGGAATGATTTCTTTGCGGCTGGCGGACGTAATGGTGCCGAACAGATGGCGGATGCCCTGCGCCATCAATTGCGCCATACCCGTGCCGTAGCCGGCGAGCTGGCCCTGGGGGTTATGATGATGGCCGTTGAGGGTGAAGTCGAACGCGGGGTCGGCGTTGACTTCATTGATGGCATCGCGCATTCCCGCCAGGGCGCTGGCCGCCACGTGGCGATAGGCGCCGTCGGTTGACAGCAGGATGCCGATGTCCACAGGTTGCCGCATGATCGTTCTCCCCCCAAAAAAAAAGCCCGATCTTCCCGGTAGGGAGGATCAGGCTTCGTTACCTGCACCACGAAAATAATAAGTTCAAGACTTATGGGAACGGGCCCGGCTTGCCGATGATGATATGAAAGAATCGTGCCAATTTGCCAGGCGTATAGAGTTCAACGAGTTATGCCCATTGCGGCCGTGGGACGGCGCGCCCATGCACCACGGCGGGGCGCGCGCTTGATGATAGTGCACCAGCGCCGTGGCGCGGGCCGCCGCGGCCAGGCGCCGTCGGCACGGATGATAAAAGGGTCATCATGATGGATTTATTATGGATTTTTGTGTTTTCCACCCCATTTCCGGCGCGCCGCCTCTGACAAAATCCCCTTACATAACGCAATGATTTCCCAGGGATGCGGCAATGAGTGATATTGCACTAACGATCGGTATGTTGGCGCTGGTGGCGGTGATAGGGTTGTGGATAGGCAACTGGCGCATCTATGGCGTGGGGCTGGGGATCGGCGGCGTGCTGTTCGGCGGCATTATCGTCGGCCATTTCGCCCAAACCGCGGGCCTGAGCCTCAATGGCGATATGCTGCATTTTATCCAGGAATTCGGCTTAATCCTCTTTGTCTACACCATCGGCATCCAGGTCGGTCCGGGCTTTTTCTCCTCGCTGCGCGTCTCCGGCCTGCGGCTCAACCTGTTCGCCATGCTGGTGGTGGTGCTGGGCATGCTGCTGGCGGCCATTATCCACAAAGCGTTCAACGTGCCGCTGCCCGTGGTGCTCGGGGTATTTTCCGGCGCGATCACCAATACGCCGGCCCTGGGGGCCGGACAGCAAATCCTGGCCGATCTGGGCACCGGCCCCTTGCAGATCAGCCAGATGGGGATGGGGTATGCCATGGCCTATCCCTTCGGCATCTGCGGCATCCTCCTGACCATGTGGCTGATTCGCTTTGCGCTGCGCATCAATGTGGATCGCGAGGCGCAACAATACGACCGCGACAGCGGCGCCAGCCACGCGCAGCTGCAAACCATGAATATCCGGGTGATTAACGCCAACCTGGTAGGATTGGCGGTGCAGGATGTGCCGGTGCTTAATAGCAGCGAGATTGTTTGCTCGCGCCTCAAACGCGGCGACATGCTGATTGTTCCCCTGCCCACCACGCTTATCCAGGCCGACGATCTGCTGCATCTGGTGGGTTTGAAGCCGGATCTGGAAAAAGCGCGCCTGGTGATCGGACAGCAGGTGGATACCTCGCTTTCCATGCTCGGCACCGACCTGCGCATGGAGCGGGTGGTAGTGACCAACGAAAAAGTGCTGGGCAAGAAAATTCGCGATCTGCATTTTAAACAGAAATACGACGTGGTGGTTTCCCGCCTGAACCGCGCCGGCGTCGAGCTGGTGGCCGGCAGCAATGCCAGCCTGCAGTTCGGCGATATCCTCAATCTGGTGGGCCGGCCGGAGGCGATTAACGCCGTGGCCGCGGTGGTGGGCAATGCGCAGCAAAAATTGCAGCAAGTGCAGATGCTGCCGGTGTTTATCGGCATAGGCCTGGGGGTGCTGCTGGGGTCGCTGCCGGTATATGTGCCCGGCTTCCCCGCCGCGCTGCGCCTGGGACTGGCGGGCGGGCCGCTGGTGGTGGCGATTATCCTGGGTCGCATCGGCAGTATCGGCAAGCTGTACTGGTTTATGCCTCCCAGCGCCAACCTGGCGCTGCGCGAACTGGGCATCGTGCTATTCCTGGCGGTGGTGGGGCTCAAATCCGGGGGGGATTTTGTGCATACGCTGATTCAGGGGGACGGCATATCGTGGCTGGCCTACGGGGCGCTGATTACCGCTATCCCGCTGATTAGCGTCGGCCTGCTGGCGCGGCTGGCGTTCAAGATGAATTACCTGAGCCTGTGCGGCATGCTGGCCGGATCGATGACCGATCCCCCGGCGCTGGCCTTCGCCAACGCCCTGCACGGCACCAGCGGCGCGGCGGCGCTCTCTTATGCCACGGTGTATCCCCTGGTCATGTTCCTGCGCATCCTGTCGCCCCAATTGCTGGCGCTTATTTTTTGGGGAGGGATGTAACCAGCCGGGCGCATAGCGCCAGGCGCTGTATTTTCCCCGACCCGCCGCGGGGCAGCGCCTCAATCACATAAAATCGCGCCGGCACCTTATACGCGCCCAGCTTATCCCGGCACCAATCCCGCAGGGCCGTCTCATCCAACACCGCGCCGGCGTCGACCACCAGGGCGGCGGCGATATTTTGGCCATAGGCGGCATCGGGTATGGCAAACGCGGCGGCCTCGCGGATGGCGGGAAAGTCATTCAAGGCCTCATCGATTTCCTGCGGCGCGATATTTTCGCCGCCCTTGATAATAATTTCTTTCAGCCGGCCGGTAATAAAATAAAACCCCCGGCTATCGCGATGGCCTAAATCGCCGGTATGCAGCCATCCGCGCGCATCGATAACCGCGCCGCTGCCCGCGGCATCGCGGTAATATCCGTCCATCACATTGGCGCCGCGCAGGATAATTTCACCGGCGCGGTTATCCGCCAGATGCGCCCCTTGGCGGTCGCATACGGCGGCGGTAATGCCGCAGGGTAAACCAACGCTGCCGCACACCGCGCCGCCGTGGGGATTGCAAAAAGCCAGCGACGCGGATTCCGTCATTCCCATGCCCTCGATCACCGGGATGCCGAAACGGCTGACGAATCGCCGGTGCTGCGATGGCGACAGCGGGGCCGAGGCGGAGCGCGCGAATTTAACCCAGGGAAAGCGCCGGGGGCCGGGGCCGGCCGCATCCAGCAGGAACGCGATCATGGTCGGCACCAGATTGAGCCAGCTGCAACGGTAGGTACCGACCATCTCCCACCAGGCCGATACGGAAAAACGGCGCGGCGCCACTACGCTGCCGCCGGTAATAAACGGCACCAGGGTGCCGATGACCAGGCCGTTGATATGATACAGCGGCATGGCGCACAATAGCCGGTCCAGGGGGGTCAGTTGATGCCAGCGGGCAATTTTGCCCGCCGCCGTCAGCAAATTGCCCTGGGTTAATAACACCCCTTTCGGTTTACCGGTGGTGCCCGAGGTGTAAATCAGCAACGCCGGCGTCTTGCGGGTTAATTCCGGGGGCCGCGGCGGCGCGCTGGCCGGGGCCAGTGGCGGCTCATCCGGTTCGTGCAGCGCGATCCCCGGGCGCCGATCCGCGGGCAGCGCCGCCAGCGCGGCGCGCAGGCGCGCGACATGCTCCCCGCAGGTCACGACGACCCGGCACCGGCTGTGGGCAATAATCCAGCCCAGGGTTTCCTCGCCGGCCAGCAGGCTGAGCGGCACCGCGATATACCCCGCCATCATCAGCGCCAGGGTAAAGGTGGCGCCATGGACGCCGCCGGGCAGCAGCAGCGCGATTTTATCCCCCGGACGATGGCCCAGGACATGCAGCATCGCCGCCGTCCGGCGCGCGGCCAGCGCCAGTTGCGCGAAGGTCAGGGTTTGCCCGGTCTCCGGGGCCAGCATAAACACCGCGCCCGGACGCTCCAGCAGATGCAGGCGCAAAACCGCCGACAGGGAAGCGAACGGCTGGATATTCATCCCGCTCTCCTGAGCAAATACTCCCCGAACAGGGAGTCCAGCGAAGGCATATTTTCTTTAATCGGGCGGGAAATGCGCACCTTATTAAAAAAATGCCGATAATTCAGGTTGGCGGAAAAATGATTGCCGCCCCAGGTGCCGCATCCCAGGGAAAGGGTAAACGGCAGCCCATTGTCGAAATTGCCGCCGGCGGCGAAACTGTGCGCCTGGTTCACGATGACGCGGCTTACCGGCAGGTCCAGGCCCGCCTGCAGCGCCTCGGCGGGGTCGGTGCCGTGCAGGCCGACGGAATGGCCGGCGCCCTGCCAGGCATACAGCTCCCGCACCCGGGCGCAGGCTTGCCGGAAGTCCTGCGCCTGGTAAACCGTTAATATCGGCGCCAGTTTTTCGCCGGAGAATGGAAAGTCCGCGCCGACGCCCTGCTCTTCCACCATAAAAAAGCGGGCCGCCAGGCACGCCGGACGCCGCAGGCCGACGGCGGCGGCGATCAGCGGCGCCGGGCGGCCAATCAGCTCCCGCGCCAATTTGCCGTCCCCGTGCGGCCAGAGCGCCTGCTGCAACCGTTTTTTTTCCGGCGCCGTCAGCAGTACCCCGCCATGGCGCGCCAGCGCATCCAGCATGGGCCGGTAGCGTTCGGCGGGGATAATCACGCTGTTTTCCGCCGAGCAGCTGGTGGCATTATCAAAGGTTTTCGAGGCGGCTATTTTTTGCGCGGCCGCGGCCAGATCCGCCGATGCGCTGATAATCGCCGCCACATTGCCGGTCCCGACCCCAAAGGCCGGCGTGCCGCTTTGGGCCGCCGCGGCCACGTTGGCCCGCGAACCGGTGACGATGACCAGATCGGCGGCGCGCATTAACCACGCGGTATGCCGCCGGGTCACCGGCATGGGCAGCATCTGCACCAGTCCATGGGGCAAATCGAGCACGTCCAGCTCGCGATAAATATACTCCAGCAGCAAAGCGCAGCTGGTGGCGCCTTTCGGGGAGGGGGCGATAATAATCGCATTGCGGCATTTCAGCGCGTTGATAATATTATTGACGACCGTGGCCACCGGGTTGGTGGAGGGCGTAATCGCGGCGACCACCCCCACCGGGCGGGCGATTTCGGTTATGCCGCTGTGCGGATCGTCGCGGATCACGCCCACGGTCTGCTTGCCGTGTAAATCGCGCAGCAGCCCCAGCGTCTTGCGGTGATTTTTGGCCACCTTATCCGCGACGTTGCCCAGCCCGGTGTCCCGCACCGACAAGGTGGCCAGCGCCAGGTTATTACCCGGCTCGATCACCGCCCAGCCGACGGCGCTGACCAGCAAATCGATTTGCGCCTGGTTATAGACGTCGATTTGCCGCTGCGCATCGCGAGCGCGCGCTACCAGCGCCAGGATCTGCCGCTGCGCCGCGATATCCGCTGCGTCCCCGCCCCGGGTATCGGCTTCCTCGCGGTTTTGGCTCATTTGCGCGTACCGGGGGTCCAGATCGACACGGCCTGGGCATCGATACGCGTGGGCAATAACCCGGCATCAAAGAACGCGTCGGCGATATGCTGCTGTTCGCCGAGGCTGTCCGGCGTCACCGGCTTAACCAGATAGGTACGATGCGCGTTGGCCTGCTCGACGGTGGCGACATCCAGGTTGCCCCACAGCGGCCCCAGCAATTTTGCGGCATCCGCGGGATGGTCCTTGATCCAGGTGCCGGCGTTTTCCAATTGCCGGTAAATCAGGTCAAGGATTTCGGGATGGCTTTGGGCATACGCGGTGGACGCCAGATAATAGCGTTGATAGCTGGCCAGCCCCTGGCCTTCGCTCAGCACGCGGGCATTTTGCTGGCGCTGGGCGCTGGCGACAAAGGGTTCCCAGGTGACCCAGGCATCGACTTTGCCGGTTTCAAATGCCGCGCGGCCATCCGCCGGCGTAAGGTAGGCCGGGGTAATGTCCTTGAACGTCAGGTGGGCCTTGGCCAGCGCGGCAATCAGCAAATAATGGCTGCCGGCGGCCTTGGTCACCGCGATGCGTTTGCCCTTTAAATCGGCCAGGGTTTTTAACGGCGAGGCTTGCGGCACCAAAATGGCCTGGGCATCGGGAGAGGGTTCCTCGCGGGCGAAATAGGTCAGGTTGGCGCCGGCCGCCTGGGCGAAAACCGGGACGGTATCGGCGACATCCGCGGAAACATCCACATTGCCGATATTCAGGGATTCCAGTAACGGCAATCCGCTGGAAAATTCATACCAGCTGACTTTCACCCCTTGCCGGCTCAGGTCTTTTTCCAGCGTGCCCTGTAATTTCAGCAGGGTCATCAGGGTGGAGGATTTTTGATAACCGATACGTAATTCCGTGTCCGCCCGGGCGGAGATATGCATCAGCAATGCCAACAGCGCGGCGGCAATATATATCAATCGGCGAGGCGCACGACTAAAGGCAAACATAACATTATAATCCGTAAGTATTGGGTAATAATAAGCTCCAAGACTTGCAATATTATGTCAAAGTATAAAACCTGCTTAAGATAGTCTTTTTTTTGCGTTGATTTCATTGCTCTAAAACAGGGCAATCGATTGCACCACCGACCGGCGGGAAAAACCGTTTCCAGCCCGTTTACCGGGCAGAAAACCGCCCCGGCAGCCTTTGTTATAATTAAAAATAACATCCCGGCCAAGGTTTTATTTTTTTACTTAATTAATTAAATACAACTTATCAACATTCGCCAAATTAATTTCCGGTTAGATCATAAAAGTATTTCCATAGGTTAAAATAACATTTACCGGTTAATTTAAGACACTGTTAGGATTTTTCCATTCATAGCAAGGGATGGAAATATAAATGGTCGTGCGATCCGGTATTGCTTTATTACTTTCATTGGCCCTGTCGGTCAGCGCGTATGCGGCCGACACCTTACGTATCGGCTATCAGAAATCCGGTACCACCCTGGTATTGCTCAAAGGGCAAGGCTCGCTGGAAAAACGCCTCGCCGCCCAGGGCGTGGACGTGAAATGGACGGAGTTCCCCGGCGGTCCCCAGTTACTGGAAGGATTGAACGTCGGCTCGATTGATTTTGGCTTTACCGGCGAAACGCCGCCCGTGTTCGCCCAGGCCGCCGGGGCCGACCTGGTTTACGTCGCCAACGAACCCGCCTCGCCGGCCGCGGAAGCGATCCTGGTGCCCCACGACTCGTCTTTGCGCAACGTGGCGCAACTGAAAGGCAAAAAAGTGGCCCTGAATAAAGGGTCGAATGTTCATTATCTCTTGGTGCAGGCCCTGCGCGAAGCCGGCCTGGCGTATAGCGATATCACGCCGGTCTATCTGTCCCCCGCCGACGCGCGCGCGGCGTTTGAACACGGCAGCGTGGACGCCTGGGTGATTTGGGACCCCTTTGCCGCCGCCGCCGAGCAGCAATTAAAGGCGCGTATCCTGCGTGACGGCCGGGGAATCGTTGATAACTATCAGTTCTATTTGGCCACCCGGACCTTCGCCCGGCAGCATCCGCAGGTGATTAGCGCGCTGATCGACGAAATACGGCAAATCGGCAAAAACGCCACCGGCGATCCGCAGGCGGTAGCCCGCCAGGTGGCCCCGCTGCTGGGCTTGTCCGAGGAGATCGCCCGCGTGGCGGTCGAACGGCAAAAATATGACGCCCGCTTTATTACCCCGGCGGTGATCGCCGGCCAGCAACGCATCGCCGATACCTTCGCGTCGCTGAAATTAATCCCCAAGACGTTAAATATCAATGATGCGGTATGGACCCCCGCCGGGCAATAACCGGATCGGTACCGCCGCCGCGGTTTTACGGGAGCAACAGGGTATGAAACACATCACCACGCAGCTTATGGAACGTTTGGCGCCGTGGCTGCTGCCGGTCCTGCTGCTGGCGGGTTGGCAACTGGCCGTCGGCACCGGCTGGTTATCCAGCCGTATTCTGCCGGCGCCGAGCGCCGTAATCGAAGCCGGCTGGCGGTTAACCTATTCCGGCGAACTGTGGCGGCATTTGGCCATCAGCAGTTGGCGCGCCGCCGTGGGGTTCGCCATCGGCGGCTCCCTCGGTTTATTGTTGGGGTTTATTACCGGCCTGTCGCGCTGGGGGGCGCTATTGCTCGACAGCACCGTGCAAATGATCCGCAATGTTCCCCATCTGGCGCTGATACCGCTGGTGATCCTGTGGTTCGGCATTGACGAATCGGCAAAAATTTTCCTGGTCGCCCTCGGCACGTTGTTCCCCATCTACCTCAATACCTATCACGGCGTGCGCAATGTGGACGCCGGACTGGTGGAAATGGCCCGCAATTACGGTTTGTCCGGGCTTTCGCTGTTTTACCAGGTGATTTTACCCGGCGCGCTGCCGTCGATATTGGTGGGCGTGCGGTTTGCGCTGGGCTTTATGTGGCTGACGCTGATCGTCGCGGAAACCATTTCCGCCAATTCCGGCATCGGTTATCTGGCCATGAACGCCCGGGAATTTTTGCAAACCGATGTGGTGGTGATGGCGATTATTTTATACGCCATCCTCGGCAAAGCGGCCGATACCGCGGCGCGCGCCCTGGAGCGCATTTGGCTGCGCTGGCATCCGGCATACCAGAAGGCGGGAGAAACGGCATGAGCGCGGATATCTATCAGGTTACACGGGAGCCGGTTAAACGGGGGATCGCCCTGGCGATACGCCAAATCGATAAGTCATTTCACGGCCGCCGGGTGCTGGAGGATATCACGCTCGATATACCGGCCGGCCAATGCGTGGCGATCGTCGGACGCAGCGGCTGCGGCAAAAGCACCCTGCTGCGCCTGCTGGCCGGACTGGAGCAGCCCAACCGCGGGGAATTGTTGGCGGGGAATACCCCCCTGCGCGCGGCGCAAGGCGAGATGCGGCTGATGTTCCAGGATGCCCGCCTGCTGCCCTGGAAAAAGGTGATTGATAACGTCGGCCTGGGCCTGGGTAAAGGCTGGCAGACGCGCGCCCTGGCCGCCCTGGATACCGTGGGGCTGGCCGGACGGGCCGGCGACTGGCCGGCCGCCCTGTCCGGCGGGCAAAAACAGCGGGTCGCGCTGGCCCGGGCGCTGATTCACCGTCCGCGGCTGTTATTGCTGGACGAGCCGCTGGGCGCCCTGGATGCCCTGACCCGGATCGAAATGCAGCAGTTAATTGAAACGCTGTGGCAGCAACAGGGCTTTACCCTGCTGCTGGTGACCCATGATGTCCATGAAGCGGTTACCCTGGCCGATCGGGTGATATTGCTGGACGGGGGCCATGTGGGCCTGGATATCGCCATCGATTTACCCCGGCCGCGGCGCCATGGCCAGGCCCGGCTGGCCTTGCTGGAAAGCACCATACTGGATCGCATTTTTACCGGCGACCGTGATTCCGCGCAGCAGGATCCCGGTCGGCGTACCCACACCCTCTGAATAAACCAGGCAGGCTCCACGTGGAACAGGAAACGTTGGTACTTACGCCCCAGGAAGCGCGGCTGTGGCATCCCGCCGCCGCCCCGGCGGGGACGGAGGATCGCACGCAGCGGCTGCTGGCGCGCATCCAGCATGATAAACCGGCCATCGATATCGAGCGGGCGCGTTATTTCACCGAATCGATGCGCGAAACCGCGGGCGAGTTGTTGATTTTGCGCTGGGCGAAAGCGATGTACCACATCGCCGGGCATATTACGGTCTATATCGACGACGATCAGCTGATAGTCGGCCGGGCCGGCAAGCCGGGCCGCTACGGTATCCTTTATCCGGAGCTCGACGGCGATTTCCTCGACGAGGCCCTGGCCCGGCTGCCCGCGCGGGTGGAGTCGCCGTTTACCGTCCGGGCGGAAGACATCGCCATTATCAACCGGGACATTTCCCCCTACTGGCAAGGGAAAACCTATCATGAACAGCTGGCCCGCGCCCTGCCCGGCGACACTCTGCGCCTGACCTACGACCCCGCCGACGCCTTGAGTTCCCGTTTTATCGTCAATGAAACCTCGTCGTTCCGCTCATCCATACAATGGGTGCATGATTACGACAAAGTGCTCAGGCTGGGCTTCAAGGGGATCAAAGAAGATGCGCAGCGCAGATTGGCGCAGCTGGACCCGTTCAATCCCATCGATAACGTGGAAAAAGCGCCCTTTCTCCAGGCCATTATCCTCAGCGCCGATGCGGTGATCCTGTGGGCCGGCCGCCATGCGGCGCTGGCCCGGGAACAGGCGGCGCGCGAACCTGATCCGCGCCGGCGCCGGGAACTGCTGGATATCGCCGAGCGCTGCGCCCGGGTGCCGGAGCATCCGGCGCGCGATTTCCGCGAGGCGCTCCAGGCCCAGTGGTTTACCCAATTGTTTTCCCGTATGGAACAAAAAACCGGCACCATTATTTCCAACGGCCGCATGGATCAATACCTGTTCCGCTACTACCGGCAGGATGTGGCCAGCGGCGCGCTGACCGAGGACCAGGCGCTGGAGTGGCTGGGCTGCATGTGGGTGGCGATGGCGCAGTTTGTCGATTTGTATATTTCCCCCACCGGCGGCGCGTTTAATGAAGGTTATGCCCACTGGGAAGCGGTCACCATCGGCGGCCAGACCCCGGAAGGCCAGGATGCCACCAACGCGCTGTCCTATTTGTTCCTGCGCTCGAAGCGCGAGTTCCCGCTGCACTATCCGGATTTGGCCGCCCGCATCCACAGCCGCACCCCGCAGCGGTTCCTGTATGAGGTGGCGGAAACCATCAAGGAAGGCTCGGGGTTCCCCAAGCTGATCAACGACGAGGAAGTGGTGCCGCTGCTGCTGGCCAAGGGCGCCGGTTTCGCCGAGGCCTATGACTACGCGGTGTCCGGCTGCGCCGAGTGCCGGATGCCCAATCGCGACACCTATACCAGCCCCTGCGCGTATATTAACTTCCCCGCGGCGCTGGAAATGACGCTGTATAACGGCCGGATGAAAAAATATGGCGACGAGCGCCTGGGCCTGGAAACCGGCGATGCGCGGGATTTTGCCGATTGGGAGACGTTCTGGTCGGCGTATGTCGCGCAGCATCTTAATTTTCTCAGGCATGCGTTTATCCAGCAAAAAATCATTATTGATTTGCGCGCCCGGCATTTTGCCTGGCCGCTGGGCTCCGCCCTGCATGATTTAGCCATGGACGCCTGCAAAGATATTCACCAGCCGGTGATTGAAGGGGGTATCGATTTAGGGTATTTCGAATTTATGGGCTACGGCACCGTAATCGATTCCCTGGCGGCGATCAAAAAATGGGTGTACGAAGAGCGGCGCATTACCATGGGGCAGTTGATCGAGGCGCTGGCGACCGATTTCGATCGCCACCCCGCTATCCGCGCCCTGCTGCTAAGCGCGCCGAAATACGGCAATAACGACCCCTATGCCGATGATATCGGCAAGGCATTGGATAAACTGTGCCTGGAGTTTACCCGGCAATACTCCCGGACGCTGGGCGTGCACCTCGATTTGCGCCTGGTGCCCTTCACCTCCCACGTGCCTTTCGGCAAAGTGGTGCATGCCTCCCCCAACGGCCGCCGGGCCTATACTCCGTTATCGGACGGGTCTTCGGCGTCCCAGGGCTGCGATATCCACGGTCCCACCGCCGTGCTGCTGTCCAATTACCACACCAAAAACTACCAGTTCCGCGAGCGGGCCGCCCGCCTGCTGAATGTGAAATTCACCCCGTCGGTGGTGGCCGGGGACGCCGGTACCCGCAAACTGTGCGATTTAATCAAAGTCTGGTGCGACCTGAAACTATGGCATATCCAGTTCAATGTGATTAACCGGGAAACCCTGCTGGCGGCCAAGGCCGATCCGGAGCGCTACCGCGGGCTGATTGTCAGGATTGCCGGCTACAGCGCTTATTTCACCGACCTGTCGCCGGACCTGCAAGATGATTTAATCGCCCGCACCGGCCACGCCGAGCTGTGAACGACGCGCCGTCCGGATGGGTATTCAATATCCAGCGCTACTCGCTGCACGACGGCGGGGGCATCCGCACGGTGGTGTTCCTCAAGGGTTGCCCGCTGCGCTGCCGGTGGTGCAGCAACCCGGAATCCCAGGCCCTGCTGCCGGAAATCGCCGTCGATAGCGGTAAATGTCTCGGGGGCGCCGATTGCGGCCTGTGCGCCGGGCGCTGCCCGCAGCGCTGCCTGGACTATGACGCCGGCGGGCGCATCCGGCTGGACGTCAAGCGCTGCCGCCATTGCCTGGATTGCGTGCCCGCCTGCCCGACCGGCGCCCTGCACGCCTTCGGCGATCGGCTGACCAGCGATCGGGTGATGGATATCGTCGAGGCCGACAGCCTGTTTTACGCCCGTTCCCAGGGCGGATTGACCCTGAGCGGCGGCGAACCCCTGATGCAGGCGGCGTTCGCGCTCGCGCTGCTGCGGGAAGCGAAAAAACGGCGCATCGATACCCTGCTGGAGACCTGCGGTTACGGACCGTGGCAGGCCTTGAAAGCGCTGGCCGGATATACCGACGGCATCTATTTCGATCTCAAAAGCCTGGACGACGCCAAACACCGCGCGTTCACCGGCCGCTCCAACCGCCGGGTGCTGGAGAATCTGGCGCGGCTGCGGCGCGAGTTCCCCGCGTTGCCGGTTCTGGTGCGCACCCCGTTAATCCCGGGCTTTAACCACCGCCGGGAGGAGATTGATCGCATCGTCGATTTTATCACCCCCCTGGCGGGGGTGCGTTATGAAATCCTGCCCTATCACCGGCTGGGGCGGGACAAGTATCGCCTGCTGGGACGGGAATATCCGCTGGGGGACGCCCGGCTCGATCCCGCGGACGCCGGCGCGGCGATCGACCTGGCCCGGCGGCGCTGCGGGGATCGCTACGGCCCCCCCGGCGCGTAAGGCTGCCGCCATACCTCACCAGCTAACCCGCGCCGCGCATTTGGAATGCCGGAAATATCAGTTGGTAAGCCGGCGTCCGTTCGCCATCATGGGCGGATAGCCACGCTGTAACCGCCACGAGGAATCACCTATGGGCCTTCATCTTTTCTGGTTTCTGCCGACCCACGGCGACGGGCGCTATCTTGGCAGCGCGCAGGGCGCGCGCAAAGTCGATCACGGTTATTTACAGCAAATCGCCCAGGCGGCGGAGCGGCTGGGATACGGCGGCGTGCTGATCCCCACCGGCCGTTCCTGCGAAGACTCATGGCTGGTGGCGGCGTCGTTAATCCCGGTAACGCAGCGCCTGAAATTCCTGGTGGCCCTGCGTCCGGGCGTGATTTCGCCGACCCTGGCGGCCCGGCAGGCGGCCACTCTCGACCGGCTCTCCCAGGGGCGGGCGCTGTTTAACCTGGTGACCGGCGGCAACCCCGACGAGCTGGCCGCCGAGGGGGTATTCCTCGACCACGCCCAGCGTTATGAGGCGGCGGCGGAATTCACCCATATCTGGCGCCGGGTGCTCGCAGGCGAGACCGTGGATTTCAGCGGTAAGCATTTGCAGGTCAAAGGGGCGCGCCTGATGTTTCCCCCCGTACAGCAGCCCCGCCCGCCGCTCTATTTCGGCGGTTCGTCGGATGCGGCGCAGGACCTGGCGGCGGAACAGGTGGAATTGTATCTGACTTGGGGTGAGCCGCCCGCCCGGGTCGCGGAGAAAATAGCGCAGGTGCGCGAAAAAGCCGCCGCGCTCGGCCGCAAAATCCGTTTCGGCATCCGCCTGCATGTTATTGTGCGCGAAACGACCGAGGAAGCCTGGCGGGCCGCCAACCGGCTGATCGCCCACGTGGACGACGAAACCATCGCCCAGGCGCAGGCGTCGTTTGCCCGGTTCGACTCCGTCGGGCAAAGCCGCATGGCGGCGCTGCATAACGGCAGCCGCGACAACCTGGAGATCGCCCCCAATCTGTGGGCCGGGGTCGGACTGGTGCGGGCCGGCGCCGGCACCGCCCTGGTGGGCGATGGCCCCACCGTCGCCGCGCGTATCCGGGAATATGCGGACCTGGGCATCGATACGTTTATTCTTTCCGGGTATCCCCATCTGGAAGAAGCCTACCGCGTGGCGGAACTGCTGTTCCCCCTGCTGGATGTGGCGCCGAATACCGGCGTTGCCGCCCATGATGCCATCCGCCCGCAGGGAGAGGTCATCGCCAATGACTTTGCCCCCGGCAAAGTGCATTAGGCCAGGCGGTAAACCGCGGTCCGCTCCCCATTGACATACAGCGGCCGCGCCTCGCCGGCCGGCAGTTGCAGCGCCAGTTCGCGCCAGGCCGGCCGGTAATCGCCGCGCTGTTCGATACGCAGATCGATGCGGTGCGCGTCGCCGCGCATTTCCCAGTCGAGCCAGAGCGCGTGCCCATTGCGCCAGCCGTGGCTCTCGCCGTCATCTTCATAGAACAGGCCCGCGCTTTCCCCCGAGCCCAATAAGGGAAACAGGGCCAGCCGGCGGCGGTCATCCTGGGCGCTATCCTGGCACTGATAGCAGTCGGACAGCGGGATCGCCGCGCCGGCCCGCACCAGCATCGGCAGCCGTTCCAGGGGCGCGTCCAGCTCGATATCCTGACCGCCGGCGAACCATTGCCCGCTGTGCCAGTCATACCAGCCGCAGCGATTATCGGGCAAATAAACCCGGCGCCGGCGCGCGCCCGCTTCCACCACGCTTGCGACCAGCACATCGCGTCCCAGCATAAAATCGTCGGTTTCCGCAAACGTGCGCTCATCCTGTTCGTGATCGAGAAAGGTCGGGCGCAGCATGGGCTCATCGTCGCTGCACGCCTGCCAGAACAGGGTATAAAGATAAGGCATCAACCGATAGCGCAATTGTATGGCCGCGCGGATAACCGGCGTGAGCGCCGGATACATCCAGGGTTCATTAACCGTATGATCATCGTTCCAGGAGTGGATGGTAAACCGCGGATGCATCACGCCGTTTTGCACCCAGCGCGCGAACAGCTCCGCATCCGGCTTTTCGCCGGAGAATCCCCCCACATCATGGCCGACGTTATATAACCCGGACAGGCTCATGCCCAGTCCCATGCGGGTATTGAACCGCAGCGTCTGCCAACTGGTGCGGTTATCGCCGCTCCAGGTCTGCACGTAGCGCTGCATGCCCGCGCAGCCGGAACGGGAGATCAGATACGGCCGTTTATCCGGCGCGAAGCGCTGCTGGGCTTCCAGCGAGGCCCGCATCATCAGCAACGGCATGACCGGGCGGATATGCTTGATGGCGATTTCGCGGCCAAAACCGTGGCAGCGGGCTTCCCCGTCCCAGAGTTCATACTCGTTATTATCATTCCAGGTGGCATCGATGCCCATGGCCAGCAGTTGTTCCGTAACCTGCTCCTGCCACCAGGCGACGGCGCGCGGGTTGGTGAAATCGAGATTGGCCCCCTCGTCGTCCCAAAATACCGACCGCGCCGGCCCGGTTTCCTGCGAGTCGCGGATAAACAGCCCCTGCGCCGCCGCCTGTGCGTATTGGGGATGGTCTTGCAGCAGGCAGGGTTTGATATTGGCGGCCAGCTTCAGCCCGGCCTGGTGAAACGCCCGGGTCATTACCTGCGGCTGCGGGAATTTGTCATGGTTCCAATTGAAGACATACCGTTTGTCATTAATTGACGTATAGCCGGAAGAGAGCTGGAACGAATCGCAGGGAATGGCGTGCTCCCGGCATAAAGCGATAAATTTCAGCAACTGTTGCTGCGCATCCGGGGCGTCGGTGTAGTGCATGGTCGACCCGCTGTAGCCAAGGCTCCATTTGGGACCAAACAGCGTTTTACCGGTCAGGCGCACCATGGCTTTGGTGACATCCAGCACCCGCGGCCCCAGGAACAGGTAATAATCAAGATCCCCCGCCTCGGCGCGATAACGCCGATAGGCCGGATGATAATTATCCAGTTCATTGCCTAAATCGAACCAGCTGGTGCTGAGATTATCGTAGAACAGGCCAAAACTGGCGGCGCTGCGCTGCGTGATGGTGAAGGGAATATGTTTATACAGCGGATCGGTAGTGGCCGCGTTATAGCCCATCGCATCAAGATTGCGCATTTCGAACCGCTTGCCGACGCGGTTGAGATCGCCGCTTTTTTCTCCCAGTCCGTAATAACGTTCCCCGTCGTTCCTGCGCTGGTAATGTTCGATTCCGTCGCCGTGGGCATTAAGCAGATAAGCGCCGGTGGGGCGATCGCCGGCCAGCGGCAGCCACTCATGCTCCGGCGAACGGAACTCCCATTCCAGCCACAGCGGCTGATGCACCGTCACCCTAAGCGTATCGGTACTGATGCGCAGCCCGGCGGCGTCATGGTCAAGTTCATAAGCCGGCAGGCTAAAATCATCCACGTACTCGCGATCGCGCCCCTCCCAAGGCACATCCTGCCGCGGCGCGATACTCCAGGTGCGATCGAGCGCCAGCGCCCCATGGCGTTTAATCAAGACGCGGAACAGGCTATTTTCCAGCACATACAGGCGGAATAAATGCAGCCCATCCACCTTGAGCTCGACAAAGCGCTCGGTTTGCTGGCTGAAGGTCCAATTTTTCAAAGTTTTCATAGCGTGGTAACTCCCTATCCGTCACGCCGGCGAGCGATCGCGGCGTGGTGCAATAAACATCACCAGGAAAATAGCGCCAATCAGGTCAAAAAATCCCATGGCGATAAACAGCGGTTTAAAACCGATGGTATCGGCGGTGACGCCGATGATTAACGAGAACATAAAACTGGCGATCCAGGCGCACGAACCGCGCATGCCGTTTACCGTCGCCATCTGTCCTTTTTCAAAGGTTTCCACCACCAGCGCGCTGAGCATGCAGGAGATCACCTGGTGGCCGAAGCCGCCGATGGAGATCAGCAAAATGGCCAGCCAGGGGGTTTGCACCAGCGTCATTAACGCCAGCGACAACATCAGGAAGGCGCCGGTGATGGAGCTGGCGACGATGGAATTAACCCGCGTGCACCCAAACCAGCGGATATAGATGCGCGTGAGGTATCCGCTGGCGATACTGCCCAGATCGGCGGCGAGAAACGGCATCCAGGCAAACATGACGATCTGCTTGAGATCCATGCCGCGATCGTTGGCCAAATAAAGCGGTACCCAAAAACTCAGCACCCCCCACGCGGGCTCCGCCAGGAACGCCGGTATGGCGATGCCGTAGAAGCGTTTGGTTTTCGAGATGATTTTCAGCGATTGCCAGAAGGACTGCTTGACGAATACGCCATCGTTGTCCTGGCCGATAAAGTCGCGTTCATCGTCGCCCAGGTTCGGATGGGTCTGCGGCGCATGGTAAAGCCACCACCACAATCCCGCCCACAGCAAACCCAGACCGCCGGCGAGTAAAAACGCGCCATGCCAGCCCAGGGAAGCGTGGGCGATATAAATAATCGGCGGCGCCAGCATCGCGCCCAATGAAAACCCGACCCCGGCCCAGCCCGCCGCCACCGGACGCTCTTTTTTGGGGAACCAGTCGCCGATCGCCTTGGCGTTGGCGGGCGTGGCCGCCGCTTCGGACGCGCCCATAAAAAAGCGCAGAATGGCCAATTGCAGCCAACTGCTCGCCCCCGCGTGCAGCAGACACATCAACGACCAGATTACCGCGCAAATCAAAAAACCCATTTTCAAGCCAATCACATCGATCAGCCAGCCGCAAAACGGCTGGAACACCGTGTAGGCCAACTGGAACGCGGCGATGATCCAAGAATACTGCTCGGTGGTCATATGGAGGCTGGTTTTTAACTCGGGCGCCAGGATACCCAGCGCGTTACGCGTGATGTAGTTAACCGTGACCCCCAGCAAAAACAGGGCCAGCATCCACCAGCGCAGGTTTTTCACCACGCGTTTACCCGTAATCGACGCCGCTTTGGCATGGCTATTGAAATTCATGATTTCCCCTGCGTTCCGTGACCTTTTCCCGACAGTAAAAGAGTGAAAAATGCGGGTCTATGCAATTTTTTGCAAAAATTTTCATGTAATAGTCGGTTAGCGATGTTATCCCTCGGTCCAGCGCAACCAGCGGGCGCCAAGGCCTTATGAAAACTTTGTCATTTACGAATATGACGGCGATCACAAAATGAAAGGAAAGCTAAAAATCACCGCCATAGCCCGCGAAACCGGTCTTTCCATCAGTACCGTTTCCCGGGTGCTGGCGGGTAAATCCAATACCAGCATCGCGGCGCGCACCCTGGTATTGCAGGCCGCCCGTGAAAAAGGCGTAATGGACGACCTGTCCAGCGGCCGGCTGTTGTTGAATAGTTTGCTGGTCTTCGCCCCGCCGCGGGCGTTTGACGTGCGTACCGATATCTTTTATTACAAGGTCATCCAGGGAATCAGCCAGGCGCTGGCGCAGCATGACGTCCGGCTGCGCTATTATGGGCTGGAGGAGAATGACAGCGATGCCGCGCTGTTTCTGGAAAAGATGAATCAGCCCGACGCGGAGGCCGCGCTGATTATCGGCATCGATGATGCCGATATCCATACCCTGGCGGCGGAGTTGCATAAACCCTGCGTATTGATCAACTGTTATGACCGCGGTATGCGCCTGCCGTCGATTTCACCGCACCATCGGCTTATCGGCGAGTTTTCCGCCGATTACCTGTTCGAGCAGGGGCACCGCAATATCCTGACGCTGCATTGCCTGCGGCGCTACACCATGGAACTGCGGATGAATGGCGTACGCGCCGCATGGCACGCCCGCAATCTGGTATTTAACGAAGAACGCCATCAGCTTATCGCGCAGGGGTTCGGCACCGCCGAATCGGAACGGATGGTCGGGGAATTTATGCGCCGGTGCCCCCCGGCCGAGCGGCCGAGCGCCATCCTGGCCGGCGGGGATTTTATGGCGGTGGGCGCGGTCAATGCCTTGCGGCAGGCCGGTTTACGCGTGCCCCAGGACGTATCGGTCATGAGTATGGATGGGTTTAATTTGGCCGCTATCCATGATATTCCGCTGACCTCGGTGCATGTTCCCCGCGACGAATTGGGGAAAGAAGCCGTCAGGATGCTTCAGCAGCGGCTTTTGTGCCCGGACGGCCCGGTGGGGAATCTCTTGCTTAACGGTACGCTGATGATCAGGGATTCCGTACGCCGCATCCGCGACAACAAAAACCATTCCGCCGTGCAGCGGGAGGGGCTTTATGACTGAGCTGCTATAACCGCGCGACCAGGCGCGTCAGGCGATGAAATTCATCCACCGCCAACGGCGGCAGGCGCTGGGTGAGCGCGGCCTGCACGCGCGGCACCCGCGCGCTCAGATCCGCGTAAAGTTGCTCGCCGGAATCGGTCAGCGACAATAGCGAGCGGCGGGCATCCTGGGGGTCGCGCGGGTCGCGCATAATCCGGGTGCGCACCAGACGCATCACCATGCGCACCGCATTGCTCTCCTCGATGGAAGCCCGCAGCGCCGCGCCGCGGATATCGATATGCGGCTGGGTGGCGACCGCATCCATCAGGGCGAACAGCGACGCGCTGATATTCTCATCCACCCGCTCGCGCCATAAGCGCCGATAGTTGCGGCAGGCCTGGCGCAGGAAATACCAGGGATAATGGCTCAGGGGCCGGATGGCCGTTGCGTCCGCGGTCTCCTCCCCGCCCCGATCTTTTACCGCCAGATCGTCGCCCAGCAGCGCCCAGCTCTGCACCAGCGCCGCCTGTTCGGCATGGCCGAGCGGCGCCATAAGCTGGCGATTCACCTCTTCTACCTGCGCCACCATCTCTTCGAGGATGACCACCGCCTGCGGCAGCAGGGTCAACACCGAGCGCCGGGAATCACGGGGGTCCTTGCGCCGCTCCAGCAGATCTTGCTCCATTAACCGCGTCAGGATGGGACCGATGGTGGCGCGATCGATCCCTACCCGATCCGCCAGCTCATAATGCCCGATGCCCGGCTTGTGGAACAAACCGCTGAGCGCCAGAAACTGCGGCTGGGTAAACCGGTTATCGATGGTGTTGCGCCATAATGCCGTGCTTGTCTGCTCGGCCGCCGACAGGGCGAAACCCGAGGTCGTGATAATCGCCGGCTGGAAATGACTCATGATTGGGGCGACGGCAGCGCCGCCCTCACCTCTGCTTGCCCGATCGGTTTTCTCCCCTGGCGGTAAAGTTGTTAATCACGTTGCCCAGCAGGCGCGCGACATTATTTTCCCCCTGGTTGACCGGTACGGCCCCGGTGAAAATGATTGAACCCACCGAAAATACCGCGCCGCCGCCGGGGTGTTCGACCAGAACCATATCCGATCGGACGTCGCGATTATAACGTGCATTTAAGGTGTTAGATACCGTGGTCACATCCTCGGGCACCGGCACATACCACTCGCTATGCTGCTCCGATGACGCCAGGATAATGGTATGCGCCGGCGTGCCGTGATGGTAATCGACGCGGTCGATTTCATCGCCGCTGGTGCCGTTCATAATCAGCCCGAAGTCGCCGATTACATCATCGGTAATCCCCTCGAACACCCACGCCGCATCGGCTTGATAAGAGCGCGGGGAACGCCGGTAGCCGGGCGCTTTATTATCCCAGCCGTGTCCGCCCATCCCGATGCCGAACAGGCGATGGGGGCTGCGGCCGCGGCTGCGCCAGATACCGCCCAACTCTCCGGTGCTGGCGTGATAGCGCTCGCCGGGATCGGCGTCCCAATGGCGCAGGCCTTCCGATTTACGCACTTCCAGCACATGGGGCAGATCGGCAAACGGCGTGGTGACCCAGTAAAAACCGTCGCCGCCCAGGTACATCAGGCCGCCGCCGCCGGCGACATGGCGCTCATAAGCATCCAGCATATCGCCGCTGTAATACTCCGGATGGCTGCCGGTAATCACCGTCTGGTAGGGGGCGAGCACGCTGCCGCTCTCCTGGTGCAGGTCGTGCTCGGTCAGCACATCGAAGGGTACGCCCAGTTTAGTCAGGAACCACACCATATACAGATCGGCGGAAAAGCGGCGCGGCGCATGAAAACCCCAAAAGCGGTAGTTGGGGCGCATATTGGGGATCGGGCGCAGGGCGCTGGAGTACGCCACGCCGGAACCGTCGTTATGCAAATCATAATGGCTCTTCCCCCATTCCTGATGCTGCGCCACCAGATCTTCCCAATCCCCGGTCTGCACCGGTATTTCACTACCCTGTTCGAACTCCCCTTCGGTCAGGTGTTCATTGGCATACGCCAGGTAGGTATAGGTGGCCATTACCAGGGCGATATCGGCCGTGGGCGCCCCCGGCGCCGGCCGCACCATTAATGGAATATAATCATCCGCCTCGCCGGCGGCCTTCAGGCGCAGCGCGTAAACCCCGCTCGGCAGGTCCGGCGGCACCTGCATCCGCGCGCTTACCGGCCAGCAGGCGTCCGCCAGGTCATCATCATGGAAATGGATGGCGTCGTATTGGGCCGGGTCCTGCTTCCAGTCATGCACCGCGTTATTCCAGCCGGGCCCGGTCATCGCCCGGGTGGGGGCATTGATCAGATCCAGGTGATAGCCGCCGCGGTTGTCCGGCACCCGCTGGGTGCTCATCTGTTGTTCAAAGGCCCATTGGGCGGCCAGCGCGCCGTCAATGGCCAGGACGGGGCGCGCGATTTTGCCGTTATAGCGCGCGCGGGGAAAATGCTGGCCGCCCTGGGTGTCGATATGCCCCGCCGCCAGCAGGATGGGGCTGTCGCCGCGCAATACCACCCCCGGGCCAATCGCGGCCCGGGCGGGCTGTCCCGCCTGCCGTACGGTTAATAACGACCGTTGCGGCGACACCTCGGCTTCCACGTGATACCAATGCCGGCCCAATACCGGCCGCTCCGTGCTTACAATCAACCGCTGCCGGTGGTACAGCCCCAGGCGGCCTTCCGGGGTGAGCGCGACGCTAAAATCCACGCCGGGCAGGCCGACGGCGGTTTGCCGCGCGCCGTTGGCGGGCAGGGTCGGCCAGAGGTCCACGCTGAGGCCCAGCGTGGCGCCGAGCGTTATCTCCTGCTGGCTGCGGGCATAGGAACCGATCGGGGTATCGCGCTCCTGCGCCGCGATCTCCCGGGCGGGAACCTCCGCCACCTCCTCATACAGAAAACCCGGCCCGACCGGATTGTCATCGCCGTGTATCAAACGCACCAGATCAAGCGTTACCCGCTCAATGCTGCTGCTGACCATGACGTCCACCGACTCGCCCGCGCGGCAACCGAGCGCGGATAAATACCCTATCAACATGGCCCGCTCCTTATTTTGTCTTGTGGATGAAGTAGCGCGCGGCTTCCAGGGCCGCCGCCATGACCAGGACGCCCCCGGTGATAATGCCGCTCAGTTCGGTGCCGATGTCCAGCAAAATCAGACCATTGCGCAGCGTGCCGATCAGCCATACGCCCACCAGCACCCGCCAGATACTGCCTTTGCCGCCGGTAAAAGGCACGCCGCCCAGCAGCACGGCGGTGAGGATAATCACCTCGAAACCGTCGCCCAACGTGCCCGATGGGGCGCTGTTAAGACGGGCGATTTGCAGCAGGCCGGCAATGCCGACCGCCAGTCCGGTGAGGATATAGAGCGCGGTAACCACCAGCCGCACCCGGATGCCAATCAGGAAAGCCGCGCGCGGATTGACGCCGATGGCGATGATCTGGCGGCCAATAGGGAAACAGCTGGTGGCGACAATGCACGCGATCCCCAACAGGGCGGCGACAATCACCAGATTGGGCAGGCCAAAGGTGGCGGCGGAGCCGAAATTGGCGAACGCATCGGGAAAACCGTAAATCGATCCCTGGCCGAAATATTGCGCCAGGCCGCGGGCCGCCGCCAGGCCGCCAAGCGTGACGACGATGGGAGAGAACGACAGCATGCCAATCAGCACGCCGTTAAGGGTGCCGGCGGCCGCGCCAACCGCCAGCCCGACGATAATCCCGGGAACCAGCCCCCAGCTATTAAGCGCCAGTCCGGCGCACACGCCCACCAGCGCCAGCACCGAACCCACGGACAAGTCGACATACCCCGCCATCATCAGCATGGCGAACACCGAGGCGACAATAAACGTCGGCGCATTTTGCGTGGCGATCGCCAGCAAATTATCCACGGTGAAAAAAACCGGTGTCCGGGTGGAGAACCAGGCCATCAGGGCTACCGTCGCCACCGGCAGAATCCAGCGGGTTATCAGCAGGCCGATATGCTTCACACCCGCGCCGGTGCGGGTATCATGGGCGTCCGACGCGGTTTCGCGCCGGCGTTTAATCAAGATGGACATAATTTTACCGCCATAAAAAGGAGTCGGCCCCGCGCCGTCAACCGTGCGCCAGGGCAATCAATTTTTCTTCGCCGATGCCGGGTTCCACGATGCTGGCGACGTTGCCTTCCACCAGCACGATAACCCGATCGGCCAGCGCCACCACTTCTTCGGGATCGCTGGAGGCGAAAATCACCCCATGACCCGGCTGGGCGGCATAATCGCGAATCAGGCCATAGAGATCCTGGCGCGCGCCGATATCCACGCCCTGGGTCGGTTCATCGAGCAATAGGAGATGGCTGCTATCGACGCCGGTCATCCAGCGTCCCACCATCAGTTTTTGCGCATTGCCGCCGGAAAAATTATTGCCTTCGCGCTCCGGATCGGCGGGCTTAAGCCCAATCCGCCGCGCCGCGCCGGCAAAAATGGCCCGTTCGCGCCCAAAGCGCCGCCACGGCCGGGAGAGCGTCGAAAAATGGGGCAGCAGCAGGTTGTCGCGGGCGCTCATGCTGCCGAACAGTCCTTGTTCTTTACGGTCGGAAGCGACCAGCACGATGCCCTGTTTGCGCGCCTTCTGCGGCGTAGAAGAGGCGATGTCCCGCCCCTGCAGCAACACCCGGCCGCTACTGCGTTTCACCCCGGTCAGCCCTTCCAGCAGATCGGTGCGCCCTGAACCGAGCAGGCCGAAGATGCCGACGATTTCCCCCTCGCGCAGGGTCAGGTCCACCGGCCCGGTCCAGGCGGATCGATAGTGCTCCAGGGCCAGTAACGGCGGGTGGTGGCGGATATCGCGCTCGATGCTGGCGATTTGGCTTTCCGGCGCAATGGCATGCACCAGATCCTCAAGGCTCAGATCCTCGATCGGCCGGGTCCAGAGCACGTTGCCGTCGCGCAGCACCGTGACCCGATCGGCCACTTCCAGCACCTCGCGCAGCAGGTGGGTAACATAAATCACAATCAGGCCATGATCCTGCGCCAGCCGCCGAACCAGCTCAAGCAGCGCGGTGACCTCATGTTCGCTGAGGGCCGCGGTGGGTTCATCCAGGATCAGCACGGACGGTTCCTTGAGCAGCGCGCGGGCGATCTCGATGGTTTGCTGTTCGCCTACGCTGAGCTCTTCCACCAGCCGGCCGGGATCGACATCCACCCCCAGCGACTCCAGGATTTCACTGCTGCGCTGGCGCTGTTCGCGCTGGCGGATAGTGCCGAGCCGGCTGCGCATTTCGTTAACCAGGAAAATATTGTCGCTGACCGTCAACGGCCCGATAAGCTGAAAGTGCTGGTAAATACTCGCCATGCCCGCCTCGAAGGCGGATGTGGGGGTAAAGTGCTGATAAGACCGATTACCGATGATGATCTCGCCGGCATCCGGCGTAAC
The DNA here is from genome assembly GCA_015654925.1 of Enterobacterales bacterium. Taxonomy (GTDB): domain Bacteria; phylum Pseudomonadota; class Gammaproteobacteria; order Enterobacterales; family Enterobacteriaceae; genus Acerihabitans. The sequence continues at coordinate 82,714 of JAATFX010000142.1, read as the reverse complement.
GGCGCCGCTCAGACAGCCCAGCAGGGTAGATTTTCCGGCGCCGTTAGGGCCCAGCAAGGCATGGACCTCGCCGGCTTTAAGATCGAGATTTATCCCTTTAAGTACCTCCTGCGCGCCGAACGCTTTGCGCAGCGCGCGGATACTCAGCCCCTTCGAGGTCAGATCGATACTCATGATCAGTCCTTATACTGCGCGATCAGCGCATCGAGACGCGTTGGATTGCGCAGGGTGCCCAGTTCCACGGCGGTCTCATAGTTGGTGCGCCCCTTGCCGGTGATGGCGGCCAGCGAATTGTCGATGATGGACTGCGATAAATCGTCCAGCAATATGGCGGCGGAAGCGCGGTAAGCCCCCCCTTGTTTCACCGCTTCCAGTCCTTCCACCGTGCCGTCCTGGCCGGCGATGTAGACATCATCCGGCTTGATGCCGGCATTTTTGAAGGCCCGCAGCGCGCCGAGGGCGGCATCGTCGTTAATCCCGATAAACACGCGCAGGTTGGGATGTTGCCGCAGGGCATCCTCGGCGATTTGCATGCCGCAGGCCTGGGTGGCGCAGTCCTGCTGGGACACCACCGGCAGCCCGGCCGCCTTGAACTGTTTGAGCGGCTGGTCCCAGCGGCCGGCAAAACCCTTGAGCGGCGTCAGGGTGGTCACGGCGGCGGTAATATTGCCTTGGGGATAGCGTCCCTTGACCCAGGCCAGCGCATCTTTAGCCACCAGGTCCCCGCTTTGCGCGTTATCGAAACCGACCGAACCGTCCGAACCTGGGGTGGCGCCGGCATAGGTCAGCCATTTCATGCCTTTTTTCTGCGCCTGGATCCGCAAACCGTCCAGCGCGGTGGCTTCCACCGGCAGCACCACGATGGCGTCCACCCGGCGCGTCACCCAGCTTTCAAGGGTGGCGCGCTGCGACTCCAGGTTGCTCTGGTGGGTGTTATCCAGCAGGACCTTTACGCAGCCATTTTTTACGCCGGCCGCCTGTACTTTTTTCTTTAGCGCAATGGCAAACTGCGACTCGCCGACCGGGTGGCTGAAACCGATGGTGTAGGTTTTTTCGCAGGACGTCCCCGCCGCCCAGGTTGCCGGGCTGAGCGTGATGCCAAGGGCCAGTGCACCCGCCGACAGTAATAGTGCGCGATGGTTAAATAATGGGGTCATAACGGTGCTCCATAAAGTCCGTGGGTTATTCGCTGCAGGTCTATTGCCCGTTGCGTTAGCCACAAAACTAAACTAGAACGTGTAGCATGTAAATAGCATGATAAATAACCGCTCCTTTTCCAGGCGCCTCAGGCCATAATAGAGAAACCACCTTAATAGTTATTAATAATCGAAATTATATGCTGATTAAAATCAAATTATTGCTTAATATCGCCGTGTGGCGTTGGGTTATGCCCCTGGCCACGTCCATTTCAAACCGATATCCATAAGATTTTTAGATGTCATACGTTCTATAATAGTAAAAAGCGGCGCTCCCCCGCGCGGCAATGGTCTCCGCGGGCGGCGCGGGCGGCGGGATCGCGCGCCTGCGGGCCTGGGGCGGTCACATTAATTTCATATGGCTGTTTGCGGCGCGCCGGGGAAATGGCGGATAAGCGGCGCCGTTTGCCTGATCTGGGCGATAAAGTTGTTTACCGTCGGGGATTTTTCATCGCGCCGGAACAGCGCGGCCACCTCTGAAATAATGGCGTCGCCGGATAGCGGCTTAAAAACCAGGTTGGGCAGCCCGACGATTTCGGTCACCACCACCGGCACCACGGCAACGCCGGCGCCCAGTGAAACCTGCGTCAACACCGCCATCAAGCTGCCGGGGGATTCTACGCTGAGCGGCACGAACTTCCCGCGGCGCGCGACTTCCCGGGTGCCGAGATCCTGCTCGGGCACGATGAATTTTTCCCGGCTGAGCTGGCGCGGTTTAATCCGCCCATGGGCAGCCGCCAGGGGATGTTCCCCCGGCAACGCCAGGCAAAACGGGTCGCGCAGCAAGATATGCGTTTGCAGCGATGCCGGCAAAAGCATTGGACAGCGGGCCATGGCCAGATCGACCTTGCCTTCCTCAAGCCACTGGGGCAGCAGCCGCATGGGCAGCTCCCGGGCATGGACGTAGACCTCGGGCCAGCGGGCGCGAAACAAACGGACTTGCTGCTGCAAAATGCCCGAATAGGCGGCCGAGCCCACATATCCCACCTCAATGCGGCCAAGCTCGCCGCGCCCCGCCCGCCGGCCGATATTCACCGCCTGCTCGTATTGCTGCAAGGTTGCGCGCGCCTGGGCCAAAAACAACGCGCCGGCGGACGTCAGGACGACGGCGCGCTTGCTGCGGTTGAACAGCCGGGCCTGCAGCGTGCGTTCGATTTCCTGGATCTGCACGGTCAGGGTGGGGGGAGAAATTCCCAATTGTTCCGCGGCCTGGGCAAAGTGCAGCGTTTCGGCTACGGCAATAAAATAGCGCAGATGGCGCAGCTCCATATCGTCCCCCGGGATGACCTGATGATGACCGCGGCCGTTGCGCGCCCCGCCGGCGGTTATAATGGCTGCATCCGCGCGCTGGCAGCCATGCCATTATAACCGCTGGCCGGCGGCATGCATGCCGAGCATTAGGTTTTACCTAATTAAAGCGCAATTTTTGGTGATTGAAGTAAATGACCGGCTAACGCATGCTGGCATCAAGATCATTCATCCACGCCACCCGGACAGCGCTTATGGGCCGCCAGATTGCCATTTTCAGCGATGTACACGCCAATTTGCCCGCCCTGAACGCCGTACTGCGCGATATCGATGCGCGGGGCATAACCGACATTTTTTGTCTGGGGGATTTGGTGGATTTTGCGCCCTGGCCCAACGAGGTCATTGACGTTATCCGTAAACGCGGAATCCCGACGGTGATGGGCAATCATGATGACCGGGTAGGTTTTGACCGCGCCATCACGCCGCTCGGCAAGCATTCACCCCGGGAACAGCGGGCCTGGGCCGCGGCCATTGCGCTGAGTAAACGTGACGTCACCGCCGGCAACCGCGCGTTTCTGGCCCAATTGCCGGCCGCCATCCGGCTGGAGCTGCATGCCGGTTCCCTGGCTAAAACCCTGCTGCTGGCGCACGCCAGCCCCGCCGCGCTGGATGAGTATATTTATGCCGACCGCGACGCAGGGTATTTGCTGGCGTTAGGGCGCCAATATCGCTGCGATGCCCTGATCATGGGGCATACGCACCGGGCCTACCGCCGGCGGATAGCGCGCCCCGGCGACAGCCCGCTATTCATCGCCAATACCGGCGCGACGGGGCGGAAAAAACCCGGCGAACCGCTGGCGACCTATTTGATATGCCAATTGACGGCCGGAGCACTGACGGCCGACATCGTGACGGTTGATTATGACGCCGCCGGCCTCGCGGCGGCCATTATCGCCAGCGAAATACCGGATTTTTATGCGCACGACTTTGTTTATCAACCCCAATTACCCCGATCTTTCTTTACCCACTCACCTCCAGGAGTATGTATGTTATTCAAGACCACATGGTTATCCGCCGTCGCCGCCATTTGCGTATTAAGCGGCGCGGCCAGCGCGGCGTCCCCCCTGCCGGTGCGCCCGTATCTCGATTTGGCCACGGCGCAGCATATTGCGCAGGCGGCGCAGGACAAAGCGCAAGCGTCCGGCTGGCCCTGCGTCATCGCCGTGGTGGACGAAGCGGGAGCCCCGCTGGTGCTGATACGCATGGATAACGCCGCGGTGCCGGCCGGCGTGGAATTAGCGCCGGGCAAAGCCCGAACCGCCGCGCTGTTTCATCGCCCCAGCAGCGATCTTGAAACCGCCATTAACGGCAAACGCCCGGCGGCGGCGACCGCGCGCGGGTTTGTCATGATGGCCGGCGGGTTGCCGATTCAAACGGACGGGCACTTCGTCGGCGGGATCGGCATATCGTCAGATACTCCCGCCCATGACGAGGTTATCGCCCAGGCGGGGGTTGACGCGTTTAAACCTTAATCGCCGCTCGATGACCAATCTTGCTTGGTCAGACGGAACGACATTTCATTGCTACCGAGTCATCCGGCTGGGCAAGGGCGGGCGCCGCCGCTGTTTGTTCAAAACGTTGGGTCATGGACCCTCCCGCTTTATTGCCGATATTGCTCATCGGTGACTTTTTCCAGCCACTCGACGGCGCTGCCGTTAAGCGATTCCGCAATGGCGATGTGCGTCATGGCGTTATCCGGCGTGGCTCCGTGCCAATGTTTCACCCTTTCCGGTATCCAGACGATATCGCCCACGTTGATTTCCTGAATACCTTTGCCTAATTCCTGCACCCAGCCGCGGCCGTGGATGACTATCAGGGTCTGCCCCAGCGGATGAGTGTGCCAGGCGGTACGCGCGCCGGGCTCGAAAGTTACGGTAGCCCCGCCTACCCGGGCCGGCGCCGCGGCCTGGAACACCCCATCAAGGCGGACTTTACCGGTAAAATAGTTTTCCGGACCGGGCCTGGAAAGCTGGGACCCGCTGCGGGTAATCTGCACTTTTGCCGTCATATCGTTCTCCAATTGGCCATTCTCCCCGGCCGGCATACTCACCGCCGGGAAAATAATAAGCATAGCCTACGGCCCGGTGGGTTTTTCCAGCGCTTGGGGATAACGGCCGGCGCCGGGGACAGCGAAATCCTTAGCGGTTGATGATTTCCTGTGGAATCGGCTCGCCGTGATACTTTTGATAAATGGCATTGAGTTTGCCGTTTTGCAGATTGGTTTTGATCCATTCGTCCAAGTGCGCTTTCAGTTCCGGCTGGTCTTTCGGCAAACCGATCGCCAGGTCGAAGATCTGTAGCGTCATTTTGGGTTCAAAGGCCAGTTTGGGATTCTGTTTCTTAATCTGGTTCACCAGCGTCGCCGACGTCGCCACCGCGAACGCCTGCCCGCTCACCGCGGCGGTGACCAGCGTCGCGTCATCATCGTAGCGCTGCACGGTAAAACCGCGCTTGGCGGCTTCAGCGCTGAGCTGCGTATCCTGGGTGGTGCCCCGGGTCACGGTAATGGCCTTGCCTTTCAGATCGTCCCAGCCGGCGATTTTCACCGCCGCCGGCGCGCCGATCACCGAGCGCAGGCCGGCATAAGCGCGCGAGAAGTCGACCACCTGGGCGCGCTGCGGCGTGACCGACAGGGTGGAAATGACGATATCCGCCTTGCCGGTTTGCAAATTGGGAATCCGGGTCGGGCCGGTGGTTTCGATAAAGGTCAACTTCAGTCCCCAATCTTTCGCCAGCAACTGCGCCGTTTCCACATCCGATCCCGTCGGCTGGAGTTTGGCGTCCAGCATGCCGGATGGCGGGATGGACAGATCGGTCGCCACGCGCAGCGTTCCGCGCTGATTAATCTCCTGCCAGGAATTGGCGGCCGCGGCGGGGTTAAGCGCCAGCAGGCAAAACAGGGAACCAATAAGGGTTATTTTATGAATAGTACGCATAGGGTTTCTCCAGGTTTTCTGAGGTTCTAACGCCGCCGGTTTACAGTTCGTTAGCGATAAACTCTTGTAACTCCGCGGTGGCCGGTTGTTTTAAAATGGAAGCGTCGCCGCTTTCATGTACGGTTCCCTGATGCATAAAGACCACCTTATCGGCGATGCGCCGGGCAAAATTCATTTCGTGCGTCACCATAATCATGGTCATGCCGCTGCCGGCCAGCCGTTCGATGACCCGCAGCACCTCGCCAGTTAATTTGGGATCGAGCGCGGAGGTGACCTCGTCGAACAGCATGACTTTCGGTTTCATGGCCAGCGAACGGGCAATGGCGGCGCGCTGCTGCTGCCCGCCGGACAGTTGCTCCGGGTAGCTGTCCGATTTATCCAGCAGGCCGACCTGCTCCAGGACCGAATGGGCCAGGCGCCGCGCTTCGGTTTTAGACTGTTTTTTTACCGACACCGGCCCCAGGGTAATATTTTGCTCAATGGTCAGATGGGGAAACAGGTTGTAGCTCTGGAACACGATGCCGACATCCTGGCGCAGTTTGCGCAAATCCAGGTGCGGATCTTCCACGCGATGTCCGCAGACTTCGATGCTGCCGCCGTTGATCGCTTCCAGGCGGTCGATGCAGCGCAGGGCGGTGCTCTTCCCCGACCCGCTGGCGCCGATCAGCGCCACCACCTGTCCCCGGTCGACCGAAAAAGAGACGTCGTTCAGTACCGGCACCCGGTCGAAACTTTTTTGCACGTTATTGAGCACGATAATGGACATAGAGATTTCCTTTGACGCTTAGACCGTTTTGGCAATCGCGGCGTTTTGCCGCCGCATTTTCTTACCGGATGCGCTGCGCTCAAGGCGGCGGCTCAGTACCGATACCGGGAAACAGAGGCAGAAATACAGGCATGAGACGATCAGGTAAGTGATAAACGGCTCGAATATCGAGTTATTGATTAACTGCCCGGCGCGCGCCAGTTCGACAAACCCCACCACCGAAGCCAGGGATGTGTTTTTGATGATTTGCACCGAAAACCCCACCGTGGGCGGCGTGGCCAGCATTACCGCCTGCGGCAGGATAACTTTGAACAGGCGCTGCGTCCGCGTCAGCGCCAGGCACTCCGCCGCTTCCCACTGGGCGCGCGGCACCGCCTGGATACAACCGCGCCAGATTTCGCCCAAATAGGCGCTGGAATAGATGGTCAGGGAGACCCCGGCGGCAAATAGCGGCGAAATGGACAGGCCCAAGGATGGCAAACCGAAGTAGATCATAAACATAATGATCAGCAATGGCGTGCCCTGGATAAGCTGGACGTAGGCGCTCACCGCGAAACGCACGCTCTTGAGCGGCGCAATGCGGCCCATGGCCACCAGAAAACCCACCAGGCCCCCGCCGCCGAACGCCATCAGCGACAAAATACAGGTCCAGAAGGTTCCTTCCAGCAGGAACTGGATATGGGCCGGATTAAGAGAGGAATTCATGTCTCGCTCCTCAAATGTTGGTGCCAAGGCGGCGGCGGCGCGGAAAGGCCGCCAGCCCGATCAGCCAAAACGCCAGACGCATTAAAAACGACAAGGCGATGTATATGCCGGCGACGATAAAGAACGTTTCAAACGGGCGATAGGTTTCCGACTGGATAAAATTGGCCGTGGCCGTCAGCTCTTCCGTGGAAATCTGCGACGTTACGGAGGAGGCCAGCATCAGCAAAATAAACTGGCTGGTCAGCGCGGGATATACCCGCTCGATGGCCGGACGCAGCGCCACATGCCAATATTGCTGCCAGTGGGACAACCCCAGCGTTTCCGCCGCCTCCCACTGCCCTTTGTGGATCGATTCAAACCCGGCGCGCATGATCTCCGCGGTATAGGCCCCCACGTTAATCGTCAGCGCTATCACCGAAACGGTGAACGCCGAAAACGAAAAACCCAGGCTGGAAAGCCCGAAATACACCAAAAAGATCTGCACCAGGAACGGCGTATTACGAATGGCCTCGATATACACCCCGGCCAGCCGGGAGAACGACGCGCGGCGGGAACGCCGCGCAATGGCGCACAGGGTACCGATCAAAAAGCCGGAAACGGTAGTGATTACCGCCAGCTGCGCCGTGAGCAAAGCGCCATCCATCAGCATTTGCCATTGCGCGAATATCGCAGTGAAATCAAGCTTCATAACCCGTTACCTATTTTGTCGCAGCCGCGGTTTCCCGCCCGGTGATCCGGTCGTAAACTTTAAACAGCGCCTGATTGCCGTGCGATCCCTCGCCATGAGCCTGCGCATCCTGATATTGCGTCGCCACCAGCGCGGTGGCGGGCAGCGGAACCGGGTGTTTTTGCGCCGCTTCCAGCACCAGCCGCAAATCTTTCATCATCAAATCGATGCGAAAGCCGGCGGAAGTGTCCCCGTCGATCATGGCCATGCCGAGCTTGTCGAGCATCCATGACGCCGCCGAGCCCCCCAGCAGCACTTCGCGCATCTGCACCAGGTCGATGCCATAGGCGCGTCCCAGCGCCAGCGCTTCGCAAATGGCCTGAATATTGATGCCGCAAATCAGCTGGTTGCATAATTTTACCGTCTGGCCGGCGCCCGATTGCCCCACATGGTTGATGGTGGTGCCCATCGCCCGCAAAAAGGGCTCGGCGCGGGCGAACCCCGCGGCGTCGCCGCCGACCATGATGGTCAGCGCGGCGTTTTTCGCCCCGGCCGGCCCGCCGGAAACCGGCGCGTCGAGCATGATGACCCCCGCGGCCGCCAGCGCTTCGCTCATTTCGCGCGTGGCCTGCGGCGCTATGGTGCTCATATCCACAAACAGTTTGCCGCGCGGCGGATTGGCCAGCAGCCCCCCGCCCCCGCGCACCACGTCCTGCACCTGCGGCGTGTCGGGCAACATGGAAATCACGATATCGGCATCATGGGTCGCATCGGGGATATCCCGCGCCGCCTCGACGCCGTACGGCGCCAGGGCGGCCACGGCGGCGGGCAAGACATCATAGGCGCGCACGCGATAACCGGCCTGCGCGAGATTGCGGGCCATTTCACGCCCCATCACCCCCAGGCCAAGAAAACCAACGGTACCTTTGGTGGTTGCATTGCTCATAGCGATCGGTTCTCCTGTCGTTATGGATGTAAGCTATGGATGTAAGTTAGGGATGTAGCGACGGATCAGTTTTGTTGTTCAAGACGGTTAAGTTTTTCGACGCGGCGGACAAAATCCTCATCCTGTACGAACCGGGCCTGCAAAAACGCGTCGATCAGATCGCGCGCCAGCCATGGCCCGACAATTTGCGCTCCCACGCACATAACGTTGACATCGTCATGCTCCACCCCCTGATGGGCCGAATGGACGTCATGGCAGACCGCGGCGCGGATGCCGTTGATTTTGTTGGCCGCAATCACGGCGCCCACGCCGGTGCCGCACACCAGAATGCCCCTGAGCAAGGCATCCACCCGGACTTTGCTGCACACGGCATGGGCGATATCCGGAAAATCAACCGGATCGGGCGTGTGGCTGCCGATGTCGTCCACCTGATGGCCGGCCGCGCGTAGCCAGTGGGTAAGTTCTTGCTTAAGGTGATAGCCAGCGTGATCGCTGCCGATAACGATGTTCATTCGGGTTTCCTTATAGGGTGGTTATTCAGAAAAAGGCGCTGCCCCCGCCATGCGGATGGTGGCGCGCCGGCGAAAATCCGCGCCGATCTCGAAGTGACGATCCAGCAGTTCTTCGGCCCGGCTTTCGTCGCGCTCCACGATGGCGGCGAATATGGAACGGTGATGGTCGATAAGAAACTCTTCTATGCCATCGACCTGGATGATCTGCTCGCGCCGATCGAGGTGCGAACGCATCATTAACGCGCTGATTGACTGGTAAATGCTGATAAGCGTCGCCGAACCCGACGCCAGCACCATCGCTTCATGAAAGCGGAAATCCGCCTGGCCGCCCGCTTCCGGGGTATGGATAGTGTCGATAATGACGCGCAGGCATTGCGCCAGCCGATCGTAATCGCTTTGGGTCGCCCGGCGGCAGGCAAGGCGCACCGCCTGGCGTTCAATGGCGATGCGCGCCTGCATTACGTCGTCGATGGCGTTGGCTTGATGGGCCAGCACAAAAGTAAAAAATTCGCCCAGGATCGATACGCCCGGTTTTTTCACCACCGTTCCGATGCCATGTTTAATCTCCACCGCGCCGATCATCGCCAGCGCGCGCAGCGCTTCGCGCAGTACCGGCCGGCTCACCCCCAATTGCGCGGACAGTTCCCGCTCGGGCAGCAGGCAATCCCCCGCCTTAAGCTCCCCGGAAAGCAGCTGTTCGCGCAGAAAACCCACCACGCGGTTGTAGCCGTTGCCCGTTTCCGGTGATTCGCGTCTTATCGTCATCAGATTACCAATTCATGCAAAACCAGTGGTAATACCAATGGTAGTTATGTTAACAAAACATTAATGTGATGTTACTCACAGTTGATTTTGACGCCACCGGACGGCGGTCACATTTTGATCGCTAAAAAGGGAAATTGGCATTGATAGGGGAAAACCGGGCTATGAAAAAGCCGCGCGGGGGGGCGCGCGGCCGTGGGGGGAGATAATATGTTGCAATAGCGTTAACCAGGCCGCGGTAAACCAGCCTGCCTTAAATAACAGCACGGCGTTGACCGCATCGGCCGCCGCCCGTCGGGCGCTACCATTTTACGCCATTGGTTTGCCAGGCCAGCAGGCGATCGCGGGCGGCGAACAGCAAGGTGATCAGCGAAGAAAAAATAATCGCCATCACGATCAGCGCGCCGTACATATTGGCGTAAGCCGCCCAGCCCTGCGCCCACTGCAAATACCAGCCCAGCCCCGCTTTTACCCCCATCATTTCCGCCGCCACCAGCACGGAAAACGAGGCGCCCAGCCCCATAAACAAGCCGACGAACACGTGCGGCAGCGCCGCCGGGACGGCCACGCGCAGGATCAAGAAGGGCTGGCTGGCGCCGAGGGTGCGCGCCACATCGTAATAACGGCTGTCGACGCCCACCATGCCGGACCAGGTTAATACGGTTACCGGGAACCAGGCCGCCAGGGCAATTAAAAATACCGCGGCGGAAAAACTCGACGAAAAGAAATAGAGCGATATCGGCAATAAGGCGGTGGAAGGTACCGGCCCCAGAAAGCGCAAAATCGGGTGCACCCAATAACCCAGGCCCCGCGACCAGCCGATGGCGACCCCGGTAATAAACCCGCTGAGGCTGCCGAAAATAAATCCCAGCGCCAGCAGCCGCAATGAATGCAGCACGCTGTCCGCCAGGCGGTAGCCGTCGGTGGCATAGGCTTCCACCAGCGCGCGCGGCGGCGGAAAAAACGGCACGGGCAGCCAGGCCAGTTTGGCGGTGGAGATTTCCCAGAGGGCCGCCAGCGCCGCCAATGCGATTAACCAGCGGCTGGCGCGGCGCAGCGGGCGGCTGACCGGCCCAATCGCCCTGCGCGTCCAGGGAAGATGTTCCAGAATAACCACCAGCAGCAATAGCAGCGCAAAGCCGGCGACCAACTGGTGGGTTTCACGGCCAAAGCGCGGCGGCGCGAAACCGACCTGTTTATCGGGCCACAGGATCATCAGCGCCGCCACCAGCGCCCAGGACAGGACAGCGGCGATTCCCGAGATCCAGGGCGTAAAGGGAACCGTCTTGTTCCGTTCCGCCGATTGCGCCGCGGTTCGGCTTAGGATGCGCGTATTCATCACCGGTTCCTTGTCAGCTGTGCTGCATATTCATCTGGTCATGATCCAAGAGTTCGGGGACATAATGGTCGGCGAACTGGGCGGCATCGGTATCCGGCCGGATCACATTGATTTTCTTGAGTTCGTTAACGTACTTCTCGATTTCGCCGCGCAGCTGCACGCCGGTTGAGTGGTGATGGTGGGTATGTTCGCGCAGCATGGCGGCGATATCGGCGGGATCTATCGAGCCCGGCACAAAAGGCGCGAATATTTTCGCCGCCTCGTCGGGGTGATCGGAGGTCCACTGCTGGGCATCGACGATCGCCAGGGTCAGGGCTTTCGCCACCGCCGGGTTTTCCCGCACCAGGGAGCCGCGCAGGCCGAGCACGCAGCAGGTTACATTGGCGTACTCGCCGCGCAAATTATTATCCACTTCCAGCAGTTCGTCATGATGCTTAATCAGCCAGGCCTGGGGGTCATCCCCCGCCACCGCCTGGACTTCGCCTTTGCGCAGCGCTTCGCCGAACAAATTGTCGGGATATTGCACCCAGTTCACGTCCTTATCTGGATCGATGCCCTGCTTGGCCAATTGAATGGCGAAGAAATTACGGATAGGGCTGGCCTGATCGGTCACCGCCACCGATTTGCCGGCCAAATCGCTGAGCTGGGTAATGCCGGAATTTTTCGGCGTCAGCAACCGCATGCATCCGCCGTGGGTGCCGACGGTCAAATCGACGTCAAAGCCCTGCTCCAGGGGCTTGAGCCAGCGCAGCGCCATGCCGATGCCGCCGTCGGCGTGGCCCGTGGCGATGGATTGTAATAAGGCGTCGGTGGAACCGCTGAAGTTCACCGGCTCGATATTAAGGCCGTATTTAGTGAAAAAACCCTGTTTGAGCGCCACGGAAATCGGGGACTGGCAGACCGCCGTCTGTCCCCAGGCCAGGCGTACGGTGGTTAATGGCGCCGCGGTTTCCGCCGCCAGCGCCCTGGCCGGTGAAAATAACCCCAGCGCGCCGCTCAATCCGGCGCCGGCGCCCATATAGGCAAATGATTTAATAAAACTGCGCCGTGACCAAATATTGTGGTCTGTCATTATAATTTATCCTTTTTCACTGTGTATTTCGCTACGCCATTGCTGTTGCCATCATGGATGGCGGGAATATAAAATTATTATTCACTGTAGCGCGGTAGTGTTCGCGGAAAAAATATTAATATCGCATTTGCAAATGTCATTTTTACCTACCCGGCAAATAGAAGGGTTATTTGCGTTAAACAGATTTGCAATGATGTTATTTGCATTTCTCATTGCCGGCGTTTTATTCATTAATAAGGGTTTTGGGCAACGAGGCCTGGCCGATGTCGATAATACAAGCACACACATCAATACCATCACGGGGACTGGCGCTGGCGATTCATCAGGTCAGCCATGCATTTGAACTGGAAGGCAGCGAATTGCCGGTGCTGGAACATGTGTCATTGCGGGTGGCGCCGGGGGAATTCGTGGCGCTGCTCGGCCCATCGGGGTGCGGCAAGTCAACGCTGCTGCGGCTGGTGGCGGGTTTGGAACCGCCGGAGCGGGGACAGATCGAGGAAGACGGCCATAATATCGGCGGCCCCGATCCTGCGCGGGTGGTGGTGTTCCAGGACCCGACGCTGTATCCCTGGCGTACGGTATGGCAAAACGTGGCGCTGGGCCTGCAAACCCGGGGCAAGCTCGATCGGGAGGGCAAGGCGCGGGTACATGATATGCTGGCGCGCGTCGGACTGGACGCCTTTGCGCAGGCCTATCCCCGCCAGCTATCGGGCGGCATGGCGCAGCGCGCGGCCCTGGCGCGGGCGCTGGTGAACGATCCGCGTTTGCTGATCCTCGATGAACCGCTGGGTAAGCTGGATTCGCTGACCCGCATCCGCATGCAGGGCGAACTGGTGGATCTCTGGCGCGAACGGGGTTTCAGCACCCTGATGGTGACCCATGATGTGGAAGAAGCGATCTTGATGGCGAACCGCGTCGTGGTCTTCAGCCCGCGTCCGGCCCGCATCATGGAAATTATCGACATCGAACTGCCCTATCCGCGCCAGCGCAACGATCCGCAGCTGGTGGAATTACGCACGCATATCCTGGCGCAGCTCGGCGCGGCCGAAGCCGCCGTGGCGCTCAATGCCTGACGCGGCGCGCCGGCCTGGTTTCCCCCCTTGCCGGGGGAGATCGGGCCGGCTGCCGTTATTAACCATGAATAGCCAATAAATCAACCGCGCCGCAAATAGCCGCAAATAAAACCTGCGGAAATAAGCAGTATTTAAATATTTAACACGGCTGCATCAATAAATTAATTATTGGCTTATGTGGGTATAAACCAACGTGCCCTCGATGGGCTGAGGATTTTTAATCAGATTTAATACCGGACACCAGGTTTCGACCGCGTGATATAATGCGTCGACGTCAGCTTTGCCGGCGGAGGAATCAATTTCCACGGTGTAGCGGATATTAAACGGGAAGAACGGCACTTCTTCGAACCCGGCGACTTTGCCGCCGCGCTGGTCGACATCGGCTTTCACTTCCACTTCCAGCCGCGACAACGGCACCTGCAGGTCGGCGGCGTGGATCAGAAAAATATGCGTCAGACAGCTGGACAGCGAACCGAGAAAAATCTCCGGCGATGCCGGCCCGAGATTATAACCGGCAAAATCCGGCGGGCTGTCGCTGATAATATGATGATCGCGAATACGTATATGGCGGATACCGCTGCGGCCTTCCGCCGTGGCGCGGGCGCTAATCGTTTCAACCGCCAGCGTTTTAGGGTCCCTGGCTTTACGCTTGAGTAATGCCGCGCGCTTCTCGGCTAAATACTCATTTAAATCACTCATCCTTTTCTCCCGGTAATTCACACGATTTATCCATCAAACCCGTAGGTCGCCATTACTGCCCGGTTAACGTTATTAGCGCGCACAGTTCATTCCAATACGTTTGGCGCACCAACCGGCGATAAAAGCTACTCCGCCCGCTGCCTGACCGGGGCGATATTGCCCATGTCGATGCCATAGATATTCCCCAAGGCGATGATGGATTCCAGTCCGCGCGCGATATCCGGCGAGGATTCAATGACCGGTTCCCGTGCCGTCCATTGGGTCATTTTTTGTCGGAGAACGTCGGTTAGGCTTTTTAACTTTGTATATTCCATAATGCCGCGACCTCTTGCTCGATACGCCCGTTGGCTTGTCGTATTCAGTTAATCGCGTAATCGTCCATAAATGAAACAATCATTTATACTTTGGTTATGCGCCAGACGGATATATCGGCGGGGTGACAGGGCATTAATCCAGGCCATCCCATTTTTCTGGGATCGATGCCAGCAGCGTTTGGGTGTAGGGATGCGCCGGGGCGGTGAAAATCTGTTCCCGGCTGCCGGTTTCCACCAGGCGTCCCTGATACATCACGGCAATGCGCGGCGCCATATAGCGCACCACGCGCAAGTCGTGGGAAATAAACAGATAAGCCAGCCCATACTCCCGTTGCAGCCCGCGCAATAAATTGAGAATTTGCGCCTGTATCGATACATCCAGCGCCGAAACCGGCTCATCGAGGATCAGCAGCCGCGGCCGCAGCGCCAGGGCGCGCGCAATACCGATGCGCTGGCGCTGCCCGCCGGATAACTCCGCCGGATAACGCCGGGCCAGGGCCGGGCTGAGGCCCACCTGATCCATTAATTCGCCAATGCGCGCGGTCCGGCCGGCCGCATCGCCGATGCGGTGCACGTGCAGCGGCTCCCCGATGATATCGAACGCGGTCATTCTGCGGTTAAGCGAGGCGAAGGGGTCCTGGAACACCATTTGAAATTCGCGGCACAGCTTGGCGTTATGACGTCGCTTTACCGCGGTGATGTCCTCGCCGTCGAACCATATCCGCCCGGCGGTGGGCCGGGTCAAGCCTACCAGCATGGTGCTGAGGGTGGATTTGCCGCAGCCGGACTCCCCCACCAGCCCCAGGGTGTCACCGGCATGCAGTTGCAAATCGACACCGTCCACCGCCTTGACCGCGGCGCCGGCGCGGCGAAAGCCGCCCCCGCGGGGCGGAAAATGCTTGCTGATGCCGTCCACCCGCAGCAAAGGCAGCGGATGGCCGGGTTGCGCGTTCGGCACTGCGGCTATCGGCATAATGCGGTCCTCCCCGCCGGCGCCGCCATAATCAGCTCATCGGCAAAATGGCAGGCGCTAAGATGATACGTATCCGCAGGGTCCGCCAGCAGCGGCGGAACCCGGTCGGCGCAGATGGCGCGCTGCCGGCACAGCGTACAGCGCGGCCGGAACGCGCACCCGGACGGCAGGCGGGCGAAATCCGGCGGTTCGCCGGCGATGGCCTCCAGCGCCCGGTCCACCGGGGTATCCAGGCTGGGAATACTGGCCAGCAGCGCGCGCGTATACGGATGCCGGGGCGCGCCGAACACCGCTTGTACCTTGCCTTGCTCGACAATCCGGCCGGCATACATTACCGCCACCCGGTCGGCATAACGCGCCACCAGGCTCAGATCGTGGGTAATCAGCAGCAAGGCCGCGCCGGTTTGCCGGCAGGCGGCGCGCATGCTTTTCATCACCTGCGCCTGGACGGTGACATCCAGCGCCGTGGTCGGCTCGTCGGCAATAATCAACTGCGGATGGTTGACCAGCGCAATGGCGATCAGTACGCGCTGGCACATGCCTCCCGACAGCTCGTGGGGATATTTTTTCATGCAGCCGGCGGCATCGACGATGCCCGCCATGCCCAGCGCCTGCTCCGCCCGGCCGGTACGCGCGGCGCGGGCCAGCGCGGGCTGGTGGCGGCGCAGGCTTTCGTCGATCTGCCTGCCGATGGTCAGCACCGGATTAAGCGATGACATCGGGTCCTGGAAAATCATGGCGATTTCATCGCCATACAGCCGCGCGCGGCTGGCGGCATCAAGCGTCAGCAGGTCGCGTCCGTTAAATTCAATCGCCCCGCCGGTGACGGCGATCCGCGGCGGCAGCAGCGACATCAGCGCCAGCGCGGTCAGGGTTTTGCCGGACCCCGACTCCCCCACGATGCACAGGGTCTCGCCGCGCGCCACGGTGAATGACACATCGGCGATCGCCCGCAGGCGGTCGCGCCGGGCGCCAAGGTGCACCTCAAGCCCTGTTACCGCCAGCAGCGGCGCCGGGGACGGCATAATCGGATCGGTGTTTGGCATTATCGAGTCCCCGTCGGGTCCAGCGCTTTATGCATGGCGTCGCCAAGCTGATTCAGTCCCAGGACCAATAGTAGTAGCATCAGGCCGGGAACCACGGCGTACAGCGGCGCGGCGGTCAGGTAATCCCGGCTGTTGCTGAGCATCGATCCCCATGACGCGGCGGGGGGTTTAATGCCCAGGCCGATAAACGACAGCGACGCTTCCAATAAAATCGCATGGCCGGCCGCCGAGGCCAGTTGGGTAATCACCACGCCGATGCTGTTGGGCATCACATGGCGCAGCATAATGCGCCACAGGCCGGTGCCCTGCACCATGGCCGCTTTCACATAATCCAGTTCGCGTTCACGCAGTACGCTAGCGCGCATCAGGCGGGCAAAAATGGGCAGATTCACCAGCGCCACCGCGATGCAGATTTGGGCCAGGCCCGGCCCCAGGATGGCCACGGTAATGACGCCGAGCAAAATGCCGGGATAGGCCAGCAGAATATCGCAGCCGCGCATCAGCAGGGTATCTATCAAGCGCCCGCCCATGCCGGAAATCAATCCCGCCAGAATACCGAGGCCGGCGCCGGCGCCGACGCTGGTTAACCCCACCAGCAGGGAAATACGCGCGCCGAACAGCACGCGGCTCAGCAAATCCCGCGATAATTCGTCGGTTCCCAGCGGATGGCCCGGCGTGCCGGCGGGCATCAGCCGCAGCCCGCTGAACTGGGCGTTGGGATCGCAGGGGGCCAGCCAGGGCGCCAGCAATGCCGCCAGCGTAATCAGCAGCACCACGCCCAGGCCAAACAGGCCGGACGGCGTGGCGAGCACGGCCTTGATCGGCCTGAAGCGGTTGAGCGGCGCCCGCGGCGCGGCGGCCGGCGCGAGTGTGGTCAGGCTCATCAGGTGTTCCCCCGCGCCAGGCGGATGCGCGGGTCCAGGGTCCCGTAGAGCACATCCACCACCAGATTGAGCACCAGGAAAAACAGCACCAGGATAATCAAAATGCCCTGCACCATACCGTAGTCGCGGTTAATAATCGATTGCACCAGCAGGCGGCCGATGCCCGGCCAGGCG
Source organism: Enterobacterales bacterium (assembly GCA_015654925.1). Lineage (GTDB taxonomy): Bacteria > Pseudomonadota > Gammaproteobacteria > Enterobacterales > Enterobacteriaceae > Acerihabitans. The sequence continues at coordinate 65,342 of JAATFX010000142.1, read as the reverse complement.
AACACCGACTCGATCACGACGGCGCCCCCGAGCATGCGGCCCAGCAAAATGCCGGTCATGGTGACAATCGGCAGCAGGGAATTGCGCAGCACGTGCCGGTAGATAATGCGCCGGCGGCTCAGCCCCTTCGCCCGGGCGGTGCGGATATAGCCCTCCCCCAGGGTGTCGATGACCGCATTGCGCGTGGAGCGGATCAGTACCGCCGCGCCGTGCAAACCCAGCGTGAAGGTCGGCAGCACCAGCGAACGCAAAAAACCGCTTACCGATTCGTCGGCGCTGATAAAGCCCCCCGGCGGCAGCCACCCCAGCGTCACGGCAAACAGCAAAATCGCCAGCATGCCGAACCAGAAGTTGGGCGTGGCGACGGCCAGGGAGGACACCAGCGACGCCAGCCAGTCGATGATTTTACCCTCGCCCAGCCCGGCGGCCAGGCCGAAGGGCACGCCGATCGCCAGCGCGGTCAGCAGCGCCGTCCCGGCGATCAGCAATGAAAACGGCAGGCGGCTGAAGATCAGCTCGCGATTGTCGCGGTGATAGATATAGGACACGCCGAAGTCGCCCCGCACCATATGCCCCAGCCAGGCGACATACTGAACCGGCTGCGCGCGGTCAAGGCCGTACTCCGCCCGGATGCGCTGCACATCTTCCCGGCTGGCGTCGGGGCCGGCGATCATATCCGCCGGATCGCCCGGCATGGCGCGCACCACCGCAAAAACAATCACGCTTGAGACCAGCAGCACCGGAATCCACTGCAATATCCGGCGTATCAGATAGGCTGCCATGGCGCACTCCCCGGAGAATAATAGACCGGCGGCATTATTGTAGTTTCGCCGCCGTAAAGATGGGCATCCCGTCCAGGTTGAATTGCACCCCGGTCAGGGACTTGGAGGATGCCCACAGCACGGGCAGCGTGGCCACCGGCAATACCCAATTTTCACTGAGCAGCAACGCGTCGATGCGCTGCCAGGCCCGATCGGTATCCGCGCCGGAAGGCTGCGACGTGACCAGGGCGACATCTTCGCCATACTGCTTGAAGTTGATTTGCGCCGGGTTGTCGGTGGCGCGGAAAATCACCGCCGACAGCAGGATGGCCGCGGGGCCGCGGCTGGCCCTGGCATAAACGTGGGCGGCGATTTGGAAATCGCTTTTACGGAAACGGGAAATGTAGGCGGCCTCGGACATTTCGACGATAGTGGCCTTCAGGCCGATTTGCTCAAGCGCGCTTTGCAGCACCTGCGCCATGGCGCCGATTTGCGGTTCCGACTGGCTGCGCGACATGATGGCCACTTCCGTGCCCGCGACGCCGGCCTTGGCGATCAGGGCCTTGGCCTGGGCCAGATCGTAAGCGCAATCCTGCCCGCGGCCCGCGGTTTCGCGTTTGCTGTATTGCGGCCAGGGCAGGCATTTCACCAGCGAGGAAGGACCGGCGATATCATGGGCGATACGCGCGCGGTCCAGCGCCAGGCTGATGGCGCGCCGCACCTCGGGTTTATCCAGCGGCGCGGCCTGGGTATTGAGCGTGATATCCAGCACCCGGCCCTCGGCGGTGGCGGCGCCGGTGGCGAAACCGGACGACGCCAATTGCCCGGCGGCCTCCCGGTCAAGGGACGGTAAAAAATCCACCGTACCGGCGCTCATTTGCATCACTCCCGACTGCTGATCGGGAATGATTTTAATCGTGATCTTCTTCAACGCCGGCCGGGCGCCCCAATAGGCGTCGTTGCGCACGAAGACGGCGTCCTGCCCCGGTTCAAAGCTGCTCAGCTTAAACGGGCCGGTGCCGTTGCCGCCGGTCTTGATTTTTTTCGGCTGGCTGCCGTCGATGATAAACGCCAGATCCAGCAGGTCGAATACGGCATCGGACGCGCCGTTAAAATGCAGCACCACCGTGCCGTCATCCGGGGTATCGATGCTGCCGATCATTTTCGCCAGCGGCAAAATATTGGCCCCGTTGGCGGGATCTTTGGCGTAGTTCAGGCTGAACGCCACATCCTGCGCGGTTAACGGTTTGCCATCATGGAAGGTCACGCCTTTAACCAGATGCAACGTCAGCGTCTTGCCGTTATCCGAGCGGTCCCAGGATTGCGCCAGCGCCGGATGGGGCTGTCCGTTGGCATCGAGGCTGATCAGGGAGTCATAGAGCAAATGCGTCAGGACATAGGTGCCCATGCGCAGCTCGGTGGGATCAAAGGACGTAATATCGGCATTTTGACCGATGACCAGCGCGTCGCGCGGCGCGGCGGCGGCGCCCATACTCCACGGCCCGATGCTTAGCAGCAGCGGCAGGATAACCCCGGCGGCGCGCGCCCAGCGGCCCAACTGTTTTAATCTCATACCTTCCCTCATAACGCTTTATGATGTTGCAATGACCGTCAGCGGCATTATTTGATCAACTTTTTTCTTCATTCAGAGCAAATACTATTGAATAATGCGGGCTTATAAAAGAAAATAAGCCCACAAAACATATATTTTGATCAAATATGGTTATGCGAAAAATAGATAAGCCAACTAAAGTTAGCGAAACCGAGATTACCGACCGGCTGCGGGACGCCATTATCAATCGCCAGGAATTCGATGCGGGCGCGCCGCTGCGCATCGATGCGCTGGCGACGCGGTTTGGCGTATCCCATATGCCCATCCGGGCGGCGCTGCACCATCTGGAAAGCGAAGGGCTGATTGTAACCCAGCCCAATAAAGGCGCGCGGGTGGTGGCGGTGGATGAGGATTTCGTCGCGCAACTGCTGGATATCCGCATCATCATCGAAAGCTATCTGGCGCGCCGCGCCGCCGAGCGCATGACGCCGGCACGCCTGGCGCACCTGGAAGCGCTGCGGGCGCAGCACGAAGCGGCGGTGGATGGAGGCGACGCGGCGCAGGCCCTGCTGGCCAACCGGGATTTTCACGCCGCCATCCATCATATCGCCGATAACCGCGACGCCAACCTTATCCTGGACCGCCACTGGCGGCTGATTCGCGCGCTGTGGCGGCGGTACGGGTATCAGGCCGATCGCTTCGCCGGCGTGGTGGCCGACCACCGGTTATTACTCAACGCCTTTGCCGCCGGCGACAGCGAATCGGCGGCGGCCGTCACCGCAGCCCATACCGCGCGCGCCAAGCTGGTGCTGCTCAACCGAATGCGCCAACAGCCGCCGGGGGCAGACGCCCTCCCGCGCGCGCCACGACCGTCCGGGGATAACCATGATTAATCCGCGCATCGACGCCTTTGACCTGGTGCATTGCCCGGTTACGGCGAAAACCACCTGGTCGTTTATCCGGCTGCGCATGTCCGATAACGTGACCGGCTGGGGCGAGGCCACCTGGGTGCGCGACCCGGCCGCGCTCGACGCCAGCCATGCCGCGATCCGCCGCCATCTGGTGGGCCGGGAATGGCCGGTATTAGCCGGGTTCCTGGCCAGGCATACCGCCGGCGTCCCCCAGTCCGCCATCGCCAGCGCCCTGGAACAGGCGATGTGGGATATCCGCGGCAAACGCGGCGGCTGCGCGGCGGCCGCGCTGGCGGATAAACACTACCGCCGGCAGGTTCCGCTATACGCCAATATCAACCGCAGCATTATCGACCGTTCGGCAACGGGTTTCAGGCTGGCCGGGCAAAAAGCCGTGGCGGCCGGTTTCACGCGCATTAAAATTGCGCCTTTCGACGGCGTAACGCCGGAAAACGCCCCTACCCCGGCGGGGCGGCTATTAATCGAGGCGGGGCTGGCGCGCGTGGCCGCCACCCGGGCCGCCATCGGGCCGGCGACCGAACTTTACGTGGATTGCCATTGGCGTTTCGACCCGCGCACCGCGGCGGCGGTGATGAAAGAAGTGGCGGCCCTGGGCGTGGTCTGGTTTGAATGCCCGCTGCCGGAAACGGCGGCGAATGTTCCCGCCTTAAAGCGGCTGCGCGCCAGCGCCAACGCGCTGGGTATGCGGCTGGCCGGCCTGGAAGAGCTGACGGGGCCGGCGGATTTTATCCCCTGGCTGGCCGCCGGGGCGTATGACGTGGTGATGCCGGATGTGAAATATGCGCGGGGCATCGCCGGCGTGCTGGCCGTCGCCGACCTGGCGGCCTCGTACGGCGTCGGCTGCGCCCCGCACAACCCCAGCGGACCGATTGCCCATGCGGCCAGCTTAACCGCCTGCGCCATCGGCGGCGCCATTGAACAGCTGGAGCACCAGTTTGATGAAACGCCGTTGTTCTGGCATATGATTGACGCGCATTTCCCTCGCCCGGCGCACGGCGCGAGCCTGCTGCCGTCGCTGCCGGGACTGGGCACGCCGCTGCTGATTGGCGACGCCATGGCCCCGCAGACGCCGCTGTCCCGCGCCGGCGGTTAGACCGGGGGGTAGCGCTTAAAATAGCGCGCCTTGTATCCGGATTCGGCTGGGTTCTCCCTGTTTGGTTAAATGCCAGACGCCAAACGGGCTGTTGCGCTCCTGAATCACCAGGCATTGATGCAGCGCTAAATCGGCAAGGGCGGCGGCCGGCCGATCGATTAGCACCATCTGCCGATCGCGCCGGGCGGGCGCGGCGCTTATCGGGGCGGTAAAACGTAGGTGGACCCCTGAACTTTTACCAGCACCGGATCGCCGCGGTAGCGGTCCGGGAACAGGCGCTGCAATTGGGTCAGTTTCGGCAAGTCATTGATCATGATGTAGCGGGCCTGGGGATTATTGGTCAGGTAGTTTTGGTGATAATCCTCCGCCGGATAAAACTGCGCGCCCGGCTCGATGGTGGTCGCCAGGGGCGCGCCGTAGGCATGGCCGGCGTTCAACTGCGCGATATATTCCCGGGCCACCCGCTGCTGCGCGTCGGTTTGCGGGAAAATGGCCGAGCGGTATTGCGTACCGGTATCCGGCCCCTGATAATTCAGCTGAGTGGGGTTATGCGCCACGGAAAAGAAAATTTGCAACAATGTTCCATAGGATACCTGGGCGGGGTCGAACGTGACTTCCACGGACTCCGCATGGCCGGTGTCGCCGCCGCTGACGGCCTGGTAGTTGGCATCCTGCGCATTGCCGCCGGTATAACCCGCCACCACGCTTTTGACGCCTTTAACATGTTGAAACACCCCCTGTACGCCCCAAAAACAGCCGCCGGCCAGGAGCGCAGTTTCGCCCTGCGCGGACGCGGGCGCCTCGTCGTGGGCCGGCGGCGCAATCGCCACCGCCGCGTCGGCATCCCCCCGGGACCAGGCCAGGCTTTGCCAGAACAGCGCGGCGATCGCCAGGGCCGCGGTCGCAAGTCCGCGCCGGCGCGTAAAAGTTTTCTTGGCTATCAGCATAATGCCCCCGTCTGCTGGTTAATCGCGGCGTTGACGCCGAATCCTCTGGCCATGCCGCCAGCTTGGCATAACCACCCGGTTCGCCAGATGACGGCTTGATGACAAAATTGTCATCAAGCCCGGGTTTAAAACCGGCATAATGTTAAGCCGATCAAAACCTGCCGGTACCGGCGGGTTACAATATTTGTCGATGCCGCCGGATAAGTGGTTTAATCACTGTTTTGCATGGCCATTATTCACAGAAGGACATACCCAGAATGCAACCGATAATCCGGCGTCCGGCCGTTCAGGGATGGCTCCTGCTTGACCCGTTCCGGTAAACCGCGCCGTCCCCATGGACGGTGGATCTATTACATCTTATATGAAGATATTCTTTGGCCTTGCCCCGTTCACTGGGAGTGGGAAAGCGCCTACGGCGCCTGGCTGCCTTATTATTACGCGCCTACCCTGGAGTTCATCGCGGGCGACCCCGACAAAGCCGTCAAAGTGGCGAGAGGCAAACCCCGCCGCCCCTGATCGGCGGCGGCTATACGTAATAAGCGGAAAAAACGCTGTGCAGATGCTCTTTTAACGCCGCTTCGGCGCCGTCGGGGTCATGCCGCCGGATCGCTTCGTAGATGTTGACGTGCTGGCGGTAGCTGTTGCCGTTATGCTCCAGGATCTGCTGCGGTTCGGTAAGGGCGACCCGGGCGGCGATCAGCCAGTCCAGCAGGGCGATATGGATGGTCAGGAACAGCGGATTGCCGGGGATCTCGGCCAGAACGCGGTGAAAAGCGATATCGGAGCGAACAAACAGATCGTGATCGACCAGCGATTTGCTGTTGATCTCCAGCGCGGTGGCCAGCCGGGCGATTTGTTTATCGGTGGCTTTTTCCGCGGCATACCTTACCAGGCTGGACTCAAAAAACTGCCGCAATTGCTCGAAGTGGTTTATTCCCCCCGGCTGGTGCAGGAAATCCTTGGCCATGCCGGAAATTTCGCTGATGATGGTATCGGGGGAAGGACGGGTGACCCGCGCCCGCTCGCCGTTGCTGATTTGCAATAGGCCTTTGCGCTTGAGCGCCGCCAATGCTTCGCGCACCGAAGGGCGACCCACCTTGAACATTTCCATCAGCTCGCGTTCGGACGGCAGTTGATCGCCCTCGGCGAATTCGCCGCGGCGCACCATAAACTCCAGTTCCTCCTCCACCACTTCCGACAATTTTTTGCGGGTGAGCGGACGCCGCAGGAAGGTAACCGCCTGCTGGCTGGTAAGCTTGTCGTTTTTTTTGGACGTGGTCATGTCAGTATGATCGATTTCGCCGGGATATTTCCCTGGGATAAGAAAGCCAAAATGTTAGGCGAATCATAGCATATTGCATTAACGACCGCATGCCCGCAACGGGATACGGCGACGGCGGCCGCAACGCCGCCGTCGCGGCTGGATTACGGGTGTCCGCCCTGGCGGCGGGACTGCTGCGGCGCGCCGCCCGCGGCGCCGCTGAAAGGACGGCCGTCAACGGAATCGACCATCCGCAGGGCTTGCGGGCGTAGCCAGCGCTGGACCCGGGAAGGCATATCCAGGCCAATCAGCAGGATGACCACAAAGGTCAGGCTGAAAGACAGTCCGCCCAGGGCGGTGCCCAGATCCAGCCGCTGGGCGATGCTGGCGCCGAGGATGGGCGCCAGCGCGCCGCCCAGGGCCCCGACGTTATAGGTGAACCCCAGGCCCGCCGCCCGCTGCTCGGTATCGAAATAACCGCCGATCAGCTTCGGCAGCAGGCCGGATATGCCCTGGCCCAGCATCTGCTGCACGAACAGCAGTCCCCCCAGCAGCCAGATACTGGAGCCATGGATGGCGAAAACCGGAATTATCAGCATCTGGGACAGCAGCAGGCTATAAACATACGCCCTGCGCGTTCCCAGCCAATCGCCGGTAAAGCCGGCCACGCAGCAGCCCACCGCGGCGCCGAATCCGCTGAAAAACAGCAGTTTGGCCACCACCGCCGGCGTATAGGCCAGCTCGGTTTTCAAATAGGTGGGCAGCAGCGCCTGGATCGGCCATGAGTAAAGGAAGGCGCACAGCACCACCACCATCAGCATCACGCCGGTGGGCCAGCGCGGGCCGCTGCTTTGCACCATAAAACCGATGAAAATGGCGGCGCAGGCCAGCCCCAGCAGCGCCACCATCAGCGCCGAGCCGGCCTGGCCGGTAAAGCACAGGTAGAGCGCGGCGGCGGCAATGGCGGTACAGGCGATATTAACCGCCCGGTGCCGGCCTTTGTACAGTATCTCCACCATATTGCGCGCCGGGGCGTCGGCGTCGCGTTTTTTCTCCCAGTCTTGCGCTTCGGGTATATTTTTGCGCAGCCAAAGGGCAAAAACGATGGGCAGAATACCGATAAAAAACAGCGCGCGCCACCCCCACTCCGGCACGACAAACCGATAAATCTGGGCCGACAGTACGCCGCCGATGGCAAAGCCGGAGATCAGAAACCCGCTGGCTTTATTACGCATATGGCGCGGCCAGCTTTCGATGACATAGGTGGAGCTGGCGCCATACTCCCCCGCCATGCCCATGCCGATGATAATCCGGGCCAGGAACATGGTGATATAGCCGGGGGCCAAACCGCAGGCCAGCGTGCCGCAGGAAAACAGCACGATGCTGGTAATCATGGCCGGGCGGCGGCCATAACGATCCCCCATGGCGCCCAGCGCCAGACCGCCGAACCAGCGCGAGATAAACGCGGCGCTGATCAGGCTGGCGGCTTGCACGGTATTGAGACCGAATTCCTGCTGCACTTCGGTAAGCACCAGGGCAATTAAAACAAAATCGAACCCATCGAGCATATAACCAATCCAGGCGGCCATGAAGGCTTTCCATTGCGGGCGCGATAATTGTCGGTACCAGGGTAGAGAAAGATTAATACTCTGCATAAGGTATCATCTCCTGATCAATAGCGCCGCGGCAATCTATTGATGTTTATATAAGACAGTAGGGTATATATCAGTAATCGGTTAAAACGAATAAGATGCTATTTACGATCCCGGCCGCCTCCGCGGCGGATACATTATTTCCCTGGCTGATTAAAGTATGGTTATTAGCGGCCGGACGGACATCGCGCCGGCCGCGGCGCTTATGATTTATTCCGGGCGGCCAATTCCTCGCCGAGTTGTTCCGCCAGCGCCCGCAGCGCGGGAATAAATTCCGCGCTGACCGGCGAAAACGGGTTACGGCACAGCGGGTTGGCGATTACGCCCATAAATTGAAGCACCGTTTTCAGGCCGCGGAACACCCCGGCCCGCACCAACAGGTCGATCACCTGATTGCACTCGCTTTGCAATTGTTTAGCGCGGGTTATTTCCCCGCGTTCCAACGCCGTCACGATCTGTAAATAACGCCATCCCATAATATTGTAGGTACTGCCGATGCCGCCATTGGCTCCCGCCATTTGCCCGGCCAGAAATATTTCATCGTAGCCGTTATAGATAATTTTATCGGGGTGGGCGCGGCGCACCTGCTCCATTTGATAGAGGTTATCCGAGGTTTGTTTTAAAGCGACGACATTAGGCAAGGTAATTAAAGTGGAAATTTGTTCCAGGGTTAATTTCACGCCGCTCAGGGCGGGAATATTATAAACCACCATCGGTTTGCCCTGGGCGGCATCAATGATCGCCCGGTAGTGATCGCAGTGTTCGGCAAAGCTAAACGGGTAATAAAACGGCGTCACCGCCGACACGGCGTCGTAACCGCAGTTCGCCGCGCTGGCGGCCAGGGACTGGCTGTCGGCGGTACTGATGCAGCCCACGTGGGCGATCAGGGCAACCTTGCCGGCGGCCTCTTCGGCCACGATTTCCAATACTTCCCGCCGCTCGGCGACGGATTGCAAAAACGCCTCGCCGGTAGAACCGCCGACATATAATCCATCGATTCCCTGGCGCAGGTTAAACCGCACCAGCCGGCGCAGGCTTTCGCTATCCAGCCGCTGGTGCCGATCAAAGGGGGTGAGCAGCGCGGGCAGCACCCCGGTAAGTTTTGCTGACATAACAACCTCGATTGTGAAGTGGATGTGAACCAACTATATACCTATGTACCTAGTATACCAATACGCCGATCGAGGCAGGATAGCGGGAAAAGGGAGAAACGTGATCGGCCTCAAAACGGTTGCCCGTTTAAGGCCGTTTTAACGCAGGATTTGTGAGCTGGCGCGGAAATTTGCCTATCGCTGCGTGAACCGCAGCGGTCCGTCAGGGAATAATTTTCCGCCGGCGGAACTGGTCGAACAGGGAAAAGAACATCTTTTCGGTGTCGATGAATTCATGAAAGCCGCAGCGGCGGGCTTTGCCGCCGTCGGCGAACATGTCGTAATCCCAGGAGAATACGAAATCGGCGAAGCGCCAGCCCGTTGCCGCCATGGCGCCGCCGGCGGCCAGGCCGTGGCGCTGCGTCAAGGACCGCCACAGTTCGGTTTTATCCCCCATGATATCCGCCAATGCCATCGGCAGCGGCGGCGCGACCGCCAGGCCGAAATAATCGGCGATTTTCGGCCACATCTCGTTCCAGCGGAACAGATCGCCGTTGTTGATGTTAAACGCCTGGTTGGCGGCCCTGGGCTCGGTGGCCGCCCACAGCGTGGCGCGGGCGAGCAGTCCGGCGTCGGTCATTTCCAGCAGGGCCTGGTACGCCCCGGGCTTGCCGGGGAAACGCAGCGGCAAGCCCAGCGCCTGGCTGACGGAAGCGTAAATGGCGATGCTCAAGGCCAGGTTCATGGGGTTGCCCAGCGAAAAGCCCCCCACCACGCTGGGCCTGATGGCCGACCAGCTCCAGGTTTTATCTTTCTGGCGCCGCTCCAGATACTGCTGCTGATCGACATTGAATTCCGGCGGCATATGGCCGGCATCGCTTTCACGGGCCGGGGTTTTGAACGGGCCCAGATGCGCGCCGTAGACCTTATACCCCTGCATCAAGCTGATATGCTCCAGCCGCGCCGCCACCGCCTCGGCTCCTTGCACGACATTTTGCAGCATCGCCAGATTGGGGGCGACTAATCCCGCCCAGTCCGGCGCATCCTGATAAGCGGCATAAAAGATATGGGTGATATCGGTCAGCGGCCGCAGTGCGGCGCGGGTGGCGTCGGCATCCAATAAATCAACCGCCAGATAGTCCACCCCCGGACGCGGCGCGCCGCCGCGGCGCGACAGGCCGATAACGCGCCAGCCTTGGGAGACCAATTCTTCAATCAGCCGGCCGCCAATGACGCCATTGGCCCCGGCAACCAGAGCGACTTTCGGGTTACGCATGGAGTTATTCTCCGAGTTTAGGGTGCAATAACTGTAATTGATTAACATAACCACGATAATAGGGGTAAAATTGCTAACACTTATAAGCATAACTTTCAGGTAAGCGCGATGGATAAACTGACCGCCATGCATACCTTTATTCGCGTGGCCGAACTCGGCAGCCTGTCCGCGGCCGCGCGCGATCTGGGCCTGACGCAGCCGGCGGTGAGCCAGCAAATTGCCGGCCTGGAAAAGTTATTGAATATTTTGCTGTTTTACCGCACCACCCGCGCAATCACCCTGACGGAAGCGGGTAAAAACTATTATCAGCAGGTCAAACCGATCCTGCTGGCGGTGAATGAGGCCGAAGAGACCCTGCATGGCTTAACCCAACGTTTGACCGGCAGTTTGCGCATTCATGGGCCCACGGGCATCGGCCAGCGCTACCTCGCCCGGCTGGCGATCGCTTTCCAGCGGCGTCACCCCGGCCTGTCCATCGAGTTGCTGCTCGACGATCGCCTGGGAGATGTGGTGAGCGAAGGCATCGATGTGGCCATTCGCTTGGGGGATTTGCCGGCGCCCGGCACCGTGGCCCGCCGGCTGGGAACCGTCGAACGCATCCTGGTCGCCGCGCCGGATTATCTTGCCGCGCAGGGCGCGCCGCAGACGGCGGCGGAATTAAGCGGGCATGCCTATATTCGCTATAGCGGCCCTTCCGGGGATTCGCCACTGGTGCTTCACGGTCCTGATGGCCCCGAGGTCGTAGACGTGCATCCCGTGTTTCAGGCCAACAATACCTTTGCCCTGCTCCAGGCCATCGAGGGCGGATTAGGCATCGGCGGCGCGCAGTTACCGCTGATCGGGCGCCAATTGGCCGATCGCGCCCTGGTGCGGGTGTTGCCCGCCTACCGTTACCCCGCGCTGAAGCTGCACGCCGTTTATCCCGCCGCGCGGTTTATACCGGGCAAAGTCAGGGCCTGGGTGGACTATCTTGCGCAAGCCCTGGGCCAGGAAGACTTTATGGCCGCCACGCTCGCCGGCCCCGCGCCATAAGCGGATGAAACGGGTACGGCCGCCCCGAACCGGCGCCAGGGGCGGCGGGCGGCGTTCGCGCAGGATATTTTCCGGCTCCGGTCGTTCTCGGTTATCAGCGATTACAGGGTATCGACGGCGCCGCTTTCCTTTAACGCTTCGGCGTTGCCGTTATCCAGACGCTGGCGCCGCCGCAGATTGGGGAACCAGGCCATCCACAGTCCGACCACCAGCAGGGTGCCGATGCCGCCCAAGGCGGCGGCCGGCACCGCGCCCACCCACGCCGCGAGCAGGCCCGATTCAAATTCCCCCAGCTGGTTGGACGTATTGATAAATATCGAATTGACCGCGCTGACGCGGCCGCGCATGTCGTCCGGGGTATCGAGCTGCACCAGCGCGCCGCGGATTACCATGCTGACCATATCGAAGGCGCCGAGGGCGAACAGCGCCAGCAGCGACAACCAGAGTACGCTGGACAGCGCGAACACCAGCGTCGCGACGCCAAAGCCGGCCACCGCGATAAACATGATCATGCCTACGTGCCGCTCCAGCGAACGGCGGCTTAACCAGAACCCCACCAGCAGCGCCCCCACCGCCGGCGCGCCGCGCAGCAGCCCCAGTCCCCATGCGCCGGTGTGCAGGATATCCTTGGCGAAGATCGGCAGCAAAGCGGTGGCGCCCCCCAGCAGCACGGCGAACAGATCCAGCGAAATCACCCCCAGCACATCCGGCCGCGCGCGGATAAAACGCACGCCGGCGAACAGGGTGGCGAAACTGGCCGGCACCCGGCGCGGCGGCGTATGTTCATAATGCAGCCGGCTGACCATGACGATGGACACCAGATAGAGCGCGCCGGCGGCCGCATACACCGTGCCGGCCCCCGCGACGTACAAAAAGCCCCCCAGGGCGGGCCCGACCATCATGGCCGCCTCGCCGGAAGCGGCATTGGCGGCCATGGCGCGCGCCAGCAGCGCCGGCGGCACCAATGCCGGCAGCATTGATTGCAGCGACGGCGCTTCCATGGCCTTGGCCACGGAGATCAGGAAAATCAGCCCGAGGATCACCACTTCATTAACATGATGGGTCAGGGTCAGCGCCGCCAGCGCCGCGATGGCCAGCCATTCCGCCAGTTGGCCGAACAGCACGATGCGCCGGCGATCGAACTGGTCCGCCACATGGCCGGCCGGCAGCGCCAGGGCGACCGACGGCAAAAACTGCGCCAGGCCGATCAGGCCCAGGTCCAGCGCGCGCCCGGTGATGGAATAGATTTGCCAGCTCACTACGATGGACAGCATCTGGAAGCCGAAGCTGGAACCGGTACGGGCCAGCCAGAAAGCGACAAAAGAGCGATGGTGCAACAGCGAGTCCGCGCTGGCGGTAGCAGAAGAAGGCATGGCAAATCCTGATAGTAAATGAGTATAGTCGTGCCCAAAAAATAACGGTCGTACCCGGCGCGGGAGGTTCAGCTTAGCGTACTTGCCGCGGTTTTCACCATATCAATCAGTGCTAAAACGGCTTTTTCGCCCCGGGCCGCCGGCGGAAAAAAGATGACCCGGCGGCCTGCGATAGGCCGTCGGGTCATAACGGTTATTTACGCCTGAAATCAGCGCATTATGGACGTTACTTAACCGTAAACACGTAAGCGCCATGGGTTTTATGGCCGTCAACGGACACCACGTGCCATTTCACCTGGTACCGGCCGGCGGCTAACGGCGCGGCCAGCGGCACGATTAGCCGGGTATTGGCCGCGCCGTCGATTTGCGGTTTCCCGGTCGCCACCGCCGTATTATCGGCCAAGGCGAGCTCTACGCCGCTAAACGCGGGTTCCACGCCTTCGGTGAATTCCAGGGTAAGCTTATCGGGCGCAGCCGACACGGTACTGCTGGCGGCGGGCGTTTGGGTTTTCAGATGAGCGTGGGCCAGCGCTTGCTGGGAAAGCAGCGCCCCGGCTAACAGGATGGCCGCTGGCAGCAGCGCGCCTTTACTAAAAAAAGCATGACGCTTGAAGGTATGGCAATACATATTAAATCCCTTTTTGATCAATTAAATATAATCCCGCCCCGCCGCCCGAAGCCGATAAAAGGCGACGGGCGCGTTGCTGCGCCATAACGGCGCCGGCGGGTAACATCGTCGGTTATGATTAAAAGACAGGGATTCGGGCCGGGGGTCCGCGGGCCAGGAAATCAGGGAACGCCAGGCGGGCAAGCAGCGGCGTCCCCGGTTGCGCCGGCGGCGGCCCGGCGGTCGATACCGCCGACCAAAACAGGGCGACTCCCGCCGCATCCAGCAGCGGTAAATGAATTAATAATAAACAATACCCGCAGGCGAAATCCGCCGACATCGGCATGGAATGGGGCAACGATCCGCCGCGATCGGGGTGCCGCGGGAACGGGGCATGGGCCATGGCATGGCCCATGGTATCATCGCTAACGGCATCGCTGGCGATATCGCCGACGGCATGGCTCATTTCCCGGCCATCCAGCATCCCGCCAGGCGCAGCGCCGGCGCGGGCGCGCTCCAGTGATTGTGATATCACCGGCGCAATAAACAGCATCAGTAATGCCCAGATGCCCAGCCAGGCGGCGCGGCGGCCGCGGCGCGCGGGATAACGCGTTATCGGCGCCACCGCGGCCGGCAAAGGGAACATAACAACTGGATAATTATAAGCATTCTCATTTGCCTATAGTAAAACACTTAATGCAGTAAAGGAGCCGCCGGCCAAAAAATATTTTGCCCGCGGCCGTTCAGCGGCGCCCGGGTGAAAAGGTATCCCGCAGCGCGGCGATATGTTCGGGGCCTATGCCGCAGCATCCCCCCACCACGGTGGCACCCTGCCCGACCCAGCGGCGCACCCACCCCAGGTAATGTTGCGGGTCGAGATCGTCCCTGATGGCCGAAATGCCGGCATAGGGCTGGTCCGACGGCGGTTCGGGCATAAAGGCATTGGCATAGACCCCCAGCGCCGCCGCGGGGGTGGACGACGCATCAATCACGCGCCTGGCGGCGGCGATCGCCTCGCCCATCGCCTCCGGCTGGCTGCAATTAAACAAGATCCCCGCGGCGCCCGCCGCCAGTGTCGCCGCCGCGGCGGCGGCCACCGGTTCGCCCGACCGCAGCTCCGCCGGCCCGGTGCGCCCGGCTTCGTCCTTAAGGGTATAGGCGATATAGACCGGCAGCGCGCTGACGCGTTTAACGGCGCCCAGCGCCGTCAAGGCCTCCAGCGTGGAACTCTGCGTTTCGATGAGCCAAAAGTCGACCCAGGGCAGCAGCCCCGCGATCAGCGGCGCCAGGATCTCGTCCGCCCGATCGGGAATAAATTTTTCCGGCCGGTAGCTCTCGAACAGCGGCGGCAGCGAGCCGGCCACCCGCACCGGATATAGGGGGGCGGCGGCGTTGGCCCGGTCGGCCACCGCGCGGGCCAGTTGCCCCGCCAATCCCGCCAGGGACTGCGCCTGCCGGGCAAAGCGCGCCTCGCCCAGCATATGCGGCACCAGGCCAAAGGTATTGGTGGTCAGCACCTGCGCGCCGCTATCGGCATAAATTTGATGCGCCCGCGTCACGTACTCCGGGGCTTCGATCAGCGACAGCGCCGACCACTCCGGCAGGCGAAACGGCGCCCCCAGTTGCTCCAGCAGGCGGCCCATGCCGCCGTCAAGCAGCGTAATCGCATCGCGTGTTACCGTACTGCCTTCGTCGCCCATGGCGGCTCCTTAATCAGGGGGAAAGGGGAATATCCGCGATCTAGCGCTGCGGGCCGCGCGGCTGGCAGCCCTGGCCGAAATGGCGCTCCAGCCGTCCCTGCGCCAGCTCAAGCACCATCGACATCAGCCAGTAGATGGCCGCCGCCGCCGTCAGCATTTCCATATAATGATAGGTGCTGCGGCCATAGGATTGCGCCAGGAAATTAAGCTCCCATAACCCCATCAACGACACCAGCGATGAATCTTTCAGCATGGAAATAAATAGCGAGCCCACCGGCGGGACAATAATACGCAGCGCCTGCGGGGCGATAATATGGGTAGCAATCACGCGGCGCGGCAGCCCCAGCGCCATGGCGGCCTCCGTCTGCCCGCGGGGGATGGCGATCACCCCGCCGCGGATGGTTTCGGCCAGATAGGCGCCGTAATTGAGCGACAGGGCGATAATGCCCGAACTGAAGGCCCCCAGCACGATGCCCGCCTGCGGCAGGGCCAAATAAATAATCAATACCTGCACCAGCAGCGGCGTGCCGCGAAACAGCGACGTATAAAATGTGGCGCAGCCAAAAGCAATGGCGCTGGAGGATAACCGGCCCACGGCGGTAATAATGCCCAGCAGCGTGCAAAACAGCATGGCGACGGCGGTTATCACCAGGGTCAGCGCCGCGCCCTGGATAAAACCGTCCGGCGACAAATGCAGCCCCAGCATAAACGGCAGCTTTTGCCGGATCAGGCCAAAATCCAGATCCATGCGGGAAAACAGCCCCAGCAGCAGCGTCAGCAATAATATCCAGGTCGCCAGGGTGCGCAACCGAAACCCGGCGCGACGCTGATCCGGGGCGATCGCCGCATCGGCGCCAAGCTTGGATGGGTTCGGGGAAGCGGCGGGGGTCGGCACCATTATGGCGCGGCCCGGGTAATATCTTCCCCCAGCCAATGGCGGGAAATCTTAGCCAGCGTACCGTCGGCGCGCAGGGCATTTACCGTATCCGCCACGGTTTGATCCCACTGCGCGTCCCCTTTATCGGTCGCCACCCAGTTGGGTTCGGCATACAGCTCGGCGACGATGCGGAAACGATCGCTTTTGGCGATGCGGGCGTTGGCGGTGGCCAGATCGGAAACGATGGCGTCCAGGCGGGTGCCGGCCCCCAACGCCAGGTTCTGGAAGGCGACGGTCTCATCCGTCGGTACAATCTGCACCCGGTCAAACGGGAAAATGATAGGCGCGGCGCCCGGGATCGCCAGCGATTTATTCAGGTAATTCTCATAACTCGATCCGATGCCGACGCCCACTTTTTTATTGTTTAAATCGGCGGCGCCCTTGATGTTTTTCTCATTTTTATTGACTACCAGCACCGCCGGCGAACTGTAGTAGGGCACCGGGAAATTCAGCACTTTGGCCCGCTCGGTATTGGGCGTCATGGAACAGATGCACACATCCCACCGCCCCTGCCATTTGCCGCCGACGATAGTCTCCCAGCCCGGCGTGGCCAGTTCCAGCTGCACGCCGAGCTTTTGCGCCACCGCCTTGGCGACATCGACGTCAAAACCGGCGAGCCGGTTATTTTCGTCGATAAAGCCAAACGGCGGATAGTCGTTGACCAGCACGTCGCGCAGCACTTTGGTCTGGTTGACCCGGTCAAGGGTCGGGCCGGCTAACGCCGTCCCCGCGCTGGCCAGCGACCATAGAAGGCCCAGCAGCAAGGCTATTACAGTACGTTTCATCGTGGTTCCCGTGGGGTCAATAACGCGATCCGGGCGCCGCGGGCGCTTTCACCCTGCCCGTCGCGCCATCAATATCGATTTAACCATCCGCAAGCACAATGAATAAATACGTATAAGTATTACCATTTAACGCACATGCCGGGCGTGAAATAAATTAGAACATTTTTCGCTAATCCTATTGAATTATGTTCTTTGACAGCCCTTATCCACTTATATGACAATCGCTGCCAGCAACCCCGCAGGGTATAAAAAATAGCGCTGAGTCGTCAGTATGAATATATCGGGTTTTTATCGTCGTGACAGACAGGGCGTGATTGTTCTGCTGCTTTCGGTAGTAATTTTTGTTTTGGCTCTCTTGTTCCTGCCCGGTTTTTTCAGTGCCGGAAATTTAATTAACTTGATAAGAAGCGTTACCTTATTAGGTATTTTGGCGGTTGCCATGGGTATGATAGTGATTGGTCGCGGGATCGATCTCTCTATCGTTGCTGTCATGGCTATGTCAACCGCCTGGTTTTTAAATATGCTGAACCAGCACGTTCCGCTGGCCCCGGCATTAGGCTACACCGTACTGGCGGTATTGCTGGTGGGGTGTATCAATGGCGTATTGATCGCCTACGCTGAAATTCCCGCGCTGTTCGCCACCCTGGCGACCGGTATTTTTGTCTATGGTTTCGCCCGTTCCCAGCTTATCGCCCAGGATGTGATTTATCTGCCCGCGCAGCAACAGGGGCTTGCGGCGCTGGGTCATGCCCGCCTGGCCGGCATCCCGCTGGAGATTTTCCTGTTCCTGCTGCTGGCGCTGCTGATGGCGGCGCTATTGCGTTATTGCAAATACGGCCGGTTTATTTATCTGATGGGGGACAATTACCACGCGGCCCGCAATAGCGGGATACCGGTACGCCCGCTGATAGTCTTGCAATATATTATCTCCGCCCTGATTGCTTTTATCGCCGGGCTGGTGATTGTGGCCAGCCTGCATTCGATCAATACACGCATTATTAATTCAACGTTATTGTACGACATTATTCTGGTGGTGGTGATTGGCGGCATTGGCTTAACCGGCGGGCGCGGCGGGATACGTAATGTTATTTACGGCACCCTGCTTATCGGGATTATCATTAATGGCCTGACCATTATGGATATCCCGGATTTATATCAAAATTTAATAAAAGCCGGGTTTTTACTGATTGCATTGATTATCGATGGCGTATTAAACCCGCGCGACGAACAAACCGATCAGCAAGGCGATATTTAATTTTACGCGGCTTATATCATAACAGGCAGGGGATAAAAATGAAAAAATGGCGACATATCGCGGCATTGGGGCTGGCGCTCAGCGTCTGGGGCGGCAGCGCGTTTGGCCGCGATGATCCGGGTCCGGCCAGCGTGGCGCAAAACCTGGCCGGCAAAACCGTGGTGCTGATTCCCATGGCGATGGGCATGGATTTATCACAGGGCTGGGCTTTTTATATCGGCAATTCGCTCAAAGCCGCCGGCATTACGTTTGAAACGCGCGACCCCAACTGGAAGCCGGATGACGGCGCGCAGGCCCTCACCGATGCGATTAACCGCAAAGTGGCGGCGGTGATTGTGCAATCCCCGGATTTGCAGTCCTACGCCAAGTTGTACAAGCGCGCGCAGCAGGCGGGCATTTACGTTATCCAGGTGGATAACCCGAGTAATTTCTCTTCCGATGCGTTCGTGGGCAGTAACTGGACCACGGTCGGCCAGCTGGAAGCGCAGGCGGTGGTGAAAGGCTGCGGTCCCGGCTCATCCCATAAAATCGGCGTGATCCAGGGCGATCAGGTCAATGCGTCCAGCCTCGATCAGTATACCGGCCTGACCGAGGAGCTGAAAAAACACCCCGAATTCACCATCGCCGCCGCGCCCTATTCCAACTGGGATGAAACCACCGCGCGCAACGTCACCAGCACCCTGATCCAGCAGCACCCCGATGTCTGCGGCATCGTGGATTTCTGGTCCACTACCGCCCAGGGCACCGGCGCGGCCATCCGCGACGCGGGTAAAACCGGCAAAATCTACCTGGCGACCACCGGCGGCGGCGAACAGGCGGACTGCGATCGGCTCAATAACGGTCTGATTGACGCGCTGGTATCGACCGATGTACCCAATCAGTCGCGGGATATCAGCACGCTGGTGAAATACCTGCTGCAAACCGGCATCAAAGCGGGCAGCGCCAAAACCTGGCTATACACGCCGGAAAGCATCACCACCCGCGAGGATATCCATCCCGGCACCTGCTGGTCGCTAAAGGCCAACGCGGCGGCCTGATCGCCTTAAGCGCCGGTCATTTCCCCGACCGGCCCGTTACCCCCACTTCGGTTATCCGTCATGTCATTACGTGAAACATGGGTAAAAGCGCGCTATAACCTGCTGCCCACTTATATGCTGGGCGAGCTGCTGACCAAGCGCTGGATAGACAATGTCATTCCGGTGGCGTTTTTGCTGCTGATCCTGCCGGGACTGAACGGCGTTATTCCCGATTTTTTTAATCTGTCCAGCCTGAGCGATACCGGGCGGCAACTGGGCGAGTTTTCGCTGGTGGCCATGGGCATGGGGATCGTGATGCTCGGCGGCGGCATCGATCTGAGCGTCGGGGCGATTTTCGCCCTGTGCGCCTTTAGCGCCGTCGCGTCGGTTTACCTGCTGCAATTACCGCTGGCGCTGGCGTTTCTACTGACCCTGGGCGTGGGCGCCCTGGCCGGGGCCTTTAACGGCGTGCTGATCGGCTATCTGCGTCTGCGGGCATTTTTGACCACGCTGGTCAGCTTTATTCTGATCCGTACGCTGTTTGATATCCTGGCGGTGAAATACGCCACCCAAATCCAGCTGGCGTCGGTGGACAACGCGGCCTGGGACTTTATCGGCGACGGCGGGCTCGGCCCCTTCCCGGTCAGCCTTATAGCGGCGCTGGCGGTGGCGGTAGGGTTGCACCTGCTGGTAAGCCGCGGACGTTTCGGCTGGCATATCCAGGCGGTGGGCGGTTCCCGGCGCTCGGCGTTCAATACCGGCATCGCGGTGAAAAAAACCGTGTTTATGACCTATCTGATTTCCGGTATTTGCTGCGCCGTGGGCGGGTTCCTGATTGCGGCGCGCATGAGCGGCATCGGCCCCGGCACCGGCTCGGGCCTGGAAATCATGGCGCTGACCGCCTGCGTCGTGGGGGGCAACAGCCTGGGGGGCGGCCGCGGTTCGGTGGTGAAGGCGGTGATGGGCTCGGTTATCGTATTGCTGTTGACCAACGGGCTGATCCGGCTCGGCCTGCCGAGCGGCAGTACCCAGATGGTGCTGGGCGCGGTGCTGATCGTGGCGGTATTCCTGGATATCCGCTGGCTGAAAAATCGTCACCGGGTACTGGCCACGGTGTACGTGGCGCCGATTTATACCCGCATGGCGGCCGGCCCGTCGGCGCTGCCGGCGGGCAACGGCCGCTGGGCGCTCAATGATCGGCTGGCGCAGGCGGAGACGATCGGCCTGGGCCAGTTGGAAGGCCCGGAGGACGTCATTTTGGACGCGCAGGATCATTTGTATTGCGGCACCCGCCATGGCGAAGTGATCCGCTATTTCGCGCCGGATTACCAGCGCTCGGAAGTGTTTGCCCATACCGGCGGCTTTCCGCTGGGATTAGCCCTGGACCGGGACCAGTCGCTGACGATCTGCGTGGGGGCCATGGGCCTGTACCGGGTCTCGCCGCAGCGCGAGGTCACGCAATTGTCCACCGAAACCCGGCGCTCCTGGCGATCCATCGTGGACGACGCCCGGCTGCGGGACCCCAATGATTGCGATATTGCCCCCGACGGACGGGTGTTTTTTACCGACTCCACCACCCGCTACGACGCCCATGAATGGGCGCTGGACAGCATTGAAAGCCGCCCCACCGGCCGCCTGCTGTGTTATTACCCCGCCAGCGGCAAAACCGAGACCCTGCTCAGCGGTCTGCGCTATGCCAACGGCGTGTGCATCGCCCATGACGGCCAATCGCTGTTTTTAGCCGAGTCCTGGGCCTGCCGGGTCCATCGCTATTGGTTCGACGGCCCCGAAAAAGGCCGTCTCGACACGGTGATCGCCGATATGCCCGGCTATCCCGATAATATCAACCGGGCGTCGGACGGCAATTACTGGATGGCCTGGCTGGGCATGCGTACGCCGACCTTTGACCTGGCGCTGCGCCATCCGGGCATGCGCCGGCGCATGACCCGCCGCCTGGTGCAGGATGAATGGTTATTTCCCAATATCAATACCGGCGGCGTGCTGAAATTCACGCCGGCCGGCGAAATCGTCGAGGTGCTCGGCAATCTGGGCGGGCTGAGCCATCCCATGGTGACCTCGATGCGCGAGCATAAAGGCTATTTGTATATCGGCGGCATCCTTAACAACCGTATCGGCCGCTTCAAGCTGGCCGGCGCCGATCCCCACTGGACCGGCTATCAATCCTACTGGGGGAGCGCCCGATGAACCCGTCCCGACTGTTCGATTTCCTGCGCGGCCAGGCCCTGACCATTCCCCCCATGGACGGGGTCTTCCGGCCGGATAATCGCCTTGAACAGGCGCCCGCCCGGGTCAAGCTGCCCCGGCCGGATAACCTCGCCGCCGACGCGGCGGGGGCGGTATTTTCCAGCGATGAGCGGCTTTATCGCCTGCCCGCCGCGCCCGGCGGGGAGCCCTTATTGTTATATCGCTTCCCGCACCCGATTATCAGCCTGGCCGCGCGCCCCGGCGGCGGGCTGGCGGCGGGCCTGGACGACCACTCTTTGTGGCTGTTCGCCGACGGCGCCGCGGCGCCGCTGGCCCTGGGCGAGCCCGCCATTCGCTGCCCAACCGCCCTGCTGTTTCTCGATGAGCGCCGCCTGGCGGTATGCGTGGGCTCATCGTCGCTTAAGGCCGGCGACTGGCGGCGGGATTTATTAAGCCATCATCGCCAGGGGTCGGTGTGGCTGGTGGATATCCGGTCGCGGGAGGCCCGCTGCCTGGCGCGCGGCCTGGCATTTCCCAACGGCGTGGCCCCCGGGCCGCAACCGGCAACGCTCGCGATCAGCGAGAGCTGGCGCCACCGGTTATTGCAAATCCCGCTGGCCGGCGGCGCGCCCATCGTCCTGGCCGATCAATTGCCGGCCTACCCCGGCCGGATCGTCCAGGCCGCCGGGGGCGGTTACTGGCTGGCCTGTTTTGCCCCGCGCAACCGGCTGGTGGAATTCGTGCTGCGGGAAAAAGCCTACCGGCGGGATATGCTGGCCGAAGTGCCCCCCGACTACTGGATCGCGCCGGCGCTGTCGTCCGGCGGCCATTTCCTTGAACCGCTGCAATGCGGCGGGGTGAAAACCATGGGCGTGCATAAGCCCTGGTCGCCGAGCCGATCCTGGGGACTGGCGGTTTACCTGGACAGCCGGCTCAGGCCGGCGGCCAGCTATCACAGCCGCGCCGACGGCACGCGCCACGGCGTCACCAGCATTTTGCCCCAGGGGAAGCACGTGTGGGTCGCCGCCAAAGGCGGGGATGTTATCGTGGATATCGGCCGGGAGGCGACGCATGGCTGAATTATTGACCCTGCTTGGCATCGGCAAACATTATCACGGCGCCAAGGCGCTGGACGGGGTGGATTTTACGCTCCGCGCCGGCGAGATTCACGGAATGCTGGGCGAAAACGGCGCCGGCAAATCGACGCTAAGCAAAATTATCGCCGGCGTGGTACCCCCCGACGGCGGCCGGATACTGTGGGAAGGGCGACCGGTGAGTTTTGCCAATCCCGCGGCGGCGCTGCGCCAGGGTATCGCCATGGTGTTCCAGGAAACCAGCCTGATCCCATCGATGACCGTGGCGCAAAATATCTGGCTGGGGGATGAAAAAGCCTTCAACCGGCTGCGCGGCGTCTATATCGCCGCCCAGCAGTTTTTGCAATCGCTTAATTTCCCGGTCGATCCCACCGCCGAGGTTTCCACGCTCGGCGCAGCCAAGCGCCAACTGGTGGAAATTGCCCGGGCGGTGCGGCTGCGGGCGCGGGTGATTATTTTCGATGAACCCACCGCCACCCTGACGCCGGAAGAGAAGCGCCATTTTTTCGCCCTGATGCGCCGGCTGCAGGGGCAAGGGATCACCCTGCTGTTTATCAGCCATGCCATAGAAGAAGCGCTGCAACTGGCCGATCGCATTACTATTCTGCGCGACGGGCAGCATGTAATCACCGACCGCGCCGCCGCCTTTTCCCGCGAGCGGATTATTGCATTGATGGTGGGACGCACCCTGGCCGCCGGCTATAGCGCGGCCGGCCCGCGCATCCCGCGTCCGGCCGGGGAACGTATTCTCAGCGTGCAGGACCTGTCGCTGGGCAACGTGGTGCGCAATAACGCCTTTTCCCTGTACGCCGGCCAGGTCACCGGTATCTTTGGCCTGGTGGGTTCGGGGCGTACCGAAACGGCGAAAATCATCGCCGGGATTTATAAGCGCGACTTTTCCCGCGGCGGCAATATCCTGCTGCGCGGCCGCCCCGTTCGTTACCGCGTGCCCCGCCAGGCCGTGCTCGACGGTATTGTGTATGTGACCGAGGATCGCAAGTCCGAAGGTTTTTTTGAAAACGCCTCGATTGCCGATAATCTGTATGCCGGGCTGCTGGCCTCCCCCGGGCACCGCTCCTGGTTCACTAATAAAAAGCAGCGCGCGCGCCTGGCGGAACTGTGGCGCGGCAAGCTGAAAATCCGCAGCCTCGACCCCGACGGCCGGGTGGTACAGTTATCCGGCGGCAATCAGCAAAAAGTGGTGATCGGCAAAAGCCTGGTGCAGCGGCCGGCGCTGGTGATTTTCGACGAGCCGACGCGCGGGGTGGACGTGGGGGCCATCGCCGAAATCCATCAATTGATTAATCAGTTGGCGGATGAGGGGCTGGCGGTGATGGTCATCTCCTCGTATCTGCCGGAAATCATGGCGTTATCCGACCGCATTCTGGTTTCACGCCAGGGGCGGATCGTCGAGGAATTCCCGGCCAACGAAATGGATGAAAAGAAAATCATGTACGCAGCCGTACATTAATCCCCCAACCGATAACGAGAGGTAGCGTAATGGCACTGGTAAAGTACATCGATGAAGCGCAGGCGTCACCCCGGGTACTGGCGGTCTATCAGGATATCAAGCAGACCCGGCAGGTGGAGAGTATCAATAATTTCTGGCGCGCCCTGGCCAACGACCCCGATACGCTGGAACGCACCTGGCGCAGCCTGAAGGCGATTATGGCGCCGGACGGCGCCCTGGACCCGCTGGTGAAAGAACTGATCTACGTGGCGGTATCCATCACCAACGGCTGCGATTATTGCACCGTTTCGCACCTGGCGGCGGCGCGCAAGGCCGGCCTGACGGCGCAAATGCGCAACGAACTGATTAGCGTAGTGGGCATGGCCAACGAAACCAATCGCCTGTCGCGCGGCTATCTGGTGGATATCGACCCCGCTCTGCTGCAGGCGGCGTCGTCCATCGGGGAGGAATAAACCGCGCGCCGGCGCGCCGCTATTTCATGCTGCGCACAATGGTTTCGACATTGTGTTTAAAGGCCGCTTCATAGGTCGCGGCGGGGCCGTCGGCCTTGGACAGCGCTTCAGGATAAAGCTCCCCGCCCGGCTGTGCGCCGCTGGCGGCGGCGACCTGTTTCACCAGGCGCGGATCGGTTTGGTTTTCCATAAAGTAGGTTTTGATCTGTTCCTGCTTGATTTGCTTGATCAGGCCGGCCACATCGCTGGCGCTGGCTTCCGATTCAGTGGAAAACCCGACCGGCGCCAGGAATTTAACGCCATATTCCGCACCGAAATAACCAAATGCATCGTGGCTGGTGATAATTTTGCGTTTGGCCTGCGGGATAGCGGCAAACTCATCTTTGGCCCAGGCGTCCAGTTTTTCCAATCGTTGAATATAATCCCCGCCGCGTTTACGGAAATCCGCCGCATCTTGCGGATCGGCGGCAATCAGCGCATCCATAACGTTGCGCGCATAAATCGCGCCGTTTTTGGCGCTGTTCCAGGCATGGGGATCGGTAATGGTCTTGCCGTCGTCCACCATCTTGCGCGCATTGACGCCGTTGGAGGCGGTAATCACCTTGCCCTGGTAACCGGACGCGCTCACCAGGCGATCGATCCACCCTTCCAAGCCCAGGCCGCTGACGAACACCACGTCGGCTTTGTTCAGCGCCTGGCTGTCTTTGGGCGCAGGCTCAAAACCGTGCGGGTCGCCGTCCGGACCCACCAGGCTGGTGACGGCGACATGATCGCCGCCGACCTGTTTCACGATATCGGCCAATACGGAAAAGCTGACTACCGCGTCGACCGTTTTGGCGAGCGCGGCGGGACTCAGTACAATCATCACAACTGCTAATGATGCCGGTAAACGTTTCATTTTGTCTCCTTGTTGATAAACACCCTGTGGCGCCGCAGTGCTACGGTGAAGCCACCGCGCGGACCGAATAACACCGAAATAAAAAACAGCACGCTCGCCGACAGCACGATGGCCGGGCCGGCCGGCAGCGAGGCGTAAAATGACCACAGCAACCCGCATAGGGAACTTAGCAGGCCGATAGCCACGGCCAGCAGCAGCGTCGTGGTGAGATGGCCGGACCAGCAGCGCGCGGCCACCGCGGGCAGCATCATCAGCCCCACCGACATCAGCGTGCCGAGGATCTGGAAACCGGCCACCAGGTTAAGTACCACCAGCGCCAGAAATAGCGCATGGATAAGCCGCGGATACCCCTGCCGGTTGACCCGTAAAAACGCCACGTCAAAAGCCTCGATCACCAGGGCGCGATACAACAGCGCCAGGCTCAGGAACGTGAAGCTGGCGATAAAACCGACAAACTTGATCGCATTGATATCCACCGCCAGAATCGAACCGAACAGCAGATGCAATAAATCCACGCTGGAACCGTGCAGGGATACCAGCGTCACCCCCAGGGCCAGCGAGCCCAGATAAAAACCGGCGAAACTGGCGTCTTCTTTAAGGGCGGTACGCGACGTCACCAGGCCCGAAAGCACCGCCACCAGCAGGCCGGCGACAAAACCGCCCACGCCCATCGCCATCAGCGACATGCCGGAGATGAGATAACCGATGGCCACGCCGGGCAGGATGGCGTGGGATAAGGCGTCCCCCACCAGGCTCATCCTGCGCAATAACAAAAATACCCCGAGCGGCGTGGTGCTTAACGATAAGGCGAGGCAGGCCACCAGCGCCCGGCGCATAAAGCCATAAGAAACAAAGGGGTCGATCAGAAAATGCACTATCATCGGGAAACCTGGACCAAAGAAGGGGGAATATGCGGACTGGTTTGCGAATTTTGCAACTGCCGCGCCGCCCACCAGGATAAAACCTCGCCGGAGGCGCCCCAGCGGATTTGGTCGGGCGTAAACAGCAAGGTTTGCGGAAAATGGCGGGCCACCGTCTGATTATCATGCAGCACCACCAGCAGCGTTTGTCCGTCGGCGTGCAGTTGCCCGATAACCTCCATCAGCAGCCCGCAGGTCTGGCTGTCGATGCCGGTAAACGGTTCATCGAGCAGGATCAGCGGCGCCCGCTGCACCAACAGGCGGGCAAAAAGCATGCGCTGGAATTGCCCGCCCGACAGCGCCTCGATGGGCCGCGCCGGCATGGAGGATAAACCGACGCGTTCCAGCGCCTGATAAATCCGGGTTCTGTCCCCGCGGCCGATGCGCCGCAGCAGGCCGGTTACCGGCCAGCACCCCATGGCGACCACGTCAAAGACGTTAATGGGAAACTGGCGATCCATTTCCGACTGCTGCGGCAAATAAGCTATGCGCGGCTTGAGCGCGCCGGTAAAACCCAACCGGCCCGAAACGGGAGGCAATAAGCCGGCGATGGTTTTCAGCAGGGTGGATTTGCCGGTACCGTTGGCCCCCACCAGCGCGGTCATGCTGCCCTGGCGGATGGCTCCGCTGATGCAGGGCGTGATGCCCTGCCCCTGATAGCCCAATACCAGGTGGTCCAGGGTCATCATGGCAGTAACGCGGCCCAATAGACGGCGCCCCATAGTACGGCCAGCACTCCGCCGGCGCACGCCATGCGCAGCGCCCAGGACGCGGTGAACAGATTAAAGGGACTGCGTTGGTTAATAATTTTTATCAAGGCCATTATCGCGCGGTTTATCATGTTATTGTTACTATATAACATAACACCATAACCGCCGCGATGGCAAGGCCTCGTATCGACCAGCGCGGATAAATATCCGCCGGCTGCGCCTAACCGCCTATATCGCCCTGAGCACTACGATACCCGGGGTTTTCCTGATATAGGCCAGGAACGGCGAATCCACCACCTTGCGGTGCGCCGCGCGGGAAGACGCATTGCGCAGCACCGGCCCGCGATCGGTCATGATAAAAATGCCCGTATGCGTGACGTCCATGCCGGCGGCCGGGGTATAAATGCCGATAAGATCCCCGTTTTTTAACCGGGCGATGGCCGCGGCATTGACCGCCCTGGCCGGAATATAGGTGATGGCGCGGGTTTCGACGCCGAGGGAGGGGAAATATTTGCCCCCGCCGGCGGTTTGATTCAGGGTTTTGGTGATGGTGAGCGCATCGGGGCTGATGGCGCTGGTCACATCCGTGGCGTTGAGCGGGGATAAATGCGCCCAGTCGGTAAAAAACTGCTTGCGGTGCGCATAGCTGACGTCGCCGTCCACATAGCGGGTGCGCCGCAGATTTTCGCCGAATTGCGCGGCGTTGGCGGATTTGCTCAGGGCGTCCACATAATCCAGATACGTGAAACAATCCACGCCGTTAAAATTGATCACTAATCGTTCAGGCTCGGTGGCGGAACCGATCAGCGTATCGGCCACGTAAGGCGTGCCCAGAAAATCAGCCGAGACGGCCGTTATCAGCGCGCCGCGATCGGCCGCGCCGGCGCCGGCGTCCCGATCGGCGATAATGCGGCCGATTTTATCAACGGTATCGCCGTCGGCATCCGCCGTTTTGGCGGCGGGCGCCGGGTGGTGACCCGCGCAGCCCGCCAACATCATGACCCCGATAAAAAAAATACGTTTGCGCATGCTGCTCCCTTACTCCAATGGAGGCTCAGGATACGCTTTTCCGGCGCCGGCGGGAAAAACTTGAAACAGTTATTGCCTTGCGGCGCCCGGCGCTATTCCGTTAGCATCCCCGCTCCGGTGCCGGTGCCGGTGAACATGCATACAAGGAACGCTGAAGATGTCGCTTAAGGTGTCGCAAAATAAGCGCCATGGCAACGCGGCGCGGCCATGGCCCCCCGGCGCGCTATTTTGCCAGGCCCTGGTATGCCTGGCCCTGGCGTTTGCGCCGCCGGCCCGGGCCCATCCCCATAGTTTTATCGATATGCAAACCGAAATCATCAGCCGGCAGGGACTGCTTAGCGGTTTTAAAATGACCTGGACCATGGATGAAATTACCTCCGCCGACGTATTTTATGATGCCGCCGATGCCAAACCCGATTCCGTCGCCTGGAAAAAGCTGGCGGCGCAGGTGATGGCCAACGTCCTGGGCCAGCATTATTTTACCGAGGTGTACCGCGGCGGACAGCCGGTCAAGTTTGAGAATTTGCCCAGCGAATACCATTTATACCGCAACGGGTTGCAGGCGGTACTGGTGTTTGTGCTGCCGCTGGCGTATCCGCCGCAGCTGGCCGGCGACGCCATCACCATTTCCACCTTTGATCCCACCTATTTCGTCGATATGACCTATCGGGACGAACAGGCGGTTATTTTACCGGCGCCCCTGCGCGACCGGTGCAAAATAACCTTGATGACGCCCAAACCCAATCAATCGTTACAGGCTTACGCCCTTTCGTTGGATAAGTCCGGTTCTCCCGGCGTGGATATGGCGCTGGGTAAACAATTCGCGCAACGGGTGCAATTACAATGTCATTAAATACCCTGCCGGGAAATCGGCGGCGCCCTCTTCACGGGTGGTCGGCCCTGTGGCCGTTCTGGTTGTTTTTACTGTTGCTGTCGATCGCCCTGGGCGGCCTGCTGTTATATTGGCCGCAAATCATGCAGCTAAGCGTCCTGTGGCAAAAACAATTGCATCACCATATGGCCGGATTATTGCTTCAGGTGCGTCGCGATCCCCGTCAGGCGGGTACGGGGCTGCTGCTGTTCAGCTTAGGCTACGGTGTCTTGCATGCCGTCGGACCCGGCCATGGCAAAATGGTTATCGCCGCCTATCTGGCCACCCAGCGTTCCCGCCTGAAGCTCAGCCTGGCCATGACGCTGCTGGCCTCGTTATTACAAGGCGCCATGGCCATTATGCTGGTGACCCTGGTGCTGGTGACGCTGCGTTTGTCCACGGGCGCGTTGCATTTGGGCGAGTTCTGGCTGGAAAAAAGCAGTTACCTGCTGGTGGCGGCGCTGGGCCTGGCGTTATGCCGGCGGGCGCTGGCCAATCTCGCGGGCGGCATTAAGGGCCGCCGCCGGGCGTTCGGCCGCATTACCGGCGCCCGGTACATCGGGTTGAACCGCGCCGGTCCGCGCCCGGCCAACGCAAGCGGCGCGGAACATGGCGCCATCTGCGCCTGCGGTCATCGGCACCTGCCCGATAATGCGGCGCTGGCCAGGGCCGGCGGCTGGCGCACCCGGCTGGCGGTGGTGGCGGCCATGGGCTTTCGGCCGTGCTCCGGCGCGGTATTGGTCTTGCTGTTCGCCAAAGTGCTCGGGGTCTATCGCTGGGGTGTGTTAGCGGCGCTGGTGATGTCGGCGGGCACCGCCTTCACCCTGCTCACGATAGCGCTGCTGGTGTTCGTTGGCCGCCGCTATGCCGAACGGCTGACCCGCAGCCACTCGCCCCGCGCGGCGCGAGACGTGGCCTGGGCGACGCTATCGCTGGCCGGCGGCCTGTTATTGACGGCCGCCGGCGTTATCCTGTACCTCAGCGCCCAGCCGGCCATCATGGGCGCCCTGCGGCCATTTAGCCACGCTTGATCCGTGCTACCCGGCGGCCAGCCGGCGTAAGGCCGAAATAAGCCCCGCCACCCCCCGCGCTATTTTCGCGCGCGGGCAGCCCGCATTGAGGCGTAAAAATCCCTGGCCCTCGATACCATAGGTAATGCCCGGCATAATGGCCAGCTTCTCCCGGTCGATCAATATGCGTTGTAAATCCCCGTCGTTGACATTTAGCGCCCGCAGGTCGATCCAGGCCAGATAGGTGGACTGGGGAGGCCGGCAGCGCAGCTGGGGAAACGCCTGATTCAACTGGTCCGCCGCATACCGCAGATTGGCCAGCAGGTAGTCCCGCAGTTCATCCAGCCACGGCCCGCCCTGCCCATAGGCGGCGATATGCGCCGCCACCGACAGCACCGCCGGGGAAGACAGACCGTCCGCCGCCTTCAGATGGCGGTTGAAATCATTGCGCGCGCCGTCATCGCTGATAAAACCATAGGCGCCGGTTAACGCGGGAATATTAAATGACTTGGACGCGGAGGTCAGCAGCGCCCAGGCGGTGGTGGCCACTTCGCTCCAGGGAATATGCGCGCCCTCCCATACCATATCCATATGGATTTCATCGCTAATCACCCGCACGCCGTGGCGTTCGCATAAGTCGGCCATGGCGCGCAGCTCGTCGCGGGACCAGACTTTGCCGGTGGGATTGTGCGGATTACACAGCAGCAGCACCTTGGCATCCGGCCGCGCCAGCAAGGTCTCCAGGTGCGCCATATCGCAGCGCCACTCATCCCCCACGCGCCGCAGCGGGCTGGGCAGCAACCGGCGGCCGTTGGCGGCCACGACGTGGTAGAACGCATCGTAGGCCGGGGTATGCACCACCACGCCCTGCCCCGGCAACGACCATTGGCGGATCAATTGGGCGGCCATATACATCACCGACGGGGCGAACACCGCCATCGTCGTATCGATACGACAATGAAAACGCCCGGCGTACCAGCCCGCCAGCGCGTCGAGAAACTCGGCGTGCCGCCAGCGGCTGTAGCCGAACACCCCGTGGGACAGCCGCCGCTCCAGCGCCTCGATCACGCAGGGCGCGGTGGCGAAATCCATATCGGAAATGGTAAACGGCAGCAGGTCTACGGCGCCAAACCGATCGCCGATATAATCCCACTGCGTGCACCAGGTGCCGCGGCGATCCTGGCTGGCGGAAAAATCGTACATGGCTTAATTCTCTCTACAAGGGAACGCATGGAAAAGAATCCGCGCAAGGACCCGGCGTCACAGCGCCAGCTCGCCCTGCAAAAACGCCAGCAGGGCGTCGGCGTTCGCCGCCCCGCGCAGCGCGTCGCGAAAAGGGACCTGCATTAATTTACGCGCCAGCTGCGAGAAAATTTTAATATGGCTAATCCCCTGTCCGTCGCCGACGGTGAGCATAATCACAAAATCCACCTCTCCCATTTCCGACTGCCAGTCGATGGGGCGCGTTAAGCGCGCCACGCTGATGGCGGCATGCTTGATGGTGGCGGATTTGGCGTGGGGAATGGCGAAACCAAACCCGATGCCGGTGGTGGCCAGTTCCTCCCGCTGCCAGATTTCTTCCTCCAGCTCCAGGGGGCGATCGGTACGTCCATGGAGGGCGAGATTGCCGCACAGGTACTGGATGACCTGTTCTTTATTGTCCAATTCCGCCGGCAGCAGAATGTTTTCCACCGCCAGTACGGGCCGCTGCTGCGCCGGCAGGACAAACGCGTCCAGCAGTTGCTCGATTTTCCGCGGGGATCGGCAGTCGCAGGCCTGGGCGGCGAGCTGCCGGCAATCGGCGGCGGACAGCTGGCGGATAATCTCTTTAATGGCCGGGATCTGCACGCCGCTCATGCTGATTTCGTCCAGCCCCAGCCCCAGCAGCAGGGGTACGTAGCGGGGTTCGCCGCCCAGCTCCCCGCACAGCCCCACCCAACGATCATGGCGGCGCGCGACCGAAACCACCTGGCGCAGCATGCGTAAAAACGCGGGGGTAACGGGGTTGTATAAATGCGCGACCCGGGGATTATTACGATCGACCGCATACAGATATTGCGTCATGTCGTTGGAGCCGACGCTGAAAAAGTCCACCTCTTCGCAGAAGTGATCGATGATAAAGCTGACGGAAGGCACCTCCACCATAATGCCCAGTTCAATACCGTCGGCATGGCGCAGGCCGTCGTTTTGCAGCAATTGCCGGGCGGCGTCGATTTGCGTCTTGACCCAGATGATTTCGTCGAGGGTATGCACCATGGGGATCATCAGGCGCGCATGCCCAAATGCCGCGGCGCGCAGGACGGCGCGCAGCTGGGTCATAAACAGGTCGGTGAATTCCGGATAGATACGCACCGCGCGGTAGCCGAGAAACGGGTTCTCCTCCGGCGGGATATTCAAATAGCTGATTTTTTTATCGCCGCCGATATCGATGGTACGGAAAATCACCGGGCGCGGGCCGGCGTTCATTAATACCTGCCGGTAGGCCTCGAACTGTTCCTGTTCGTCGGGGGCGACGTCGCGATCCATAAACAGCATTTCGGTACGAAACAGCCCGATACCGTCGGCGCCGCAGCTAAAGGCCGCCGCCGCCTCATGGGCGGTGCCGATATTGGCGCCGATCTCCAGGGCTTCCCCGTCGCGGGTTAGCGCGGGGGTGTCCGCCATGCCCAGCTGTCGCCGGCGGCGCTGCTCATCCAGGCGCCGCGCAATGCGATAATGCCCGCGCACCCCCTCGTCCGGCCGGGTCACCAGCACGCCGCAGTGGCCGTCGACAAACACCTCCCGCCCCTCATAAGCGCGCACGCTGGCGGTATCAATACCGGCGATCACCGGCACGCCAAACGCGCGGGCCAGGATCAGGGTATGGGACGTGCTGCCGGCGCCGGCCAGGACCATGCCTTTAAGCAGCGCTTTATCCAGGCCGAGAAATTGGCTGGGCGTCAGGTTGTCCGCCGCAATCACCGTGTCGCGGTTTAAGCAAATGGCCGCGTCCACTTTCACTTCCGGGTAGGCGATATGCAGCAGCCGCGCCGTGATATCCTGGATATCCAGCACCCGCTCCCGCAGATATTCGCTGGACGATACCGCCAGCTTGCCGCAGATTTCATTCATATTTTCAATCACCGCCTGCGCCAGGCCGCATTTGCGCTGCTCCATCCGGCGCAGGATATCGCGGGCGAAGCCGGGGTCCTGAATCAGCGACAAGTGGGTGGTGATAATAATCTTACCCTGGCCCTGCAAGCGGTTAAGCTCGCCGCTTAACCGCTCGGCCAGGGCAATCAGGCTATGCTCCAGCAGCATATCGTCATGCCGGGTACCCGGCTGGTGGCTATAGACCTCCAGGCTGGTGCTGCGATAATGCAGCAATACGCCGTGGCCGATGCCGGGCGACAAGGCAGTGCCGCTGACCAGCGCCGGGTTAAAGCGGGTCAGCGAACGCGGCAGCGGCTGGGCGGCCGGCGCCGGCGCCGGTTCAGGGGCGGTGTCGCTGTCGGCGAACGCCGTGGCGAGATAATGCTTGAGCGCGCGGCAGGCTTTTTCTTCGTCGCCGCCGCTGATACGCAGACTGCACGCGTCATTAAACAATGTGCCGGAACTGACCAGCGCCAGCATGCTTTTGGCATCCACCGTTTGGCCAAGGCGGTGATTAACCAGCGCCACCTGGCTGTCAAACCGGCAGCACTGCTCTTTCAGGTCATAGGCCGGTCGGGCATGTAATCCGTTCGGCAATGGGCAGATAAAATCAATATTTAGCATCACCTGACACCTTGATTCGTGTTATTTAGCAGGAGAAATCCGTCAACCGCCGGTACGTCTCGGCATTTAACCCGGTCACCAGCGCCGTAAGCAATGCCAGGCAGCGTTCCGCGTCTCCCAGATCCGCGATCGACGCGGCGCAATGGCCGTGGCGGGTCGGCACGCCGATCGCCGCCGTGGGCACCCCCGCGTCGGATAGATGGATGCCGCCGCCGTCGGTGCCGCCATTGCTGAACATATCGGTTTGCAACGGGATCGCGCAGCGCAGCGCCGTGTCCTGGATCCAGCGCAGCAGCCGCCGGGGCGGCACCAGCGTCTTGTCATACATCACCAACAGCGGACCCGCGCCGATTTGCCGGTGGTTGGCGGCGCCGAAATCAAAGTTTTTCGCCCAGCAGGCGGTGTCGAGCACCAGCGCCAAGTCGGGCTTAATCATGCGGGCGGCGGTCTGCCCGCCGCGCAAACCCACTTCTTCGCTGGACGACGCCGCCAGCCAGATTTCGGCGTCCAGTGGTTGCCGCTCCAGGGCGTCGAGCAGCGCCAGCAACAGCCAGCAGCCCAGCCGATCGTCAAAGGCCTTGCCCATCACCCGGCCGGCCGTCGGCAGGCGTTGGAACGGCGTGGCGAACGTGACCATATCGCCGATGGCCACC
Organism: Enterobacterales bacterium; assembly: GCA_015654925.1. GTDB lineage: Bacteria > Pseudomonadota > Gammaproteobacteria > Enterobacterales > Enterobacteriaceae > Acerihabitans. Next base: position 31,003 of record JAATFX010000142.1, on the reverse strand, counting down.
CCGGCGGCGGCCGCCTCCCGCGCGCTGGCGGCGCCGATGTCCACCCGCAGGTTCTGCGCCTCGGCGCCCTGCAAATCCCCATCCAGCAGGCCGCCCACCTTGGCCCCGCCGGCGGTGGTAATGCGCACCGGCTGCATAAAGCGGGCCAGCATCCGCACGTTGCCGATGGGAATCACCTCCACCGCGCCCTCATTGGAGATATTACGCACCATAAAACCCACTTCATCCATGTGGGCGCAGATCATCACCTTCGGGCCGGCGGATTCATTGAGCCTGATCGCTACCGAGCCAAGGCCGTCGAACAGCACCGTTTTTTGGCGGCGCCGGGCATGGTCCAGAATAATGTCCCGCACCTCCTGTTCATTGGCGGCGATAGCGTCCGCCTGCGACAGCCGTTTGAGTAATTCCAGATCCATGGTTAATCATCCTCTCCGGTGGTCAGCAGCGTTTTGGGCATCCGGTACAACACATCGCAGCCGGTGGCGGTCACCAGCACCATATCTTCGATGCGCACGCCGCCCCGGCCCGGTAAATAGATGCCCGGTTCCACCGTCATCAGCATGCCCGGCTGCAATACCGCGTTGTCGGTGGGCGAAAAAAAGGGCGTTTCGTGCACCTCGATGCCCACGGCATGACCGGTATTATGGCCAAAAAACTCGGCATACCCCCGGGCGGCGATAACGCGGCGCGCCGCGTCGTCCACCTGCCGGCAGGGCACGCCCGGCCCGACGGCGGCGATAGCGGCCAATTGGGCCTCAAGTACCGTCTGGTAAATGTCATACAGCCCGTGCCGTTCGGGGGCGGCGCCGTCGGCGGCGGGCACCAGAAAAGTACGGGTCATATCGGAACAGTAGCCGCGGTAGCGCGCGCCGAAATCCAGGGTGACCAGTTCGCCGGCGCCGATAATGTGGTCCGAGGCCTTGGCGTGGGGCAGCGCGCCGCGCGCGCCGCTGGCGACGATGGTATCGAAGGACGGGTTTTCCGCCCCCGCCTGTTTCATAAACCACTCCAGTTCGGCGGCCACCAGGCGCTCCGCCATGCCCGGCCGGATAAAGCGGCGGATATGGGCGCAGGCGTCGTCGGCAATCCGGCAGGCCTGCCGTATCAGGGCGATTTCTTGCGCGCCCTTCACCTGGCGCAGTTCGTCAAGGGAAACGGAAACCAGCGCGGCCCGCAGATGCTTGACCAGGTTGCCGGCGTCGTCAAAGCTGAGGTAGCGTCCTTCAAATCCGATGCGCGCCAGGGATTCCCGGCTGATAATCTCATTGATGATAGCCAGCGGCCCTCGCCCCGCCTCGCTCAGATGCACCTGATACGCCCCGCGTTTATCCGCGACTTCCTCGATATAACGAAAATCCACGATGATATGCTGGCTGTGGCGGGCCACCAGCACATAGCCGGAAGAACTCAGCAACCCGGTGTGGCTGAACTTATTTTGCCTGGAGCTGATAATCACCGCGTCGAGCCGCTGGTCCGCCAGCAGCGCGCGCAGCGCGGGGAGTTGACTCATAACCCTCTATCCTTGCGTCATTGCGGGCCGCCGCCGGCCCGGGAGAATACGGACTTGCCGGCGCCTTACAGGGCGGCGGCGAACAGTTTGCCGCTGCGGTACATGGCATTGCGGATAAACACCACGATCAGCGCGGTGACCAGCGCGCCGAGCAGGATACCGAACATATAGGCCCCCAGGTTGCTGACCAGCGGCCAGGCCCAGATGGCGGACTCGGGAAACCACTGCACGGCGCCCAGGGCCACGGCTGTGGTGGACCCCACGATGGACCCCGCCATATAGGCCGGCAAAGTGGCTCGCCAGTTTTCCAGCAGGAACGGGATCGCCCCTTCGCTAATGCCCATAAAGGCTAGGAACATAGCGGTTTTACCCTGGGTATAAAGCTGCTCGCTGAACAGTTTTTTACCGGTCAGGCGCCGGTCGATCAGCGTGGCCAGCCCAAGTCCGATGGGCGGAACCACAATGGCGATGGCGCGGGCGGTGATGGGCAGCACGCGATCGGTGGTAAAGCCCAGGGCGACGAACCCCGACGCCTTGTTGATCGGCCCGCCCAAATCGATGGCGGTGGTGGCCGACAGCCCCACGGCATACAGCATGGCCCCGGAGTTGCCCGCCGCCAGCAGCATGGAGCGGATGGCCGCGTTGATCCAGCCGCCGATGGGGGTAATCACGTAGTACATGGCCAGCATGACAAACAGCGCGGATAAAATCGGAATCAGAAAAGTGCTTTTAAACGCCAGCAGATAGTTGGGCACCTGGATTTTGCCGTTTAGCCATTTCACCAGATACCCGGCCGCGATGGCGATAATCAGCGCGCCGATAAAGGTGGACGGTACCGGTTTGGTGGCGATCCAGTGCAGGGCTGTCATATCCCAGGTTAAATTCAACATGGGCTGGGTGGACACCAGGCCGCCGATGAATCCCGCCGGGAACGCCAGTTTGCCGCCGATGGAGTTGGCCACGAAAGCGGAAAACATGGGGATGGCGAAGCTGAACAGCAGGCCGCCAAAGGATTCGGAAAGATAGGCGAATTTCAGCAAGCCCAGTTGGAATCCCTGGAACTTGCCGGAATTGAGCGCATCCATAATGCCGGCGTCGGGAGGGATTTCCAGCCAGACGAACGCTATCAGCTGGGAAATGGCCAGGATCACCCCGCCCATAATCAGCGTGGGGATCATGCGCGAAATGCCGGACATAATATGCTGCGGCAGATCCCCCCAAAAACGGGTGCCGGCCTCGGGCGCCCTGGAGGGCGCGGCGCTGTGGTTCACTGCCTGGGGCGCGGTGATGGCGCTCCGTTTTTTGATAGCCATATATCCCCTTATTATTTTTGGTGTTCTTCGCGGATCATTGCTTCGATTTCCCGCAGGGTGCCGCCGGGATTTTTAATGGCGTCCTGCAGCGTAATTTCATACACATCGACGTGCTCGAATCGTTCGCTGTCTTCCGGCGTAATGGCGATGGCGTGGATAATAATATCGGCCCCGGCAATATCCTCGGCGGTCAGGCGATTCTGAATGCCGTCCGCGCCCTGCGTTTCGATTTTTATTTCGTCATAACCGGCTTCCCGGGCGGCGTCTTCCAGCGCCTGCGCCGCCATGAAAGTGTGCGCCAGCCCCATCGGGCAGGCACATAAGGCAATCAGTTTTTTTGACATGCGATCCTCGTAAATCAGCAATGGTGGGTACGGCCCGGACGGTGCCACCGACGCCAGTCCGCCGGGAGATCCGTGGCGTGGTAGGATTATGGACACGAATAAAAACGCCCTGAGATAGGATAAAAAAGGCTTTTACTGGAAAATTGAGTCATCAACGTTGAACTGTGAGTCACGCCACATAATCGGATTCCAGCGGAATTTCCTATGGCTGGCCGGTTGATCAGGAAAAGTTATTGCGGTATTCCGTCGGCGTCATGGCAAAGGTGCGTTTAAACAGGCGGCAAAAATAATTGGCGTCGGCGTAACCGCAGCGCAGCGCGATTTCATTGACCGTCAGGTGATATTGCTGCAACAACAGTTTGGCTTTGCCCAGCCGGACCCACTGTAAATAATCCACAAAGCTCATGCTGCCCTCGCGGCGGAAAATACGCGACAGGTGGTTGGGGGTAATATTAAACATCGCCGCGACGCCCTCGCGGTTCAGCGGGCGGGTAAAATTATCCTGTAGATAGGTGCAGATGCTTTTATAGATAAACTGGCTGCGCGGGGTGTTGTCCGCCAACGGGACCAGCAGCTGGCCATGGCCGATATGCAGCAGCGATAACAGCAGGTAGCGGGCGGTGTCGCCCTCCTGCGCCTTGACCGCCAGATGGTTTAACGCCTGAAGAATATAATCCAGCTCGCCGGCATCCCGCAGCGGGATTTCCAGCGTGCGCCGGCGGCGGAAATCCGCCTCCCCAGCCCGCTTATCGATAAAAGTAAATCCCAACCAGGACGGCGCGAACAGCACGCTCAGCAGCAGCGTTTCTCCCGGCCAAAGGGGGGCGGGGCGGCGTTCGGCGGGAATAAACAGCATATCGCCCTGCTGGAACCGCTGCGCCGGCGCGGCCCCGGCATCGGTGGCATATTCGCCCCTGAGCACCACCTCCAGCCGGGGAAAGCGGGGGCCGCCGCCGGCCGCCGCCCCGCACGGCCGGCAAAAAACGCCGCGCCGCAGCCGCTGCGGATTAAGCACCAGTCCGCTCAGCAGTTCGGTAAAAAAAGCCCGTTCCGTCAAGGACATGTTATTGCCAGTCCGCATGGCGCTGAAACATCGATGCCGGGCGCCAACCTCGCCGCGGCGGTCCGGACCGCAATCGAAGAGCGCTTACCCATGGCGATCGGGGCCAGCTTGTCCCTGGCTTTGTCCGCCAGGGTATGAGTCGCTATATTCAGGATTATTGGAAAGCCATTTTTCATTGTTCTTGGTTGCGGTCATGCCCTGCTTCATCCTAAATCATTTTATGCTAACAAATATAAAATATGATTTTATCCCCGCGACTTTCTTCCCCTGAAAAAATTATCAGTTAACCCATTTCAACCGTTTACCGGTATTACATTTCAGGAATACCGATTAAACCGCGCCGTCCCGTTGATTCCCCGGGATTAGCCGACATCTGCCGGCAACCCCTCCGTCGCCAGGCGATAGAGAACCTCGGCCAACACCTGCGTGCCCGCATGCAAATCTCCCGGCGCGGCGCTTTCCCGTTCGTTATGGCTTACCCCGCCCGCGCAGGGCACGAAAATCATGCCGGTAGGACAGCGCTTATGCAGGTTAACCGCATCATGGCTGGCCCCCGATGGCAGCATGATGCAAGAATGCCTGAGCCGGGCGGCGGCGCGCTGGATAAGCCGCGGTATGGCCGGCGGGAACACCGCCGGTTGGCGCCAGCGTATTTCCGTTGCCCGCACGGCGCACCGGTCGGCGTGCCGGGCGCATAAGTCCAGCATGCGATCCCCCAATTGGCGCAGCACCGACTGCGATGGGTGCCTGAAATCGATATCAAACACCACCCGGCCCGGTACGACGGAGTTGCTGTCCGGGTAAACCCGCAGCGCCCCGACGGTAAAACGGCACTCTTCCCCGGCCGCGTCGGTAAGCGCATAAAGATCGTGCAGTAATCGCACCGCGGTTTTCATGGCGTCGCGCCGGGACGATAACGGCGTGGTGCCGGCATGAGCCTCGGCGCCGGTAATGACCACCTGGAAATCCCGGCACCCCTGGATGCCGCTCACCGCGCCGATGGTGGTCAAGGTATCCTCCAGCACCGGTCCTTGTTCGATATGGGCTTCGATATAGGCCAGCACCGGGGTGCCGAGCGCACGTAGGGGAACGGCGGGCAGCGCCTGGTGGAACGCCCGCACCGCCTGCCGCACCGTGATGCCGTCGCGATCCGTGATGGCTTCCCAGCCCGGCAGCGTATCGGGCTGGGCGAAGCAGGCCGAGCCCATGCATCCCGGCACGAACCGGCAGCCTTCTTCGTTGGCCCACACCGCCAGTTCCAGGGGACGCTCGGTAATGATGCCCAAATCGTCCAGGGCGCGAAAAACTTCCAGCCCGGCCAGCACGCCATAGATGCCGTCGAACTTGCCGCCGGTGGGCTGGGTGTCCAAATGCGATCCGGTCATAACCGGGTCGAGGGCGGGATTGGCGCCGTCGCGGCGGATAAATATATTGCCGATGTCATCCGCCGCGCAATGATAGCCGCGCTCGCGCGCCCATCCGATCAACAGCAGATGGGCCTGGTTATCCGTATCGGTAAGGGCCAGTCGGTTGACGCCGCCGTTGCCGGTGGCGCCATAGCGCGCCATGGCCATAATCGACCGCCATAAGCGGTCTGAATCGATGGCGCGGGTCAGCGCCGCTGCGATCGCTTCCCGGTCCGGCGCCGGCCCGGTGTTGCGTTGATTCTGGTTCATGATTTCTCGGTCTTGATTAAAGGAATGTCAACGTTCGCCTCGCGGGCAAACCGGCATAGCCGGTGCCATACCTCCGCCAGGATCGGCACGCCCCGGCTCAGATTATCCCGGCGCGCCCGGGCCGATCGCTCGCCGGGCAGCCGGATTTCATCGACTCCCGGCATTTTGCGCCCCGCTTTGATTTGCGCCAGAAAGGCGCTAGCGCGCCGCCGGGCGGCATCGGCGTCGCCAAAGGCGCCGGGATCGATGGCGATAAACAGATGGCTGCGCACGCCGTGGCGCGGGTCGCCGGACTGCGCCACGATATCGAGCTGCGCCCCTAATTCGCCCCCAATCATGGCGCCGGAAAGCAGGCCGATGCATAACCCCAACCCAAAGCCTTTATGTCCGGCCATCGGCGCCAGCGCCCCGCCCAGCGCCTTGTCGGCGCTGGTGGTGGGCCGGCCGTGCGCATCGATGGCCAGGCCGGCGGCGATAGCTTCGCCGTAGTAGCCGGCCTGCCGCACATGGCCGATGGCCGAGGCGCTGGTCGCCGCATCATAAACCACCGGCGCGTCGCCGGTGGGGATGCCGATCGCCAGCGGGTTAGTGCCCAATACCGGGTCGATGCCGCCGGTGGGATGTACCCGCGCGGGCCAGGTATTGGTCATCACGATGCCGATCAATCCCGCCCGGGCCAGCCGCTCGGCGTAGTAGCCCAGCATAAACAGATCCCCCGCGCCGCGCAGGGCCAGCACGGCCGTGCCCATTTGCCGGGCGGCCTGCGTGAGCCGGTCCACGGCGAACAGCCCGCCCACATAACCGGGACATCCGCCCCCATCCGCCAGCAGGGTGGCCCCGGTGGACGATACGATGCCGGGAATGGCTTTACCGTCCAGTACGCCATTGCCGAGATCGCGGATAATGGAATAAATATGATCAACGCCCTGGATGGCATGGCCGCGCAAGTCGGCCTCGATGCAAACCCGGGCCATGGCCAGCGCGTTGTTTTCGCTACAACCGTGAGCGCGAAACAGCGCCTGGATAAAGGGCGTGAGTTCCGCGGCGTCGATGCGGTACATAAGTTTGTCCTGGGTCGTCGCCATATCAGCGCTGCCCCCCGCCGTTGTGGCGCGCAACCTCATCCACCGCGTCGCGCAGCGAGATAAACCGCCCCCCGCGCTGCCGGATATGCGCCAGGATATGTTGCAGCCGCGCGTGAATTGCCGGGTGCTCCACCGCGTAGGTGTGGCACAGGAAGGAGACGATCTGGGTTTCCCCGCTATCCGCCGCGCGGCGGGTAATCGCATCCCAGACGTCCTTCATTTGGCTCAGGGTACTGGACTCATTGGCTAAAAAATGGCTGTCCGGACGGCGGCGATCGGCGGGAACCCGGCCATCCCATCCCAGCGGGATAATCAGCAGATTGCCCTGGCCGCCAGCGACGTCGGCAACGGGCGTATTGAGACGCCGGGGAGCGGCGACATAAGCGGAGACCGGGCTCCCGGCCCAGTCCACCCCCCGCTCCGGCCAATGCAGCCCGGGGGCGCAGCTCAGATCCACGCCGATGCCGCGATCGGCTAAAAACCCGGCCACGGACGGGCTTTGCCCGTTAGAGCCACCGCGAAAGGCGCGGCAGGCCACCCCTGCGGCGTCAAGCCGGTCCAGCATGGCGGCCAACACCCTGCACGCCTCGCCGGGCCGGTGGAAAATACTTGGCTGCCCGGATGGCGCGTCCGGCGCCCGGTACAAATCGTCTTCGAGATGCAGCGCCAGATCTTTGCCATCGGCCACCCATGCGCGCCAGAACGCCATATAGTCATCGTTAAAAAAGCGGTCGCGGAACACGGGGCTGCTGTGCAGGGTAATGGCGGCGTTCCCACCGCAATATTCCGTCACCAGCCGGTTCATTTTATGATATTTACGCAATACCACCGTATCGGGGTCGGGAGCCGCCACCGGGTCCGGATCGCCGTCGATGCTTAATACCACCTTGACTACAGCATTCATGGTCCTGCCCCTTTGCCCTTGGTTTATGGATAGTCTATGGATAGTTTATGGATGGTTAAGCCCAGGCCGTCAGCGCGCATAGATGCTGGACTGTTCGGCAAATGCCTTGATTTCTATCGGGTTGCCAAAGGGGTCCATAAAAAACATGGTCCATTGTTCCCCCGGTTCGCCCTGAAATCTCACCTGCGGCTCCAGCACAAACGTCTGGCTATGCTTGAGCAGGTTTTGCGATAATCGCCGCCACGACGCCAAATCCAGCACCAGGCCGAAATGCGGCATGGGCACCAGCTTATCGCCCACATGGCCGGTATACGCCGTGGTAAAGGGCGCGCCCAGATGCAGGGATAACTGGTGGCCGTAAAAATCGAAATCCACCCAGGTATCGGTGCTGCGGCCCTCTTTGCAGCCCAGGACCGCGCCATAAAATTGCCGGGCGCGATCGAGATCGGTGACGTTGAACGCCAGATGGAATAGTGAATTGGCCTGCATAATACGCTCCTGTTATTGGTATCCGCTGTTGGTGAAGAGTGTTAATCGCGTGGCGTTATCGCGCCGATCCGCTGGCCCGCCCTAAACGTTGGCAATGGCCCATAGCGCCCCGGCCAGCACCCGCGCGCCGCGATCGAAATCCCCGAGCTCCATCCGTTCGTCAGGATTATGGCTGCCGTTGGCATTGGGGATAAACAGCATGGCGGCCGGGATGCCCCGGTTGGCGAACATGGCCGCGTCATGGCCGGCGCCGCTGGGCATTTCATGGTGGGTTAACCCCAGCCTGTCGGCGGACCTCGCCAGCTCGCGGCGCAGCGCGTCGTCCATCAGGGCCGGCTGGCTGCGCCGCTGTTCGCCCAGATCAAAGATTACGCCGTGTTGCCGGGCCAGCGCGGCGACGGTGGCCTGCACCTGCCGGTCCATCTGTTGCAGCGAGTCCGTACTGCGCGATCGGATATCGATGCAAAAGCCCACGCTGCCGGCGACTTTGCTGAAATCGGACTGTCGGCTATCCGTGTTCACCTGGCCGAAGGTCAGCGTCAGCTCATGGCCGGCCGCTTCCATGGCCAGCCAGTGGCGATGCAGGGCATCGACCAATTGCGCGAACGCCACCACCGCATCCCGCCTATGGCTGCGCGGCGTCGCCCCGGAATGGGCATAGCGGCCGGTCACCGTGGCGGCGCGATAGCGTAAACTGCCGCAAATACCGGTCACGATGCCGATATTGCGCCGGTTATCAATCAGTACCGGCCCCTGTTCGATATGCAGCTCCAGAAACGCATACACCGCGGCGGGGTCAATACCGGGCGTACCGGCTTTAATCAGCTCCGGCGTTCCCCCCAGTTCCTGGATATGGCGGTACAGGGTTTTTTGGGTATCAAACCGCACCACATCCAACGCGTCGGGCGGCAGCAGCCCCAGCGCGGCTTTGCTACCGATATACGACACCGGGAACCACACGCTCTCCTCCGCCCGGATGGCGATGACGGTGACATCCCGGCCGGGCGTCATGCCCGCCTTGGCCCAGGCGGCCAAAATGGCTATGCCGGCGATGACCCCGGCCGCCCCGTCGTAATTGCCGCCGCGCGGGACGGTATCGAGATGGGAGCCGGTAAGCACCGCGGGCAAACCGCGCTCTTTGCCCGGCAGGGTCAGATAAAGATTTAACGCGGCGTCGATGCGCACCTCCAGGCCAAGCATACCCGCATGCCCGGCCACCAGATCGTGGGCGCGCTGTTCACCCGCGCCATAGGTATCGCGCGTCATGCCGATACCATCAAAGCTGGCCGCCGCCATGGCATCGAACAGGCCGTGCGCCAGTGCCGAATCAGGTTCAATCATAGGTATCCGGTCCTTGAACATCGCATTTGATTCAGCGATTAATCAGATCTTGGGGAATGGCGCTTAACGACCGGCATCCGTCTTTGGTGACAATCACGGTTTCACTGCACGCCACGGTAAATTGGGCGTATTCCCGCAGCGTAATCGGAATATGGAACGCCATGCCCTCCACCAGTTCGACGTCATAGTCTTTATTGAGATGCAGAATATTGCCTTCGCCCCAATCGGGCGCAAAGGAAATGCCCATGCTGTAGCCGGTGCGTTTGCGGTAGGCGTCCGTGGCGCCGGCGGCATCAATCACCCGCTGGGCGGCGTCATGGGGGTCCGAACACAGCTTGCCGGGCTTGATTTCCGCCATGGCGGCCGCCAGGGCTTCGCGGGTGACGTCGTACCAGCTCCGGGCCCGTTGCGGCACGCTGCCGATCATGATGGTGCGAAACAGCGCGGCATGGTAACGGTGGTGGCAGCCCGCGGTTTCCAGCACCACGACGTCGCCGTTGTGGATAACGCGCCGCCGCCAGGTGGTATGGGGCACGCCGGAACGCGGACCGGACGTCACGAAGGGTTCCATGCCCATGTACTCCGACCCCGCGGCGATGGCCGCCCCCATAATGGCGCCGGCGATGGCGTTTTCATCCGCGCCGGCCCGGGTGGCGTTAATGCCGGCGCGCATGCCCGCGTCATTTTCGCCGGCCGCCAGTTCCAGCGCCGCAATTTCCAGCGGGCTTTTCACCCGGCGCAGGGCTTCGGTATAGCCGCTGCCGTCGAGCATATCCCCGACCCGGGCCGTTAATTCGGCATAAATATTAACCGTCAAAAACCAGGCGCCGCGATCGATGGCGATACGCTTGCCCCGCCAGCCTTCTTGCTCGATGGCGGCCGCCAGCGCCTGGGCGGCGGAGAAGCCGTCGCTGTAGCCATAGATGCGGGTAATATAGGTGTTGAAACGGGCGTTATAGGATTCCAGTTCACGGATCACCAGGAAAGGCGCCCCTTCCACCGGCACCGCCAGGCATTGGAAGACGTAATAACCCGGGGTTTGCTGGCCGGATAAATAGAAGATATTTTCGGCGCCGCTGGTGAGATATAAATCGATACCGTCGGCGCGCAGCCTGGCCTGCAGCCCGGCGATGCGCGTAGCGAATTCATGTTGCGGGAAAGCGGCGTCGCCGCCCTGTGGAACACGTTCTAGTAATGCTGGTTCTATCATGTTGCACCTCTGGGATAATGGGTGAATCTACAGGTTGGCGTCGTTAAAAAACGGACGTTGACGCACCGGGGCTAAAGCACCTTGGAGAGAAACGCCGACTGCCGGGCATCGACGGCCGGTTTAAAAAACTCGCCCGGCGGCAAATCCACGATAACCTCGCCCTCGCTCATCATGATGACGCGCTCGGACACTTCCCTGGCGAAGCCCATTTCATGGGTCACCACAATCATGCTCATGCCGGTCTCGGCCAGTTCTTTCATCACCGCCAGCACTTCGGCAACCATTTCCGGGTCCAGGGCGGAAGTCGGCTCATCAAACAGCATCAGCGCGGGTTCCATGGCCAGCGCCCGGGCGATGGCCACCCGCTGCTGCTGGCCGCCGGACAGCTGGCCGGGATATTTATCGATTTGATCGGCCAGTCCCACCCGCGTCAGGATTTGCTCCGCCCGGGCGCCGGCCTCTTTTTTGCCAATGCCCAGCGCGGTTACCGGCGCCAGCGTTACATTGGCGCGCACGCTCAGATGCGGGAATAAATTGAAGTTTTGAAACACCATCCCCACGTCCCGGCGAATGGCGCGCGCGGACGCCGCGCTGTGTTCAAGGCGCATGCCGTCAATCAGGATTTCGCCGGCATCAATGGCTTCCAGGGCATTAAGCGTGCGCAAGAACGTGGATTTGCCGCTGCCGGACGGTCCGACGATACAGGTGACCGAACCCCGCTTGAATTCCAGCGAAATATTTTTCAGGGCATGAAAGCTGCCGTAATATTTATTAATATTCTGGCATATCACGATATGCGCGGACGGAATATTGGCATTCATGCGCATGTTGCTTACCTCGCCATATTTTTCTTGGTTCTGTTTTCACAGAAGCGGCCATACAGGCTTAACGGCACAATCATCAACAGATAAAAAAAGGCCGCCAATGTATACACCTCTAAATAGCGATAATTCTCTCCGCTCACCACCGCCGCCTGATAAGCCAAATCGGCAATGCCAATCGTTGATAATAAACTGGAAATTTTGACCAAATCGCTGGTGAAGTTAATAAAAGCCGGGAACACCACTTTGGTGGCCTGCGGAATAATCACCGATTTCCATTTGGTAATAAGCGGTATCGATAATGCGGTACAGGCTTCATATTGGCCTTGAGGGATCGCCAGGATACCCGTACGGAATATTTCCGCCAGAAAAGACCCGCTGAATAACGTTAACGCCAGTACCCCCGAGGACATTGCCGATAGCCGGACGTCAAACACCAGGGGAATGCAGGTATATATCCAGAAGATCGGGATCAGCTCGGGAATGGTGCGGAACAATTCGATCATAATCACGGAAACCCGATACAGCGGGCCGCGCCGCTGCATTTTCCCCCAGCATAATATCGCGCCTAAAATGATGCCAAACGCCAGGGACAAACAGCATACCCAAAACGTGGTCACCGCGCCTGCAGCCAGGATATGCCAGGTTTTTTGTATTACAAAGAAATTGAAATCCATACCGGCTCCTACAATGATGATTTAGACATTCTTTTTTCAAGCAACGAACCCATATAGGAAATCAGGTATCCAATAATAAAAAACACCACGCCGGCAAAGGTCACTATTTCTATCGGCCGGAAGGTAAAACTGGCGATATTATTACTTACCGTCACCAGTTCATTAATGGCCAGCACCGAGAGTATGGTGGAGCCTTTAAAGAAGCTCAGCACGGTATTGCACAGGGCCGGCAGCATTAAACGCAGCGCCTGCGGCAGGATCACCACCAGCCACGTCGTCCGCCCTGAAAGATTGAGCACCTTGGCCGCCTCCCATTGCCCCCGCGGGATATTCTCAATGCCGGCGCGCGTAATTTCCGTCAGATAGGCGCTGGATTGCAGCGTCATGGCGATAATGCCGGAAACCAGCGCCGGGGTGGGGATGCCGGTGAGCTGGGGCAAGGCGAAGTGAATCCAGAATATTTGCACCAGCAACGGGGTCGAGCGCCAGACTTCCACATGGATGGTAATCAGTATCCGCAATATCCTGGAGGGGACCTGGTACAAAATAGCCAGCATAACGCCGCAAATCAGACCCGTCGCCACCGAGACCAGAGTAATAAACAGCGTCATGGATAACCCTTTGGCCAGTAGCGGCCAGTACTGGTAAATCACCGAGAAATCCAGGGTGCGCACGAATTGCCATTTCACGCTATATAAAATAAAGGCGAAAGCGGCGGCGACCACCAGCGTTCCGGCGACGATCTGCGGGTCCATCCTGTTACGTTGCCTGGGCATTGGCGAAGCTGGCATACCTGATCCCTTTCTGGCCGGAGAAGAAGGCTGGATGCCGGGCTGGCCGGCACCAGGGTTAATCAATGGACAAACTCGGTGCCAAACCATTTTTTCCACAGCTCGGCGGTGCGGCCGGAGTCAAGCTGGCCACGCAGCCATACATTGATCACCTGCTGCAAATGGTATTCATTGAGATTAACAATCCAGACGATGCCCACGCGGTTAAGGGGCTGGTCGCCCAGCGGCCGCATATTGAATTGTTTGTTTTCCTGCAACATTCTCGACGTAGAGGTATAGGCGACCCACCAGGCATCGGCCCGGCCATTGGCCACTTCGGCCGCCACCACCGAGCTGTTGTCCGAGGCGACGAATTTTAATTCGGCATTTTTGAAAAAGCGTTTGGCGAAATCGCCGGAGGCCGACCCCGTCTTGGAAATAATCACCTTACCTTTCTGATCCAGGTCGGCATAAGTTTTATAAGGGGAATCGTTTTTAACAAAAGCGCCGCTGGTCTCATAGGAAATCGGGGCGGTAAATAGCACCACTTCTGCGCGCTTGATGGTATCAAACAGCGCGGCGCCGCCGATATCGCATTCATTATTTTTAACGCTGCCGACGATGGTTTTGAATGTTGAATCCACATCAATTAATTTTACTTCCATGGCCGTAGCCAGATCCGACGCCATGTCGTGATAAAAGCCTTCCCATTTGCCGGAACTGGGGTTTTTATAGGAATAGGGGTTATCTTCCGCCCAGCAAACGCGCAATTCCCCTTTGGAAAGAATCTTATCCACCGTATTATCCGCCGCATTCGCCCCATGGACGCCGCCCAAAACCACAACGAGTAAAGCTCCAGTCCGTATAAGGTTCTTCATTCTAAAAGTAGAGAGAAAACGCATCGCTTTATCCTTATTAATTGGATAACTGGGTTTGCTGAGCGCTCTGGCAGCCCACGCTAGCGGGCTAACGGCCAGAACATTTATGGTATCCAAATGGTATACCACTTGGTTGGTAAAATTATCAAGTCAATTATTTATTTCTACTCCCCCTACGCTAGAAAATTAAATATCTGGCATACCGCTGGTATATTTACTCCTTACAATACCCTCAGCAATTCACGTGCCAACAATGGCTAAGCACTACGTCCGAATAACGGAATGCCGCAATATGCATTCAGGCAGTATGACCGCCGGGGGATAAAAGATCATAATTCTTATCACGATAGGCCATGGACCGGCACCTTGGCCCTACCCTAATTACGGCGGGCGTCGCGCAGCCCCGGTGATTGGCGTCGCCGTCAGGTAAACGGAAATAATGCACCATGGCGGTGCCGTTGTTTTATTATTGTGCAACCGCACCCGCGACAGAACGCCGGGATGGCGATTGATACTTTACTTTTTATTAATAAGATTATATACACGTGGTATTCCATAGGGCAGCGCCAATTGCCGACCCCCTTTAACCAATTTTATGAAAACCAAAGATAAATTATGACGCAAACCAGGTTGTTGGAAGGTAGCAACGGCGGACTGGGCAATCAGGCTTATGAAGCATTACTCGATTTGATCATCTCGCGGGAATTGAAACAGGGAGATCAGATCCAGGAGCGCGCGCTGGCATTAAGACTGGGCATTTCACGCACTCCCCTGCGCGAAGCCATGCACCGCCTTGAAGGCGAGAAGGTCCTGGAGCGTAAATCCAATAATCGGCTGTTTGTGCGCATGGTCACGCTACAGGAAATACTGGAAATCCTGCACGTCAGGCGCCTGCTGGAAACCGAAGCCGCGGCCCGCTCGGCCGGAAAAATCCCCCTGGCCAAGTTAAAAGCCGTGCGCGACAGAATCGAGAAATTAAAACTGGCCAACGATCCCGCCAGCTACGAGCATCAATTGGTGGACGCCGAGCTGCACGGCCTGATTGCCAACTATTGCGAAAATAAGCTGCTGGCGGAGATGATCGATGAATTGCGGCGTAAAACCCGCATGTTTTCCCTAAAGCGGGTCGATAAACGCATGATGCCGGTGTTAAATGAGCATATGGCGATTATCGCCGCGCTGGAAAATGACGATGCGCAAAGCGCGGCGCTGGAAACGTCCCGCCACATCGACAATATCCGGTCATCGATTATCGACATCATTACCCGCTATTAATCCAGCCGTTCCGTCGGCGGCGGCCGGCGGCGACGGGAGCCATTTGCATACAAATAGCCTTGCGCTAAACGTACTCTTTATACTTTGCGTACAATATTACCATCTGCAATATCCCGTTTAAAATCAAAAACAAAAATCCGTATCCCTCCTAAACCGCCAAGTTATGATGGCGCCGTCATAAAAGTTATTGTATAAAATGAACCTAAAAGAACAATACTATACTCATCTGCGGCGGGCTGGGGATAACGACGTGAAAGCATCGCTTTATGCGGCCGAGATGCCTTATTCCGGCCCGATGTGTATTTCACGGCGATCGCCGCCGCAAACCGGATTGATTCGCTTATCCCACTGCTTATAGGAAAAGACATGCAAGATATCACCGAGTGCCGCGCGCGCCTGAGCGGGATTTTTAATATTACCGTCACGCGGTTTCGCGCCATCGCCGCCGACCCGCGCGCGGGAATTACGTTTGGGGCAACGCCGGGGGGTACGCTTAAATGAAACCGACCGCTCCCGCCCTGGCCCCGCGCATGAACCGGGCCAAACCGTCGTCCACGGCGGCGATTGCCGACATGGTCAGGGCCTTGACCGCCGAGGGGTATGATGTGATTAACCTCGGCGAAGGCGAACTGGATTTCGATACGCCGGAGCATATCAAACGCGCGGGCATCGAGGCCATTTCGGCCGGCGAGACCAAATACACCGCCGTCGCCGGCACCGAGGCGCTTAAACTCGCCATTGCCGGCAAATTCAGCCGCGAAAACGGCCTGGATTACCATCCCCGGGAAATTATCGCCGGCTGCGGCGCCAAGCAATTGATTTTTAACGCGCTGCTGGCCACGGTGTCACCCGGCGACGAGGTGGTTATCCCCGCGCCCTACTGGGTATCTTATCCCGACATGGTGGCGCTGGCCGAAGGGGAACCGCGCATCGTCTCCTGTCGCGAAGCCGACGGCTGGAAGCTGTCGGCCGCCGATCTGTCCGCGGCGATTACCGACCGCACCCGGTGGGTAATTCTCAACTCCCCCAATAATCCTACCGGGGCATTATACAGCCGCGAAGAGCTGGGCCAGTTGGCGGACGTGTTGCTTGCCGCCCCGCAGGTCATGGTGATGTCGGATGATATCTATGAGCATATCCGTTTGGACCGGCGGCCTTTTTACACCCTGGCGCAAATCGAACCGCGGCTGCGCGCCCGTATTCTTACGGTTAACGGGCTGTCCAAGGGATATTCCATGACCGGCTGGCGCCTGGGTTATGCCGCGGGTCCGCAATGGCTGGTCGACGCCATGCAATTGATCCAATCGCAAAGCACTTCTAATCCCAGTGCCATTTCGCAGGCCGCCGCCGTGGCGGCGCTGAACCAGCCGGCGGATTTTCTCGGCGGCTGGCTGACGGTGCTGGCCGAACGCCGCGCCATCGTCATGCGCATGTTCGAGCGGATCGACGGGATGAGCGCGCAACTGCCCCCCGGCGCATTCTATGTCTTCGCCAACTGCCAGGCATTAATCGGGAAACATACGCCGGCGGGCCGGCGGCTGGATAATGATAGCGATGTGGCGGGGTATTTGTTGCGCGAGGCCCACGTGGCCACCCTGCAAGGATCGGCATTTGGCGCGCCGGGTTATTTGCGTTTGGCCTATGCCATCGCCACCGACCGTCTGGAGCAGGCCTGCGCGCGGCTGATAAATGCGTGCGGGGCGCTCAGTTAAAGCGCCGGCGGTATGCGGCTCATCGCCCGTCAGCCCGGCTGCAGTTCCATAATGCGTTTGGCGGTGGCCATCACCGCGCTCACGCCCTGCTTGCCGAGCAAGGTTCTGGCGCGCGCCTGCGCCGCGCGCCATCCCGGCTCGGCGCTATATAATAAGTCCTTGCCCGCCTGGGTCAGCAATACCGGCCGGCCCCGGGCGCTGTCCGGGTTGCGGATCTCTTCAATCCAGCCCTGCTCCAGCAGCAGCCGCATATTACGCGTCAGGGTCGAACGATCCTGGTGATTATAACGGCCGATTTCCGCCCGGGTGACCGGCTCGATTTGATAGATCACGACCAATAGGGCGAACTGGGCGGAGCCGATGCCCAGCGATGCCAGCTCTTCATCATGAATGGCGGTAATGACCCGCGAAATCAGCCGGGCGCGCATCAATACGCAGGTATCGCCCATCTCGCTAATCACTTCTTTGTCCACCGCTGGAGCCTTGATTATTTTCATGTCTCGCCTTAATGCTGCATATACAACTTAGCTAATAACCGTATGCCGCGGGGTTAACGGCCATGGCGTATATCGCAACCGTTATCGGCAAAGGAAGTATTGCCCCGCCCACCGCGTCCCGTACCACATAACGTGCCAAACGCCGTGCCCGAGCCGTAAAAAATGAACGCTGGCCGGAACCGGCCGGTATCCAGGCGGCGCCAACCCGCAATCGCGCAGAGAGGGATAAAGGGCGCCGATAAAGATAATGCCCGCGATCCGGCTCACCCGCCTATATTGGTATTGGCTAATAAGTCATTATTCATCAAATTGCAAATCACATGTTCACAAAATGAATAATTACCGGCAAAGTAGTTTGGATAACCGCACTTAACGATAATCACGCCGCTGGAAATCGCGGCCAGTAGCGTACCCGCTGCGGGCATCATGACAAATTAATGATTGAAATTATTATTTTTTATGACCGAAACAGGCAAAAAACCGCCCGGCCGTTATACCGCGGGGGCACAATAATATCCGGCGGCGGCGGGGCGCAATAAATCGACAAGCTTTTATTGATCCACATCAATTAGATATTTCCTGATAAACGCATACTATGATGACGACTCATATTAATGAGCTTTTTAACTCTATTTAGAATAAACGAAATTAATTTTGATTAATTTAATTATTCTACTTACTTTAGTTACATAATTTTTAAAAAAACCGATGCAATGTCTGAGAAGCAGGAGAATAATATGTCGCCCCGGCTGCCATTATCCCTCCTCAACGTCGTATACGCAGGCATGCTTTTTTACCATCACCCCGACCGGCTATCCCGTCTGGATGTAGCGCCGGTTAGGTGGACATTGGAGAAACGCAGTGCAAACATTTAACGCCGATATCGCCATCATAGGGGCGGGGGGCGCCGGTTTACGCGCGGCAATCGCCGCCGCGCAGGCCCATCCCCAACTGACCATCGCCCTGGTATCGAAAGTCTATCCGATGCGCAGCCATACCGTGGCCGCCGAAGGCGGTTCCGCCGCCGTCACCCAGGATCACGACTCCTTCGACTCTCATTTTCACGATACCGTCTCCGGCGGCGATTGGCTGTGCGAACAAGACGTGGTGGAACATTTTGTCCGCCATTGCCCGGAAGAGATGACGCAGCTTGAGCTGTGGGGCTGTCCCTGGAGCCGCAAGCCCGACGGCAGCGTCAATGTGCGCCGTTTCGGCGGCATGAAAATCGAACGCACCTGGTTCGCCGCCGATAAAACCGGTTTCCATATTCTGCATACCCTGTTCCAGACCTCGCTCAAGTATCCTAATATCAAACGCTTCGACGAGCACTTTGTGCTCGATATCCTGGTGGATGACGGCCATGTCCGCGGCCTGGTGGCCATCAATATGATGGAAGGCGCCCGCATCCAGATCCGCGCCAACTCGGTGGTCATGGCCACCGGCGGCGCCGGCCGGGTCTATCGTTACAATACCAACGGCGGCATCGTCACCGGCGACGGCATGGGCATCGCCCTGAACCACGGCATTCCCCTGCGCGACATGGAATTCGTACAGTACCATCCCACCGGCTTGCCCGGCTCCGGTATCCTGATTACCGAAGGGTGCCGCGGCGAAGGCGGCATTATGGTCAATAAAGATGGTTACCGCTATTTGCAGGATTACGGCATGGGTCCGGAAACCCCGCTGGGCCATCCCGAAAACAAATATATGGAGCTCGGCCCCCGGGACAAACTCTCCCAGGCATTCTGGCACGAATGGCGCGCCGGCCGCACCATCGCCACCCCGCGCGGCGATGTGGTCTATCTCGACCTGCGCCACCTGGGCGAGAAGAAGCTGCTGGAACGGCTGCCGTTTATCTGCGAGTTGGCCAAAGCCTATGTGGGCGTCGATCCGGTGAAAGATCCGATCCCGGTGCGCCCCACCGCGCACTATACGATGGGCGGTATCGAAACCAATCAAACCTGTGAAACCCGCATTACCGGGCTGTTCGCCGTGGGCGAATGTTCCTCGGTGGGCCTGCACGGCGCCAACCGCCTGGGGTCCAATTCCCTGGCCGAGCTGGTGGTCTTCGGCCGCCTGGCCGGCGAACAGGCCGCGCAGCGCGCGCTGACGGCATCTCCCGCCGCCGGCAGCGGCCTCGACGCCCAGGCGCAGGATGTGGAAAACCGCCTGCACGCGCTGATGAACCAGGAAGGCACGGAAAACTGGGCCGATCTGCGCGACGAGATGGGCCTGTCGATGGAAGAAGGCTGCGGGATTTACCGCACGCCGGAGCTGATGCAAAAAACCATCGATACCCTGGCCAACCTGAAAGAACGCTTTAAACGGGTGAAAATCACCGACCGCTCCAGTGTGTTTAATACCGACCTGCTGTATAGCATCGAGCTGGGACATGGCCTGGATGTGGCCGAATGTATGGCCCACGCCGCGTTTAACCGCCGCGAGTCCCGCGGCGCCCACCAGCGCCTGGACGCCGGCTGCACCGAACGCGATGACGTTAATTTCCTGAAACACACCCTGACGTTCCGGTCAGAGGACGGCGGCGCGCCGCGCATCGATTATACCGATGTGCGCATCACCACCCTGCCGCCGGCCAAACGCGTCTACGGCGGCGAATCCACCGCACAGGACAAGAGCGCCCAGGATAAGAAAAACAAGGAGTCGGCAAATGGCTGAGATGAACACCCTGACCATGCAAGTGATGCGCTACAACCCGGAAACGGACGGCGCGCCGCATCTTGAGGACTACCAGGTGCCTTGGGATGCGCAGACCTCGCTGCTGGATGCCCTGGGCTACATCAAGGACCGTCTCGATCCCGAGCTCAGCTATCGCTGGTCTTGCCGTATGGCGATTTGCGGCTCCTGCGGCATGATGGTCAACGGGGTGCCGAAACTGGCCTGCAAAACCTTCCTGCGTGATTATACCCACGGACTGAAGGTGGAGGCCCTCGGCCACTTCCCCATCGAGCGCGATCTGGTGGTCGATATGACCCACTTCATCGAAAGCCTGATGGCCATCAAGCCTTATATCATCGGCAATCCGCGCCTGCCCTCCGAAGGCACCAATAAGCAGACGCCGGCGCAGATGGTGAAATATCACCAGTTCTCCGGCTGCATCAACTGCGGCCTGTGCTACGCCGCCTGCCCGCAGTTCGGTCTTAATCCGGAGTTTATCGGTCCCGCGGCCATCACCCTGGCCCAGCGCTACAACCTGGATAACCGCGACCACGGCAAGAAAGAGCGTATGCCGCAGCTTAACGGCGAAAACGGGGTCTGGGGCTGTACCTTTGTCGGTTATTGTTCCGATGTCTGCCCGAAACACGTCGATCCGGCCGCCGCTATCCAGCAGGGCAAGATCGAGAGCAGCAAGGATTTCATGATCGCCATGCTGAAACCACAATGAGGGAGGGCAGATAACCATGACCACGCAACGTAAACCTTATGTCCGCACCATGGATCGCCAATGGTGGACCAAACTGGGCTTTTACCGTTTTTATATGCTGCGGGAAGCCACCGCGCTGCCGGCGGTATGGTTTAGCCTGGAGCTGTTGTACGGCCTGTTCGCCCTGAAACACGGCGCGGCCGGCTGGGGGGAATTCGTGCTGTTCCTGCATTCGCCCATCGTGCTGGCGCTCAATCTCATCGCCCTGGCCGCGGCGGTATTGCATACCAAAACCTGGTTCGATCTGGTGCCGAAAGCGGCGATTGTAGTGGTAAAGGATGCCAAGCTGGCGCCGGCGCCGATTATCACCGGCCTGTGGGTAGTGACCATCGTGGTTTCGCTGGTCATCCTGGCCGTGGCCCTGTTTTATTAACCTGTGCGGAAGATAATCATGAATACGATACCTAAACGTTCCGAAGAGCCGGTGTTCTGGGGATTGTTTGGCGCTGGCGGCATGTGGAGCGCCATTTTCGCGCCGGTGATGATCCTGCTGGTGGCCTTCTTGCTGCCGCTGGGGCTGTTCCCCGCCGACGCGCTGAGCTACGAGCGGGTGCTGGCCTTCGGTCAAAGCCTGATTGGACGCCTGTTCCTGCTGCTGATGATCGTCTTGCCGCTCTGGTGCGGCCTGCATCGCCTGCATCACAGCATGCATGACCTGAGCCTGCACGTGCCGGCCGGGAAATGGCTGTTTTACGGCCTGGCGGCCATCCTGAGCGTCATCACCCTCATCGCCATCATCACCTTGTAAACAGGAGCGCCGGGAAGCCGGCGCTGCGTCCATTCCACAGTTCTAACGGTGCGACATTCTGCCGCAGTCTTTCCATAAGGAAAAGGGTATGAAATTTAAAACCTCTTACGGTCTTAACTGGCTGCCGTTGGCGATCATCACGGTCCTGGCCGTGGTTCTTTGGCATCTCACGCCGCCCACCGGCCTGAGCGAACCGGCCTGGCATACGGCGGTGCTGTTTATCGCCACCATCGTCGCCATCGTCGCCAACGTATTGCCCATCGGCGCCATCGGTATTATCAGCATCACCCTGTTCGCCCTGACCTATGCCGCCGGCGACAAAACCGCCAGCGGCACGATTCTCACGGCGCTCAGCGATCTGAACAGTTCCCTGATTTGGCTAATCGTGGTCGCATTTATGATCGCGCGCGGTTTTATCAAGACCGGCCTCGGCCGCCGGGTTTCGCTGATCATGATCCGCTTGCTGGGCAAACGCACGCTCGGTTTGGCCTATGGACTGGCCTTTGCCGATTTGCTGCTGTCGCCGGCCATGCCGAGCAATACCGCGCGCTGCGGCGGGGTGATTTATCCCATCGCCGATTCGCTGGCGCGCAGCTTCGACTCCAAACCGGACGATGCGTCGCGCAGCAAAATCGGCACCTTTTTAATTATCTGTATCGGCAACGTCAATGATATTACCGCCGCCCTGTTCATGACGGCTTACACCGGCAACCTGCTGGCGGTGAAACTCGCGGCCAATGCGGGCGTCACCATCACCTGGTTCGGCTGGTTCCTGGCCGCCGTGGTGCCGTGCGTGGTCTCGCTGATCGTGGTGCCGCCGTGCATTTATTGGCTGGTGCGCCCGGAGATCAAAAAGACCCCCGACGCGCCGAAATTCGCCGCCGCCGAGCTGGCGAAAATCGGCCGCATGAGCAAGGCGGAATGGCTGATGCTCACCACCGTGGTGCTGCTGCTGGTGCTGTGGATTTTTGGCGACCGGCTGGGTATCGACCCCACCACGGCGTCCTTTGTCGGCCTGTCTTTTTTATTGCTAACCGGCGTGCTCAGCTGGGACGATGTCAAAAGCGAAAAAGGAGCCTGGGATACCCTGGTGTGGTTCGCGGCCCTGTTGATGATGGCCAATGAGCTGAAAAACCTGGGGTTCACCACCTGGTTCGGCACGCTGATCGGCAATAATATCGGTCATTTGACGCAGGGCACCAACTGGGTATGGGTATTGCTGCTGCTAAACGCCGCCTACTTTTACACCCATTACTTCTTCGCCAGCGGCAATGCGCAAATCGCCGCGCTGTATGCGGTATTCCTGACGGTGGGAATCAACTTGGGCATTCCGCCGATGCCCATGGCCTTTATGCTGGCCTTTACCAGCAGCCTGTATTGCTCCCTGACGCAATATACCCATGCGCGCGGTCCCATCCTGTTCGGCGCCGGCTATGTACCCACCGCCATTTGGTGGCGCACCGGTTTTGTGGTCAGCATCATTAACCAGGTCATCTTTCTGGGCGTCGGCCTGGCGTGGTGGCGGTTATTGGGACTGTTTTAACCGCGCAGACGTTACGTGGATGGCCTGGCTTACGCCAGTTCATCCACGTCCATACCCACCGCGCGCATATGTTGCAGCGCCGCCAGCGTATCCCGCGCCTCGTGTTCATCCAGCAGGCTCATGGCGAACCCCACGTGTACCAATACCCACTGACCCAGCAACTGCGCCGGGGCGTCTTCGCAGACCAGCGCGATATTGATTTGCCGCCGTACGCCGCAAACTTCCACCCAGGCCAGTTGATGAATATCTTCTCCCACCTCGACGATCTTGCCGGGTATGCCTATGCACATGGCGATCTTCCTTTAGTGATGCAAGTTATTCCACTTCGATTTGTTTGAGCCGCAGGCTGTCGCCGCTTTCCATGCGCAGGGCGTGGCCGCCGCACACCGGACAACCGGCATCGTGCCGCGCCACGCTCACCGCGGCGCTGCACTGCCAGCACCAGGCCCGGGCCGGCGCCGTGGTCAACTGCAACCGGCAGCCGTCGGCCAGGGTATGGCGGCAGACCGACGCAAAACAAAAGCGCAGCGCGCCGTCTTCGATACACGACAGCGCGCCGATTTCCAGCCATACCGCCGTCACCCGCGCGGCATGATGCAATCGCGCCTGTCGCTCAATCAGTTCCAGCGCGCTTTGGCACAGGCTGAGTTCATGCATGGGACGGCGGGCAATGGGCGCGAAACAGCGCGCGCCGCGCCGGATTGACCGGCGCGTCGGCATCGGCCACCGGCAGCGACAGCGCCATGCGGGCGCACTGCTGCGCCAGTTGCACCGCCTGCCCGGCCGCCAGGTGGGCGCTCAGCGGCGAAAGCAGCGAACCGCCGAGATATTGCCCGCAGCCGGCCACCTCGCCGACGGTGAAACCGAGATTCCCGCAGGGCAAAGCCAGCGCCAGCCGGCTGCCCACCGGCCGGCGGGGCCAGGTTTGCCCCGGACCCGGCAGCACCAGCAGGCTCAGCATCCAGGGCGTCAGCAACGCGCCGACCCATTGCCGTTCGAACAGCTGGAAGCCGCAGGCGCGCACCGGGATTTGCGGCTGGTAAAACGGCAAGGCGCGCATTTCGCGCTCGGCAATCAGGCCGAACAGGCGCTCCAGCAGCGGCTGCGGGTTTTCCGCCAGACCGATAATCGATTCAGACATGCTTATCCTCCTGCAACATCATGGCCGCCGCGGCGCGGGGGATAGCGCTAATCCCCTCCTGGGCAAGCAGCGCCAGGACCTGCGCCAGCGCCGGGGGGATGGCCCGTTCTATGGCGGCGGTCAGGCCGATGCCCGGCGCCAGGGACGCCGGTTCAATGCCCACCAGCGTCAGCCGGCGGGGGAATTCGCCGGTCAGGCGCAGCGCCATCAACACGTCGCACAGGCCCAGTTGATGGGGGGAAATCTTTTGGGTAAACAGCGCCGGCACCTCGTTATCCCGTAATAACACCACCGTGCCCGGCGCCGCGCCGGTGCGCACCGCATCCACTACGATCAGATGATCGCGCAGGGCCATGACCTCCATCAGTTCCATGCCCGAGGTGCCGCCATCGAGCGCCTCGACGCGGGGCGGCAGCGCAAAGCCCCGCTCCAGCGCTTCCACCACCCGGACCCCCACCCCTTCGTCGCTCAGGAGCAAATTACCGATGCCCAGCACCAGAATGCCCATCACAGCACCTTGACCCGGGTGACTTCCGCGCCGGCGGTATCGACGATATGCACCGCGCACGACATGCAGGGATCAAAGGAATGGATGGTCCTGACCACTTCCAGCGGCCTGGCGGGGTCCGCCACCGGCGTGCCCACCAGGGAACGCTCGTACGGACCCGGTTCGTCCTGGAAGCTGCGCGGGCTGGCGTTCCAGGTGGAGGGCACCACCGCCTGGTAATTGGCGATTTTGCCGTCCTTGATCACCACCCAGTGGGAAAGCATGCCGCGCGGCGCTTCTTCGAACCCCACGCCGCGGATCTCGCCGCTGGGCGGAAACTCGGGTTTGGCAAAGGTCGTCAGATCGCCATTGCCGATATTGGTCACCAGCGCCTGCCACTGCTGCGCCAGCGTTTCGCGCAGCACGCAGCAATGCACGGCGCGGCCGACGATCCGGCCCGCGGTGGAGGGCAAGTGCTCTTGCGCCAGCGCGTGCCCGCTCAGTTTTTGATAACCGGCGGCAATGGCGCCGAAATGCCGCTGGGTGGGCTCATGTCCCGCCGCCAGGGAGCACATCAGCCAGGACAGCGGCCCCGTCTCCACGGTTTTGCCGTAGAAGGTGGGCGCCTTGACCCAGGAGTATTTGCCGTCGTCCTGCCAGCCGGTATAATTTGGCCGGGTCAGGCCTTCCCACGGCGCCAGGGGCCGATCGTCCTGGTACCAGGCGTGCTTGGCGCTTTCCTCGATGCCCTGGAGCAAATACGGGTCGCGATGGTTGGCGATTGGCCGGAACGCGCCGTTCTCCAGGTAACCGCCGGGCAGCAGAAAGTTATCCCCCCGCCCGTCCGTAGGCAGCTCGGGCACGCTCAGGTAGTGGTCGGCCCCCTTGCCCAGGGTTAGCCATTGCGGATAATGCGCGGCGATCACCGCCGTATCCACTTTGTACACCTGCTCGATAAAGTCGCCGAGACGATCGATAAAAGTCTTGAGCAGCATCAGGCGTTCCATGTTCAGCACGTTCGGCGCATCCAGATTAATCGGATTGGCCACCCCCCCCACCGCCAGATTCTGGATATGCGGCGACTTGCCGCCCAGCATGGCTACGATGCGGGTAGCGTCGCGCTGGCATTCCAGCGCCTGGAGATAGTGCGCCACGGCGATCAGGTTGACCTCCGGCGGCAGCGCCATGGCCGGATGGCCCCAGTAGCCGTTGGCGAAAATGCCCAACTGCTGGCTGGCCACCAGATCCTTGATCTTCTGCTGCACCCGGCTGAATTCGGCGGCGCTGTTGAGCGGCCAGTCCGACAGGCCGCGCAGTAGCGCTTCGGCCTTGAGCGGATCGGCTTGCTGCGCCGAAATGATATCCACCCAATCCAGCGCCGACAGCTGGTAGAAATGCACGATATGATCGTGGATGCTGTGGGCCGCCAGGATGATATTGCGGATATATTGCGCATTGACCGGCACCGCCAGGTTCAGGGCGTTTTCCACCGCGCGCACCGACGCGATGGCGTGCACCGTGGTGCATACGCCGCAGATACGCTGCACGATAATCCACGCATCGCGCGGGTCTTTTCCGTGCAGGATCTCTTCCATGCCGCGCCACATGGTGCCGGAAGACCAGGCTTTGACCACCTTGCCTTGCTCGATTTCGCAATCGATGCGCAGGTGCCCCTCGATACGGGTGATAGGATCAATGGTGATGCGTTGGCTCATGCTCGACCTCTGCTGGGATGGATTTAAGTTCCGGCCGCTGCGCGGGCAGTACCGGCAATAGCCGGATCAATAAGATATAGGCGCACACTTCGATGGCCACGAACCCCAGCGTAATCAGAATCTCGCTGGCGGTGGGGAAATAGCGGTAGCCGCCGCCGGGATTAAAGGCCAGCAGCGAGTAGTTCATACGCCAGAAAGCGGCGCCCAAAATCATGCACAGGGCGCCGATAAACAGCAGGCGCGCGTCCCGGCGGCTGCGGCGCAGGTTGAAAATCAGCAGCGGCAGCGCCATCAGCGCGGTTTCAGCCCAGAACGACAGGGCGAAACGGTCCGTATGCCACAGATAGCCCGTCTTATGGCGCCAGATCAGCTCGGCGAAACGCAGCGCGATAAACAGGATCAGCAGCAGATTGATAATGCGCGTCAGCCGGTAGAACAGCGGCGTTTCGCTCGCCCCGCGTCCGCGCATGCCGGCCTGCACCAGCGACCCCTCGAACACCACCATGGAAAACCCCATGATAAAAGCGGTGAGCAGGGAGAACAGCGGCAGCAGCTCATAGCCTTGCCACAGCGGATGCACCTTGTTGCCGGCGACCATCATCAGCGATCCCATGGACGATTGATGCATCATCGGCAGCAGCGCGCCCAGGGCGATGATAAAAAACATGATTTTATTCAACCGCTTGAGCGGCAGCCGCCAGCCAAACCGCTCCAGCAGCGCCGGGGCGAACTCCA
This sequence comes from Enterobacterales bacterium, assembly GCA_015654925.1. Taxonomy (GTDB): domain Bacteria; phylum Pseudomonadota; class Gammaproteobacteria; order Enterobacterales; family Enterobacteriaceae; genus Acerihabitans. Next base: position 3,627 of record JAATFX010000142.1, on the reverse strand, counting down.
GCGCCATCACGCCGATATAGATGGTCATGCAGACCGCGGTTTCGAACAACACCGACGAGGTATTGAAATGCGAGGGCATAAAAAAGTAGGGCAAATTCCAGTAGCGCCCCACGTCGATGGTGATGGACAGGCCGCCCAGGGAATAACCGAACAGGCTGGCCAGCAGCGCCGGGCGCACCAGCGGATGGTATTCGCCGCGGTTAAACACATATACCGTCCAGGCCAGGGCCCAGCCGCCGCAGGCCAGGCCGGTGCCCACCAGCAAATCGAACGCGATCCAGATGCCCCAGGGATAACCGCCGTTTAGGGCGCTGACCGCGGCGATGCCGGAGAATAAACGCCTGACGATCAGTAATCCGCACAGCAGCGCAAACGGCGCCAGCACCATTACCGGCCAGGTCACCAGCCGTCCGCCCAGCGGGCTCGCCTTATGAGTCGTCATGCTTGTCGTCCCGGTTATCATCGTGGTCCCGGCGGCCGTTGCGGTATACCAGCGTGGAGATCCCCGCCAGCAATGCCAGGGGAATCACCATGCCCCGATACAGCGTATGCTGCACGTGCTCCGCGCGCGCCCCGGTGGAAAGCGGGTCCAGCGCCGGCAGTTCCAGCTTGCCGTACGGCACCCCGGCCAGCACCAGCACCTGGGTGCCCCCGCCTTCGGTTTCACCGTAAACATGGCGCTCATAGCGGGCCACCGCCTGCTCGTGGGGATCGCCGGCGCTTAAGGTTTGCCGCGGATAGGCATAAGGCGTGCCGGGGGCCAGCCCCAAACGCCGCCTGGCCTCCCCCAGCAACTCGTCGCGGGTGCCGAAAATCACCGCCCCGGTGGGGCAGACTTCCACGCAGCCGGGCAAGCCGCCCTCGTCGAGGCGCGCCAGTCCCTTCTGGTTGCAGAGTTCGCATTTATGGATGCGGCCGAAAGCGTTGCCATAATCATATTTCGGCACGTCGAACGGGCAGCCCACCATGCAGTAGCGGCAGCCGGTACACACATCGGCGTCGTAATGCACGATACCGGTGCGTGGATCTTTGTTTAACGCCGAGACCGGACACACCGAGACGCAGTTCGGGTCGACGCAGTGCATGCACTGTTTTTTGATATAGGCATAGCCGTCGTCCAACCGGTCTTTATGGGTGCCGTCGCCGCTGCGCCAGATCTGGATGATATTATTGGTGTAGGGGCTGAGCTTGTCGTTGTTCGACCAGGTGGGGTCCCCGGCGGCGTAAGGCCCGCCGTGGCGGCCGGGAGCGGCCAGATCCCGCTGGTTCACCTGCTGGCATTTGGCGACGCATGCCTGGCAGCCCACGCAAAGCGTCGAGTCGTACAGCATGCCCAGCGCCCCGGGGATCGGCGCTTTATTTTGCGCCGCCGCCCGGCCGGCCGGCGCGATGCCCGCCAGCAGCGCCCCGCCGGTCGCCAATTTGAAAAAATGACGTCGGTTCACGGCTACTCCTCCCGCGATGGGGGAACGTGGTCGTCAGGGCGCTTTTGCTGTCGCCCCAGTTCGCGCACGGTCATCAGGCTGACCCCGCCCACCAGGCCGATCATGCCGCCGATCAGCCCCACGGCGGTCAAGGACACCGCGCCGCCCTCCGGTTTGCCCACATCCGGCTTATCCAGCGGCGGCGTCGGGTTGACCACATTGGCCAACTCGGCGATGCTTTTGGTGAACCCCACCCCCTGCTCGTTACAGCCATAGCACGGATGGCCGATGCCCACCGGCCAGATACCGCCGCCCACGTCGTTAAATTGCAGCGTCGAGCAGTTGCCGTAGGTTTCCGGTCCCTTGCAACCGAGGTGATACAGGCACCAGCCTTCGCGATGGCCCCGATCGCCGAACTGCCTGGCAAAACGTCCGGCGTCGAAATGCGGGCGCCGCTCGCAATTTTCGTGGATAAGACGGCTATAAGCGAACGCGGGACGGTTATGGCTATCCAGCGCCGGCGGGCGCTGCCAGGTAATGAGATGCGCCACGGCGGCCAGGAAATTATGCGGGTTGGGCGGGCAGCCGGGGATATTAATCACGGTTTTGCCCGGCAGCGCCTCCTGCAGGCTGACCGCGCCGGTGGGGTTGCTGCCGGAGGCCGGCACCCCGCCCCAGGCGGAGCAGGAGCCGATGGCGATAATCGCCGCGGCGTGTTCCGCCGCATTGCGGATATGCTCGACGATGGGTTTGCCTGCCACCATGCAATACACCCCGCCGTCCTTGAGCGGTATGGAGCCGTCCACCACCAGGATGTATTTGCCTTTGTAGCGCTCGATGGCCCGGTGTTTATTCTCTTCGGCCTGCTCGCCGAACGCGGCGGACAGCGCCTCGTGGTATTCCAGGGAAATTACGCTGAGCAGCAGGTTTTCCAGGGTGGGGTGCGTGGCGCGCAATAACGATTCGGTGCAGCCGGTGCATTCCTGGGCGCCGATCCAGATCACCGGCGGACGCTGCGGCGAGCTTACCGCCGTAATCATCTCGGCGGCCGCTTTGCCGCTCAGTCCCATGGTGGCGGCCAGCGCGGTGCACAGTTTCATAAAATCACGGCGATTGATGCCTTGTTGAGCGAGTAAAACATTATTCTCAAGCATAGAGGGATACTCTTACAAAGCTGGTGCAAAACTGGGCCCAAGTATGACAGCCTTGTTAAAGGCGTGTAATCAACATGGTCTTTATAAATTGATCTTCATCAAGCAATGTGGAATTAATGTTTACACTTCCCACGAGATGTTACATTTAACCTTGAATGGGAATTAATCTCTTTTGCATTATCCATTTTTATAACGTAGTCTATTATATTGGAATCCGGCGGCGCGATTGCGACTCAGCAGGAAAACCAAATATTTTTATCTTTAAATAACTAAAATAATCGGATTATCGTCTGTCCGGTAGAAAACCCGATTTATTATCGGCGCCGTTAATACCGCGGAAAACGTATTTCCCTTAAGTCGCATTTACTATTGTCATACTTAATAATGCCATGGCAATAAAACCGGCGCCATCCCGCGAAATTCCGCTTTTATCGCTTACCCGTTGGCCCGGTTATCATCAAGTTAACCTGGATTTAACGCCGTGCCGCGAGGTATTAACCCGATAACCGACGATGATCCTCCCATTGATGGCGGCGTGCTTGATTTTTTTAGTTTAAATACTTTTTTTAATTACTTAATAACCAAAAGATATTTCAGTAATCATTGCATTCAATTAAATGTGATGGAATTCACTTATTCGTCAAATTTTTAAAAAAATAAGTCATTCATAGATATAACGCAATAACCATGCTTACCAAACGGATATATTAAAGACCGCAGGAGTCAATATCTGCATCTGACAATATAATGATGATTCGTTAATCGAGGATGGTATGGACTTTATTATTCAACTCGTGGTTATTTTGGCCTGTCTGCTATACGGGGCAAAAAAAGGCGGTATTGCGCTGGGGCTATTGGGCGGCATCGGGCTCATGATTCTGGTATTTATCTTTCACCTGGAACCGGGTAAACCGCCGGTGGACGTCATGCTGGTGATTATTGCCGTGGTGGCGGCCTCCGCCACCCTGCAAGCCTCCGGCGGCCTGGACGTGATGCTGCAAATCGCCGAGCGCCTGCTGCGGCGCAACCCCAAGTATGTTTCCATCGTG
>JAATFX010000096.1 GCA_015654925.1 Enterobacterales bacterium | reverse complement strand
GGCCACCGGGCCAAATAAATTGCTGAGGTAGGGTTGCGAGGCAATGAGGGCATCTATTAATTCCCGCTTGCCGGGCATATTTTTTACCAGGGATTCTGTTGACTGGCAATACAGGTTGAAAATGTCTCGTTCCTGAAGTAATTGATCAACGCCCTGATTCATCAATTTGCCGATATAGGTAATGATTTCTTGGTTGGCCCATATTTCCCGGAGCTGCCTATCTTTGGGCAGGCGGTCAGCTAAAAGATTCAGCACGGCTAAAGCATCATATACGACCTCGCTAATCAGATTTTCTGCCTGCGGATTGCCTATCGGCTCGATTTGAGTCATTGCCGAACCGGCATTACTTGCCGCGCCGCCGGCCTGTGCGAATTGAGGCGTTTTTGGCCCGAGCGGGCTATGCGTGCCGGCCGGCGGGGTATTGTCCTTGCCGCTTTTGGTATAAAGCAGGTGATGTGGGGGGTGCCATGCGGGTAACCATCCGCTAATAATATTGCCTACCGTTTTGCATTGTTTGACCAAGCGGGTCATGACGTTTTTTATCGAGGCGCCGACTACCTCGATAGCGGGCATTGATATAAACGATAACGACGGTTTATTGATATTTTTTGGCGCAGAATCAATATTATTGCGGTTTTTTTCGCCACCGCTAATCAGGCTGTTAATAGTATTTTTCGCGCTGCTTAGTTTTGCCGAAAAAGCCCATTGCGATTCAATCTGTGCCGCCGTTGATGGGGGGGCGGCCATATTTATAAAACAATAGGGAACTGTCAGTCCAATTACTGGCATGATGAATTTGCCTGATAACTATAAAAAGATATTATCATGTAACTTTATTAAGCAAAGCTTCAACGAGATTTGATCAAACGAAGCAAGATGAGTATTAATTAGGCAAATAACAAACCTTTGCCGCCAATCGGTTAAATCTTCAACGCCAAAGGCCGGCATTGTGCGGCGGGCGGGTTATAGGCACAATGGGCAGCCATAAGGGTCAGTCATTGCTGATGGTAATAATAGCGGGTCGGATGGAACCATGAACTGCCTCAGGCGAGTTTCTCGAACGACAGGCGTTGCGGCAATAGCCGAATATTGGCTTATCGGACTGCTTATTCTAGCCTCGGCGGGCTGCCGGCAGTCCGTTACCGCGCCGCAAACGGCAACGGCCTACCGGATTGACGGCTCCCGCCAGGCTATTGGCGCCGATGAAAGGATACAGGTTTTGGTGATTCATTATACCGCCGAGGATTTTGCCGGTTCGCTTTCCACGCTCACCGCCGAGCAGGTGAGCGCGCATTACTTGATCCCGGCGGTAACGCGGGATAACCACGGCATGCCCACCGCGCTGCGCCTGGTAGATGAATCCCGCCGCGCCTGGCACGCCGGCGAAAGCTATTGGCGCGGGCGCGACCATCTCAACGATACCTCGATCGGCATTGAAATCGAAAACGGCGGATACCGCCGCACGCTGACCGGCTATCGCGCCGTTCCCTATCCGCCCGACCAGATAGCGCTGACGATTGCGCTGAGCCGGGACATTATACGGCGTTACCATATTGCCCCGGGCAATGTGGTAGGCCATAGCGATATTGCCTGGCGGCGCAAACAGGACCCCGGCCCGCTGTTTCCCTGGCGGCAGTTGGCGGCGGCCGGCGTGGGCATCTGGCCCGCACAGCAGCGGGTAAGCTATTACCTGGGACGGCGGGACCCGAAAGCGCCGGTGGCGATGGGCGGCATCATCGATCGGCTGGGCCGCTACGGTTATGACGTTTCGATGCAGTTGCCCGCGCAGCTGCGGCAAAAGGCGGTGGCGGCGTTCCAGATGCATTTCAGACCGGGGGATTTCCGCGGCCTGCCGGACGCGGAAACCGAGGCTATACTCGATGCGTTATTGGAAATAGACGCCGGTCAGGGGGGCGCCCGTTAACTCGGACTGATGTTGCAAAAATTCACGCCAGCAGCGCACGACCTTCTCCAGATCGCCGCGACTGACGTTGAGGTGGGTCGCCAGCCGGGTCACCGCGCCGGACGCAATGATAATGTCATTCTGCCGCATCCAGGGGCCCAGCTTCGCGGCCAGTTCCACCGGCTGGCGAACAAACAGCATATTGGTTTGCGCCCCCGGCGCTACGATCTCCACGCCCAGGGCGGACAATTGCTGCTCCAGCCAGGCGGCATTGTCATGATCTTCGCGCAGCCGCTGCACGTTATGTTCCAGCGCATACCGTCCCGCCGCCGCCAAAATGCCTGATTGACGCATCCCGCCGCCGACCATTTTGCGCCAGCGTTTGGCCTGCCGGATATATTCTTCGCTGCCGCACAGCAGCGACCCCACCGGCGCCCCCAGCCCTTTCGACAGGCAGATGGTCAAGGTATCGCAGTATTGGGTAATCTCGCTGAGCGGAATATCCAGGGCCACCGCCGCGTTGAATATCCGGGCGCCGTCAATATGCAGCGCCAGGCCGCGCTCGCGGCTAAATTGCCAGGCCTGGCGCAGATATTCCTGTGGCAGCACTTTGCCGTTATGGGTATTTTCCAGGCTTAACAGCCGGGTGCGGGCGAAATGAAAATCGTCCGGTTTTATGGCGGCGGCCACCTTATCCAGGGGGAGGGTGCCGTCGGCATCCGCTTCAATAGGCTGGGGCTGGATGCTGCCGAGCACCGCCGCGCCGCCGGCCTCGAAGCGGTAGTTATGTGCTTGCTGGCCGACGATATATTCTTCGCCGCGCTGGCAGTGGGTCAGCAGGCCCACCAGGTTGGCCTGGGTGCCGCTGGGAAAAAACAGCGCCGCTTGTTTCGCGCTGAGACGGGCGCCGTCGGCTTCCAGAGCCGCCACGGTCGGATCATCGCCATATACATCGTCGCCAACCTCGGCCTGCGCCATCAATCGCCGCATTTCGCCGCTTGGCAGGGTAACGGTATCACTGCGTAAATCTATCATGCCTGCTCCATTACATTATTTGTCCGGCTACCGCCCATGACGCTACCGCCCGGCCGGGATCTCGCCATCGATCCCCTGGGCGATATCGCGCTTTAACGCAGCCAGTTGGTTTTTGCCAATTCTACCACTTCATCGCCGCGCCCGTTAATAATGGCGCGCAGCATATACAGACTGAATCCCTTGGCTTGTTCAAATTTAATTTGCGGCGGCATGGCCAGCTCTTCTTTCGCCGTAATGACGTCCACCACCACTGGTCCGTCGGTGGCGAAGGCCTCTTCCAGCGCGGCGTTGAGATCGGCGGATTTTTCCACGCGAATCCCTTTGATGCCGGCGGCTTGGGCTATCGCGGCGAAATCCGGGTTTTTGAGTTCGGTGCCGTCGGTCAGATAGCCGCCGGCCTTCATTTCCATCGCCACGAAGCCTAATACGCTGTTATTAAAAATGACAATCTTAACCGGCAATTTCATCTGCGCCATGGACAAAAAATCGCCCATCAGCATGGCAAAACCGCCGTCGCCGCATAATGCCACGACCTGGCGATCGGGGTAGGCCGCCTGGGCGCCCAGGGCCTGCGGCATGGCGTTGGCCATGGAACCATGGTTGAACGAGCCGATCAGGCGGCGTTTGCCATTCATTTCCAGATAGCGGGCCGCCCATACGGTCGGGGTACCTACATCACAGGTAAAAATGGCGTCCGGCGCGGCCAGGCGGCTAATCTGCTGGGCCACATATTGCGGATGAATGGGTTTGTTGGGGCTCGGCTGCGCCAGGGCGTCAAGATCGCGGCGCGTCTCATGATAATGTTCCAGCGCCTGGTCGAGATGATGACGGCCGGTTTTTTCTTTCAGGCGCGGCAGCAGCACCGCCAGGGTGGATTTAATGTCGCCCACCAGCGCCATGTTAACCGGGCAATGGGCGCCCAGGCTGCCCGGATCGATATCGATTTGGACGATTTTGGCATCGGTGGGATAAAACGCGCGATAGGGAAAGCGTGTGCCCAGCAGCACCAGCGTGTCGGCGTTCATCATGGCGTGGTAGCCGGAAGAGAAACCGATCAGGCCGGTCATGCCCACATCATAGGGGTTATCCCATTCCAGATGCTCCTTTCCGCGCAGCGCATGCACCACCGGCGCTTTGAGCAGCCCGGCCAACTGCACCACTTCGTCATGGGCCTGGGCGCAGCCGCAGCCGCACATCAGGGTAATGTTTTCCGCCTGGTTGAGAATGTCGGCCAGTTTTTCCAGTTCCGTTACCGAGGGAATAACCAGGGGTGGCTGCGGCGTATACCATACCGGTTGGGCGTCAACCGGTGCCGGTTTCAGCGCCACGTCGCCGGGCAATACGATAACCGAGACGCCGCGGTTAAGAATGGCCTTGCGCATGGCAATGCCCAGCACCTGGGGCAATTGTTCCGGATTGGATACCAGTTCGCAGTAATGGCTGCACTCGCGAAACAGTTCTTCCGGGTGGGTTTCCTGAAAATAACCGCTGCCGATTTCACTGGAAGGGATATGGGCGGCGATGGCCAGCACCGGCACCCGATTGCGATGGCAGTCATATAATCCATTGATCAAATGCAGGTTGCCGGGACCGCAGGAGCCGGCGCATACCGCCAACTGGCCGGTGACGTGGGCCTCCGCGCCGGCGGCAAACGCGGCCACCTCTTCGTGGCGGGTGCCCATCCATTTAATGGTGCCCATACGGTTGAGGCTGTCGCTTAATCCGTTAAGCGAGTCGCCGGTGACGCCCCAGATACGCTTGACGCCGGCCTGCTCCAGGGTCCTGGCAACCATTGATGCAACGGTTTGTTTCATCGCTTTCCCCTTAAAATTGGCTAAACCATGGCAAAAAATTTCTATGCCGGTAAAGCTTAGTCCTTTTAAATCGGGATGGGCAGTATGAAAAAAGTCAATCACAGGATTAGCCGGGGATCGCCTGGCTGGTTTTTAACCCTTCCGCTAGATCAGGCGGAGAACAAGGCGATCAGGACCGGGGCCAGCAGGCTCAGCAAAAAGCCATGAACGATGGCGGCCGGCACGACCTCCAGCCCGCCGCTGCGCTGCAATACCGGTAAAGTGAAATCCATCGAGGTGGCGCCGCACAGGCCAAGGGCCAAGCTGCGGCTGCGGCGCATCAGCCCTGGAATCAGCATTATCGCCAGCAGTTCGCGCACCAGATCGTTAAAAAATGCCGCGCTGCCTATTACCGGGCCAAAGGCGTCGCTCATCAGCACTCCCGACAGGGAATACCAGCCGAAGGCCGAGGCCATGGCCAGGCCGGTTTGCAGGGGCAAACCCAGTATCGCCGCCGCTAGCGCGCCGCCCAGCATGGCGCTGGCGGCCACGACGAGCGCGATAATGGTGCCGCGCCGGTTCAGCAGAATTTGCCGCAGCGTCATGCCGCCGTTGCGCAGCTGGATGCCCACCAGCAGCAATAAGACAATCAGGGCAAATTCGCTGGCCCGGGACGCTACGCTCAGCCAGTGCCACTGCGTCAGGCCGATAAGGAAACCCGCAATTACCACCAGGCAAAGCTGCAGGGAATCCATGGCCATGCGCAGTCTGGACGGCGGGGTCTCCTGACGGTTGGCGCCGCGCCAGGGAGACCGTTTTTCCAGCCACCACAGCGCCAGGGCGTTAACCGACAATATGCACGCGGCGCTGACGCCGGCATACCAGGCAATCAATAATAGGTTAGTGGCTAGATTATCCAGAAACGCCAGGCTTATCCCCATAAAAAACAGGATGATGTAGACCATCGCGCTCAGCAAGCGATTCAAGACGCGCAGGAGAGGCTTGCCCAGGCGGGGCAACATGTAACCTGCGATCAGCGGAATAAGAATAAGTAAGAGGCTGGAATACATAACGCGGGTCACATC
>JAATFX010000031.1 GCA_015654925.1 Enterobacterales bacterium | reverse complement strand
GCAGGACTATGCCACACGCTGGCAATGGTTTTATAATCACGAGCGTCCGAATATGGCATTGAATGGCTACACGCCGATGCAGCATATTCAACGCATGACCTGATTCTACTTATCGCCTCCGTTAAAAATGGGAGGATTACCGGGGCAGCGTTGGGAACCGCTGTGGGGTTTGGTGCGGGTACGGCTATAACTCGACCATGGGAAGCAAAACTCGTCAAAGAGCATTTTGGCATGGAAGCTAGTAAAAATGCCTTGAAATACTCCGAGACGACCTTTGGCCCGGGATTTCTCTTAAAAGAAGTTAGTATAAGCCCTGTTCCTGGTGTCGTTGGTGGATTTACCGGAGCTATAGGTACTGAGAGCGTAAGCGCAGGATTTATTGATATAAATAAAAGAGATAAGAAATGATGAATATCATTGCAAGGCAATTTATTGCATATATTTATTTATTCGGGATTATGTCTTTTATATCATTCACTACGATTGTTTTGTGTCAGTGGATTGTATTGGATGAAAATATATTTTTCTCCGATAAGATTAAAAATATTTTAATCTTATCTTTATACCTTGGTTTATTTGGCAGTGCTTGCCTTTGGATTCTGTATCGTTTTGAGTTTTACAAGTAGAACCATGTGTTCTGCGCCCTATACCGCTATTTATTAGAAAATTGATGTGGAGAATAACTTCCTCGGCCAGGGTATGGAGAGCATTATCAACGCCCATGGTTCGCTGGAGGTGAATACCAACCTGCCGGATGAAGATGGCAATATTCTTAATCCCATGTCTGATGCAGACAAAGCGGCCGCCGCACTACGTCTCAGCAAAGGGGATTTGCCGGGACAGCAGCCCGCCACGGAATTATTAACACAGTGGGGCAATATGCTTAGCGGTGTGGTGACGATGGGGCCAGGAGCAGCGGTAGGCACAGCCGCCGTGGTAACCGGCGGCGTTATTGGTGGCGTGGCGAACACCGGTGTGCAGTCGATGACCAAGGGTGATAAGCCGTTCAGCTTACCGATGCGTTGATCGCTGTCGGCACCGGCGCGGTTACACAAGGTAGGGGGATCGTGGCGCAAGAAGCGATTAATATCGGCGGCGCGTATCTGGGTAGCTCGATTAAGGATGAAAGTCCGGTGGGGCCGATGATAGGGACCGGGTTGGGGACTTTTACAGGAGCAGTAGAGGGGAAGGTTATAGCAGATAAGCTAGCACCTATTGCTAGTCAGACAGTTTCAGAAGCTGTGGGTGCCGTTGGGGGCTCAGTTATAAATGAGGCTACGGGAGCGGCGTTACAGCAACAAATGAGTAAGAAGGATGACTCTTAAAAATCACGCCAAGTTAATATTTCTACTAACGATATCTTTTATAGTTATGTTGTTTTCCATGATTTTTATAACAAGATTAGTGATAGCTGTCGTTTTTTATTTTACTCGGGGCGATTTTTATTTTTTATGGACTGATTTTTGGTACTCATTAAAGGCTGGTTTTTCGGCCGGTATCCCTTTAGGTATAGGCTCTTGGTTTTTAATAAAAATAACGACAAAAAAAAAGAAAAGTTCCCCACCTAATAATTAACGCAGATAACCCCGGTCTCAGCACCGGGGTTATCTTATAAGTGAAATTACTTACTTAGCATTAATGCGGTGGAGAATAATTCACTGGGGGCAGCAGCAGGCTCCGGGCTGTGGCTACGTGAGATACCGGACGCGGACGTTGAGGAAACGGCTGAATTGGCTGGGGATATCGCGAAAGGCAATGCCAAGGTATCGGCTCATCTGGCGGGGACAGTCGGCTTAGCCATGTTGCCCGGAGGGGCACAGGTGGCGGCTGGAATAAGTGCCGGCGCGAATGCCGCAATACAATACGCTGCGAATAGGGAAGTCAATTACACTGATACACTCATAGCGGGTTGGGTCGGTGGATTAACCGCTACCTCAGGTTTTGGGGTGACGGTGGGCCTGAATGCGGCTGGCGGCGCGGCGTCAAATGCTATTAAAGGGGATGACTCGTTAACTGGGGCTATAGCTAGTGGGCTGGGTGCCGTAGGAGGATACGGTATCGGTAAAGGAGCAATATTAGGATCTAACGCTATCGGTAAATATGCAACCAAGGGTTGGAACCCTAAATTTGATCCCAACAATCTCAAGTACACCGAAGTTAAGGGACTAATGGGGATCTCCAAGGAGATGTCCCCGAGCAAAATTCCTGGAGTAGCAGACAACGTTGGATCATCAGCAGCTACGGAAATTGGAACTAAGATACTAGAAAAGGGTGTTGAGAAGCTGAAGACTCAAAAAGATGAATAAATATTCTAAGCACAATATTCTATTACCCCAATGCATATTATATTTTGTGCATTTGTTATTGGTATGGTCATAATAAGTATTATTAGCTTGCTTGGTTTTGTGCTTTTTAATGGCACCATTGCAGGTATATATGAATTGGATTGGGGACATATGATGTTGGCCGTTAAAGTTGGCGTCAGTGGCGGTTCTATAGCAGGCGGTGGAATAATTATCGCAAAATTTTTTAATATCAATGGCTTTTGACTTTGTTAGTTTATTGTCTTTGTCTTCCGGGGCAAACGCGGCAACCTGCTAAAGGTCCTCTGGGCGACCGGTGACGGCCTGTGCCTGCTGGCAAAACGCCTTGAGCGCGGCCGCTTTATCTGGCGGCTGGCCCGGGAGGGAAAGGTCTTCCTGACACAAGCCCGGCTGTCGATGCTGCTTGAGGAAATCAATTGGAAACAACCGGAACGCACTTCGTTTAACCTGGCGATATTGTAATCACCCGATAGCTTACCTTAACATCCTGGCATGAAAAGAAAAAATCATGCCCTGCCCAATGATGTGCCCGCGCTGCAGGCGCTGGTACTGCAACAACAGACGACCATCGCGTCTCTGCACGACGACCTTAACGCGCGGAAATCGGAAATCGACCGCCTGCTGGCGCAACTGGCGAAACTGCGGCGTCTGTACTTCGGTCGCAGCTCGGAAAAGGCCGGGCGGCAGATAGTCCAGCTGGAGCATAGCCTCGAAGAGCTGCTGACGGAAGATAAGGTCCAGCATGCGCCCGTCGATGGCCCGGCTATGCTGCCGGCCTCACGCCCCTCGCCGGTACGTCGGCCTTTGCCGGCACACCTGCTGCGCGAAGAACGCCGCCTGGAGCCGCGGGAACCGGTCTGTCCCGCCTGCGGCGGCGACCTTAAACCACTGGGGGAGGATGTGAGCGAACAGCTTGAACTTATCAAAAGCGCGTTCAAGGTGATAAAAACCCGGCGGACAAAGAAGGCCTGCGCCCGCTGCGATGTCATTGTCCAGGAACCGGCGCCGTCGCGGCCCATCGAGCGCGGCATCGCCGGGCCGGGCTTGCTCTCAAGGGTAATGACGGCGAAATACGCGGAGCATACCCCGCTGTATCGGCAAGCGGAAATCTTCGCCCGCCAGGGCGTAACACTGAGCCGGGCCACCATGGCCGGCTGGGGTGGGTTGTGCAGTAACCTGCTGTCGCCGTTGGCCGACGCGGTATGCGACTATGTTATGGACACAGGTAAAGTGCACGTCGACGACACGCCGGTGGACGTGCTGCAACCGGGCAACGGCAAGCCTAAAACCGGCCGGCTGTGGGTCTATGTGCGTGACGACCGCAACGCCGGTTCAACACTGCCGCCCGCGGTGTGGTTCGCTTACAGCCCGGACCGCAAGGGTGCTCATCCGCAAACGCATCTGGCCGGGTTCAGCGGGCTGTTGCAGGCGGATGCCTATGCAGGCTTCAACCCGTTGTACGAAGAAGGCCATATCCGCGAGGTCGGCTGCATGGCCCACGCCCGGCGTAAAATCCATGATATCCATGTTCGCCATCCATCGCCAACCACCACCGAAGCCCTGCACCGGATCGGTGAACTGTATGCGATCGAAGCCGGCATCCGGGGGTGTCCGGCCGAAGAACGACGACAGGTGCGCGAAACGCGATCCCGGCCGTTACTGATGAGCCTGGAGAGCTGGATCCGGGAAAAGCTCACCACATTATCGCGACAGGCCGATATGGCCAAGGCTTTAAACTATCTGATGAACCACTGGCAGGCGTTGTGTTACTACGCCGGCGATGGCTGGGCGGAGATCGATAACAATATCGCGGAAAACGCGTTAAGAGCAGTAAGCTTGGGCCGAAAAAATTATCTGTTCTTCGGCTCGGATAGCGGCGGTGAACGGGCAGCGTTGATGTATACGCTAATCGGCAGTTGCAAACTGAACGGCGTGGAGCCGGAAGCGTATCTGCGCCATGTGCTGGCTAATATAGCGGATCATCCTATCAATAAGATCAAAGATCTCCTGCCGTGGAACCTAGAAATCCCTGCTGAATAAGCGTCAAGATGGTTCTGGGCAGCCGTTTACGTTAGCGGGGTTGAGGTGCTCGTAACACCTCCGCCCGCGCTGAATAACTTAGCTCTTCTCTTTAGCCGCTGTTTTACCGATGCGTGTCACGGTCTGGGTAACCTGACTCTTCACAATCATCGCATCTAGCACTGCTTTAGCCACCAAGGCGCTGTCGGCGGTGCATGCGTCGACGCATCCGGCGGAGCAGGGGGAGAGCGAACGGTCGGACAGTGACGACGACACCGGACTGCCGGCCGACCTGCTGGCAGATGACCTGGGCGACAAAAATGAGTAGGATTAAATCCTACTCATTAGGAGGAAAGATACAATGCGCACTACACAACAGATGAGCATTACCCTGCCCAACGAAATGGCAGCCAGTGTAAAATCCAAAGTCGCCAGCGGTGAATATGCCTCTGAAAGCGAAGTCATCCGCGAAGGCTTGCGGGCGCTGGACGCGCGCGATCGGGCTATGGAAACCTGGTTGCGCGAAGAGGTGGTCCCGGCATATCAGGCGCTCAAGGCGGACCCAAGTAGGGGACTGAGCGCGGACGAAGTGCGCGCCAACCTGGCGCGTGCCCATAGGGAGAAAACCAAAAAGGCATGACGGACTATCGAGTGGTGTTCGCACCGGAAGCGAACAAGCAGCTTATCGCATTGTATGACTATATCGCTGAAGCCGCTTCGGCGGCTATCGCAGAAAGCTATACAGATGGCGTTGTCGATTACTGCGAGTCGTTAGCGCAGTTCCCACACAGAGGAAATCAGCGCGACGATCTGGTGCCGGGGTTGCGCATAATCCATTACAAAAAAAGGACGGTGATCACGTTCGCGGTGGATGATGAAGCCCAGGAAGTTGACATCATGGAGATCTGGCACGGTGGTCAACAATATGAAGCGTTCTTTACTATCCAATGAATACACGCGCTGACGCATCGAAAGCGAGCTCGCTCTCTGCGAGGTCGCTGGGGTACGGTGAAAGACAGCAGGCGCACCGTCCCTGACGCACCTCTTGCCCTCGTCAGCACCAGTGAGAGCGGGGGTTAATGGCCCCTTGCGAAGCGCACAGGGCGGCACCTGGCCGGCTTGCCCTCAGCTCCATTTTGTTGATATCGGTCGATTGGTGCTGCAAACACCGCCTGAGCCGCAGCCCGGTTTCCGGCCGATCCCAGGGCGCTCGCGAACCGTAGAAGATTTTTAACTGTATTCATAAATCTAACTCCCGCATCAGATTGTTTTAAGATCAATGATTTTTCAACTAAACGTCCCCGGCGCTTTGCACTCAGGAAACCTTGATGACCACTTTGCCGAACGCGCCGCGGGCCAGGTGTTGGTAGGCCTGGCGCGCTTCTTCGAATGAATAGATCTGGTCGATCACCGGCCGGATTGCATGCTGGCTTAGATAGGCATTCATGCGATCGAAGGACGAACGAGGGGCCACTGCGATTCCGCGAATGGTTGTCTGCCGGAATATCAGCGGCATCAGGTTAAGCGTGGTGGTCTGTCCGGTCAGGAAACCGATTTGTGCAATACGCCCTGCGGCCTTGGTTGCCGCGATGGACTGGTTCAGGCCTTCACCGCCCGCAACGTCGAGCAGGAGATCTACACCCTTGCCCTCGGTGAGCCGCAGAACTTCTTCTTCCCAGCGAGGGAAGGTCCGATAGTTCACGCCGGCGACTGCCCCGAGCTTCTTCGCCGCTTCCAGATTTTCGTCTTTGCTGGAGGTGACGATCGCCTTGGCGCCAAGCGCCGTCGCAAGCTGTACCGCGAAAATCGATACACCGCCGGTGCCCTGCACGAGCACGGTTTGACCTGCCTGAATCTGGCCATAATCCACCAACGAATACCAGGCCGTCAGCGCAGCGATCGGCAGAGTCGAGGCTTCCTCATCAGACAAGTTGTCAGGAACGCGAACCGCGCTTTCCTCATGGATGATCATGTATTCGGCCAAGCCGCCTGGCAGCGGGGAGCCGAAGCAATAGTCGGGCTCATTTGGCCCAGGCTCGCCATCAAGCCAGCGCGAATAAAGGTGCGAGTTGACTCGGTCACCAATCTTGAATCGGTTTACGCCGTCGCCGAGTGCGACAACGGTGCCGGCAACGTCGCTCACCGGGATTAGTGGTTTTGGCACCATGTGCGGTTCGTAGATGCCATCGACGATGGCCTTGTCGCGGAAGTTCAGTGAAACGGCGCCGACCTTCACCAGCAACTCGCCGACTTGGGGTTTGGGGGCAGGCGTATCGCCAAGTACCAGATTGTCGAGACCGAAATTTTTCAAAAGCCATGCTTTCATTGCATATCTCCAGGCGGATGGGAAACCTACTGGCGATATTATTCAGCAGTTGTGGAGTTCGATAAATGAGTAGGCCGGCACAGGAGTGTTATAGTTTGCGGCAACAATACCATTTTTTCCAGCCCTCATACGGAAACAATTCCCGGTAGGCGAGCGAGGACGTTATGGAGCTGCTCCAGACAATTCAGGTGTTCGCCAGCTTGGCGGAACTGGGAAGTTTCACTAAAACGGCCTACGCCATGCAGGTCGGGCGCCCGCAGGTCACTCGCGCGATCCAGCAACTGGAAACATCCTTAGGCGTGCGGCTATTCCAGCGCACCACCCGAAAGGTGCGGCTCACTTCTGAGGGGGAGCGGTTCTACGAACGAGTGAAAGAGATACTCGGCAAAGTCGCCGAGGCCACTTCGATGTTCGGACACGCCGGCACCGTCATGCGTGGACGGTTGCGTGTCGACATTCCTACGGCATTCGCGCAGCCTGGACTTATCGATAGCCTTCGTGATTTCACCGTTCTCTATCCGGAAATAGAATTGACGCTCGGGGTCACGGATAGAATCGTAGATCTGGTGGCGGAGGGGGTGGACTGCGTATTGCGCATTGGCGAGCTACCCAGTTCGAGCCTGGTTGCCCGCCGCATCGGTCAAGCCACCATGGTAACCTGCGCGTCTCCCAGGTACCTTCAAGATCATGGCGAACCAAAGACGCTGGACGATCTGAGCACACACCGGGGAGTCACCTTTCTCTCCGGCCAGAACAAACGTTCTCGGCCTTGGCAGTTTCTCGATGGCGGTGAAGATCAAACGTATATTAGTCGCCACGGTATTAGCGTCGATGAGTCTAACGCCTACGTGGAATGCGGCGTAGCCGGGTTCGGCATTTTGCAGGCGCCAGGCATTACCCTCGACCGCCACCTTGCCGACGGGTCGTTGGTCGAAGTGCTTCGTGCCTATCGTCCGCGTCCTCGTCCGGTATCAGTGGTGTACCCAAGCCGATCTCACTTGGCACCGCAGGTCCATGTCTTCGTCGAGTGGATGCGTGAGCAATTCCCTAGGCTCTACGGTCGTTGGCTGGAAAGTTAGCGCTTCGGATTTCTAGGCTTTTTTCCCTCTGTCGTGCCGCTAACAGCTACCGGACAAGCCCGAGGCAAGCAGCCGTCAGCATCAATGCAACGGTTTCCCGCCATGCGCATCCGCTGCGACCTCACGCCTTCATTGCCTCAATGATGGCTCTAAGTCCCGCTGATTGATGCTTGCGGCTTGGGAAATAGAGAAACAGGCTTTCGTCGACGGTACACCAGTCTTCAAGGCAGCGTTGTAGCCGGCCATCGCGAAGATACGGCGCGGCGCGGTCCTCCCATATGTATGCCAGGCCCAGCCCGCGCGCCGCGGCATCCGCCATCAATTCCTGGCTATCGACCGTCAAGGGGCCGGCTACCTCGACCTTCACCATTTCTCCGCCCTTTACGAACTCCCAATTCAAAATCTTCCCGCTGGGAAACGCATATCGAATGCAAGCATGGTCATGCAGATCGTGCGGCGTCACGGGAGCTCGATTCTTCTCGAAATAATTCGGTGAACCGACGACGGCGAATCGGAATCTCGGCCTGATGCGAACCGCGATCATGTCCTGCGACAGGCGTTCGCCGAAGCGGATCCCGGCATCGAAACCTTCCTGCACGATACCGACCAGCGAATCGGTGGCGACGACTTCCAGCTTCAGCCCGGCATTGCTTGCCAGGACTTCCATCGCCTCGCCCAGAATGTATGGCGCAATCGAGTTTGGAACATTGATTCTGATGGTGCCGAACGGCGTGGCGCGAAAGGAGTTCAATCCGTCCAGGGCGGTTCGCATGCCGGCCAGCGCGGGCTGCAACCGGGTGTACAACGCTTCTCCGGCTTCCGTCAGGGACACGCTGCGCGTGGTGCGATGAAAAAGGCGCACCCCCACACGGGTTTCGAGGCTACGTATCGAATGACTCACCGCCGAAGCGGACGTACCTCGTTCGGTGGCGGCCTGGCGAAAGCTCAGGTGCTTGGCCACCGACGCAAACACGGTCAGTTCGGCGAGTTCGGCGGTTTCCATTGGTGAACCTCATTCATCATCGTGTGAACTATTGACTACTTTATCATATCAATTAAAAGCTTCAGAATAGCGTTTAAGAAATGAACGGGAAATGCTTTTCCTCGCTCAAAGGTCTAACGCTTTAAATCTGGAGAAATAAATGAACATCAAAGTCTCTTCCCAAACCCTTTCCGGGAAAGTGGCGCTGGTTACGGGGGCAAGTTCCGGTATCGGCCGCGCCGCAGCCATCGAACTGGCCCGCCGTGGCGCCAAAGTCGTCGCCAGCGCGCGCCGCCGCTCAGAAATCGAGACACTTGTCGCCGGAATCAAGAACGAAGGCTACGAAGCAACAGCCGCCGTTGCCGACATTAACGTCGAACAGGATGTGATCGATCTGGTCGCCACGACCATCTCGACCTATGGCCGGATCGACGTGGCTTTCAACAATGCGGGCACCGAAGGCGAATTCACGCCGTTCGTCGACCAGACGAATGAAGTCTACGACACGATATTCAACGCCAATGTCCGCGGCGTCTTCTGGTCGATGAAGTACCAAGCGAAAGCCATGCTGGCGCAAGGCGGCGGCACCATCATCAACAATGCGTCGATGGGCGGCGTGATCGGCTTCGCCAACGCCGGCCTCTACATCGCCAGCAAGCATGCGGTGCTGGGCCTGACCAAGACCGCATCGATCGAATTGTTCAAGCAGGGCGTGCGCGTCAACGCCGTGAATCCCGGCATCATCGACACACCGTTCCAGGATCGCATCTGGCCGAGCACCGAAGCGAAGAATGCTTTCGCGGCTTCGACGGTTCCCGGCCGGGCGGGTTCGCCGGAAGAGGTCGCGACCGTCGTGGCGTTCCTTGCTTCCGATGACGCTTCGTTCGTGTCGGGCCACGGCCTGCTGGTTGATGCCGGTTATTCGATCGCCTGATCGAAAACGACGCTGGCACCGATCCTGCGGTTACCGCATTGGGACAAAGTGAAACTCTTCGAACCTGTCGCGTCACGCGGCACAACCGCCTGCTGTATGAGCCGGTGGCAGTAATGCGCCGGATGGATGAGTGCCTCTGCCCTTGGAGTTCCGAATATGGTCCAGACCCGATACGCATTCATCATCAAGGCACCCGGCTATCGCCGTAACACGCACGCGGCGCACATGGAGTCGCCCGCGTTCGACGCCGAATTTATCGGTGTGGAAGACGTTGAAGAGGCAATGGCCGCCGCCGAGGCGCTCATCGCTGCTGGCACTGAGGTTATCGAGCTGTGCGGCGGCTTTTCGGCGCAGGAGGCGACCCTGCTGCGGCGCCGTTTTCCGGACTGCGGCATCGGACGGGTGACTTATCCGTAAAGGCATCCCGCTTGGCGGGCAGTCTTTTCCATCAACCTCATTCCGATTGGAGATACATCATGAAATACAATACGTTGGGCAATACCGGCCTGCTCGTTTCCCGCCTGTGCCTGGGCACCATGACGTTTGGCGACGGCAGCGGCATCTACAAGCACATCGGCGCCGCCGGCCAGAAAGAGGCTGACGATCTCGTTAAGGCCGCGCTGGAGGCGGGCGTCAATTTCTTCGATACCGCCGATGTCTACTCCGACGGCGTCAGCGAACAGGTGCTGGGCCAGGCCTTCAAGAACCTCGGCATCGCCCGCAAGGACTACGTGCTGGCAACCAAGGCCTATAGCCGCATGGGCCAAGGACGCAATGATGTGGGCGCTTCGCGCGGTCACATCATGGATGCGGTCGAGGCGAGCCTGAAGCGCCTTCAAACCGATCACATCGACTTGTACCAGATCCACGCCAACGACACGATTACGCCGATTGAAGAAACACTGCGTGCGCTCGACGACCTGGTCCGCCAAGGCAAGGTCCGCTACATCGGCGTTTCGAATTGGCAGGCTTGGAAGATCGCCCGCTCGCTCGGCATTTCCGAGCACAAGAACCTGGCCCGCTTCGAGACTTTGCAGGCTTACTACTCTGTCGCAGGCCGCGACCTCGAACGCGAAATTTCCCCGTTGCTGGAAGCCGAGAAGATGGGGCTGCTGGTCTGGAGTCCTCTGGCCGGCGGCCTGCTATCCGGCAAGTTCACCCGCGACAACCAGAAGCCGGGCGATTCGCGCCGCTCCGAATTCGATTTCCCAATCGTCGACCGGGAGCGGGCCTGGAACATCATCGACGTTATGGCGCCCATCGCCGAATCGCATGGTTGCAGTCCGGCGCGTGTCGCCCTCGCCTGGTTGCTGTCCCGCCCATTCGTCACCTCGGTGATCATGGGCGCCAAGCGCATCGACCAATTGCAGGACAACCTTGCCGCCATCGATCTACAACTGAGCGTTGACGAACTGCGCAAACTGGACGAAGTCAGCACCCTGCCGCCCGAATACCCGGGTTGGATGCTGGGCACCCAAGGCGCCGATCGTCTTGGCCCTGTCGATCTATGGTCGAAGGCTTCCGCCTCGTGAGGCGCGCGTCATCGGATACGAGATGATGGCCATGCGCCGCGCGCGCCAATGCAAGCAAACACCTGTGGCGAGCGGCCAAGCGGACTCGCTCGCCCGCGTTATCGTTCTAATGTCCGCTCATTAACGTCTCGTTTGGCGCTAAGACGGTATCTAGGATCGTGGACACTTTTGGCCTATAGGGGCAATTCCAGCATTGCGACCGCTTATTTCTTCTCTGCTTATAAGAATAAATACGGCCGGCAAAATATCGAACAGGCTTTTACTATCATATGCGGTATATCAGGCCATTCAGAAATATGCGCCTATCAAGTATTCTATTATGGTGGAAGAGGCTATGGCGCTCAATACTATGCAATTACTGCCTCTTGCGACCATCCAGCGCAGAATCGCGGCGGATAATGCTGTAATTACTGCTTCCTATGCGACCTCCCGAATTGCCGATATCCAGCAGGATGACGCGATGGCTCAGCAAGATCTATCCCAGATAATTCAACACATGTTGCCGATCTATGGCCAGGATTTACGGATGTTAAATGCGCCGGCAGTTCCAAATAGCGATCGCGAAAAAATTTGTGGGATGGTCATTGATTGGTATGAGCGGGCGCGGATACTGCCGGCATACGATCCGCGAGAGTATTGAGAATGATGCTAACAAGTTGAATTGATGCGATACCGGCCGGTGGCGTCAAAAAAGCTGGCCGTTTCATTCAAAAAAGCGTTAGTGGGTAAGATAATACTTATATTGAATGCTAGAATAATAAATTTACTTCCTAAGTAAACTCCTTATTTATTAATGCCATGACCCGCCAAAACTATTTTTTGGATAATAATCCTTTATGCTTTTATCCTTTTCAACGGAAATGCCGCACGAACCGCTCCCATTCTAACTCTCTGTTTTTGATCTGATTTTTCAGCTACCGCCATAAAGTTTTGTCAAGGTTTACCGATAACCAGTGAAACTCCGATAAGCCGTTTTACAGGGAGTGAGCAATATTGGGTTGTAACGGATGAACAGCTAAGAACGCATAAACCATCTCAGATTTTGACTGGGCATGAGTGGTGCGACGAATTTTTCACGTTCCCCCCATCCTGCATGCTCTCCACCCATATGCCCGGAAGTCGGCATATAAATAATTAACAGGAGCAAGACCATGGGTTTTCTAAAAAATACCAGTATCAGAGTTATGCTATTAATAACGCTTGGTTTTTTTTTGGTACTCTGGGGTGGGGTGTCGGCGTTTACCCTCTCCTCGCTTAACCAGGTAACTCATTTATTAACCATCAGCGAAGACCAGAAAAAAGATATTGATATAATTACGCATGGTAACGATCAGTATTTCCGTACCGTCACCCGGTTGTCCAGGGCGATGGACTATGTGCAGACCGGTGAAATAGCGGATGCCGATAAGGTGATGTCCAGCGCCTCCGCGGCGATGAAAAGCACCGCGGAGGCGCTGGCCGAGTTCAAAGCGCGTCCGCACCCTGCCATTGACGGCGCCATAACCGACGGGCTGGTCAACAGCTGGTCGCAGCTGATAAGCCAGGGTTTGGAACCGCTATATAAAGCGGCGCAGTCCAAAAACATGGACGAATATCGTCAAATTTACCGCACGCAGTCCCCGCCGTTCAGCGTCGCCTTTGGGGCCGCCATGGAAAAATTTAAAACCGCGTCCATGACGGATGACAGCGCCCGGCAGGTGGCGGCGCTGGTCGCTCTGTGCAAGGAAATATTGATCGCGGCCCTGATTGCCGGACTGGCTATTTTGGCCCTGACCGACAGATATCTGGTCAGTTATATGATTAAACCCCTGGATCGGATTAAAGTCATCTTGCACACGCTGTCTTCCGGGCATCTGGGCGAGACGATTGCCGATGCGGGACGCAATAACGTCGGACTGTTAATCCCCTATTTACAGGAAGTGCAGCAGAATTTGATCCGTACGGTAAGCGCCATTCGCGACGGTTCGGCCTCCATTTACCAGGGCGCGGGTGAAATCAGCCAGGGTAATACCGATCTTTCCTCACGCACCGAGCAGCAGGCCGCGGCGTTGGAAGAGACGGCGGCCAGCATGGAACAATTAAGCGCCACGGTAAAACAAAACACCGAGAATGTCTTTCAGGCCAATAAAATGGTGCAGGACGCCGCCAATACCGCCAGAAAGGGCGGTGAAATCGTTGATGAAGTGGTGGAAAGCATGAGCAGTATTACCACCAGTTCGAAAAAAATCGCCGATATTACCGGGGTGATCAACGGCATTGCCTTCCAGACCAATATCCTGGCGCTGAACGCGGCGGTGGAAGCGGCCAGGGCCGGGGAGCAGGGCCGGGGGTTCGCGGTGGTGGCGGGGGAAGTACGCAGCCTGGCGCAGCGCAGCGCGCAGGCGGCGAAAGAAATAGAAGGGCTGATCGCCGAGTCGGTGGAGCGGGTCACTACCGGCTCGCAGCAGGCTTCCCGTGCCGGTGAAACCATGCATAATATTGTGCAGGCGGTAACCCGGGTAACGGATTTAATGGGCGAGATTTCGTCGGCGTCGGAAGAACAGAGCCGGGGCATTAGCCAGGTGGGCAACGCCGTGTCGGAAATGGATGGGGTCACCCAGCAAAATGCGGCGCTGGTGCAGGAGTCCGCGGCGGCGGCGGCCTCGCTGGAAGAACAGGCGCGCCGGCTTACGCAGACCGTGTCGGTGTTTCAACTGCCGGGCGGAGAAAAACGCCTTGATAGCAGCCCCCCGGTTAATTCACGCCCATTGATCCGGCCGGCGACGCCGGCGGCCGCCGCGGCGGGCGGAGAAAAACTTAACGAAAACTGGGAAACGTTCTAGCCTGAAGGTCCGCGCGCGGATTTCGGCATAAAACCGGTCTTTTCCTTTTGGCCCCCGCTCCTTAAATCAGGGAGCGGGGGCCAACTCTTTGTGCGCCTTATGCGGCGGCAACCTGCGGTCCGCGGCCAATTCATCCCCGGCGATCCTGCCGGCTATTTGCCTTAGCGCCGGTGAAAACACCGTATGCGGGCATGTCTGCCGCGCCGTAACGTTACTGACATAAAACCAGCGAATACTGCTTTTTATTTAGCGCGGATAATAAAAAGATGTCGGTTATCGATCGAGTGGTGAGATTCGCCCAAACGCCGCGGCCGCGGCTGAGCCGTATTACCCTGCCGGGGTGGATGACCAGCCTGCGCGGCGGGTTTATGCTGTTCCTGCTGGTGTTTTGTTTGCTGCAATGCGCGTCGATGGCGCTGCTGACGCGGTTGGTCGCCCAGACCAAAGACAACGTGACTACCGTGCATGGCATGGCGGAGCGTCAAGCATTAATAAATAAATCCCGCATAGAATTGTTGACTGCCAGCGATAATATCAATCGTGCCGGCATCTATTTTATGCAGGATAAACAGAGCGGCTCCGTCGGCAGTTGGCAGGCGCTGGCCGATAGCGCCGAAGTGTCATTAAAAACCGCCAAGGCCTTTTTTTCAGACTACCAAAAGCTTGCCGATACCCATGACCATGACAGCGCCCTGCAACAAAATTTTACGCTGGTGTTCGACGGGCTCGACGAACAGCTAAAAGGCCTGCGCGGCGATAATCTCGATTCCTTTTTTATGGTTCCCATCCAGGCATTCCAGGAACAGTTTAACGCCGCGTTTTATCAGGCCCTGAACCAGGATAACGCCGCTGCGGAACGTTTTAACCAATCTATTTTGTCCTCCCTTACCGCCAACCGTAATTTGTCCCTCGGTATCTCCGCTTTGCTGGCATCGCTGCTGGCGCTGGCCTGCGTAGTGCTGTCGTATGCCGTGATCGCGCCGCTTAATCGCGCCCTGCGCCATATGGCGCACATTGCCACCGGCAATATCGCCGAACCTTTGTCGCACTCGCGCTGGCAGTCGCGGGAAATTCGCTGGTTAAACCAGGGCATCGGCGAAATGCAGCTGGGTTTGCAGCATATCGTCAAAGAGATTAACGAAGTTTCTTCCCTGGTCATACACGGCGCGGGAGATATCGCCCGGCATAATCAGCGCTATAGCCAATATAACCAGCAGCAGATGCAGGCCTTCGAAACTATCAGCCATAAACTCAACGGGGTGGCGCAGGAGGCGGAAAATGGCGCGAGCTTTGCCGGCGACGCTACCCGGCAAATGGGCGAAACGGAAGCACTGACCCGCCACTGCGGGGAAATGGTGACGGAAGTCGACCAAAAAATGCATGAGATCGTGGCGGAATCCGAAAAAATCGCCGGTATCGTCACCTTTCTGGAAGGTATTTCCATGCAAACCAAACTGCTGTCGCTGAACGCGGCCATTGAGTCCGCCCATGCCGGGGCCTTTGGCCATACATTTTCCGTCGTGGCCAGGGAAATGGCCCTGCTGTCGCAAAAAAGCGGCAGCTCGACGCGGGATATCGATGCGCTGGTTCATTCCACCCATCAGCATATCGATAGCGGCTTCAGCCGGGTTAAAGCGCTGGATGCGTTTTACCACGATATCATCCGGGCGGTGCGGGGCGTGGCCGCGGTGCTGGGCGAGTTGCAATTAAATGCGACGCTGCAAAGCGATCGGGTCAATGCCATTGCCGACGAAATACAGCGGTTAAATGAGCAAATCCATCAAAGCACCCACCTTACAGTCGCCTGCGCCGAGGCGTCCGCCTCGCTGATCGACCATTCCCAGCGGCTGCGGTTAAGCGTCCGCAAATTCGCCCTGGACTAACGGCGCTGACCCAACCACGTCGGCGGCGAACCTGGCCGCACCCTCGGACTGGTCAATGCAGTGAGGTTGCCGTATGTTATTCCATACAACAGCCGGTTTATCGATGAGGCGGTCATTGGCCGCCCCATCGCCGATCATGAGGAAATAACATGAGCCCAACGTCTCCTGTTCGTATTGCGGTTATCGATGACTGGCAGTCGGTGGCCCACGGCGCCGCCGATTGGTCGGCGCTGGCGTCCGTCGGCGCCGTGGATTTTTTAGCGGCTTACCCCGCGCCGACCGCACAGATGGTCGAGCGCCTGCAACCTTATACGGTGATTTGCGCCATGCGCGAGCGCACCCCGTTCGACCGGGCATTGCTCAGCCAACTGCCGCAGTTGAAACTGCTGGTGACCAGCGGCATGCGCAACGCCGCCATTGACCTGGATGCCGCGGCGGCGCTGGGCATCCAGGTGTGCGGTACCGGGGGCGATGGGTATGCGGCGCCCGAGCTGACCTGGGCGCTGATTATGGCGCTGGCCCGCAATGTGCTCGACGAGGCCAACTCGCTGCGCGGCGGCGGCTGGCAGCGCACCCTGGGGCGCGGGCTGCATGGCCAGACGCTGGGCATCCTCGGCTTGGGCAAGATCGGCCAGAAGGTCGCCGGCTACGGCCAGGCCTTCGGCATGCATACCATCGCCTGGAGCGAGAACCTGACCGCCGAACGGGCGGCCCTGTCAGGGGTGACGTATGTCAGCCGGCAGGAATTATTCGAACGCTCGGATATATTGTCCATCCACCTGATATTAAGCGAGCGCAGCCGCGGCCTGGTCGATGCCGCATCGCTGGCGTCGATGAAACCAACGGCCTTGCTGGTAAATACGGCGCGCGGCCCGATTGTGGATGAAACGGCGCTGGTCGCGGCGCTGCGCGAGCGGCGTATCGCGGGCGCGGCGCTGGATGTGTTCGGGCAGGAACCGCTGCCGGCCGATCACCCGCTGCGCACGCTGGATAATGTGCTGGCCACGCCGCATATCGGCTATGTCACGCAGCAAAGTTATGCCCTGTTCTTTAGCCAGATGATTGAGGATATCCTTGCCTGGCACGCCGGTCGGCCGGTCAGGGTCATGGCATAAGGCGGCCGCGGCCGCCCATTCCTGGTTAGGCGGGGATAATCCGTTCCGCCTTCAGCCGGTCAAACAGCTCGATAAAAGCATCGAGCGTGTTTTGATAGCCGGTAAATCCGGCTTTGCGGCTTTTGCTCATGTCGGTGATAATCTCCATCGGCCGGCCGAGGTCGGCGTCCGTATGCCACCAGGAGGCCAGTTTGCCGATATCGGCCTCTCGCAGGGCACAGCGTTCGGCGATGGCGCGCCACTGCGCCGGCGCGTCCCGCATACGCCCTTCCAGCGGCAGCGTTTCGCCGGGGAACGGCGCCGCATCCAGGCCAAAGTAATCCGCCAGCCGCGACCACATCCACTGCCAGCGAAACACATCCCCATTGACAACGTTAAAGTCCTGATCCTGGCCCTGGCTATGGGTGGCGGCCCATTGCAGGTGGCGGGCGAGCAGCCTGGCGTCGGTCATATCGGTTACGCTATGCCACTGGGTTGCCGACCCGGGAAAAATAAAAGGCTGGCCGGTTTGTTTGCATAAGGTGGCGTAAACCGCCAGGGTCACGCCCATATTCATGGCATTGCCGATGGCATACCCGATAATGGTATGCGGGCGGTGGACGCTCCAGGTGAACCCATAACGTTTGGCCGCGGCGAACAAGCGGTCTTCCTGCTCGTAATAAAAATTGTCCACCGGCAGCCGTCCTTGTTCCTCGCGAAAGGGCGTCGCGGGAACGTTGCCCTTGCCGTAGGCTTCAAACGGCCCAAGGTAATGTTTAAGGCCGGTCACCAGCGCCACGTGGCCGTGTTCGAGCGAGCCGCCCAGGGCGTTGAGCACGTTGCTGACCATGGCGCCGTTGACGCGGATATTCTCTTTTTCCGACTCCTGGCGCGCCCAGGCGGCAAGAAATACCCGGTCCACCTTAAGATCTTTTAACGCCGCGGCCACCGACCGTTCGTCGGCCAGATCGGCGATGATGGATGCGCATCCGGCGGGCACCGCCGTTTTGCCCCGCGACAGGCCGTACACCTGCCAGCCATCGTCCAATAATCTTTCCGCCAGCGCGCTGCCGATTACGCCGCTGACGCCGACGATCAATGCTCGATGTTGCATGTTTTTTGTCTCCGCTAGCAAATCCTGACCTTCAGCATAAACTGGAAATAAATTCTTATCGCGGCTATTATTTCCACCTATTAGAGATTTTTTGTCCGATATAACATGAACCCCACTGAACGCCTGAAAGGCCTGACCCCATTTGTGACGGCGGCCAGGAGCGGCAGCTTTGCGGCGGCGGCCGGAGAGCTGAACCTTACCAGCTCGGCCATCGGCAAAAGCGTGGCGCGCCTGGAGCAACGCCTCGGCACCCGGTTATTTGAGCGAACGACGCGCCGGTTGAAGCTGACCGATGCCGGACAGGCTTTCTATGAAACCTGTACCCGGGTGTTAAACGATCTGGCCGACGCGGAGGCGGTGCTGGCGTCCCATACCCAAACCCCCATGGGGCGGCTGCGCATCGACCTGCCTGCGTCTTTCGGGCGGCTGGTGGTGATGCCGGTGCTCATTGATTTTTGCCAGCGGCACCCCTATTTGCGCCCGCATATTACCTTTACCGACCGCTTTGTGGATCTGATTGACGAAGGCGTGGATGTCGCGGTGCGCATCGGCGGCGTCAATAATTTGCCCGCCGCCATCGGCTATCACTATCTCGGCACCGAACGGTTGATTTTCTGCGCGGCGCCCTCCTATTTGGCGCGCCGTGGGGCACCGACGGCCATCGACCGGCTCAGCGAGCATGATTGCGTGGTCTACGGCAAAAGCAACGGCGTGGCCGGCCAATGGTCCGTCTCCACCGGGGAGGGGTACAGCGGGCCGATAGCGGTGCCTCATCGCATGATGTTCAGCGACAGCGAGGCCCAGGTGGCGGCCATCGAGGCGGGAGCGGGTATTGCCCAAATAGCGACCTGGCTGGTGAATAACAGCCTGCGCAGCGGCAAGCTGGCGCATATCCTGACCGAACAGTCGGCGGACGGCCTGCCGTTATATCTTTTGTGGCCAAAAGCCCGGCGGCTGACGCCTAAAATCGATTTGCTGCTGCAGGACCTGACCGAACGCCTCACTATTGTGTAATGGATAATGAGCCGGCGGGAGGGGATTTTTGTCGCGCTTGCCGGCGATACTCCGTCGGCGAGAGGTGTTCATGCAGCCGGAAGTGGTGGCGAAAGGTCGCTTGCGAACTATGGCCGGACATTTCCGCGATTTTGGCTATGGAAAGGGCATCGCCGCCCAGCAATTCCTTGGCGTAATCCAACCGGCGCAGGGCGAGCCACTGCATTACGGGCACACCCATGGCCGCCTGGAAATGGCGCTGCAAGGTACGTTCGGACATCATGGCGCGTTTGGCCAGTGAAGATACCGTATGGGCGAGCGGCAGATGGCCGCTTAGCCAATCCACCAGGGCGGAAATGCGGTTTTCCCCTTGCTCCACCACTTTGGTCCTGGTTAATTGCCGCTGGCCGCCTTCCCGGTGAAAGGGAATGACCAGGCGCTGCGCCACGCTATTCGCCACCCGGTGGCCATAATCGGTTTTAACCAAATGCAGCAGCATATCCAGTCCGGCGGCCGAGCCGGCCGACGTGATGATTTGCCCCTGATCCACATACAGCGCCGCGGGCAGCACCAGGGTATCGGGATAACGCTGGGCCAGCAGGCGGGCATGGTGCCAATGGGTAGTAACGCTTTTACCGTGCAGTAACCCGGCCGCCGCCAGCACAAACACCCCGGTGCAAATACTGCAAATGCGCGCTCCGCGCCGATAGGCGGCACGCAGGCTTTGCAACAAGCGCTCGCCGGGTATTTCATTAATATCCCGCCAGGCCGGGATAATGATGGTATCCGCAGTTGCCAGCAGGTCCAAATCGGCCTCGATTTCCATGATAATGCCGCCTACGGCCTGGATTCGGTGTTTATCGGCGGTACATACCGAGAAGCGGTACCAATCGACGTTTAATTCCGGGCGCGCCACGGCAAAAAACTCCACCACGCAGCCGAATTCAAAGGTTCTGAGCCGGTCGTAGGCCACCGCGACGACATGATGGCTTTTTTTGGCACGATCTTGACGCATATTGTCCCCTCCTGTTCTATGAAATCCGGCCATGGTGAGGCCATAATATCCCTATTTCGAGGAAATATAATAGCGAATGAATCGTTGGCGAAGGCGATAGCGTATTGGCGCTTTTTTGCCGCAGGATTTGCGGAATGCGACAGGGGTGGGATTGGATGGTATGAAGATAAAAGTCTATATTACGCTGTCGCTCGCCGCTTTTTTCTGGGGCGGATCGGCGATAGCGGGTAAATATGCCCTGGGAGTATTTATTCCTTCAGTGGTGACCTGTTTACGGTTTGCTATGGCCGCCTTGATATTATTTATTTTTATCGATGATAAAAAAGAACTGCGGCACATTTATTTTATTACTCACCTGCGCATGGCGATCACGGCGCTATTTGGCGTCACGCTATGTTATTATTTTTATTTTAACGGTTTAAATCGCAGTACCGCATTTAACGCCGGCATCATCGAGGCCACTATTCCATTAATTACGCTGGTCATTGCCGCCATGCTCGGTATGGAACGTATCAAATTCTGGCAACTGCCGGGGTTGATCATGGCTTATTGCGGCGTGGCCATTACCATCAGCGGCGGGAATATCGCGATGATAAAAGATGCTACCTATAATATTGGCGATATATTATTGCTGATTAGTACGTTATGTTTTGGCATCTATAATGTGTTAATCAAAAAATGGGTTATTCCGCTTTCCGGTACGGCACGGATGTTCTTTTTGTTCTTTTATGGCAGCCTGGCTTTCCTGCCCTGGCTGGGTATGGATATCTATCACCAGGTTCCCCTGCGTTATCCGGACCGGGCAATAACCGCCCTTAGCTTCGGTTCCCTGGCATTTATGGCGCTGGGGGGCTCAGTGCTGGCCTATTTATTCTTTAATCAGGGCATTGATCGTATCGGCGCCAGCAAAGCGGCCTCGTTTATCAATCTGGTGCCCTTTATTACGGTTTCCCTGTCGGTGTTTGTGCTGCGGGAACCGGCCGCTTTGAGTCAATGGGCGGGCGCCATGGTCATTATCGCCGGCGTCATATTATCTAACCGGGGGAAGGCCCCCGCGCCGGCGATTGCCCCTCAATAACCGAACCGGCTCGGGGCCGGGACGGTTATTCATTGGCCAGTTGGGTGGTGCGTTTTACCGACACCAGTACGCTGCGCTGTAGCCCCGCGGCGAAATCGCTGTTGTTAAGCTCATACAAGCCATGCATGCCCACGCCCGCCGGCGAGTTATTGATATCGAGCAATTGGCGCGGGTGCAGCTGGCTGCGCTTTAGCATCTCCACCGCCCCCACCAGGTTTTCCAGCACTACGGCCGTAGCCTGGGCGCGGGGCAGGCCGGCCAGCACGCCGGCATCGGTGAGCGATTCAATAAAGTAATAAATATAGTTGGGGCCGGCGACGGCAAAGCCGGTAAATATATCCAGCATACGCTCTTCCAGGTACAGCACTTTCCCGAAGCTTTCGACAAAATCCTGAATGTCGTCGTTTTTCACGCGATCGCCAAGCGCCACGCCGCTAAATCCATAACCGGTATCGGTGAGGGTGTTGGGGATAATGCGCGCCAGCGGATGCCGGCTTTCCAGCAAGGTATCCAAATGCGCCAGCGTGACGCCGGCTACGATGGAAACCACGATGGCATCGGCCGGCGCCCGTTCGATAATACTTTTGGCCACGCCGGACAGGTTATCCTGGGGCCGGACCGCAATCACCACCAGCTCGGCGTCGGCGAGGGATGTGGACGCCGCTACGCCATATTTTTCAGTTAGCCGGCGAATGCGCGCCGGGTCGATATCTTCGATGGAGATCCGTCCGGCCGCAAGCCTGCCGTTGTTGACTCCCGCGCGGATTATGGCCTCCGCCATTTGCCCCGCGCCGATAAAATGTATTCGTTGCATAAATCCCCCTTGAAAGTATGTGTATATCATTACAACTTTCAACGGGTTCGGGTCAAATGCTGGTTTGGCATATCGTTTGCCACGCATGAACGGAGGTGACCGCGGATGGCATAAAGAAGGCAGGCCCGGGGCTTAGCGCATCGCCAGATAGGCGTTTTTTACTTTCCACAGGTAGCGGGGCGCCTGCGGCTGCGGATGCTTTTCCTGGATGTGCTGTGAGAATTGTTCCGGCGTCAGTTGGTTGATCTTGGCGATCGCATAACCCCGATCGCTGGAGAACGACCGCAGCATGGCGCCCGCGCCGTTAACGTAGGCCACGGCGATGGCATCGCGCAGGGTTTCCGGGTTTTTTATGCCCGACAGCTGCCGCTGCAATATGCTGATGTAGGCCGTGCCCAGATCGATATTGATGGCGGGGTCTTTTAAATCGCGGGCGCTTGGCTGACCGTAACGGCCTTTCAAACGGTAGGCATCGCGACCGGCGGTGGAGGCTTTAAGCTGCATCAGGCCAATGGCATTGGATTTGCTCACTACGCTGGGATTATACCCGGATTCGACCTGGATAATGGCTTTGACCAGCGTTTCATCAACGCCGTAAATGCTTGCGGAATCATGTATATAATCGCCATAAATCCCTTTTGGCGCTTCAACCAGCAATTTTTGCGGCTGTGGAGCGATGGCCAGTGCGACTGGCCGCTCAGGGGGTTGTTTTGCACAACCAGCCAACAATAACCCAGCTATCAGGTATAGGGAATTTAATTTCACGTTATGCCTTAGGCGACGAAAGCGACCTTATGCATATACAGGTTTTTCGCAGGGGTGAACATATTTTTTTTCCGGATTTGTGGATTATCCGACATTTCCTATGGCGTGGCGACAGCGTATCCTTGGGCAAAGTCTTACCTCCAATGCCCTTGAAATCTGTAGACATAAAAAGATTTTGCATATTGAGAAGTCTTTAACCATCATAATTCTAAGCCCTCGTTTTTCTAATAGCTGGAACGACCTTGCAAAACATCAGAACCACCCTATCTCACGCCATCGAGCGTACGCCGTGGTACTCCAAACGGCGTTCCTATCGGGTATTGTTCTGGCGTGAAATAACCCCCCTTGCCGTGCCTATTTTTTTCGAAAATATGTGCGTACTGTTGATGGGCGTCTTAAGCACCTTTCTGGTTAGCTGGTTAGGTAAAGAAGCCATGGCCGGCGTGGGGCTGGCCGATAGCTTTAATATGGTGATTATCGCTTTTTTTGCCGCGGTGGATCTCGGCACCACCGTGGTGGTGGCGTTCAGCTTGGGCAAGCTGGACCCGAAACGGGCCCGCGCCGCGGCCCGTCAATCGCTGACGCTGATGACGGCGGCGGCCATCTTGCTGGCGCTGGGTATCGAGTTTTACGGACAAGGCATTATCGATTTGATTGCCGGCAATGCCGAGCCTGAAGTCAAGATGCTGGCGCTCAGCTATCTGCGGGTGACCGTCTGGAGCTATCCCGCCGCCGCGATTGCGCTGATCGGCTGCGGCGCCCTGCGCGGGGCGGGCAATACCAAAATCCCCATGCTGATCAACGGCGGGATGAACATCCTGAATATTGTGATCACCACCGTATTGATTTACGGTTGCTTCTCCTGGCATGGCCTGGGTTTTATCGGCGCCGGCCTGGGGCTGACGATCTCGCGTTATATCGGCGCCGCCGCGGTGATTTATGTGTTGATGATTGGTTTTAATCCGGCGCTGAAAATATCCCTGAAAAGTTATTTCTCGCGGATGAACACCAGTATTTTGATGGAAGTGCTGGGCATCGGCATCCCCGCCAGTATTGAATCGGTACTGTTCAACGGTGGGAAACTGCTCACGCAAGTCTTCGTCGCCGGCATGGGCACCGATGTCATCGCCGGCAATTTTATCGCTTTTTCGATTGTTTCCCTGATCAATTTGCCGGGCAACGCGCTGGGTTCGGCGTCCACCATTATTGTCGGCACCCGGCTGGGCAAGCGGCAAATCGGCCAGGCGGAACGCCAGCTCAAACATATCTTCTGGTTATCCACCCTGGGACTATGCCTGCTGGCCTGGTTATCGGTGCCGTTCGCCGGTCTGTTGGCCGCGTTCTATACCCGCGAAGAAGATGTTATCCATGTGGTGAAAATCCTGGTCTGGCTTAACGCCGCCTTTATGCCGTTTTGGGCGGCGTCATGGGTGCTGCCCGCCGGCCTTAAGGGCGCCCGCGACGCGCGGTTCACCATGTGGATATCGCTGCTGGGTATGTGGGGATGCCGCATCGTGGCCGGATATATCCTGGGCATCGTACTGGGGTTCGGCGTGGTGGGTATCTGGCTGGGCATGTTCCTTGACTGGGCCGTACGCGGCGCGTTTTTCTATTGGCGCCTGGCCAGCGGGCGCTGGCTGTGGAAATACGCGCCCGAGCGCAGTAGCTCATCCTGAATAGCGAAAATAGGGCGCCACGCAAAAAAAAACGCTATCCGGGAACGTATACTGGAGCGATTGCTTAACTACCGCGCCCTGTTTGTCCATTATTCGCTAAAAGGAACGCAAATGAAGCTCGTGACCTTCGAATATCATGCCGCAAGAAAGCTGGGCATGGTTAATCCGGACCATAAGATTGTCGATATTACGGCGATCGTCGGGTCTAGCGATATGAATGTGCTGATTGCCGGGTATTCCCGCTATGAGCAGGATATAAAACGCATCAGTCAGGAACCCCGGGCGGCCGCTCTTGCTATTAATGATGTAAGGCTGCTGGCCCCCATTCCCGCAACCCGGCGCAATATCTTTTGCGTAGGCAAAAATTATTATGCCCATGCGCAGGAGTTCGGCAATAGCGGCTATGACTCCAGCGCCGCCGCCGGTAATGTGCCCAAATTTCCGATTATTTTCACCAAACCGGCCACGGCGATTTGCGGGCCGGGGGACGGTATCGACAGTAGTCTTGACCCGTTTGATACCATCGATTATGAAGCCGAACTGGCCGTGGTGCTCGGCGCCAAGGGGCGGGTAACCGATGCCGACGACCCGATGTCGTTTGTATTCGGGTATACGCTGGTCAATGATGTCACCTCCCGGCATTTACAGAAAATCCATAGCCAATGGGTACTGGGGAAGGGCCTTGATGGTTTTTGCCCCATGGGGCCGGTATTGGTGACCGCCGATGAATTCGGCGCGCCGGGACTGCGGACCATCACCTGCGAGGTCAATGGCGAACTGCGGCAAAAAGCCAGCCTGGCGGATTTGATTTTTGATATCCCGACGTTAATTAAAACCATCGGCGCGGGCATCACGCTGCTGCCCGGCGACGTCATCGCCACCGGCACCCCGGCCGGGGTGGGGCTAGGCTTTAATCCGCCGCGCTATCTGCAAAAAGGTGACGTGGTTAAAGTTGCGATGGACGGGGTCGGCGATTTAGTGAATAGCGTGTATTAATGCCCACCGTCCACGTTTCAGGCGCCCCACCGCGCTACCATGGTCAGACCGGCGTTAACAGCCTGCGAGTTTAGCGGATGTCGCCGGCGTTAGATATTACGGCGCCAGGGCCGTTTAACCTGCGTGGAGTAGCGATGCATCAGAGGACGCCGGATCGGGCAGGCGGCTATATTGTCTTGGCGAGCAGCCCATCACCCGCTTGAAGGCGGTGCTGAAGGCGCTGTCGGACTCGTAGCCGAGCGATAGGGAAATAATGGCAATGGAATCGCTGGAATTCGCCAGCATGTCGCCGGCCAGCAGCATGCGCCAGCGCGTCAGGTATTCCATGGGCGACAGCCCGACCGTCTCTTTGAATTTCAAGGCGAAGGACGATCGCGACATGCCGGCGCGCTCCGCCAGCGCCTGCAATGTCCAGCGATGCGCCGGATCGCTATGCATCGCGCTGATGGCCATGCCCATCTGCTTATCCGCCAGGGCGAAGAGCCAGCCGACCCCGCCTTTCAATCCTTCCGCCATATAGACCCGCAGCGCTTGCACCAGCATCATATGGGCCAGATGCTGCGCGACCAGAACGCCCCCCGGCTGCTGCTCGCGCAACTCTTGCATCATCCGCTCCACGGACCAGCGCAGCGCCGCCTGGTCCGATTGTTTGCCGATATGCACAATGGGCGGCAGCATCCCCAGCAGGATGACGGCGTGCTTGCCGGTAAGGACGAAGCGGCTCCCCACCAGAAATAACTCTCCGCCGCCGTTGTACGTCACGATACCGCCTTCGCGCGCGGCGTAAAAAACCGTGGCGGCGTCCACCGGCGGCAACGCCAAATCGCTGGCCAGGCGAAAAGGCCGTCCGCTCGGCAGCAGGAAGCTGTCGCCGGCCTTCAGGCGCACCGGATCGGGCACACCCTGCACGGACAGCCAGCATTGGCCGGACACTATCGCGTAGCATTTGATGCAATTATGCTGATCGGAGAACTGGATTGACCATTCCCCCGCCGCATCAAATCCAGCGGATATATAACTGCGCGGTTTGAGCAGCGAAAGTACATCTGAGAGCGGGTCCATCATGACTCCGGACGATTACCAAGATAATACGGACTTTACAGCATAGATCGTATTACCTCAATGACCTATAGTGCCAACAACTGGCCTGCAAATGCGGTCTGTAAACCCAGTATAGGAGAAAGCGCGATGCGTGTATTTGTCACCGGTGCTACAGGTTTTATTGGTTCGGCTATTGTCCAGGAACTCATTAACAACGGCCATCAGGTGCTTGGGCTGGCGCGCAGTGCCGCCGCCGCCGATGAACTGGCGCGATTAGGCGTAGAGCCGCACAGGGGCGATCTGACGGATGTGGCTAGTCTCGCCGCGGGCGCCCGGGCCTGCGAAGGCGTGATTCACACCGCCTTTATCCATGATTTCTCGCAATTCGAGGCCAACTGCGAGATCGACAGACGCGCCATCGAGGCTTTCGGCTCCGCGCTCGCTGGCTCCGATCGCCCTTTGATCATCACCTCCGGTACCGGGCTTCTCTCGCTGGACCGCCTGGCAACCGAGGATGACGCGGCGGATTTCAATTCCCCCACCATCCCCCGCGTAGCGTCGGAAGCGGCGGCCGCAGCGTTGGCCGAGCGCGGCGTCAATGTGTCGGTGGTACGCCTGCCGCCATCGGTACATGGTGACGGCGATCATGGTTTTGTTCCGTTGCTTATCGGCATTGCCCGCGAGAAGGGCGCTGCGGCATATGTGGGCGAGGGGCGCAATCTGTGGCCCGCGGTGCACCGGCTCGATGCAGCCCAGCTCTTCAGGCTGGTGCTGGAGAAGGGAACCGCGGGGGTTCGTTATCACGGAGTCGCGGAACAGGGCGTACCGTTCAGGGACATCGCCGGCGTGATTGGCCGGCGTCTGAACGTGCCGGTGGTCAGC
The DNA here is from genome assembly GCA_015654925.1 of Enterobacterales bacterium. GTDB lineage: Bacteria > Pseudomonadota > Gammaproteobacteria > Enterobacterales > Enterobacteriaceae > Acerihabitans. Next base: position 8,200 of record JAATFX010000031.1, on the reverse strand, counting down.
CGGAACCCCGCGGAAGCGGCGGCTCATTTTGGCTGGTTCGCGCATTTTGCCGGGCTGGATAACCCGGCATCGAGTCAACTGACCCGCGAACGGCTGGGATGGCAACCGCAGCAGCCGGGCCTGCTCGACGATCTTGATCGGGAAAGTTATTTCGCCCGTTAAGTCCCTGGTCATCGAACGCGATATTGGGAAAGGGTAAATCCCGACCATAAAAAAACCAGCGGTTAAGCTGGTTTTTTTATGGGCCGGGCGCCGGATTTGGCGGCGGCTAACCTTTAACTTTCTTTTTGTATGAATGAAATTATTTGGTCATACTGTTTGCCATCAATAAAGTTAGTGATGGGGATAAATATAATATTTTTACCGTCATGCAGCTTTTTAGCGCGATCGATTAATTGAACATGGGTTATCACCAGATCCGTGCCTGCGGGTATTTCCTCGATTTTTGAGTTGGCCACGTTCAGGTCGATCATGGCTTTTTTCAACTTGGTTTTTAATACCGAAGCTCCCATGGCGCTCGATCCCATACCCGCGTCGCATGCAACAATAATATTACGGATTACCCTGCCGCTAAAACCGTCACTATTAATTTGCGCGGTTTGATTTAGCGCGGGCGCGCTATCAGCCGTGCGCAGCTCCGCATCTTCTTCGTCCGGCGGCGGGGTACGGTCGACTTTCAGCAAAACGGCGGCGATCGCAAAAGACACCGCCATCCCGGCAAAGAAACCTACCAGATTGCCAAACAGCGCGCCTTTTGGCGTCAGAAGCAGCATGGCGATAAAACTGCCCGGCGAAGGAGTGGCGACCGTACCGCCGCCCAGCAGCATAAAACAGGCCAGCGAGGTGGTAATGCCGCCCATGGTAGCAAACACCAGCACCGGCTTCATAAGTACAAACGGGAAATAAACTTCGCCGATCCCGCCTATGCCGGCAATTAATGCCGCCGTCGGCGCCGTCTTTTTAGCCATGCCTTTGCCGAAAAATGAAATGGCCAATAATGTGCCTACGGAAGGCCCGCAGTTGGCATCCACCAGGAACAGAATGGATTTGCCGGTGGCAGCCACCTGCTCTAACCCTAGCGGCGCCATAATCCCATGATTAATCGCATTATTTAAAAACAATACCTGTGCCGGCGCAACAAAAATAGAAATCAGCGGCAGCAAATCTTTGGATATTGTCCAGTTAACCCCGGCGGATAATAAATGAATCAAGGTGGAAATAATCGGTCCAATAACGATATATCCAGCCAGGGTTAAAATCAGGCCAATAATTCCCATACTGAAATTACTGATCAGCATTTCAAACCCCGGGCGGAATTTGCCATCTAAAAAACGGTCGGACTTTTTCATAATCCATGCTGAAAAGGGGCCCATGATCATGGCGCCGCTCAACATGGTCACTTCGGAACCGATGATTAATCCCATAGTTGCTAGTGCGCCAATTGCTCCGCCGCGCTGGCCATGCACAATATATCCGCCGGTAAAACCAACCAATAATGGCAACAGGTAGGTTAGTATAGGACTCACCAGCGCACCCAAGTGTTCATTGGGTATCCACCCAGTTGGTATAAATAGTGCCGTGATCAACCCCCAGGCAACAAATACCCCCAGATTGGGCATCACCATGCCACTTAAAAAATTACCAAATCGCTGTACTTTTACGAGAGCATTTTTTTTATTATTTTGTTTCACGCTAGCTTGATTAGTCATCTTAATATTCCCGCAGATAGGGTAGCAAAGGGAAAATAATCGAGAGTATTAAGTTTTACCTCGACTTTCCTCCGGAGATATTTATGGTCGTACCGCTGATATAACTGGCGTGGTCAGAGGCCAAATAGGATACCAAATCTGCAATTTCATGATGTTCCCCGGCCCGCCCTAATGGGATTGAGCCAGTATAATCAGTATCAATCGAGTTGGGATCGAGTCCTCGCGTATAAGCCAGCGCTTGGTAGTTTTCATCATTATTCATATTGGTTCTTTTGTTAATCCCGGGGGCTATCCCTACTACTCGGATACCGAACTTGCCAAACTCCTTGGCCCAGGCGCGGGTAAAGCTATTTAAGGCCCCTTTGGTGGCGGAATAGATGCTTTGTCCTGCCGAACCCTCGGTGCCGGCTTCTGAGGATATGTTGATGATAATCCCTTGTTTACGGTCAATCATATGCCGGGCAACGGCCTGCGTGCATAAAAAGGGACCTTTTTGATTAACGCCGACGATGAAATCGAAATCCGCCTCCGTCGCTTCATATTCCTGTTTATCTTTATAAAAATCGACCATGAGCCTTGGCCGATTGACCCCTGCATTGTTAACCAGAACATCAATTTTGCCAAACTCTTCCAATACGCTTTTTACCATCAGATCAACGCTGGTTTTACTGGTAATATCACATTTGATAAACGTGTCGGAATATTTTTGCGATGCCTCGCTTTCATTCAGGTCGGTAATAATGACAATGCTATTGTTATTATGCAGGTTTTCTGCAATTTTTGCGCCTATGCCCGAGGCGCCGCCGGTTACAATGATTACCTTGCGATTCAGGTCCAGCCAGCTTTCATTTTTCATATTGATATCCTATTCAAGATTGGCATGAAACTGCCATAAACTATGCATATCTATTTTCTTTTCTTCAATCATTAACAGTGCAATAGTATCACCGAGTAGAAGTAGCGCTTGCTCAAAAAGGCTGGTCATGGGTTGTATTGATGAAATCTCCCCGGGCAAGTGTAATTTAGTTTGCACCGGTATTCTGACAAAGAGATCTGAATACATTTTCATTGAGCTATCGGGATTAGCCCCTATATGGGCAACCGTGGCATCCAGGCTTTTGGCCTTTTTGGCAATGCCGAGCGGGAACATGCTTTCCCCACTGCCCGAACCAACAATCAACAAATCATTGGGCGTAATGGCGGGCTCTGTTATTTGACCGACTACATAGGTTTTTACGCCAAGATGCGCCAATCTTTTGGCCACCGCTTCCAATGACAGCAACACGCGGCCTACCCCGACAAAAAATACTTTATCGGCGTTTTCAATAAGATGGACCAGTTCTAATACACTATCACCGGAGATACTGCCTAGCGTTTTATCAAGTTCTTGAACTATACTTTTTTCAGTTTGCAAATAGTTCATCAACGAAGCCTCTGTTAAAGATAAATTAATAAAATGACAAGCCTTTATTGATCGCTTCGTCTAAATTGGCTTTGTTCTCTGCGAGAGGGTGACCAGGTATATAGAGGCTGGTGCTGCCCAGTACCAGGTTATCGGCGCCCGCCTGGATTAACCGCGGAATGGAATCCAATGAAACCCGGCCATCGACCTGGATACTCGCTTTAATTTTCAAATCGGCAATAATGCGCGCCAGGTCCCTTACTTTATTGTCAGCGTACGCAACCTGCTGTTCGCTTTTATCGCCGGCGAATCCTGGATTGATAAGCATAAGCAGGACATTATCCAACTGGGGTAGCAGGTATTCCAAACAGGAAAGCGGCGTGGCCGGGTTTAATGCGATACCTGCCTTGGCGCCTTTTCGTTTAATTAAATTAACCAGCCGGTCAGCATGCAGTGTCGTTTCATAATGAAAAGAGACCTGCTGCACGCCGATGTCTAAAATCTGCTCGACAAACCACTCATTATTGGTGGACATAATATGCACATCAAAAGCGAGATCGGTTTTATCTCTTAATCTTCTGACGGTATCAAGGCCTAAGGGCATGCTAGGACTAAATACCCCGTCAATAATATCAATATGCAGCGCATCCACCCCAATATTTTCTAATTCTTTTACCGAGCTCTCCAAATTCAGTAAATCGGCACACATAATTGATGGAGAAGTAATAATTTTTCTTTCCATTTGGTATCCTCCTGAATAAAAACAACGACATAATGAAAATTAAAACTGTTTAAATCGGCCAACCGCAACTTCCCGAAAATTCATTACAGGTGCTCACCGGTTATGGGCGGTATGCGTCATTACCGCGCATTTGTCCCGAACCATTACATCCAGCATGCCCTGCTATTTAAAATCCCAGCAATTCCAGAATTTCATTTTTGTTTTTCGCAAAGCGAAGCTTCTCAATATTTTCTTCCTCCATGCATGCCAAGGCAATTTGGTTTAAAATATCAAGGTGAGCTCCATCCTTGCCGGCGATGCCAATGATCAGGTAAGCGATATTATCTTCGCCAAAACTGACGCCTTCCGGTACCTGTATAACCGCAATGCCTGAACTCTTGATCTCGCTTTCCGAACCATTGACGCCGTGGGGGATAGCGAGATTGTTCCCCATAAAAGTTGAGGCGACGCGTTCGCGTTCCAGCATTAGGTCAATGTACTTTTCGGTGACATAACCCGATGCCGACAAGATATCGCCCGCTTTGCGGATAGCCTCATGCTTATTGGCGAATGAAGCCCCTAGCAAGATACTGTCTTCATTGAGAATATTGCTCATTTTAGCCACCTTGACCGTTTATTCGTCGAAACCACACTTTAGTTCACGCTCAGTATCCTTTACCCGCGAGCTACCGCCCCGTGGATGCGTATCTGAGTCGATAAAGCGCGCTGCAATGGTTCATATCCAAACAAAAACCATTTTATTACGCACTTTATCGCAACTAAAATCCAAATTATCACAACAACAATCGCAATATCATGATTAAAGCGCAATCGGTCAATGATCTGTGTGCGAAAATTAGACGTAAATCACAATTTTTTCCGCCGTATCTATGACCCCGGTGCGGTATGCGCTAAAGTAGCGTTGAGAAATACCGGCGATGTATAATGAGCAAAAAAAGATTTTATTAGCGCTAAATACATGGTAATTACTTGAAATAAATATTATTTTTATTTTATGCAATTTTGTAAAGGGGCCACGATGTCTAGTTCGTTCACCATTGAGAGACGAAACAAGCTAGCGCAGATACTTATCGCGGAAGGAAGCGTGAAAGTTGGGAAACTTGCGGAAATGTTTGGGGTTTCCACGGAGACAATACGCAAGGATCTGATTTACCTGGACGAGAAGGGCATCGCCACTAAAGGCCATGGCGGCGCCATCGCGTCGGGCAACATACTGGCGATAGAGCAGCCCCTAGCCCGCAAGAATACCGAGCACCTTGATATAAAGGATAAAATTTCCCATGTGGCGGTGCAATTGGTGCCTGAGAAAGGGGTGGTAATTCTCGATACCGGCAGCACCGTGCAATGCGTGGCCAAAGCGCTGGTGGTTAAAAGCCGGTTGACCATTATTTCAAACGCGATAAATATCGTTCAGCCGCTCAGCGGCACCGACAACGATATTTTTCTCGTGGGCGGCAAATTTCGTTCGAGCAGCCTGGCGACGGTGGGCATGTGGGGGGTAAACGCGTTTCAATCGCTTAATGCGGATATTGTTTTCCTGGGAACTGATGGGCTTAAACACCGCAATGGGCCCTGTACCGCATCGTATGAAGAAGCGGAAATCAAATCCGCCATGGTTAAAAGCTCCCGGTTAAGGGTGGTCGTCAGCGACAGCACCAAATTTAATAGCTCTGGTTTATTTCAGTTTTGCGACTGGTCCGATATTGATTATTTTATTACCGACTCGGGTATTCCTGAGATGGAACTTAAAAAATTAGAAAATTTAACGGACGTCATCATTATTGATTGAGACCTTTAGGCATCGTCATAGCCTCGTCATTTATTGTCCATCGCCCGGCGGCCAGTCGCCGGTATTAAGCGTGGCGGGAGAGAACTCAGGCCGCCGCCCGCGCCAGGGCAACGCGGCGCGAAACCGCCATGAGCGGGTGATATCCAGGCTCCAGAAACGCTCTGCCCCCCGCGGCCCCTGGATCTCCCGCGGCTGCCAGTGGATTTGCGTGTGGCCCTGCACATGCAGGAGATCGCCGTTATCGAAGTCGATAAACAACAGCGCCGCGCGAGGTTCCGCCAGCAAATTTCCCAGGGTATTCATATAGCGGTTGCCGCGAAAATCAGGCACCCACAGCCGGTTGCCCGCCAGATGCGCAAAACCCGGCTTGCCGCCGCGGTGCGAGACATCCGCGCCGCCGTGGGCATGACTGGCGATAAAAAAGGTGTCGGAGCGGGCGATCAGGTCGCGGGCATCTTGGTCCGGCGCGGCCAGATCTTCCCGTCCAGCCGGCGTGCCGCCGGCCGTCGCCGCCGCCAGTTCGCGGATCTGGATATACTGCGGGCAGTTGCCAAAACTTTGATCGACTTCGATCTCGACGCGGTTTTTATCCATGCGGCCGATCCTGCCGTTGGCGCGGTTACGCCGCCGGTTGGAGAAGTCGATCCCTAACACGCCGATCTGTTTTCCCGGCAATAGGGCGGCCTGGGCCGGATCGTCGGCGCGGCGCGGCGCGTGTACCCGCAAATGCCGGTCATCCGGCGAACTGATAAAACCCGGCGGTCCGCTCAACAGAGCGGCGACCGGCCAGCCGGCGTCGTCCAGCGTTGAGATAAACAGATAAGGCAGCGCGGCGAAAAACAGCCGATGCTGCTCGGGCATGGCGTCACGAATGCCGCTGGCGCTGACCTTGAACCCGGCTAATTGCTGAGCGCGGATTTCATCGGGATGAAAGACGTTTTGCATCGCGGATTACCTGATGTTTTGGGGCGGCGGCAGGGCGGGCATCGCTGCGAAACCCGGCAAGCGTTCAATGCGCGCCAGCCAGCGCTGGATTGCCGGATAGGGGGCGAGCGACACGCCGCCTTCGGGCGCCGTCGCCACATAGCTGTAGCAGGCCAGATCGGCAATTGTGGGGCGTCCGGTCGCCAGAAACTCATGCTCCAGCAAATGCTGCTCCATCTGCGGCAGGAATTTGTCCGCGATGGCCAACGCGGCCTCGTACGCTTCCGGTGCGGAAAATTGTTTTACCATCCGTGCCGAACCGGGGCCATACCGCACTTCGCCCGCGGCGTGCGACAGCCACTTTTGCACCTCGGCGGCGTTCAGCGCATCTTCCGGCAGCCAGTGGCTGCCGGGGGCGTAACGTTTCACCAGATACACCATTATGGCGTTGCTGTCGGTCAGCGCCTGCCCGCCGTCGATCAGCACCGGCACCTGCGCCAGCGGGTTGAGTTGCTTGAATTCCCCGGTCTGGCGCACGGCGGCGGGCGCGTCTTTAAAATCGAAAGGCAAATCAAGCATGGTCAGTAATAGCCGCACGCGGTGCGTGTGGCCGGAAAGCGGGGTGCCGAAAAGTTGCATGCCGGACATGATATCTCTCCTGAATAGGTCTGACGTAAAGATTACTCTTGCATTAAATGAGCTGTATCCTCGAAGATTGGAATTAAGCGTTTCACTTAATGGAAGAGTATATGGACCGTTTAGACGAAATGGCGATTTTTGTCGCCGTACTTCAGTATGGCAGCCTGGCGGAGGCGGCCCGCAAACTTCACCGTTCGCCGCCGGCGATCACCCGCGCCATTGCCTCGCTGGAGCACCGTTTTGGCGCGCGGCTGGTGGAACGCACCACCCGCAGCTTGGCGCCGACCGAAGCGGGGGCCCGCCTGGCCGAACGGGCGCGTGCGCTGCTGAGCCAGTATCAGGAAGCCGTAGGCGACGCCGCTGAAACGCAGCTCGGCGGACTGCTGCGCATCACGGCGCCCGTACAGTTTGGCCGCAAACACGTCGCGCAGCTGGTCATGGAATTTCTGGCCCGGCACCCCGACATGCAGGTGGAAATGATACTCAATGACCGCAATCTGGATTTGATTGACGAAGGGCTGGATTTGGCGGTGCGCATCGGGCACCAGGAAGATTCCGGCAAAGTGGCGCGCCAGGTGGCGCAGGTCACCCGCATGCTGGTGGCCAGCCCGGCCTATCTCGCCCAGTACGGGAGCCCGCGAAATCCGGCCGACCTGGCGCAGCATCAGACCATTATGGGACTGCAACGTACCCAAATCAGCGAATGGCGCTTCGGGCCGCGGGAGGATAGCCTGCGGGTGCGGCTTAAGCCCCGCTTGCTGTCCAATGACGTCGAGTCGCAATTGCTGGCGGTGCGCAGCGGGCAGGGGATCGCCCGCTTACTGTCTTACCAGGTTATGGACGATCTTTCGGCGGGCGGCATGGTGCGCCTATTGCCGGAATTCGAACCGCGGCCGCTACCCGTTCAACTGCTGGCGCAGCAGGTGCAGCAAATGCCCCGTAAAGTGCGCACATTCTGGGATTTCATTTATCAACGCCTTAGCCGGCTACCCCAG
>JAATFX010000127.1 GCA_015654925.1 Enterobacterales bacterium | reverse complement strand
CAGTGGCCCGGGTTTTATGCCGGGCCATCTTCTGACCGGAACCATTGAGAGGTTCAAAATGGTAGACACAACTATGGCGACAAAAGAGCTTGCGGGACCGCTGGTTTATCTCAGTCGGCTCAGTAAATTCCTGACAACGATAACCTCCTGGGCGGGCGCCCTGGTTTTGCTGATTAACGTACTGGTGGTGTTTCTCTCGGTAATCTGGCGTTATGCGCTGCATTCCCCCATCGAGTGGGCGGAAGAAGTGGCGCGCGCCATGATGATTGCGCTGGTGTTCTTCGGGGTCGCCACATCTACCGGCCGCGGCGGGCATATCGGGGTCGACCTGTTTTTGCGGTTTATTCCTGAAAAAATACGTCCTTATATCGTTCACGCCAGCCGCTGGGTATTATTCCTGGTCGCCGTCGGGCTGGTGATTTCCAGCTACGATCTGGGCCAGGCGTCACGGATGCAAACCACGGAAACCGGCCTGCCGCAAATCATCTACGTGATCCCGGTGCTGATCGGCTCGGTGGTCATGATGGTGGCGGCGCTCGAACATGCCCTGCGCGAGCGCGCCAAAGTGGTGTTGATTAGCGGCGCGGGTATTGTGGCATTGGCTCTGCTGGGCTACCTGAAACTTTCCCTGATGCCCGACCCGTCGACCGCGGCGGCGGGATTGATGCTGATCTGTTTCCTGCTGGGCATCCTGGCGGGCGTGCCGATCGCCTTTACGCTTGGCATGTCGGCGATGGTGTTTTTTATCTGCGATCCGTCGCTGCCGTTCGTGTTCTTTTCCCAGCAGGTTATTGCCGGCGTGGACCATTTCGTACTGCTGGCGATTCCGTTTTTTCTGCTGGCCGGCGCCGCCATGGAAATCAACGGTATGTCCACCCGGCTGGTTGAGCTGGTGGTGCGCGGCATGGGGCGTTTTCGCGGCGGATTGAACATGACCACCGTGCTGTCGATGGCGTTCTTCTCCGGGATTTCCGGCTCCAAACTGGCGGATGTCGCCGCCGTGGGCGGGGTATTAATGCCGGCCGTGCGCCGCGCGAAGCAAAATAGCGAAGAAGCCGCCGGGGTATTTGCCGCTTCCGCGGTGGTTGCCGAAACCATTCCCCCCTGCGTCAACTTGATCGTCCTCGGGTTCGTGGCCAATATCTCCATCGGCGCGCTGTTTATCGCCGGACTGATTCCGGCCGCCTGCCTGCTGGTACTGTTGCTGATTGCGGCTAACCGCTTCGGCGGCAAAATCAACATTAGCGATGCCTATCCGCAGATGCGCCCGCGCCTGCAATTGTGGCTCGGCGCCATCGTCGGCCTGGCGATGATTTTTATGATTGGCCGCGGCGTGATGATGGGCATCGCCACATCGACCGAAATCTCCGCCTTTGCCGTGATATACGCCATTGTCGTCGGCCGGCTGGCCTTTGGCGAACTGACCTTCCGGGCAACGGTAAAAATGTTTATCGATACCGCCGCCATGTCGGGGGTCCTGCTGTTTATCGTGGCCTGCGCGACCAGCCTGTCCTATGTGCTGACCATCCAGATGATCCCGCAGAGAATCGCGGAATTTCTGGTCGGCATCGGCATGGAGCAGGGCGCCTGGGTATTCCTGATGCTGACGATTGTCCTGCTGATCATATTCGGCGCCGTGCTGGAAGGCGCGCCGGCGCTGATCATTTTCGCCCCCATCCTGGTGCCTATCGCCGTGCAATTGGGATTTAACCCGCTGCACTTTGGTATCGTGATGATCCTCGCCATGGGGTTTGGCCTGTTCTCTCCGCCCATCGGGTTAGGGTTATACACCACCTGCGCAATTTGCGGGGTGGAAATGAAAAATGTTATCCGACCCATGATTAAATATCTGGTTGTCTCGCTGTTCGGGATTATCGTGGTCGCCCTGGTGCCGACGCTTAGCACCTGGCTGCCCCGTCTGGCCGGTTATTAATATTGTTTCGCCAGACTGCAAAGTGAAGAGGGAATGTATGGCAAATATTCGGGATGTCGCGCGCCACGCCGGGGTTTCAGTGAGCAGCGTTTCCAATGTGCTCAACGGCCGCACCGATCAGATGCGTTTGGAAACACTGGAGCGCATCAGGCAGACCATGCAGGAGTTAAACTATCATCCCAACCGGGTGGCGCAGCAGCTCAAGACCGGCCAGGCCAGGATGATAGGTTTACTGGTGCCGTCCATCGTCAACCCCAGCTTCGCGGTTTTGACCCGCGAAGTGGACCGCGCCGCCAAAGCGCGCCAGTATCGGGTGCTGTTAGGGAATACTTATCGCGAGGAAGGCGAAGAACAGGCCTTCCTGGAAGATATGTTCGCGCACGGCGTGCAGGGGGTGATTGTGGCGGCCAGCGCAATGGAGCGCCCGCACTTCGCCAATGCCGCCAGGCTCGGTCTGGTGATGGTGAACTACGACAGCCGCATGCCAAGCGATGCGCTGCT
>JAATFX010000084.1 GCA_015654925.1 Enterobacterales bacterium | reverse complement strand
TGAAACGCCGTAGCGCCGATGGTAGTGTGGGGTCTCCCCATGCGAGAGTAGGGAACTGCCAGGCATCCAATTGATAAGCCCTCTGTGAAAACAGAGGGCTTTTTCATATGCTGCAAAAACCGGCCCGCCGGAAAGACGCGGCGCTTCACGGAGCTGAAGAACGCCCGCGACCCAGACAGGGTAATTCACATGACCGTAGGTTATTACCCGGCGGTCAACCCCAGTCAAACGGCGGAGGAGCGTGCCGTGGGGGTTGAGGCGGCCATTTTGCTGGCCGTCCGCATGCCCCCCCGGTGCGCCAGACCCGCTGCGCACCGGGCCCCGTTCCAGCAGCGCAGCCGGCCAAACCCGAATCGGGCAAACCGGCACCCGGCCGGTTATCCCCTACTTCTATCACCAATCGGATTCATCACCATCATCATTAACGGGTTTAACGAGTTTTCGCCTTTCTTTCATCGTTTCTTCATCGGACTTTTTATCGCTTTTATCATCGCTCAACTTTGAATTGTCTGACCTATAGCCCGATGATGAGGATTCAACGCTTGTATTCCTTAGCATTTTATCAAAAGCCCTTCCCAATACATCAGCCTGCGTAGTTCCAGTTAAAGGCTTCTGATCCTCTACCTTTTGAGGCTTCACCGGCTTAAGCCTTTTTAACGTATTCTGAAGCTCTTCGGGAGTACAAAAAGATTGTGTACCCGCGGGCTTATTAAGCCGCTGGGATGAAACCCCGGAGCTACCTGGCCGACTGACAGATCCACTATTATAAGATCTCAAGCTACCGGAAGGCGGCGGGGGCGGGGGGAGAGGCACATCAACCGCCGAGGGCGTTGGCGAATGGCCCGCGCCGGGTGTGCGATCGTCCAATTCATTCACTGGCTGCTGCTCGTCCTGCTCCGGAGTACCACCCTGCTGAACTTCTTCACTCAGCGTAGACATCTCATCCGGCTGCACTTGCTCGTCCTGCTCAACCTCATCATCCTGCCCAAATTCGTCATCACGTTTAGGCTCGGCATCCAGTTGCTGCAAATTCTTACGCTGGAGCAGTTCCTTCAGTAATACCTCCAGATCCGACATTTTATTAGCCGCATCCTCAATGGATGACATAACCTGATAACTATCGATCGTAATAGTCATCTCGCTGCGGTTTGACGCGCTTCCCTGCTTATCATAAGCCACAGCTGAAACAACAAACCGGTTAGAACCTGAACGATCATATTTGGGTAACTGAACCTGATAAGCGCGATCGGATAACGCAATAATTTTTCCACCCCGCGGCAACAGGGAACTATCATCCCACTCAATACGTCCCAATCCCGTTTTGGCCGTGAAAGCAAAATTGATATATTTCTTTTCACCCTCATAACCGGTAAGCGCCGGTGAAAGCCGAAAATGAATAGCTTCTTTTGCTCGGTAGTCAAAAACGATATTATTATTACGCTCAACTTTATCAAATCTTCTTCCTTCCAGAGTCCTGGCCGCCGGCGCGAACTGCGGATTTAACTGCCTGGCAAGCGGCACATTAAACTGATAATTAACACCGAAGTTCACTTTAGCCTCGCTTTTGCCAAAGCTCCATTGGGCATGATCCACGCCCAGTGTAACCAGCGGTATAGGGGTATAATTCACTCCCAGCGTCAACGCCGATGGATTGGCATGCCGTACATTACGCCGTAAAGTTGCGACATCGCCGCCAAAATAACGTTCATATTTCACCTTCGCCCCCAATAAGGGATAGCTCGGTAAATAGCCCTCGGCCATAATATCAAAACCATTGGCAACCCGTTCATCTTGGCCTTTTAATAATGATGATGATTTCCAGCCAGACAGCCGGTGATAGCCATTTGCGGAGAATTTAACATTATTTCCCCCCAGCTCTAGCCCTATTCCCCCCCGCTGATGATTATTTCCCGCTATCTGCGCATCAAAAAATGCGTTATAACCAAACATCCAATTATCAAGAAAATGGCGCTGGCCCAGGCCCAAGTTCATAATATTCCTCTGATCTTGCTTTCTCATGCCTAACTGGCCGAAGATAAGATTGCTATCTTCATTTTTTAAGGACAGTAAAATATCAAAAGACGTGCCGTAAAACCCCTTTCCTCCTAAGGGAAAGTTAATATTGGATGTCGCAAACACATTGACCGGAGTAACACCCATACCAAGATTTTTCCCCGCTGAGGCATTTATGGCCTCGGCCGGTTTATCGGGGGTTTTAGCGCCAGGCGATCCGGTTTGGTCCGGGACATTCTCATCCTTGGCGGTGGCGTGGTTTACCTTATTTTTTTTAAGGTCCTTTTTTTTCTCGGTTGAAAAGCATCCAACCGATAAAATGGTTATACTTGCCAGAACAACACAGTATCTTACAGATATCATATAAATTTAAGCCGTAAAGGAACGATTAGAGCAGTGTTTAAAATACCGCATGATGATTTTAAATTTATACAGGAGTGTATTAAATAAGAAGGGAACTATAAAAATTTGTATTAAAAAATACATTTACCTGCATAAAATTATTACTTTGAACCTATTATCACCTTCAATTATTCTATGAAGGTGAGATCTCGACCCGTTGATAATAAATTAATCAATATAAACATTGCATAACATATCAGGAGAAATAATGTTTTATATTTAATGTATTAGCTTATATTAAATTATAACAGCCTATTAATTTCATTCATGACATGAACGACGCACTCAACCCTTGCCGGGGCAATTAAGGGGTGCCCATTGCTTGCTGGCGACGCAGCCAATCACCGATAAATTGCACAATGCCGGCGGGCTGATTGATATCCAGCAAAGGCAGGGTAATATCCAGCCGTTCGTTGCTGGCCACGGCGATCACATGCTCATCGATTAACGTACGCCAATCTTTACCGGTATCCGATCTGAACAGCGCGATTTTAGGCACCCGTTCATGCTTGAAACCTTCAACCAAAATAAGATCGATTTGCGCAGGGTCCATTTGCTCCGCCAGCCAGGTTAGGGAAGGCATCACCAGATCCGGCGTTTCGGTCATTAATGCCCAGCGCGCTTCGCTTGCCACCATGGTTTGCCGCGCGCCGGCTTTACGTAACTCATAGCTGTCTTTACCGGGGGTATCCACATCGACTTTATGATGGGTATGTTTAATGATGCCTACACGCACGCCGGCTATATCAAGTAGCGGAATAAGCTGTTTTAGCAGGGTGGTTTTGCCGGTGCCGCTGTAAGCGGTAATCGCCAATAAGGGGACGTGCGTATGCGACATGACATTACTCCTGATTAACCGGCCAGTTCTGTAAATCCTGCGGCGTATTGAGATTTAAAAATGCCCCCTGACCCGCCGGGAACATAACCCTGACGGCGCCGACGCGGGCAAAAAACAGCATCACCTTGCGCTCCCCCTGCGCTAAAAAAATTTCCAGGGCCGGAATTAACGCGCGGTTAAGCAGCGCGAAGGCGGGATGATCGCGTCCGCCCCCGCAGGCGAAAGCCGCGGCGGCCTCTTGTTTGCCCTGCCAGAGACATGAAACCAAATCCGCAGGGAAAACCGGCACATCACAGGGCGCGAAAACCACCCATTCGGTGCGTGCCGCCTGTAAACCCGCCAGCATGCCGGCCAAGGGCCCCGGGTAATCGGCGAGGGTATCGGTAATCACCGGCTGGCCGCTTTGCCGGTAGCATGCAAGATTGCGGTTGGCGTTAATCATGACGCAGCCGACCTGCGGCGCAAGGCGGTCTAAAACATGACGGTACAAGGGCTGCCGGTTAAGCATTATCAACCCCTTGTCCTCTCCTCCCATGCGAGTCGAACGTCCGCCCGCCAGGATCACGCCGGTTATTTCAGCTGTCAGAATGGTTATCTCCCGTTAGCTCTAATCGTTGATAGGCAGATTCACATATTAAGATACAATGTTTCAGATGCGACTGAACAATGATGTTTATCCTGTCCGTTGAATCTTGATACATTATCACTGATACCATACAGAAGGACTGAGTTATGAAATATCATCGCGTTAATGAGCTGATTGAGCTTCTTCACCCGGCATGGCAGAAAGAGTCCGACCTTAACTTGCTGCAATTTTTGCAAAAATTAGCAGAAGAAGCCGGTTATCACGGCGACCTGGCGGCTCTGTCCGACGATACTTTAATTTATCATTTAAAGATGCGCGGCGCCGACAAAACCGAAGCGATCCCGGGGCTGCAAAAAGACTATGAAGAGGACTTTAAAACCGCGATCCTGCGTGCGCGCGGCATCATCAAAGAGTAGGCGCAGGTAATAAACGAGCGTTTTATGAATATAACCGCATTTAATTTCAAGACGTTGATGCCAGAGCTCATTATGGATGCCTTGCAAAACGTGGGTTTAAACGTGGATTCCGGGCTGACCGCCCTGAACAGCTACGAAAACCGCGTGTATCAATTTCTGGACGAAGATAAAAAACGCTACGTGGTCAAATTTTATCGACCTGAACGCTGGTCGGTTGATCAAATTCTGGAAGAGCACGAGTTGTCGCTGGGACTTGCCGAAGCGGAAATTCCGGTGGTTCCTCCGATGCGGATTAATGGTTCTACGCTTTTGGAACACGAAGGCTTTCATTTCGCCGTTTTCCCCAGCGTCGGCGGCCGGCAGTTCGAACAAGACAATGACGAACAGCTTGAATGGGTCGGACGGTTTATCGGCCGCATCCATCGCAGCAATGGCGATAAATGTTTTACCGCCAGGCCGACTATCGATCTTGAAGAGTATCTGTATGAGCCCCGGCGTGAACTTGAGCGCAGCACCCTGATTACCGGTAAACAAAAAGCCGCATTTTTACAATCCGTTGACACGCTGATAGACGAAGTTAAGTTATGTTGGAACACGCAATGGCGGCCGCTGCGTTTACACGGCGATCTGCATGCCGGTAATATTCTGTGGCGCGACGGTCCGATGTTTGTTGATCTTGACGACGCCCGCAATGGACCCGCGGTTCAGGATCTGTGGATGTTGCTCAACGGCGATCGTATCGAACAGCAATACCAGCTATCGCTGGTGCTTGATGCCTACAGCGAATTCATGGATTTTAATCCGCGCGAATTGGCTTTAATCGAACCGTTGCGGGCAATGCGCATGATTTATTACCTTGCCTGGATTAGCCGGCGCTGGGGAGATCCTGCGTTTCCTTATAGCTTCCCATGGATGGTTGAAGGGGAGTTCTGGTCACAGCAAACGTTGATCTTTACGGAGCAGGTAAGGCTATTGCATGAACCACCATTACAGCTTATGCCTACGTATTAAACATTTGGAGAAAGGATTAATGAAAAAAATTTGGTTTGCGCTTATGGGCCTGGCACTCGCATTTAGCGTTTCGGCGGCACAATTTTCCGAAGGTCAGCAATATATACAACTCGACAAGCCTGCGACCAATGAGCCGCAGGTATTGGAATTTTTCTCTTTTTATTGCCCTCATTGTTACGAATTTGAGCAAAATTACCATATCTCCAGCAGTGTGAAGCAGGCTCTGCCGGCAGGAACCAAGATTACCAAATATCACGTCGACTTCCTCGGCGGCGATATGGGTAAGCAAGTCACCCAAGCCTGGGCCGTGGCCATGGCGTTAGGCGTTGAAGACAAAGTCAGCCCATTGTTATTTGACGGTATCCAGAAAACCCAAACCATTCAAACGCCGGCCGATATTCGCGATGTCTTTATTAAAGCTGGCGTAAGCGCGCAAGAGTATGACGGCGCCTGGAATAGCTTTGTGGTTAAGTCCCTGGTAGTCCAGCAGGAAAAAGCCGCTTCCGATTTACAATTACGCGGTGTTCCGGCCATGTTTGTAAATGGCAAATATATGGTTAAAAATGACGGCCTGGATATGTCTTCCAAGGATGTCTACGTCAAACAATTCGTCGACGTGGTTAAATACTTGCTGACACAGAATTAATATTAATGTATCGCACCTGAACGCCGGTTAATGCCGGCGTTTTTTCTGGGCGGCGGATGCCAACCGCAGCAAGTTATTTCTAGCATTCCCCCTGTCGAAAATAACCATGTTGCTATATCCTTTTTTTGCCGGAAAAAATCACGACTTCGCGTCAGTAAAATCGATGCTGGTTATATCCACAAACAAGGAATGCTATTGATATATATGCAAATAGCCAGGGTAAATGGTTAACCATATGATTTTAATTGATTTTTATAAAAATCTTAAAATCATTAAAGATATTTAAAAATTAAAAAAATTTTTTACTCACAAACTTATCCACAGCTCGATCCCCTGGATCTACTTATCACTTCAGTTTTTTTATCGTCCTTATGCTACGCTAATGTTCGTCTCTAGCGGCCAGCTATGGCATGCTATCCCTCATGATTGCTGACAAAAAAGAACGAAATACGCTATGGCCCACATTGCAGACAATCCGTTAATTCTGGTTGATGGTTCCTCCTACCTTTACCGCGCTTATCATGCGTTTCCGCCGTTGACCACCAGTGCCGGCGAGCCGACCGGCGCCATGTACGGCGTGCTGAATATGCTCAGAAGCCTGCTGACGCAGTATAAGCCCAGCCACGTGGCCGTGGTTTTTGACGCCAAGGGCAAAACCTTCCGCGACGAGCTGTTTGAGCATTACAAATCCCATCGCCCGCCGATGCCGGATGATTTACGCAGCCAAATCGAGCCGCTGCACAGTATGGTGAAAGCCATGGGGCTGCCCCTGCTGGCGATCTCGGGCGTCGAAGCGGACGATGTTATCGGCACGTTGGCGCTGGAGGCTGCGCGGGCCGGGCGCGAGGTGCTGATCAGTACCGGCGATAAGGATATGGCGCAGCTGGTCTCGCCGACGATTACCCTCATCAACACCATGTCCAACACCATTCTCGGGCCGGAAGAAGTCCGCGAGAAATTTGGCGTTCCCCCCGAGCTGATAATCGATTACCTGGCGCTAATGGGCGACAGTTCGGATAATATTCCCGGCGTGCCCGGCGTTGGCGAGAAGACCGCCCAGGCGCTGCTGCAGGGATTGGGTAGCCTGGATAATATCTATGGCGACCTGGCGAGCGTGGGCGGCCTGTCATTTCGCGGTGCGAAAACCATGGCGCCGAAGCTGGAACAAAATAAAGAGCTGGCCTATTTGTCCTATCAGCTGGCAACCATTAAGACCGATGTGCCGCTGGATTTGCCGTTTGATCAATTAACCGTCACCGATCCCGATGCGGTGGAACTGCAGCAGCTGTTTAAAAAATACGAATTCAAACGCTGGCAGGCGGATTTGGAAGAAGGCAAATGGTTGCAGGGCCGCAAGACCCCGAAGGTCAACCCGCCGTCCCCGTTTACCGCCATGCGCCCGCCCGCGGACGAAGAGCAGGGGGAGCAGTTGTCCCAGGACGGCTACCTGGTCATTTACACGCTGGAAGACCTGCAAGACTGGATAGCGCGGATTAAACAGGCCGGCCTGTTCGCCTTCGATACGGAAACCGATAGCCTGGATACCCTCACCACCAATTTGGTCGGGCTCTCTTTTGCCATTACGCCCGGGGAAGCCGCCTATTTACCGGTGGGGCATGATTATCTCGACGCGCCCGATCAATTGAACCGCGATGAAGTTCTGGCCCTGCTTAAACCGCTGCTTGAGGACCCGGCCATTCGTAAAATCGGCCAGAACCTGAAATTCGATCGCGGCGTGTTGGCGCGTTACGATATCGAGCTGGCCGGTATCGCGTTCGACACCATGCTGGAATCCTACGTGCTTAACAGCGTATCGGGCCGCCATGATATGGACAGCCTGGCCGATCGCTACCTGAAACATACCACGGTCGGCTTCGAGGAAATTGCCGGGAAAGGCAAAAATCAGCTGACCTTTAATCAAATCGCCCTTGAGCAGGCGGGACCTTACGCGGCGGAAGACGCCGACGTGACGCTGCGTTTGCATGAAAAACTATGGCCGCGCATCGACCAGGAAAGCGGTCTGAAAAAAATCTTTGAAGAAATTGAAATGCCGCTGGTGCCGGTGCTGTCGCGCATCGAGCGTACCGGGGTGCTGATTGACGAGAAGATCCTGGCGGCGCACTCGGTGGAATTGACCAAGCGGCTGGGCGAATTGGAAATCGAGGCGCATGAATTAGCGAAAGAACCTTTTAATCTTTCCTCCACTAAACAGCTGCAGGCGATTTTATACGATAAGCAAAAGCTGCCGATCCTGAAAAAGACCCCGGGCGGCGCCCCTTCCACCAACGAAGAGGTGCTGGCCGAGCTGGCCCTGGACTACCCGCTGCCGAAGCTTATCCTGGAATACCGGGGCTTGGCCAAGCTGAAGTCCACCTACACCGATAAATTACCCCTGATGATTAACCCGTTATCGAAACGGGTGCATACCAGTTACCACCAGGCGATTACCGCCACCGGCCGCCTTTCTTCCAGCGATCCCAATCTGCAGAACATCCCGGTGCGCAATGATGAAGGGCGCAGGATCAGGCAGGCATTTATCGCGCCAAAAGATGCGGTGATCGTGGCGGCGGATTACTCGCAAATCGAACTGCGCATTATGGCGCATCTTTCACGGGACCAGGGCCTGCTCAGCGCCTTTGCCGAAGGGAAGGATATACATCGGGCCACCGCCGCCGAAGTCTTCGGCCTGGCCCTGGATAAGGTGTCCAATGAGCAGCGCCGCAGCGCCAAAGCCATCAACTTTGGTTTGATTTATGGTATGAGCGCGTTTGGTTTGGCGCGTCAGCTGTCGGTCGGCCGCGCGGAAGCGCAGAGATATATGAACCGCTATTTCGAACGTTATCCCGGCGTGCTGGAATATATGGAACGCACCCGCAAGCAGGCGACGGATCAGGGATATGTCTCTACCCTGGATGGCCGCCGGCTGTATCTGCCGGATATCCACTCCCGCAACGGCACGCGCAAAAAAGCGGCTGAGCGCGCGGCGATCAATGCACCTATGCAAGGTACCGCTGCCGATATCATCAAGCGCGCGATGATTGCCATCGACGCCTGGCTGCAGCAAGAGCGTCCCGCGGTGCGTATGATAATGCAGGTGCATGATGAGCTGGTATTCGAGGTGCGGCGCGATGCGGTTAGCGCGGCCACCAGCCAAATCAAGGCGCTGATGGAAGGCTGTTTTACCCTTGATGTGCCCCTGCGGGTGGACGTCGGTATGGGTGAAAATTGGGATGAAGCTCACTAAGTGGCGAAACAATAAGCTTTTATTGTAATTAAGCTACACAAAAAGGTGATTTAAGCCGGCATAATTGCCAAATAAATCATGCGGGAATGAAATTAAACTACAAAAAATCCTTTTGCACCGCGATAAATTGATGTAAAGTTAAAGACGTAGGGTACAGAGGTAAGATGTTCTATCTTTCAGACCTTTTACTTCACGTAATCGGATTTGGCTAAATATTAGCCGCCCCAGTCATTATTGGCTGGGGCGTTTTTTATTGGGCGCTAGTCAGGCGCTGCGGCCTGTATTATGGGAGCGGGGAGGGAATCAACCTTCTTCAGGCGCGTCCTCAAAGGTGTCTTCATCGGTCGCCGGGGGAATTTCGCTGAACCAGCTATCCAGTTTCAGGCGAAGTTTGTCGACGCCGGTCTTTTTCAATGACGAGAACGCCTCAACCTGGATATCGCCCATAAAAGCCGCCGCGATTTCCCTTACCTGGTTGACTTGGGCTTTGCAGGCGCCGGAAGCCAGCTTATCGGACTTGGTCAGCAGTACCAATACCGGGATATCCACGCCCACGGCCCATTGCACCATTTGCTGATCCAGATCTTTCATCGGATGGCGGATATCCATCAGTACCACCAGGCCTTTCAGGCTGTGGCGTTTTTGCAGATACTCCCCCAGCGCGCGCTGCCATTTGCGCTTCATCTCTTCCGGCACTTCGGCATAACCATAACCCGGCAAATCCACCAGGCGCACATCCGTCTCGACTTCAAACAAATTGATGAGCTGCGTACGCCCCGGGGTTTTACTGGTTCTTGCCAACCCTTTTTGGTTGGTCAGAGTATTTAACGCGCTGGATTTACCGGCATTGGAACGCCCGGCAAAGGCTACTTCGATGCCGGTGTCGATGGGCAAATGGCGAATATCCGGGGCGCTCATGACAAAATGCGTCATGTGATAATTATATGAGGTGGTCAAGTGCTTCCTCTCCTGCAGGATGGCTTATTGCCGTCAATTATACGTGTAATAAGGCAAAAAGCGGTTTTTATCTTTGCCGGGCCAGGACGCGCTATCTGAAGTTATGCTGCATTTTTAATAAGATAGGGATTTAACGTAAGTTTTTACCATTTTGCTATTGTGAGAGATTTGCTTGTTTCCAAGGAAGCGATCTCGTTTTAATAAAAATTAATTTATTATAAATCATAACTTTAATTAATTATCTCTGCCAAAATAGCGTCCTTGGTACATGAGACAGCCTTGTACGATAATCTTACTGAGCTACATTAGCTGGCAAGGCAAGGAGCGCCTGGAATTGGCACTTTTCAGAGCGAAAAGTTCAAGGCATGGAATAGTGCTCCGCTTTATCCCTGCACTAAGCCTTTTCATTAATCTTCCCAGGGACGGATTCTGCTCAGGATGAGCGGGTAAAGGAATACATCCTAACCAATCTGCTTCGTATAGAGTAGAATAAAACATCATCACAGCGACGACCCGATACACAGGATGTGAACCATCAGGTTCATCGCCGGTGGACTGTTTTTCTCGCGAAGCACCTTCACTTTATGGTGGCAGATTAACTGCCACCTTTTTTATTGGTAGGGTTTCTGATAGATTCCGCCGCAATTCTATACTTATTTAACGTTACTCAAGAGCAGACATCATGAATCCATCAGCAAAAAGCGGGCGCGGTAAACCGACGGCCGCCAAAAAAAATAAACGTAAAAGCCGCGAAGAGTTGAATATCGAAGGCCGCGAGCGCCAGCGCCAGAAGAAACGCCGTGGCCTGGCTTCCGGCTCGCGCGCTCAGGAAGGCAATAAAGACGCGGGTCGTACCGCTGCCGGCGCCAGCACCGATCGCCGGATAGGCAGTAAAAAACCGGTACCGCTGATTGCCAGCGCCGCCACCGTTAAAAAGCCGGCAGAACCGGACTACATCACCCCCGCCACGACGATCTCCCCGCAAATGGAGCTGGATCAGCTGGAAAACGACGACCGCCTGGACGATTTATTGCAGCGACTGGAACGGGACGAAGAACTGGCCCCCGCTGAGCAGGCCTATGTCGATCGGAAACTGGATCGTATCGATGAGCTGATGACCCTGCTGGGCATTGAGCTGGATGAGGAAGGCGACGAGGAAGAAGAGGAGAAAAAAGAAGATATGCTGCAGTTGTTAAAACGCGGTCACCAAAAAGACAATTTTTAACTCTTGAATCCGTTGCTGTTATTTATCGCCGCACCGCTGACATGTTATTTAGTGTGGTTATTGGGTAAACTATGGCGGCTCTCCCGGCGCAAAGACCGGTTACGCAAGGCCCGCACCTCGGGGCGCAGAGCGGTTTTGCCCGTCGGAAGGCGTGGGCGGCGTAAATATCCAAAGGAGTAACCAGCCATGTCAGTGCCAGCGATAGAATGGGATTCGGCCCTTATTCAAAAATATAATCAATCGGGGCCGCGCTATACCTCCTATCCTACCGCGCTGGAGTTTAGCGAGCGGTATGACGAGGCGGCGTTCGTCCAGGCCGTGGCGCGTTATCCGCAGCGGCCGCTGTCGCTGTATTTGCATCTGCCGTTTTGCCACAAGCTGTGTTATTTCTGCGGCTGTAATAAAATCGTTACCCGCCAGCCCGAAAAAGCCGAACGCTACCTCGATGTCCTGGAGCAGGAGATTCGCAGCCGGGCGCCGTTATTTGAACATCGGCTGGTTACCCAGATGCATTGGGGCGGCGGTACGCCCACATTTCTTTCCCAGGCGCAAATATCGCGCCTGGTGCGCCTGCTGCGCGAACGGTTCAACTTTGCGCCCCAGGCCGAGATGTCCATTGAGATCGACCCGCGTGAAATCGAGTTGGCTATGATGGATCATCTTTATGCCGAAGGGTTTAACCGCATCAGCATGGGCGTGCAGGATTTTAATCCCGAGGTGCAGCGGCTGGTGAATCGGGAGCAGGATGAACAGCTGATCTTCGCCCTGATAGATCGGGCCAAGCAAGCGGGTTTTTTATCCACCAATATCGATTTGATTTACGGTTTGCCGCGGCAATCGCTGGCACGCTTTCAACACACCCTGAACCGGGTGATCGAACTTGCTCCCCAGCGCCTGAGCGTATTTAACTACGCGCATATGCCGGCGCTGTTCGCCGCCCAGCGCAAAATTAAACCCGCCGATTTGCCCGACGCATCCCAGAAAATGGAAATTTTACAGCACACCATAGCCACCCTGTGCGGCGCCGGTTATCAGTTTATCGGTATGGATCATTTCGCCCGGCCGGATGACGACCTGGCCATCGCCCAGCGCGCCGGCAAGCTGCACCGCAATTTCCAGGGGTATACCACCCAGGGCGACTGCGATTTATTGGGGATGGGCATCTCGGCGATTAGTATGATCGGGGATAGCTATATCCAGAACCGAAAAGAGATGAAACCCTATGAGGCCAGCGTTGCCCGCCAGGGCAATGGACTATGGCGCGGCGTGGCGCTGTCCGGCGATGATTGCCTGCGCCGGGATGTGATCAAAGCGCTGATTTGCCAGTTTCATATCGACTTTGCCGCGCTGGAGAGCCGCTACGCGATCCGGTTTACCGACTATTTTGCCGACGATATCGCCCTGCTGCGACCGCTGGAGCGGGACGGGCTGGTGGCGATAAGCGAACGCGCCATTACGGTCACGGCAAAAGGACGCCTGCTGATTCGCAACATCTGCATGTGCTTTGACGCCTATCTGCGTAATAAAGAGCGCCAGCGCCAGTTCTCGCGGGTTATTTAAACGCCTGTGGCCAAGATGACGATTAGCTGAAAAAATTAAGCAGCGCGGCGCAGAGAATGGCAGCCAGGGCGGTTTGCGGTGCGTGGCCCACGGCGGCGGTAACGTCAGCGCCTTGCGTCACCAAATTAATCAATGAATCCAACATGGTTATCCTCCCGTTCACGGACAAGATCATACTGTCTGGACCCAGGAAGTAAAGGGCAAAATAACG
The DNA here is from genome assembly GCA_015654925.1 of Enterobacterales bacterium. Taxonomy (GTDB): domain Bacteria; phylum Pseudomonadota; class Gammaproteobacteria; order Enterobacterales; family Enterobacteriaceae; genus Acerihabitans. Next base: position 4,042 of record JAATFX010000084.1, on the reverse strand, counting down.
CCATTTTTGCGCGTTATCTTGCATTTTTATTATACAACCATTCCTAACCGCGCGCGGATTTTGCGCCTTATTCCATGCCCAGCTCTTTGAGCTTGCGGGTCAGGGTATTCCTGCCCCAGCCCAGCAGCCGGGCCGCTTCCTGCTTATGTCCCTGGGTATGGCGCAGGGCGGTGGTCAACAGCGTTCTTTCCATTTCAGGCTGGGCTTCCGACAACAGGTTTTGATGACCGGAGCGCAGGGCGCGATCCGCCCACTGCGCCAGCAGCGTGGCCCAGCTGTCGGGCAGCGACTGAATGGTGGAATCCGGCGCGGTGCTTTCAAATAATTCCGGCGGTAAATCCTGAATCAAGACTTCCTGGCCGGCCGCCATTACCGTCAGCCAGCGGCAGGTATTTTCCAGTTGGCGCACATTGCCCTGCCAGGGCAGGCGGGTCAGGGCGGTTTCGGTTTCGGGGTGCAGGATTTTCGGGTCCACGCCCAGCTCTTTGGCCGCCACTTGCAGAAAATAGCGCGCCAGGCGGGGGATGTCTTCGCGCCGCTCGCGCAGGGGAGGCAAATGGACCCGGATGACATTTAGCCGATGGAACAAATCCTCGCGGAATTTGCCTTCCTGCACGCGCAGCTCCAGATTCTGATGGGTAGCGGCAATAATCCTGACATCCACTTTAACCGGCGCATAACCGCCGACCCGGTAGAATTGGCCGTCCGCCAATACGCGCAGCAAGCGGGTTTGCACATCAAGGGGCATATCGCCTATTTCGTCGAGAAATAGGGTGCCGCCGTCCGCTTGTTCAAACCGCCCCTGCCGTACCTGATTGGCGCCGGTAAAGGCCCCTTTCTCATGGCCGAACAGTTCCGATTCGATCAAATCCTTGGGGATCGCCGCCATATTCAAGGCGATGAACGATGCCTTGGCGCGCGGGCTATGACGGTGAAGGGCATGAGCGACCAGTTCTTTACCGGTGCCGGATTCACCGTTAATCAGTACGCTGATGGAGGAGCGTGACAGACGACCGATAATGCGAAACACATCCTGCATGGCGGGCGCTTCACCGATAATATCCGTCGTCGGGCCGCTGGCGGGCTGCGCGCGCGCCGGCTGCTGCTGCTCAAGGTAGTGGCTGACCGCGCGTTCAACCAGGGCCACGGCTTCATCGATATCAAACGGCTTGGGCAGATAGTCGAATGCCCCTTGCTGATAGGCGCTGACCGCGGCATCCAAATCGGAATGGGCGGTCATGATGATCACCGGCAGCATCGGGTGGCGCTGTTTGATCTGTTTGAGTAATGCCAGGCCGTCCATGCCGGGCATGCGGATATCCGATAACAACACGTCCGGGGTTTGGGTAGACAGCGCGTCCAGTACCTGGCTGCCGCCTTCGAAGGCGACGCACGTTAACCCGGCTCCAGTGAGGGCGCGTTCGAGCACCCAGCGGATGGAGCTATCGTCATCGACGATCCAGACTATCCCTCGTTGCATAGTGACCTCACTGGCGAATGGGCAGGAAAACCGAAAATTCGGTATGACCCGGCCAACTGTTGAATTCAATTTTACCCGAATTTTGATCGATAAGACTGCGGGCAATGGATAACCCTAAACCGGTCCCCCCCTCACGGCCGCTGACCATGGGGTAAAACAGCGTATCCTGCAATTGCGCGGGAACGCCCGGGCCGTCATCTTCAATATCAATTCGCGCTACCAAACGATAACGTACACCATGCAACGTTAGTTGGAACGCGGTACGGGTGCGTATAGTGATCGTGCCGCCGTCCGCACCCAATGCTTGCAGCGAGTTACGGGTAATATTCAGTAATACCTGTTCCATTTGGTCGGGATCGTGCGCCAGTTCAGGCAGGCTGGGATCGTAATCGCGCAGCAGGGTGACGTTTTCCGGTTTTTCCAGCGAGACCAATTGGAAAACCCGTTCGGCAACCTGATGGATGCTTTGCGTGACGTGCATGCCGGGTTGTTGCGGTCCCAGCAGGCGGTCGACCAAATTGCGCAGGCGATCGGCCTGTTCGATAATGACTTTGGTATATTCCAGCAATGAGGGATCGGGCAGCGCTTTGGCCAGTAACTGCGCCGCGCCGCGTAATCCACCGAGCGGGTTTTTGATTTCATGGGCCAGCCCGCGCACCAGATCCCGCGCCGCGACCTGCTGGGCGTGCTGAATTTGTTCCTGGCTGAGACGCCGCTGGTTATCCATGGGCGCCAGCTCCATCAGGACGTAATTGTCGGGCAGGCGTTGCACGGTGAGAGAAAGAATATGGGCACGGCCGTCCACTACCAGCGTGACCTCATTATCGGTAAAGCCGTGGCCTTCGTTAAGGCTCTCGCGCATTAACTCGACGTTAAGCGAGAAATAACCCAGCAGTTCCGGCAGCGGCGTACCAAATAATTTGCGCGAGCTTTGAGCCAGCAGTTGCTGCGCCGCCGGATTGGCGTAATGAACGGCAAGATCGTTGTCCAGCACCAATATGCTGTTTATCAACGAATTTAGGATCTGCCCAGCATCGGGCAATGAGCCTGTAGCCATAAAGCAGTCTCCCGCACTATTCGAGTGCATTTATTCCATTAGATAATAATGCGCTTGGCTATGCGCAAGGCTTGGTGGAGAAAAAAGCCCATCCGAAGATGGGCTGAAAGTTTCCACGGCAACAAAAAACACTTTCAAGTTATACGCTGTAATACAGCTCGAACTCTACCGGATGCGGCGTCATGCGGATACGATCGACTTCTTCGGTGCGCAGGGTGATATACGCGTCGATGGAATCCTCGGTAAATACGCCGCCGCGGGTCAGGAATTCGTGATCGGCTTCCAGCGCCTTAAGGGCTTCTTCAAGCGAACCGGCCACCTGCGGGATTTCCTTGGCTTCCTCTGGAGGCAAATCGTACAGGTTTTTGTCCATGGCATCGCCTGGATGGATTTTGTTGATAACGCCGTCCAGGCCGGCCATCAGCAGGGCGGCAAACGCCAGGTACGGGTTGGCGGCCGGGTCCGGGAAGCGCACTTCGATACGGCGGGCTTTCGGGCTGGCGACTACCGGGATACGGATGGAGGCGGAACGGTTGCGGGCGGAATAGGCCAGCATAACCGGCGCTTCATACCCCGGGACCAGACGCTTGTAGGAATTGGTGGTCGGGTTGGTCAGGGCATTGATAGCCTTGGCATGTTTGATTACGCCGCCGATATAGAACAGAGCCGTTTCTGACAGGCCGCCGTATTTATCACCGGAGAACAGGTTATTGCCGTCTTTGTTCAACGACATATGGCAGTGCATGCCCGAGCCGTTATCGCCGAACATCGGTTTCGGCATAAAGGTCGCGGTTTTACCAAATGCGTGGGCGACGTTATGCACCACATATTTGTAGATTTGGATTTCGTCGGCTTTTTTGGTCAGGCTGTTAAAGCGGGTCGCGATTTCGTTCTGGCCGGCGGTGGCGACTTCATGGTGATGGGCTTCAACGACCAGGCCCATTTCTTCCATGGTCAGACACATGGCGGAACGCAGATCCTGCGATGAATCCACCGGGGGAACCGGGAAATAACCGCCTTTCACGCCGGGACGGTGGCCTTTATTGCCGCCTTCGTAGGCTTTATCGGTGTTCCATGCGGCTTCGATGTCGTCAATGGCGACGTGGGAACCGGAAATGGAAGAACCAAAACGAATGTCATCGAACAGGAAGAATTCGGGTTCTGGCCCAAACAGCACGGTATCCGCGATACCGGAAGATTTCAGGAACTCTTCGGCGCGTTTGGCGATGGAACGCGGATCGCGATCGTAGCCCTGCATGGTGGCAGGCTCAAGAATGTCGCAACGGATAATCAGCGTTGATTCTTCGAAGAAAGGATCAAGCATTGCGGTGCTGGCATCAGGCATCAGCACCATATCGGATTCATTAATGCCTTTCCAGCCGCCGATGGAGGAGCCGTCAAACATTTTTCCATCTTCAAAGAAGTCGGCATCTACCTGATGGGCTGGTATAGTGACGTGCTGTTCTTTACCTTTCGTATCAGTGAAACGCAGGTCGACGAATTTT
>JAATFX010000106.1 GCA_015654925.1 Enterobacterales bacterium | reverse complement strand
TAGCGTCAACGGTTTGTAGTACAGACCTATTTATGTAAGCCATTTTAGTAAAGTTGTTCAAGTAAAAGCGATAGTCTACCATCACTTCTTCGACGAATTTCCTTCTTAAGTGCCCATAAGTAATCCCTGGCAAACAGACCTCTTTAACGCCACATCGTGGCACAAATAATTATGAAGGAAGTATCTATGTCTGACAAAATGACTGGTTTAGTAAAATGGTTTGACGCTGGTAAAGGTTTTGGTTTCATCACTCCTGCTGACGGCAGCAAAGATGTGTTCGTACACTTCTCCGCTATCCAGAGCAATGATTTCAAGACCCTCGACGAAGGTCAGCGTGTTGAATTCACTATCGAAAAAGGCCAGAAAGGCCCATCTGCTGCTAACGTGGTTGCTCTGTAACCCACAGCGGACCCAGACTACCGGAAGCCATTTTGCGGTATTAACCGCCTAAGTATGTTTTGTTCCCGGTATCTGAAAAAATTTAAGACCTCGACTCTGTCGGGGTTTTTTTTTGCCCTAAAAACAGCTTTTGCTCCTTGACTTAGCGCATGCTCTAAGCTGTAGCATAACCTTTGTCCGTACCATGTATGGCCGGTATGGCCGGCACAATACGAAGGCGAGTATGAAAATTGGTGATATTGCGAAACGGACGGGGCTGACGGCCCATACCCTGCGCTACTACGAACGCATCGGCCTGCTGCCCTACGTTCTGCGGGATGCTTCAGGCCAGCGTGCTTATGATGATTCGGTCCTGGGCTGGATTGCGTTTTTGCAGCGTCTGAAAACCACCGGCATGTCCCTGCGTGAAATGCTGCGCTACGCCCAACTGCGCGCGGATGGACCGGCAACGAACGCCGAGCGCCAGCGGTTGCTGGAGGAACATCGCGCCAGGCTGCGGATTCATATTACCGATCTTCAGGCCGCCCTGCGGGTGCTGGATGACAAAATTGACGGTTACGCCGGCTCAAACATCAATCAGGAGTGAATATGACAATCCAAGGGAACGAATTAACCAGGTTGGAACGGGGAATGGCGGCGCTGGCCGCCATCGATGGCGAAGCGGGTAAGCACGTGGTCGACTCGCTGGCCGATATCGCTCCGGATTTTGCGCGTTATATGCTGGAATTTCCATTCGGCGATATTTATTCCCGGCCGGGCCTGGACCTGCGCGCGCGCGAAATCGCCACAATCGCGGCGTTAACCGCCCTGGGCAATTGTGCGCCGCAGTTAAAAGTTCATATCCTGGCCGGGCTTAACGTTGGTCTGACGCAGGAGGAAGTAGTCGAGATAATTATGCAAATGGCGGTTTATGCGGGTTTTCCCGCCGCCCTAAATGGTTTGTTCGTGGCGAAGGCGTTATTTGCATCGCAGCCTTAATATTTCATTAACCACAGAGTGCTAATTGCCGGCCGGTAATCATTTCTAGCGCTGATCTGATATTGATTGTTCGTAAGTTAAATAATAACTATATTCTAACTATGTACGTTAAAATAAAACGAGGAGTATATGTGGGTTTGATAATTTGTTAGGCATGTATTAATGATTTCAATAAATGATAATTATAGAAAAACAATCGGAGATTATAATAACAGACGTAATGATAGATATATTCTCCCCTGGCAAGAACAGCGGTTGGTCGACCGCCTGGCGCGAAATCCAGGTGATGCGGAAAAAAGAGCCAGAGCGCTGGTGCTTATTAATCTTATCGCGGTGCTATCCAATGTATCCCAAGTCCATGGCGATCGATCCGTGGCCTACCCCTCGGCGAGCGCGCACCGATCCTCCCCGGGCCGGCGATGCGTGTCCATTGAGCCGGTTGCCCGGGCAACCGTAGGCCGCTCTGGGACCAGCGGGTCGGCTGTCGCTGCCGCGGGCTGCGGCAGCGCCGGCATTATCTATGCCGATGCCGTTTTTACGCGGGCCAGCCATAAGTCCAGCCTGAAAAAACCGCGTGTGGTCCGTTCGCTCATTAATTGGCATAGACCGCGCCGCGCCGCCCAAGATGCGCAGAAACCAGTTGAACCTACCGTCACTATTCATGATAAAGCCATACCGGTTAAGGCCCTGTTCGAACGGTATTATCAATCCTTCCCGGATATATTGAGTACGGCCGCGCAGGTAATGAAATCGGCGATAAGCCGATATACCGGACAGGCGTTTGATCCTGATAAAATATATTTCCATCGGTTTAGCTCGGCGCAAAACGACCCCGCTGCGCTCACCGGCTGGCGGCATTGCGGCAAGACCCTGATCGAGACCAGGTCCGTAACGGAGTGCCTGTTGACCAATTTCCCGGCGGATGCCCAGGATAATATGGATGTGGTAGACCAAATGACGGGGATCTATAGCGTCGCCGCCGGCCGGGCGGACTATTTCGGCGGGGAGAATCAAATACCCATCCTGCCGTCAACCATTGCTAAAATAATTTTTGATATTAATTTTTACCAGCTCTTTACGGATAAGCTGACCCAGTATTGGCAAAAAGATATACAGGAAATGATGAATCTCACCATCTTAATCCTGAGTCTGCATGACTTAAAATTAAAAGGAGGAGGCGAAGAGACGCTATACCTTGATGCTTTTAATCTCGGTATCAAAGAAAACCATCATATCAAAAAATTCATCTTTGATATAAATGGCTATCAGGCCACCGATATGATCATGCTTACCGAAGATTCGTCTACGCGCGTGGCTGTGTATATGCCCAGGAGCAAACAGAAATTCCGTATTTTTAATAATCAGCGGGATTTCACCGGATGGTTTATCCGTTATTGCCGGGATGAAAACGGACGTGAGGACATTGCCAAGCATTTTTCTATCCGCACTCGTCAGGATGGCTGGCTATACGCGGGGATCGATTATTGGCTCGGGACCTTTGCCAAACAGCCTGTCGCTGAAAGCCACGTGAATAAAATCTGGCGCGGGCAATACATTCTGCCGGGCGATTTGAATACCCATCTTCTTGCAAGGCAGGCACAAAGAACCTATGACGATGCTGATAACGGCATAAAGTCCAACGCCGAAATCGGTAGGGATATGGCAATACGCTACTTTTCGGTGGTGAATATGCTGCTGCCAAACCCCATAACGCCGTTTGTTTCCCTGGGATTGGATATCGACAAAATGATTAATGGCGATAATGAGCTGGAGCGTAAGCAGGGTGCGTCGTTCGTGCTGAACGACGGCTTGAATATTGCTCTCATGGCGTTAAGCGAGGCCATCGCAGTCAAATTATCGCTGAAAATCCAAGCGGGCGAATGGTCGGCCGGCGGCAGCCAAACCGGCCGGAGTTTCACGCAATTAATCCGGCAGGAAATGAGCGGCCTCGCTGCTGCGCCTGCCCGTTTGACTATCCCGGCGCGGTTAAAGGTCGCGCTGGACCGGCATATTCATTTAGGCATTAACGCGGCGGAACTGGAATCGGCTTTGGTGATTGATCCTGCGGGGGAAATATTTATCGATCCGGCTACCCAGCGGCGTTATATCAAATATGCGGACAAATTTTTCCTGATTGAGGGCCAGGCGCAGCAGCGCTATGTCCTGTCTGGCTTGACCAAAAAAGGCAATAAAAAATACATCTGCCGGTTTGGTTTTAGCCAGGCCGGAGGTCGGTCTTCCCCGTCCATGCAGTATGAAATGCCGAATATAGTAGCGCAACGCTCGCGGCCTTTGGCGAAGCGGCCCGCGGCGAAAGTCAGACTTACCCTGACCGACGGCGAGATCAATTCCCTGGATAAATATGTCACTATCAATACCGACCGGGTCAATGCTTTGATGATGACCATGGCCCAGGCGCATCCCGAGGCGGCGGCCGGTGAAGGGCTGATGGATCAGATCGAGGCCATTCGCTCCGCATTGCAAAAAATGCCTTCGTTCCAAGGGACGGTGTTTCGCAGGTGCGTCATGTCCAAGGACGATCTCAGCCGGTTACAGCGGGGTGAGATGTTTTTCAACCCAAGTTTTATCCTGGCCTCTGCCGATAAAGCTATGGGCAAGAAACTCGCTCCGATCGTCGAAGATGGCTTTGTCCGGGTTTTTTTTAAAATCCTGATTAAAAACAATGCCCATGCCATTGATTACAGTAACGAGATACTGTCGGGCCATGCTGTAATCATTAACGATCGGACCCGTTTTCAATTAGTGGATATTAAACCCCACCGATTAACCCTGAAGGAGATTGCGACGGCGGCCGATTATCATCATATCGCGCCGGGCAAGATTAAACGGGTGCTGGATGCCGGTATCACCGATGCCGATGCATGGCGGCTACAGCAGCGGGGGGATGAAGTACGCCGGCTGTTGCAGCAGAATATTGATGACATCACGCTAACCGAGCAGCAGAGAGAGCAGATCTCCTCCCAGCTTATGGAACTTGCGCGACAGCAGGTTGCCTCCGCCGTTATTGACGAATACACCGAGGCGGGCAGCGACGTTATCAACGACTGGCTGCGTTTTGGCCGCGATGCGCTCACCAATGAGATACCGACCGCCAGGGATGAAGCCCAGAATATGCTGGCCGCCGCCGGCCGGCTTAAGGATTTCGGCGGGTATGCCTATCGTTCCGTCGAGTGCCCGCGCGCCGTCTACGCCAACGCCATAAAAGAGGGCGATATGATTATGGATCGGGGATTTATGTCCGCCTCGGCCATCCCTATCAATTGCCTCAAATGGCGCAGCGGCTGGACCAGGAATACGTCAAAAGTAACAGGGGCGTCGGTTATCATGGTTTTTGACGCGTCGGTGCCGAAGAAAATCGCCAGCACCTCTTTCCTGGTGGATCATATCCTGATTCAACCCCGCACGGCGTTACGGGTAATGAGCATGACCTCCGCCGTGGATAATAAAGGCGAGCGCGTAACGATCGTCTGCGTCAGCAAAGGGTGGATCGGCGGCGTGATCAAAGATATTTTTTCCGGCGCGCAGATAACGCGCTAGATAAAATATGGCCGGGGTGCTAATGGATTATGGCCGGTGCAGCTATCAACGTCCGTTCTTTGACGGGGTCAAAAACATCATCAGCACGGAGAGAATGGAAAACGCCGCGAGCGCCGGAGCCGCCTCCGTTTGCGCATAAAGCAAGCCGAAGATAACCGAACCCGCGACCTGGCCCGCCGCCATCATGAAAAACGCCACGCCCACGCCTGAGGCCGGCGCGTCTTGCGCCGCTGAAGCCCCACAGACCAGCAGCACGCCGGACAGCGTGACGTAACCCGCGCCGCATAGCGCAACGGCAGGAAAGAACCACCACGAGAACCCAGGACTGAATGCCAGCAGCATAAGCGGAGCGGCCATGCACAGCTGTGAAATACGATAGACCTGATTCAGCCCGGTATACGCCACCGCGGGACCGGTGAGTACGCCAAGGATTCCCGCGCCACCGCTTATCAGCCACAGCAGGCTGGTGATTTTTTCATCCACGCCCGAATGATGGCGCAGCACGTCCGGACCAAAGCTCCACCATGCCGCGCTGGCCATTCCGCTGACGAATGCAATGATGGCGAGACGCGCCAACTGACGCCGGAGAAGGGTCTCACGCCAGCTTTTTTTCTCCGTACCGATATTTTGACAACCGCTGGGCAGGTACCGAATAACCGGTACCAGACAGGCCAGCGCCGCCAGGCCAAATACCACGCAGGCCATGCGCCATGCGCCGGGTAGAAAGAGCAACACCGGCACGGACAGGATGATGCCTGCCCCGGTTCCGGCGTTGATTATGGTATTCACCAGCGGCTGTCGTGATTCAGCAATAACGCGGCTGACCGCGGCGGCAAGGGAAGGCGAGGCCAGACCGGAACTCAGGCCGGCAATGAAAAGGCCGGCTGCCAGCATACCGGGAGAAAAGGAGAGTGCGAGCAACAGCAGGCCGGCCGCCGCGCAAAAAGCCGCCGCCGCTGCCGGTAGCCGCGGGCCAAAACGTTCCGCCAATACTGATGCACAGATAATGGACAGGCAATAAGCCGCAAAGCTGCAGGCAGAAATGACGCCAGCCAGCCGGGGACTGAAGGGAATATCGCGCATTACCGCAGGCAGCATCAGTCCCCATGAGAATCTGGCCATCCCGTAGGTTACCGCAATTAGCGAGAAACCGGTCATTCCGAGCGCCACGGACGCTTTCATCGCCATTCCCCGGCGTTGCCGATAAGCAGGGCGGCGGCCTCTCCCGCACGAATGGCCGCTTCGGGACCGATAATGAGCGCCGAGGTGATGGCGCCTTCGGACAACATCCATATGGCATCTGCTAGCGCGCCGCTGTCGACGCCGTGCGAATGTCTGATGCAGGCCGTTATGTACTCCCGTAGCGCATAACGATAGTCAAGGGCCTGCGCCGACAGCCTGACATCCTGCTCCGCATATTCGCCCCAGGCTTTCAGGAAGAAGCATCCCGATGCGCCGTGTTCCCGCATCCATTGCCCGAGTACGCCAAAAAGCCTGTTGATAGCCTCAGGATGCCGGGGATGATGAAGCATCGAGAAGAACCGGTATTTACGGTCGGCCATCACCGCCTCCGTCAGTTCTTCCCGGGAAGGAAAATAACGATACAACGTGCGCGTTGATACGCCAGCCTCGCGGCAAATCCGGTCCGTGCTGGTGGCGTGAAAACCGTTGGTATAAAACAACCGCTCCGCGGCCTGGATAATATCCTGTTTTTTATGCATGCCATCAAAAGTAAACCGATCGTTTTACTTATGCAATAGTAACAGCGCAAAAAATTCTCGTAACCGGGCTTATTCGAGTTGAATTTCTATTACAGATAAATATTAATTAGCATAGATAATCAAACAAACATCATTTTTTCTGGCTATAAATACCGCTCTTTTTTGCAGGGAATTCGATCATGTCCCCATTTGATCTACCACGCTTTTCGGTCTGGTTTGCCGCGGCGGTATCGCTTTTTACCCTTTTGCTTTGGTGCGTTATGCCGTCGGATACGTTGGTTCATTTGGTCGAAGAGGGGCAATTGGTGGAAAACCTGACGTTGGTGTTTTATGCGGTAACCATTGCGCTTTTAATCGTGCTGCCGATCCCGCACTTTACCCGCAAGACCCGCTGGGCGATCATTATCGCTTTACTGGCCATGATGGCGCGCGAAGCCGACCTGCACAAATATATCGATCATATAAGCATGCTTAAGCTGCGCTTCTGGACCGGCAGCCTGCCGGGGCTGGATAAAGTGTATGCGTTTCTTTCTCTTGCTCCGATTATCGTGGCCTGCCTGTATTTGGTGATTCGTTTTACCGGTCCTCTTTGGCAGGGTATCAAAGCCGGCAAAAACTATGCGGTGACCGTGACGACGTTTATTTGCCTTATTTTCCTGACCAACGGCATCGATCGCTCATTGGGCATCATCAAGGAGATGCTGGGCTGGCATGCGCCGGAGTGGCTGGTGGCGTTGCAAACCTCCCAGGAGGAGTTTCTGGAACTGGCTTTGCCATGTCTGGCGCTGGTGGCGGTGCTGCAATATCGCCGCCAGATGGTCAGTAGCCTGGCGATCCTTGAGCGGCGGCGCGTAGGGCAATAGCGCAAATAGGCGCGGCCCGGACCCGGGGCGGCCCGGCGGTGACGAAAATAAAAAGGCGCTAATGGTTGCCCATTAACGCCTTTATCTTTAATTCGTTTAAGTAATGGTATTAATTCATACCGTACTTTTTCAATTTCTTACGCAGTGTACCACGGTTGATCCCCATCATCAGGGCCGCGCGGGTTTGGTTGCCGCGGGTGTATTGCATGACCATGTCCAACAGTGGCTGTTCCACTTCAGCCAGTACCAGCTCATACAAATCATTCACGTCCTGACCGTTTAATTGAGCAAAATAGTTCTTCAGTGCTTGTTTCACCGAGTCCCGCAGCGGTTTTTGAGTTACCTGATCCTGAGAGTTAACGGTGGAAACGGTCAGTACGTCAGAATTTACGCGTTGTTCGAACATAGTTCTGTCAGCT